>CAZDET010000015.1:0-21422 GCA_964504335.1 uncultured Saprospiraceae bacterium
GTTACACGCTAGTCTGCTCTTTTCCACTTTTTTGAGTGGCCAAATTTCTGAGCAGGTGAAGCTAGAAGTGGATAAAATTCTATCCGAAATCCCCAATGAGGAGCCGGGCATCATCATTGGTATTACCGTCGATGACGAGATGATCTACGCTCGGGGAAAAGGGAGCGAGGTTTTAGGAGAATCTGCTTCGCTGACTCCCCAAACCCCATTCTTTCTCAGCTCAATATCCAAAGAGTTTATCGGAGTCACGATAGCTCAGCTGGTTTCAGAGGGTAGGGTTAATCTTCACGCCCCTGTCCGCGATTATATCACAGAGTTTCCAAGTTATGACGTTGACCCTACCATCTACCAGGTGTTGCATCACACCAGCGGAGTAAAGGATTATTCTAACTTACTCTACTTCCGTGGAGAAGTATTTCAGGGTTTTTTACCATTAGGCTATATTATCGAGCTTCTATGTAAGCAAAAGTCATTGAACTTTACTCCAGGCACAGAATATCTTTATTCGAACTCTAATTATGAATTGCTAGCTGAAGTCATTTCAAGAGTCGGTGGAGAAGATTTTAGAGATTACATTCGAAAAACTATTTTCAAGCCCATTGGAATGAATGACACCTACTTTGCAGGGGGTGATTCTGGAGATAGAGTACCAAGTGTGGTAGGTTATCAGACGAATCGAACGAATGTCCTTATTCCATTCCCGAACGAAGAATCACCTCCCGTCAGTGTTGTTCAGCTCATATCCACGATCAATGATATGGCACTTTGGGATCAATATCTTACACAGCAATTATTTAATCAGGATAAGTTAGCCGCCCTTCTTTTATCGAAAGGGATGTTAAACAATGGTCGTGAGATTGGATATTCCACGGGGTTAGAGCACTACAGCTATAAAGCTCAAGAAATTATAGGGCACGGAGGCTATTCCAGGGGATTTCAAAGCAATCATGCTCACTTTAAAGAGCATGGGTTCTCGATCATTGCTTTTTCAAATTCTCTCAAGTACAATACCAATAGTTACACCTACCAGGTGGCAGATATTATTTTACGAGCCCTTGGAGTTGAAACGGCTGCAGATGAAAGCACACAGATCCCTGATCTATTCATGTCAAAAAAAGATAGTAAACCCTATCTGGGTTCTTATTATAGCCCTGATCTCAAAAAGGAACGAGTAATTTATCGAGACCAGGGAATAATGAGATACAATAGACCCGATCAATACGAAAGCAGACTAGTACCCGAAGGTAATGATTCATTTCAATTGTTAAGTGGCAATAATCAAGTTGTGGCCAGGGTCAGTTTTGATTTTGAAGAAGCAGAAATTCCCGTTCTGAATTATCATTATCCGGGCACTCAGGAGGTAAGAAAGTTCTACCGATTTGAATACCGAGACTACAAAGCCAAAGAGCTATCTCAATTCGAGGGAATTTACTACTCAGAAGAGCTTGATTTTGAATTTGAGATAAAGCTCGTAGACGCTGACCTGAAGCTATTCAGGCAAGGAAGTGAGGTGTCAACGCTGAAAGTCTTTAAAGAAGATACATTTAGAGATAATAGATTGGGAGGGATTTTTGAATTTGATAATGATAGAACGATTAAAGGGTTTCTACTCTCACAGGAAAGGGCTAGAAATGTTTATTTCAAGAAACAGTAAAATAAATGAGAGCTAACAAGATTTATGTAAGAATGCTTTTTATCGATCTAACTCCGGATACACAGACCGTAAATGATTATCAATAATATACCTTACGCAAAGTGGTTGGAGACAAGCCCCAACCCCTTTGGCCAGCATCATACCGTACCGTACTCGAAATGGTTTGGAGGCCCGCCATTAAGTAGCAGCGCAGCTAAACCACTTCGACGTCGGTATAAGTTATAAAACAAGCCCCTTGAATCAGCAAGCGAACAAAACAAAACGAATCCATTCATTGGATGCTTTGCGTGCTATTATGATGCTTTTAGGACTTGTACTGCATTCAGCAATGACCTATATGGATTTCCCTGCGGACGCCTGGTCGCTAAAGGATCCTAGAACCACGCACGTTTTTAACGACTTCATTGTATTTTTTATTCATTCCTTCAGAATGCCGGTTTTCTTTGTCGTAGCCGGGTTTTTCGGTGCGATGCTTTTCTACGAAAGGCAACCAGGGGAAATGGTTAAAAACAGAGTTTTAAGGATTGTATATCCGTTTATTGTTTTCTTATTTATTCTTTATCCAATAACCATATTTTCATTTGGATACACCAGCGCCGTTTTTTCCGGTCAGGAAAACCCAATTCTATCCGCTGCAGCGGGGCTGACACACGTTGCTGCCTTTTTACCCGAGAAAACATTTCATCTATGGTTTCTCTATTATCTGATATTGATTACCGCGGCAACGGTGGCTACTGCTCTTTTTCTTAAGAATGCAAACAAGTTGACCCAACGCATCAATGAAATATTTGGCTGGATCATTACCAGACCGGGAGCTCGGGTTTTATTTTTTTCAGGATTTCTATACCTGGTGTTATCATTTTTGGGAACGGCCATGGTTGATGCTTCAGTCTCTTTTGTTCCGGATATGAATACGTTCCTTTATTTCTGGTTTTTTTATCTGTCTGGTTGGGTATTGTATAAATCCAAACACCATTTAGGCACTTTTACACGGCACGATTGGGCTTGTGTTATTCTGGCTATTACTTTAGCCATAGTACAAGGCCTGGTAATTCTGAACCTTGAATTAAAACCTGGTAGTAATTCTACGATTTTAATTCTTCTTAGTTCGGTCGTGATCAGCCTTTTATTGTTTGGTATTACAGGGCTGTTTGTTCGTTATTACAGTGAGCATTCGGCTAGAATGCGATACATATCAGATTCTTCTTATTGGGTCTACTTAATCCATTTGCCATTGACTGCGCTCATCCCTGCCTTTATTTGGAAATTACCCCTGCCGGCAGTCGGGAAGTTTATACTGGTGCTTTCGGGCACTGCAATTATTTGCTTTGTAAGCTATCATTATTTGGTGAGAAATACATTCGTAGGGAAATTCCTAAATGGGCGGAAATATCCCCGGAGGATAGGAACACCAACTAGTTGACGCGGCCACGCTACCGTGCTAAACGCCTAAACATAATCCTGAGGTAACACGAATCTCGTATCTTTACCATACAACAAATTTAATCCGCTTCAAATGGCAAGATTAGCAAAACAAAAAGTGCACGCAGCACTGGAAAAGGCAGCGCAAATAATCCTTGATGCAGCAGGGGATGATCCCATCGTAAGCCGAAAAGATATCCGTAAAAAGCTCATGGAATTAGAGGGGGTGGAACAACAACTCACGGGTATTTTTTATCGGTTTATGGATCACCGGGATTCCAAGCCCGGAGCCAGGATTACCAAAACAGATATTGACGATAGCTTGGCATACGCCAAAGAAAAGTTGGTAGATGCTTACGACGTGAACAACAATGGATTGTCCGCTGCTGAGATTGAGCAAATGTCGTTGACTGCCCGCCTGGCAGTTCGGTACGCAATTTTGCTGGATCAGGCAGTAGAAGAGGTTACGACCGATGAACTCTACAATCGCCTCTTTGAGTTGGGGAACGACCTCTACTTTCCAGCCTGGGCCAATGAAGCCGATGCCTACCTTTCGGTTTTCCGCAAAGACGCTGATTTAGAAGAATTGACCCAGGAAAGCTTCAGTGCCGCTTTGGGCCTGGATCCGTCCAATCCGGAGGAAGCAATCCAGCTCTGGCACCAGGGCCGGTCTAATTATGAATGGATATTTGAACTGTACGAGGAATACGAACAATTGGCAGCGTTAGAGTCGTTTAAAACGCTCCATATGTTTATGGAAGAACACCTCACCCACCTCACGCATATCGTTGTCGGCCTCGATGGCGCGCGCAGTGATTCGGAATATCCTGTCTATTTCGTTGGGTTGACTCCGGAAGGAGATATCCTTGGATTTCAGACTACAACGGTTTGGACATAAATACGGGGTGTACGAAAATAGGTACCTTTTTTATCAGGTATGACTAAACGGTTGCCCATTCACGGATGGATTTCAGTGGAATGAACCCGAATTACTTTATATCGCAATTCGGTTCAAATACCATTCAGCGCTTCCACATCCTCCGGCAGGAATTGCAGACCGACATCTTCGAGTTCCTGCACCGAAAAAGCCGCTACCCGCTCCCGGAGGTACCCTTTGATCGATAGCCAAATTTTTGCGGTTTTATCCCGCGAAGTGGTCACAATGCGGCAACCATCCGGCGAAAAAGCCAGGCCGGTGATGCCGCCTGTGTGACCGGTGAGGTGCTGGAGATCGTTGCCTCGCCAATCCCAGAGTTTGGCCGTATTGTCGTCGGAGCCAGTCAGTATCCAACGGCCATCGGGTGAAAATGCGACAGCCGTAATGCTCTGCCCGTCGAATTCCTGCAGTTGCTTGCCTTCTAAATCCCAGAGGGTGGCGGTGCGGGAGGCGATAAGCAGGGATTGCCCATCGGATGAAAAGGCAACGGCGTAAATCCGATCGGTCTGCTTCGGAAAGGTATGGAGCAGGTTTCCCTCGAGATCCCACAATCGGGCTGTTTGGTCCCACGAACCGGTCAGCAGCCGGGTACCATCGGGCGAGAAGGTGGCGGATAGTATCCCGGCGGAATGCCCCGGAAAGGATTGGAGTTCGTTGCCGGCGGTGTCCCAGAGCTTGGCTGTTTTATCCATAGCACCCGTGAGGATGCGTTGGCCATCGGGTGAAAAAACAGCAGCCTCTACATTTCCGGTGTGGCCCTTCAAGCTGCGAATTTCGTTACCGTCGGTATCCCAGAGCCTGGCCGTCCGGTCTGCGGCACCGGTGAGGATGGTCTGTCCATCCGGCGAAAAGGCGACGGTTGCCACACTGCGGGAATGAGCTTTAATCACCTGCACTTCCCGACCGTGAATGTCCCACAGGGTGACGGTGCCATCTCTGGCGCCCGTCAAGATGGCTTGCCCGTCCGGCGAGAGGGCGACGCACTCGATATCGGTGCGTTGTGCGGGAAAAGTCAGGGTCTCAAACCCTTCCCGATTCCAGTCGATCCACAAGCGGGCGGTTTTATCTCTGGAGGCGGTGAGCAGGTGTCGCCCGTCGGGCGAAAAGGTGGCGTCGTAGAGGCCCATCGTATGACCGCGCAGGGTTTGGAGCTGTTTGCCCTGCATGTTCCACACTTTGGCCCGTTTATCTTCCGAAGCGGTGACGATTCGTTGCCCGTCGGGCGAAAAGCCGACGGAGGTAATGCTTGCCTCCAGCAGTTTTTCCAAGTGCGCCGCGGCGAGCAAATCGACGGGAGGCATATGCCCCGTGAGGTGTTGGAGTTCGTGGCCGGCCAGGTCCCACACTTTGGCGGTGGCATCTTTTGATCCGGTCAGCACGTACTGGCCATCGGGCGAGAAGGCGACGGCGTTCACTTCGGCGGTATGCCCCCTGAAGGTCTGCACTTCGCTACCATCTGTCGACCAGAGCTTCGCCGTTTTATCTTTCGATCCGGTTAGCACCTGGCGCCCATCTGGTGAGGTGGCAACATCCAGCACGTTGCCGTCGTGACCGTGAAAGGTTTGAATTTCGTGCCCGTTTAAGTCCCAGAGCTTTGCGGTGCCATCCCAGGAGCCGGTTAGGATTTGGTTGCCGTCGGGGGAGAAAGCGGCGGCGTAGATTCCTTTTTCGTGGCCTTGAAAGGATTGCATTTCATTGCCCTGCAAGTCCCAGAGCCGCGCGGTGCCGTTGTCGGAGCCGCTGAGTACCCTCGTACTATCGGGGGCAAAAGCGACGGCAAACACCCTGCCCGTATGCCCCCGGAAAGTTTGGAGCGCCTTCCCTTGCCGATCCCAGAGCCGGGCGGTTTTATCCTTGGAGCCGGTCACTACGTACTTGCCATCGGGCGAGAACGCAGCGGAGGTCACATTTTCCGTGTGCCCGCGAAATATATGCGCGTACTTTGCTTTCTCGAAATCGTGGAGAAAGTTCCGAAATATTTCAACGGACGATTGCTGCCCCGGGTGGAGCAAATAATTCATCTCCGCCAGCCGCAGGGCGAGGGTGTGATCGTTTTTATCCAGCTGGAGCGCTCTGAAGGCATTGCCATTGCTGCGGCTTTGTGCGAGGGCCTCATCCCGTTGGCGCTTCAGCTCGAGGATATCCTCGGTACGCTTTTCCCAGCTCTTTTGGATAAAGGCTTCTTCCGCCCGATTTAGCCAGTGCTTGCCTTCCTTAAGGTATATTGCCAATATTTCATCGGAGGTGCCGCTGAGGATGAAAGCGTCCAGATTGGGAATCGTCCCGGTATTTCGCCATTCATTCAGCAGCCCCCTGAATTGTTGGCGGTCGTCTCCTCGCAGGTGCTCGTTGATCTCCTGGATGGCATCCCCCAGGGGCGTTTTCTGGTTTGGTTGGGCGGTAGCATTCCCGGCGTTCATTAGGGCTACGATCAGTTGCTGCAACTTGGGATTGGTATCCCAGTAGGGGGAAAAGTTGTCCTTTGTCTTCTGGGATAGCGGCGATTGCTCACCCAGGTGCTGATCGAGGACGGCCTGCCACAATTGGCGTTGGAGCACGAGATTGTCTTTGCCAAATGCTTCGAGCCACTCGCGGCAGAGGGGCCAGAAATTGATGAGGGCATCGTGCACGGGTTCGACGTAGCGTCGCTCCTGGCTGTCTTTTCCCTGAGCCACTAATTGCTTGGCTTCCAGAAGGGTTAATACTTCCTGAACGATCTTCCCTTCCTGATCATCCGGAAACTCCAACTCGTTCAGATCCGGAATATCGGGATGGCTCAAGAAGACACGCCGACGGGTGTAGCCGCCGTCGCTCAGGGTGGCCAGGCGCAGCAGGATGTGCTTCATGGTGCGGCGGTGGTCGTCGCTGGAAAGCTCTTTGTACAGCGTATCGGCCCGTTGGCTAAGGGCCCCGCTTACCCCCTGCAATACGTTGCGGTAGTCGTCGAGCAGCAGCCGCTGCCGGCGATCGCGGGCGATCTCGTAGAAAGACTGCATCGTGAAGGATAGCAGCGGCAGGGCCCCCGGTGCGTAGGCGACCTCTTCGAGGATTTCGTTGATGAGTGCTTCGCCCGTATCTTTTTCGTCGGTCTCCGTACGGTCCCGGAAATCGTACATGGCCCACCAGGCCGGGCCGGTGAGGGCCTGTCGCAGCTCGTCCAGATCCATGGGAGGGATGTGGTAGACCCGCTTTTTGTTCCAGTAAGTGCCAATCCGGGAATTTTTCAATTGCCATTCGAAATCGGAGCGCATGGTCAGAATCACTTTCTTCCCCCGGTTAATAGCCGTTTCGATGAGCTTCTTGAGCTGCCACTCCACGGGGCCCTGCTCTGGTAGGTTGAACAGTTCCTCGTACTGATCCAGCAACAGTACTTGTCTACGGTCGGATGTTAGCTGTGCTTCTAACTCCTGAAATTTTCTACGCTCTGCGGATTCAGAGGTGGCCAATTCGCTCGGACGGCTGTACAGAAAAGCATCGACCCCTTGGAGGGCAGGAAAGACGCCTGCTTTGACGACGGAAGACTTTCCCGATCCGGAGGGCCCTGTAATGAAGAGGAGGTCTTCCTGCTGCAAGCGGGCCACTATCTGCTGCACTACCCGCTCGCGGCCGAAAAACACGGCGCTATCGGCCTGTTCGTAGGGCAGTAGCCCCTTGTAGGGGTTTTTATCGGGGTCTTCGGCAAAGCGAAAGCGATCGGAATCGATTTTGGGATTGAGAAAAATGAATTCCCCTTCGCGGTGCTGGGCCATCGGGAAGAGGCCGGGGTGTTGGGGTTTTACCTCTCCGGTGAGGCGTTCAACGCGGTCCCACACGTACAAAAAGAGTTCGGTAGCGGTAATGATACCATCACCTTCACTTTTGCCGCGATTGGCACCTGCGGGAATGTCCGCTCGGCCTTCCAGCGCTTCGATCAGCGTGACGGCAAAGGGAGAATGATCCCGGATGGCGGCCCACTTGGCGGAGTCGTTGGCGGTCTGCTCCGGGCCGGCCGACACGAGTACCTGCCAGGCATCGCTGCTTTTATAGCGCTCGTAGCGCCGCTTGTACATGGGCATGAGGAAGGGCCTGGGCCGCCCCCGGCTCAGACTGGAAAAGCGGAATTTACCCGCAAAACAGCAATCGAGAATGAGCAACGTATGCTTGCACTTGATCTCCGACAGGGCGTGGTAGACCTCATCCATCGGGATGAGCGTCTCGTTGTCGACCAGCTTGTTCAGGGCATCCGTAGGAGCTAAGAAGCCCGCCGGGCCGTCTTTAACTTCTCCGGGGAAGCCGTGTCCGGCGTAGTAGAAAACAATGGAATCTTCGGGCTGAATGTCGAAGGTGGCTTCCGGGGCCAGTAAAAGTTTATGGGTTGCTGCGTCGAAAGTCAATTCAACTTCGGGAAGATCAGTTGGGAGCCCGGAATCGGTGGCGGGACGGAGCCAACCCGAGCGCGACCGATAGGGCCTGCTACCGAGCGAGAACTCCTGATCCGGAATGCGTATAGCAGCGGGCCGGTCGGTGGCTTTTAGCCAGTTGAGCAACGCCATAATCTGCTCCTTCCCCACGTTGTTCATCAACAACACGTTGTCGAAGCCCTGGAGCACTTTGAGGCGCTTTGCAATTTCTTCGGAATCGCCGCGGGCTGTTTTTAAATTGGCGTCCAGCCCCTGGTATTCGTTGATGCCGATAACGAAGGCATGGCTTTGGCGAAAGCCGAGTTCGGCGGTGCGGGATACGGGCATAAGCTAGCGAGTTGGAGGGGCCTGATAGCTTGTTTCCTCAATGACGGCTCGGATGGGCGTGAAATCGTAGAGCATGGAAAGGGTGCGGGCTTGCTGATGGCCCTCCTGTACCATCCGCTCAAACAGCTCCCGAAATTCGGGTTCGTGGGTGCGCTTGGCACCAATGTAGGCGAGAACCAGCAACCAATTTTTGTCCGCTTTCAGGGCGTCTTCTTCTTTCATCTTTAGGCCCATAATCTTAGCTTTTCAGTGATTCAATAATTTGGTCGTAATCCGATTGATACTGCTCCTCCAATTCGGCTAGTTGTGGAAACCGCGTCATGATGCTCTCGATCACGCGATCTTCTTCGATATGCCCGCCTAACAAGATCTCTTTTTCGGGTAGTGAAAAGGTATCGCCAAACTGGATAAGTGGTATATTTGTCATGGTGGCCGGCACAACGGTAAATACATGTTGCTTATCAAATCGTTCACTGACTAAATTGGAAGTGAACTGGAGTAATTCGTCTAAATAAAGTACGCCATTCCCATCGAGATCCGCATCCAATTTCGTGAAGCTTTCGGTAAAGGCGTAGGAGAAGATACCTCTTTGCTGGCCATTAATTTTCAATTCGTAGCATATTTCGCCGGGGCTAGAACCACTTAATCCAAACACATTGTGTGCGATTAAATTTGGATCTCCTGACTGATTGGCCTCGGCCAGCCTGCTGAGAAATTCTCCGCTGTGGCAAAAGTCCGAAATTAAAATGACCTTCGCCTGAAATTGCATGAGTAAATCGCAAAGTTCCCGTCCGGGAAGCATGGTTAACTCAGAGCTGTCCGCCACGGCGTCGTACGGCAGAAATGCTCCATCCATCTTGTGTGGATGCTCCGGTTGTTGATTAATAAAGGTTTTCTCCGGAGCATTCAGGGAGTAGGCTATCCCCTGCCCGGACAAATACAAAAGCACAAAATCAAAGCGGTCTGCTTCTCGTTGCACGTTTGCCACTTGCGCCAGGATGTTTGCCTTGGTAGCTGCTTCGTTGATTATTAGATGGGTGAATACCTGCTCGTATAGTTTTCCTTTCTGCGCCTGAAAGGCAGTTGCTGCCTGTTTCACATCATTTACCGGCCCTCGCAGGGGAGGGATGCGGCTATCCTGGTGCTCGTCGATACCGACTAAAATCAAATGCAAATTAGGCTTGATCCCCTTTTGAATAAAGAGTAAATCCTTTTTGGTTTGTTCCTGGTATTTCTTTTTAAATGCCTGCGTTTGCAAGCTCATGCGCCGGGCCATTTCGGCGATTTCCCGTTGCCGCTCCTCCGCTAGTTTGCGGGCTTCCATTTCCGCATTGCGCTGGGCAATCAGGCGCTCCAGCTCGGTCTGCTGGGCTTCGAAGCTTTTTCGGACGAACTCCAATTCGGCCTGATTCAACCACAAGTCCATTCGAGCCAGAATACGCCGGTGTACTTCCTGCGGAGGAATGATTCCCGAATACGAGTCCCTTTTTTCTTCTTCCGTAAGCAAGTACGATTCGAATTTGGAAAGCGTTTGGAGCTGTTCTTCGGAAGGCTCCTTGCCAAATAGCAAATAGGAGAAGGAGGACATGCTGAGGCTCTTCCACCCCTTTTGGCAGAGCCACACATCGTTCGGATCGGTGAGGATGCGCTGTAGTTGCTGGAGCTTGGGGTTATTGTCCCAGAGTGGGGGGGCCTCGGAGGTGGTGTAGGCGTCGGGTTGGAAGGTATGGTGTTCCACCACAGCTTCCCACAGTTGCCGTTGGAGGAGCAGGTTTTCCTGCTCAAAATCCTCCACCCACTGCCGGCAGGTGGGCCAGTGGTTGATCAGGGCGTCGTGCGCCGGTTCGATCGTGGGAATATTATTATGCGTTTTTCCTTGTACTACCAGGTGGGCCTTCTCCATTTTATCGATCAGCAATTTCAGTGCCTCCCTGGTTGCTTCTCCGTAATCCAGTTCGAAGGGAGGAACACCGTAGGGATGCTCATCGGTGTGCGATTCCGAATAGGTCACCTTGCGCCCCTTAAAGTCGGCGTCGCTAAGCAGCACCATGCGCAGCATAATTTTTCGCATCAATTGCTGCTCATCCGTATTCAGCTCTTGGTAGAATGCCTCCGCGCGGGCACTCAGCGCGCCCGCTACGCCTTGGTAATTTTCACCGACTAACTGCTGCTTACCTCGTTCCCTGGCGGTTTCGTAAAAGTGCTCCATCACGCAGGAAAGCAGGGGGAGCGCAGCGGGATAGTAGGCTACATCCTCCAGGATTTGGTTGAGGAGTGCTTCGCCGTCGTCGGTGTGATCGCCGCCTTCCCGATCTTTGAAATCGTATAAGGCCCACCAGGCGGGGCCGGTCAGGGCCTCTCGTAGCTCGTCCAGATTCATGGGAATCAGGCGAAAGATGTGTTCAGGTTTCCAGTAGTTACCTCCTAATTTCGTTTTTGGGAGTTGCCACTCCACATCAGAGCGCATCGTAAAAATAACCAATGGAGGAGTTGGCGATTCAATAATGGCCAACAGGGCGTCTTCGAATTGTTCCCGCTCCGGCGTATTTAATCCCGTGAACAACTCTTCGAACTGATCTACCAAAATGACTTGCCGCTTTTGCGGGTCTAATTGCTGCTCCAATTCGTAGAATCCGGTCCATTCCGACCGCTGGAAGTCCTTGATAATCGTGTTATCTTCGAGTTGTTGCTCGGTGGGAGTGATCGTGGTGCCCATCACCCGATCGGGAGGGGCGGGGCGAAAATAAAGGAGTGCGTCGTAGCCTTGGGTTTTGTGCAAGGTAGGAAAGAGCCCCGCTTTCACCAGCGACGATTTCCCCGCGGCGGAGGGGGCCGTAAGGAAAATGACCGGTGGTAGTTTTTCTTTTTCCTGAAATTTCATCTTTCGTAGCAGGCTGTCCAGGGCCTGGTCGCGGCCAAAGAACAGGTTGGTGTCTTCCGGCTCGTAGGGCAATAAACCCTTGTAGGGGTTTTTGTCGGGATCTTTCGCAAACTTGAATTGATCGCTGCTTACGTTTGGGTTTAGAAAGATGAATTCGCCCTCGCGGTGTTGGGCCATTGGGAATAAGCCAGGGTGTTGCGGCTTGACGTCGCCGGTGATTGCTTCTACTTTATTCCAAACGTAGAGAAACAGCTCCGTAGCCGTGATGATGCCGTCTCCCTGGGTCTTGTTGCCAAAGGTGTGCAAATCGGCCCTCCCCTCCAGGGCTTCCTTCAGTGTAGCGGCAAAGGGCGAATGGTGCCGAATTTGGGCCCACTTGGCCGAATCGTTGGCCGTCTGGTCGGCACCGGCTGAAACCAGTACCTGCCAGGCTTCGCTGGACTTGTACTTCTCAAAGCGTTTCTTGTACAACGGCAGGAGAAAAGGCCGCGGCCGCCCCCGGCTCAGGCTCGAAAAGCGAAACTTACCGGCAAAGCAACAGTCCAGCAACAACAACGTATGCTTGCAATCGACCTTCGACAACGCCTGGTACAGGGTGTCCATCGGAATCAGACTGTCGTTTTCAACCAGCATGTTCTTGGCATCGGTGGGACTTAGGTAGCCCGCCGGCCCGTGCTTGATCTCGCCCGGGAAACCGTGCCCGGCGTAGTAAAACACCACGGAATCCTCGGGTTGGATATCGATTTGGGTGCGGTTATCCAGAAGTACCGTCTCCGTTTGGGGGCCTCCGTTTCGACCTTGTTTTTCCCATTCGAAGGTAAGTGGCCTCAAGCGGTTGCGGTCTACCTCCGGCACCTCTTCGGCCAATTTCAACCACGCGATTCGGGAGGAATAAGCGGGAGCTTCTTTTGGGAATTGTTCGTCCTGGATTAGGAGCTGCGGAGAGCGATCCGGATTGGCAATCCAGGCAAACAATTGCTCTAGCTGTGCTTTCCCAACATCGGTCATCAAGAGCACGTTGTCAAATCCCTGAAGCGTTTTCAGGCGCATTGCGACCTCTTCCGCGTCCCGGACGGCCGTTTTCAAATTGGCATCCAGCCCCCGGTACTCATTGATCCCGATGACGAAGGCGTGGCTGGCGCGAAAGTTGAGTTCTTTATTACGACGTGAAACCATTTGGGGTAGTACTTTAGTCATTTAGTACTTTAGTCAATTAGTCAATTAGTCAATTTACAAAAAGACTAATCGACCAAAGTGCTGTGTCCACCTCGCCACCTCACCACCTGCTTAGATGTCCACTTCCGGGCCGTCTTCGCCGTAGGCATCCGGGTCCTGGTTGCCGCCATCCATACCTTCGAAATCGGCGGCCGCTTCGGCTTCGGTGACCAGTTTTGAACCGCCGATTAGTTGGCGCGAACTTTTGTGAGTCATCCTGGGCTCGAACGTATCGGCAGTGAGGCCGGCAATGACCTGTTCCCAATCGAAGGCTTCTTCGCAAAAATCCCATTTGCCGCTGGGGCGGAAGTTGGTGTGGCAGCAAATGCCTTCAAACGCCTGGGCTTCGCGGTGGCTACCGAATACCTGGTCGCGTTGGCCTTTGGGCAGAAAATTGGGGGGGATACCCAGTTGCCGGGTGAGGTAGCGCAGCACCACGATCACGCTTTCGTACTGCTCGGGCGTGAGGCTGGCAAAGTAGGTGGCTCCGCGGTACGGCTTGCTGACTTTCACGTAGGCATCGGTCTGGTCCAGGTTGCAGAACCAGTGGCCGTGATCCCAGGTGACGAGGCCGCCGCGGCCGTCTTCCCGTAGCGGGCCCCAATTGGAAAGCTCGATGCCAACCGAGGTAGGGCTGATGACCTTATTCGTGCCAACGGTACCGGGTTTGCCGATGTGCCAGGCCCACTGCTTGGACTTGGGAAACATTTTGTAGGCCGTGCCGTCTCTACCGATCACGAAAAGAGTAGAGACTTTGTCTCCGTTTTTGATCGAAAGCGCCGGGATATCGCCGGTAATCTGGCCCGCTGTGAAATGAAGGACGATGCGCTTTTTCTCGACTTCTTTGTGAAAGAAATAACTGGCGTCATTATCCTTTCTCGACAAGGCAAGAAATTGCAATTTGAGGTCTTCACCAGGGATGTCGTGTGATAGCTTCTTGAACCGATACCGATTGCTTAGACTGTGCTGAATGGCCTTCGCATCTTTATCGCTGACGGGAAAGAGTTGTTCGTACTGACTTTGCCCGGTACGGCTTCCGACTGGTCCTTTGGCATTTGCTTTCACATCTTTCCAGCCGTCCCCCAAGAAGGGCGTAAACTTTCCAAGCAGGCGGTCGCACAAGTCGCGGCTCACCCTCTCCCCATCGGTGGTCATGGTTTCCTGTTCGCCGAAGGCGGCTACGGCTGCGGCGGTCCCCTTGCCGTAGTCACCGTCGGCCCCGAATCGTTCCCAATTCAATTGGGCACCGAAACCGAGATGGTTAAGGAGTCGCTGCAGGGCCTTTACGCTTTCGCGGTGGTTGGAGCCGCGAACCAGGTGGGCTTCTACTGCTCCCTGGTCTGCTACGTTACCCAGGCTGCGCACGTCTGCGACGGTAGCGAACCGGAGAGCCATCTTTTCAGCCACCTCCGGACTCACGGTTTCACCGTTGCTTTCCAGGTCATTTTTGGCGGCAAAAGCACTAACTGCAGCCGCGGTGGCATTGCCAAAGTCGCCGTCGGCACCAAAGTTGCTCCACTTCAATTCTTTCTCAAAGCCGAGCTCATACAGCACTTGCTGTAAAGCGGTAATCGCTTGTTTTTTAGAAGAATCTTTCTTGAGTACATTACTGATTTCTCCTGTGGCGATGAGGGTCTTAAATTCCGCTTGGTTAAACATGGGTTGTCGAATTTTAAATTTTAAATCTTAGGAAGTCAATTGGTCATTGTTGATTAGACTTTTAGACCAATAGATTTTGGTTCTCTGACAATTTTCGTGGTTATATCGACACAAATCCTCTACCTTCAATCCTTTGTACCATTCAATCAGCTTTCCCGAACGACCTCCACCTTCACGGTGACCACGGTCCAATCGCCAAAGCCTTCGTTGGAGCGGCCCCGGCGCGGTCTTCCCCGGCCATCGAAGATGCCTTCCTGTAAGAGTTGGTGATAGTCCAATTCTTTGGAGGTCGCAATTAGCTTGAAGTAGACGGTGTCCTTTTCTTCTCCCTCGGCAAGGCCCCAGCGGTTTTTCTGAAAGATCAGACGATCCGTTTCGCCTTCCAGTACGGCATTTTTCTCCTTCTCCTCGTCGGCAGAAATTTCGTACCACGACCACAGTTTGAGCAGATACACGTACATGTGGTCGGTTTTCCCCTCGATGGTGATGCGCGGCTCGTAGTGGAAGTAACGTTCGTGTTCGTTTTCTTCCTGGAGGCTGTTTTCAGTGGTGGCTTTAATGGTTAGTACTTTGCCGAGCGGGCCGTCGGATATTTCGGGCTGAACGTCCACGTCATTTTTCCCGGTGAAATCGATATCTAATTGCACCTTGTTATGTAGGAGCATGGAACCGTCCTCCTGCTTGGTTTTGACCACAAGCTTGGAATTGGGATCGGGGTTTTCCAGTTCGCGCAGGCGGCGCCAGTTGACGATTTGGATGATGTCGAACAGTACTTCGTTCGGGAGGTCCAGCCGGTATTCCATGTCCACGAATTTGCGGGTTTCGTGGTCTTTGATGCGGTACTGATTGTCTTCAATGACGACTTCAAGGGTAGGAGCCTTGTCGGGATCGGCGGTGGTGACGTAGTGAATATTCTTAGCCTTTAGTTTGTTGTACTGCTCGTCGCCTTCCTGCCAGTTTTCCCAGCTACTGACGAATGCTTTCACGGCTTCCTCCTGACCAGTGATCAGCACAAATTCGGGATTAGCAGGGAGGTAATTCAGCCGGCCAATGTAGGATTTCATGGAGTCCATTTTCCCCATTTTTACCTCTGGGTTGCTGATCCGGCTATACTGGGGGCCTACTTCCTCGATCGTAGCAGTAGCCTCCACTTTGGCTAGCCCTGATTGCTCGTAGGAGGTAATCTCCACCACGATGGGCTGATTCGCAGCGGTAGCGATTTTTTGTATGGTCGCGGTAGCCGGCAACCCATGGATGGCGCCACAGCTGATGGTCCAACCGCCGTGTTGAAACTTGATTTCATAGGCTTCCGGTGTGCCTTCCGGGGTGCCCTCCAAAAAGCGGGTATAGGCTTTGGTGCCCCCGAGCACGTCGAATTGTGGGGTTTGGTCGGCGCTTTTTCTACGAATGGCGGCCCGGGTGCGGATCGCCAGGTCGGCATAGCTGATTTTACCGTCCACGCTTTCCAGCGCCTCGATGAGCCCGGCGGTGAAAAAGCCGCCACCTCGCTCGCCGGCCAATTGGGAGCGGTCGCAGGCCGTCATCACTACGTGGGGCGAAGCTGGCACTTGCGGCAGCTTGCCGTCTTCGGTCACGTAATATCCGCCCAGGTACGATGTCAATGGGCGGTGTTGGGCGTTGCCCGGCACATCCTCGAAGCGGGTTTTAGCACCTTCGGGTAGCTTCTCATCGGGGCGGCCTTCGCGCGTAGCGCCACCCGAGTGGCAGCAGTCGAGGGTGACCGTGATGTGGGGCGTGCCGCCGGCACCGTTGGCTACTTCGTGCAGTAGGACCGCCAGCTCCTTATCGGCCAGTAAATTGAAGATTTCGCCGGTTTCTTCGTTCATGAAGCAGTCCCAGCAGATGAGGCATTGGTCTTCGCCGTCTTCCATATCGACGAAGGCCTCGGCCGTAGGGGCCTGGGTGCCGTGACCACTGAAGTGGAACAGGACTTTGTCGCTTACTCCTGCACCCTGCAGGAACTTGCGGAAGCCGGCGTTGATGATGCGGTCGTAGGTCGCCTGCTGATCTTCCAGTCGGCAAATCTGCAGGGAGGTGTAGGGCGTGTCGGTTCCGGCGATGTGGGGGATTATGTACTGAGATACCACGATGGAGGGGGCGTCGCCGCCCGAGTCGATTTCGACTATTCGGGGCGTCGCGTCCAGCGTTACTCCGAAGCGCTGCTTGAGGAATCCTTCAATGCGGTCCAGGTCGATGATGCAGCCGCCCAGGTCATTGATGTGCTGATAGTTGTTGATGCCTATCAATAATGCGAAAATGTGCCCGCCTCCAGAGCGGGAGCTCCCCTCCGCTTCACTTTGGCTTTTGACTGATTTTTTCTTCTCTTCAGGCATGATTGGATGTGTTTTGCTTAGAGTGAATGATGAATTAGGTTATTGATCGTCGTGTTTGTTCGTTCGGTATGGAATCCGGATGATCACCTTAGTCCCGCTGGCCTGGCCGGTCGCATCGGTTAAATCCTGAACAATGACCCGAGCGCCCCGAATTCGGCCCGTTGCTTTGAGTCGTTCTTCGGTGATGGCCATGCCCACAGATTTGTGTTTCACCGGTGCGCCTTGTTGTAACTTTTTTGATTGCTCCCGGCCGATACCGTTATCCTCTACACTACAAACGAGGAGGTCATCTTCCTTCGAAGCGGAGATTTGCACGTGCCCCCCCTCTTCCTTGGGTTTGATGCCGTGCCAGATCGCGTTTTCTACATAGGGTTGTAAAATCATGGCCGGTACGGTGACCCGGTCGGCATCGATCGTCGGATCGACCTGCATGTCGAAGGTGAGTTTTTCGCCAATGCGCAATTGCTCTAGCGCCAGAAAATGACTGAGGGTTTTTAATTCATCCGATAGGCTGACGGTGATTGCCCGGGAGCCGCTTAGAATTTGGCGGGCCAAGCGCGAAAAACGTACTAAGTACTTGGCGGCCTCCTGGTTGCGCCCCTGATTGACCAAGCTTTCAATTGCATTGAGGCTATTGGAAACGAAATGCGGATCAATTTGCGCGCGCAGTGCCCTCGTTTCGGCCTTCAGGCGGCGATTTTGCTGACGTTGCAGGGCCACGATAAACCCAACACCAATTAGAAATAAACTACCAAGGCTGATCCATAATTGATTTCGTCGTTTGCGTGCTGCACTAAATTTGATGTCCCGCTGCTCAACTGAATTGATGCGTTGATAAGCGGCCACCGTATGGTTCGTGATCGTGTCTACGACGGCCGCATAGTTTCGATCTAAATAACTTTCGATCCCTTCACCCAAGGCCGCCTGGTGCAAGCCCCCCGCGTAATTGGTAAGGTAGGCAATATTTGTACTTAGGTACTTCATCTGTTTGATGGCCCCTGCTTCGCGGGCAATATTCATGGCCTTTTTGTAGTAGTAAATGGCGGAATCCGCGTGACTTTCGTCGATGTCAATGGCCCAGCTATCCTGAAAGACGTTCCCCAAAATTTCGTATGTCCGATAGTGGTAGTCCAGATCGTACTGCAGGCATTTATTCAAGTTTTCGAGGGCGCTATTGAAGTCTGCCGCTCGTTCGAAAAGGGCAAACTGCTGGCTGTATACAAAGCCCTTTTCCTGGTAGGCTTTGGCAAGTAAATCAAAATTACTGTACTGGTGGCCATATTCCAGGCAACGATCCAAAAAGGAATCAGCTTTTTCGAAGGCCTGGTAAAACTGATAGAAAATGGCCCAATCGAGCCACAATCGAGCCAGGGGTTCTTTTTCGGATAATAATTGAAACAAGCTATCGCTTTGCTGGTAATAATAGGCGGTTTTTTGGGAGTCCCGTTTGAAATAAGTGGTGCCCAAATTCAGAAGTACCATGCCCTTGAGGCGATTGTCAACTTCCTTACCTGCATCTAATTGGTCTACCTGTTTCAATGCTTTTTCAAAATAGTAGCGCGCGGAATCAATTTGTCCACCGCGTTTAAACAAAAAGCCAAACAGGTTGTCGATATCGACACGCCAGTAGGGGTAGTCGTAGGGCTCGAGCAAACGGCGACTGATGCGCGCGTCTACCATGGCATCTTCAATATCTTCGCCGTATTTGGCCCTTTTCCCTTTGAGATGAGCAATCCGGTTGGCGCTGACGGCCCGGGGAACAGTCCAGTTTTTTTCGGTAGCCAAATTGTAGGCCCGTTGAGCGTAAAACAAGGACGTGTTTTCATCGTAATTCTTCAACCATTCCGCGTAGTAGATCAGGCTATCCACCCGCTTGCGGGGGTTGGAGAGCGCTGCGAGACGCGCAAGGGTCCGGGTGGTATCGGCCATGGTTTCCAATTCCCGATCCGGCCGGGCCATGATGGCTTCTAAATCGTAATCATCCACCCGAAAGTTGGTACAACCAATCAGGAGCAGGGTCGCCACGAGGGCGATCCCCAGAAATGCGTTAACGAATGGATGATTCATTAATGGTTTATTCTGTGTCGTCGGTCATTTCGACCTCTTCGAACAGGTCTTCTTCCATCGACTCCGGCTCGCCGGCCGCTTCCTGGCCGTCGGCACGGAAGATGCGGGTTTTGATCTCTGCCTTGCCCAGGCCGAGCCACTTTTTCTTGATGCCCACCGCGCGGTACAGGGGCGTGATCCCCTCCTCGCCGATGATGTTGATGGCCAGCTTGCCGCCGACATCCGTACCGACATCTAAATCCGCATCCGCAATGCTTAGGTTGGCAGCAGAAACGTCGGCCTTGGCCTTTAGACCGACGGAGACACCCCCTTCACTCGACATCATGATGGTCGCCTTTTTTGCTTCGATCAATTCGTTGATGATGACGAGGTCTTTATCCCACTCGTCGTTTTCGTAACGCTTAAGTACCTCCCGGGCGATTTCACCCAAATTGCTGATCTGGTGGGTCAGATAACCTTGAACCTTGAATAAAATCGCATTTTCTTTTTTGAATTCTACTCCGAAACCAGCATCCATTTCACCCAGTGAGGGGATGCCGGGATCAACCTGCCCCTTCGCCTTCGTCCGAACCTCAATGCCGTTTTCCGTAGACAAATCAAACAATGCTCCTTCCTGCACATCCTTTTCTACCTCCATCGGGATGCCCAGCTTTTCGAGGGAATCCCACTTTACGAATACGTTGTTTTCGAGCTTGCCGACGTCCCCAATTTTAAGGGGTTTGTTGGGCTCCCACGTAGGGCGGTAGCCCGCGGATTTTTTCATGATGTCTTTCAAGTAGAACGCAGTTGCGTTTGCCATGAGTTGGTAGGTTTGGTTGTGAATGGTACTATATAGTTAGCATCCTTCGTGCATGAGCAATCGGTCCATTGACCGTTGGAATTCAGTCAGCACCAGGAATTAAATAGTTCACCCTTTATGAACACCCTCGGTGGATCGGAAAGACGGGGACATTGATTAGAGATTGCACAATGGAGCAGTAACCCACCTGAGTAGAGGCGTTTACTGATTAGTTCTTGGAAGTCGAGAAGAAACAAAAGCCACTCGGTTCGAAAGCCGCGGAGTGTAGGTCTTTCCTGTGTGGTTAAATCTACGCCAAATAATCTTTTTCACAAAACATTTCGACAGCCCTTATTGTGAGCCTGCCCTACCCGGAGGAGCGTTGGTTGAAACACGCTACAAAGACCGACCATTTAAATTTTTAGTATTTTAGTGATGCTTCAAGTAGCTAAAGGATTATGAAATACCCCATCCTATTATCAGTAGCCCTGTTAAGTACCATTGTATCCGGTGCTCAGACAACGAATTCGCGAATGGAAGAAGGCCGCATGATCAGAAAGATCGACGGTTCGGAAATTGAGTCATCTCAACTAAATCAGTACGTTGAAGGCTTAATGAAGGAGGCCGAGGTGACGGGGCTCGCCATTGCCATTTTGAATGATAATAAAGTGGTGTATCAGGAAGCATTTGGGTATGCAAATATAGAAACAAAAGCCCCCCTGCAAATCGATCACGTCTTCTACGGGGCGTCCTTTAGCAAGGCGGTTTTTGGTTACCTGGTCGCACAGCTCGCCCACGAGGGGGTAATCGACCTGGATCGCCCCTTGCAGGAATACCTGCCCGTCCCGATCCCGGATGTACCCGTGGAGAAGGAATTTCGGCGCCTGGGAGCCTTGCGCGACGATTTGAGATATGAAGAGATTACCGCGCGGATGTGCCTGACCCACTCTACGGGCTTACCCAATTGGCGCTGGATCGAACCGGATGAGCAATTAAAAATCAAATTTGATCCCGGCACCCGATATAGCTACTCCGGGGAGGGCATCATGCTGTTGCAGTGGGTGGTGGAATACTTGACCGACGAAAAGCTGGAAGACCTGGCCGAGGAGCGCGTGTTCGCTCCGCTCGGCATGGATCATACCAGCTATTTGTGGAGGGAGCAATTTGCCGAGCACTTCTGCTACGGGCATTCCTCAGAGCAGAAAAAATTGCCCAAGGACATCGAGGAAGAGGATGCCGCTGCGGCCGGTTCGATGGAAACTACCTTGGCTGATTATTCGAAATTCCTCGAACGGATATTGAAATTAGAAGCCGGCCATTCACCAATCACTCGGCTCCTGTTTACTCCGGGCATTCGGATCCGCTCAAAGGCCCAATTTGGACCACAGGCGCAGGAGCAGACCGATGCCAATGACGATATCAAACTGAGCTACGGCCTTGGCTGGGGATTAATAGAGACCCCTTACGGCCCTGGTGCCTTTAAGGAAGGCCACGGAGAGGGCTTTCAGCACTATTCTATTGTATTTCCGGAACAGGACGCTGGCATCGTGATTATGTCAAATAGCGACAATGCTGAAAGCATTTTCAAATACCTCCTGGAAGAAGCCATCGGCGATCGGTTTACTCCCTGGAAGTGGGAGGGGTATGTACCGTATGATTGGGGGGATCTTGATTAATGCTGTAATGCTGTAATTACCCAATTTACAGGATTACAGCATTACAAGATTA
>CAZDET010000015.1:21522-38541 GCA_964504335.1 uncultured Saprospiraceae bacterium
TAATGCTGTAATGCTGTAATTACCCAATTTACAGGATTACAGCATTACAAGATTAAATTAAGACTCCGGCACGAAATCTGGATTGACCAATTGCAGCTGAATGACCTTGGTGATCCAATCGGAGATCGTGACGTCTTCCTCTTCCATGAAGGAGGAGCGGGTGCTGTCGCGCATATCCGGTGGGGGAAGGCCATTGAGTTGGAAGTGCGTTACGGCTTCACTAAGCGCGGCTTCATCGGTGGAGACAATCAATTTTAAGTATGATTCTTCCATGGGCCAGTTGCCGTGCTTGATGTAATCCTCGCGTCGGAGTGGAATGATGCTGGGATCGATGCGGTGGTCGCATACGAAAAATCCGACTCCTGGCAAGAGCGGTTTGACGTGCGGCTTGAGTAACGCGGGAGTGCAGGAGAAATCCATCCCCATAAACAAAGCGGAGACGAAGACCTGGTCGTCGGTTTGGTTGGTCAGGCGCATTTTCAGGCGCTGCCCCACCCGATCTACCAGGCCCCGTTTGGTTTTGAATGTCTTTTGGCGGTACGGCAGGCGGATTCGATCCTGCTCAATGGGGACGGGCTCTTCCGATCCGTCTTCCATTACTTCCCAGATTTCTATTTCGAGCGGAAACTTGGAGAAGATGATCGTATTTTCATTTTGCAGGTTTTTGATATACGACCATTGCGCGATTTCCTTGAGGTAATTGGCAGTTAGTTTGGCACCTCGCTCTTCAATGACTTCCCGCCGGACTAACGGGCGACCGTAGTTTTCCTTACCAGGCAGTACTATTTCGTAGTGGTTTTCGGTAAGCAGAAGCGTGTAATCGGCTCCCGTTTCCTGGTCGAGTAGATTGACGTTTCGCACCTTTTCCAGCGCTTCTTTTAGCCAGTTGACACCATCCTCGTTTTCGACAACCTGGTGTAGATAGATCCCCACAGGAGTGGAAAAAAAATCGGCTACGTACCCCTGGTACGTTTCCTGGGTATTTAGTTTCGCCTGATCGGTGGCACCGAAGGTCAGGGCGGTATATTTTTGGTACACTTTTTCGACGGAGGCATTGATTGTCTGGTCGCCCACTTCCACGGCGATCTTTCCGGCTCGCTCGGAGACGCCGCGCAGGGCTCCCATATCGATGATCCATTCTTTACCGCCATCTTCCCGGGTGGAATAGATGACGTTTCCGTAGAGAGGTTTCGACTCGGCCTGTTTCCCCAGAAACGTTTGGAAGAGGTCGCTGCTGTCGCCGGACGCGTAGATTTGCGGCGATTGGGAGAACTCGTTGCGGATGTAGTGCTGAATTCGGCTTTTTAAATCGTAATAAGTGACCGCGCCTTTTGAGCGTCGGAGGACTTCCAGCAGATTGTGCGTGAAGATGCCTTTGCCATCGCTTTCCCAGGCCGATTCGTCGCTGCGGCAAGCGGCCATTTGGACGTGCCGCCCCTCCGGAAGCAGTGCCTCCAGTGATTGGCCGCCCTGGTATTTAGGTTCGAGTTCGCTCCAGAAGGCAAAATCGGTCAGTGCACGACGGGGGAAGGCCTTGCGGGCGGAGCGGGTGGTGGTGGGGAAGTAGCGGCGCTCCTCCTGTACGGCGGGGTTTTCACCCAGCCAGCTGTTGCGGGTATTATCACCCGAATTACAGCAATCGAAGATGGTTACTACGTGGGCGCCCTTATCGGCCACTTTGTTGATCATCCAGCGCAACTCCTTATCGGCCAGCAATTGGTAGTAGTTGTCCTCTTCGTTGACGCTGTCGAAGCAGATCAGGCATTCGAGCCGTTCGTTCGATTCGTTTGTCCAAAAGGTGGTGTCGGCTTCTTCCTGCGTGCCGTGCCCCGAAAAGTAGAAGAGGGCGACGTCGGCGGGCCCCGCCTGCCCTAGGTGGGTCGTGAATTGCTCTACCACTGCGGATTTGGTGGCTCCCTCGTTGGTCAGCTTTTCGATGGCGATATCGTAGTGCTGCCCTTCTTCTTCCTGAAGATAAGTAGCAATTTTTTCTACATCATCCAGGCAAGCGGACAGGGGCCGTACGGGCGAAGGATAATCCGTGATGCCCACTAGCAGGGCATACAGCTTCTTTTTTTCCATAATGGGTCGAGTGTTTATTTAACCTCTAATCAACCTCTTCGTCGTCGAAGGGCATTTCTTCGAAAAGCAGTTCCCCTTCCAGGTCGCCTTCGTGTTTGGGCTGGAGTTGATCGCCGGTTCCGCCGAAGAATTTTTTCTTGATCCCCATGACTTTGTAGAGGGGTTGAAGGCCGCTTCTTCCGATTATTTCCGTGGCAATTTTCCGCTTGGCTACTACTTCGAGGCCCGCATCCGCGTTGGCGATGTCGAGGTCGCCGGCGCTGAGATCACCGTTGGCTTTGATTTCCATTTTGGCATCCTTGGCATTGCTGATGATGACCGTGGCAGAATCGGCTTCGATTACCTGGGTAACGATTACGTAATTCGGATCCCAGTCTCGTTGATTTGCTTTTTCGATGACGGCCTTTTCTACATCCTTCAAATTTCCGATAGAATGGATAGTGGTATTATTGGCCTTGAAGACGACGGCATTTTCGGAGCTGAAAGACACGATAAAGCCCGCTTCTGCATCGCCGAGCGCCGCAGCCTGGGGCGGTTTGACGTCCGCTGCTCCTTTGGCCATAATGGATACGCCCCCCTCCGAGGAATAGCTCATGGTGCCATCGCCGCTGGAGCTGTCGATGGTGATCGGAATGCCCTCTTCTTCCAGGGAGGTATAGCGTTGGAAAGCGCCCTTGTGCAATTTCCCTACATAGCCCACTTTCAGAGGGAGGTTGGGTTCCCAGGTGGCCCGGTAGCCAAACTTGTTCTTTAGTTGCTGGAGGTAGGTTTTCATTGGACTAGCCATAAATATGCGTGTTTAGGTTCAAATAAAAGCGTACATGCCTGATCGTGAGCCAAAATCAGTCGGCCCTCGAAGGATATTTTCGGAAATTGGACATAATAATAAACAGGATGTGCGTAAGCGGGAGCTTTGGGATTGCCCGTAATATAGGAGATAATTCCAAGAAATATTTGGGGGATTTCTTACTTGGCCGCATAAATGCATTGGAATCGACCGTGCTCCCTTGTCCGGCCAGAAAATATCCTTACGTGGAAAGACCAACCGGCGTTCCAACGTCTCACATTTGAAGTTTATAATGTCACACTCAATCGGAACATTCTGCTGGGGGGGGGACGGAGGGGGCCAACTTCAAATGATAGCAACGCTAAATTATTAATTCGAGCTGTACCTAAATACCGGTTATCAACGGGGAGACACGGGAATAAAAGTATTTAATTCGAATTATTATGCTCTCGAAAAGAAACACAAAAGGGCGGAAAGCCGACCGGCCTTCCGCCAACAAAATTTGTTTGGGCCATAGAGGCCACCGCGCTGGCGTTCGAGACACCAGCTGCATCTTAGCGATGCAGGGTTAATTACACATTTGGTCAATTGCTTTCGGACATACGCATTCCGCGACATCCCAGGGACGTTGAAAGCTATCGACTTGCGTTTTTGTGCGATTTTGACCTTTTGACGGAGATTCGTCGGGAAGGTCACAGCCAGCGCTTGCGGCGGAAGTAAAAAATGAGCCCGATCGTGATGCACACCATGATTCCCCACAGTAAATAATAGCCGTAGCGGTTTTTTAGCTCGGGCATATTTTCAAAGTTCATGCCGTACACACCGACGAGAAAGGTAAGCGGGATAAAAATGGTAGAAATGACCGTGAGCACCTGTACGACGTTGTTCATTTTGAAACTGATCTCCGAGACATACAACTCGTACAGGCCATTGAGTACATCGCGGTAGGTTTCTACCTGTTCCAGGGCTTGGGCCGAATGATCGTGCAGGTCGCGCACGAAGAGTTTGGTTTCTTCCTGTACCAGCGCGTGGTCGCTTTGGGCAAACTTATGGACGGCCTCCCGGAGCGGGGCAATTGACCGGCGCAGGCTCAGGGTCTGGAGTTTCCAATCGTGGATACGGCCTTTGCTGGTGGCTTGCGGGTCGCGGAGGATGTTAGCCTCTATTTCGTTGAAGGTTTCTTCGAGATCATCGAGGGTATTGAAATAGTAATCGACAACGGTATCCATCAGGGCGTACGCCAGATAATCGGGGCCGCGCTGGCGAATTTTCCCGCGTCCGGCTTCGAGGCGCTGCCGGACGGGTTCGAAGAGGTCGTGAGCGTCCTCCTGGAAGGAAATCACGACACCCGGTGCGACGTAGATACCGACCTGTTCCATCTGAAACGCTTCTTCCGCCGGCAGGAGCCGGAAAGCACGGATGATAAGAAAAATGCCGTTGGGGTACTCTTCGAACTTGGGTCGCTGATTCGTGTCGAGTACATCTTCCAAAACGAGCGGATGGATTTGGTAGCGCCGGCCAATGTCTTCGATGAGAGGTACGCGCTGGATGCCCCGGAAGTCGTACCAGGTGACGGCTGGTTGGCTCTCTGGTTCGGGCAGCTCGTTGAGGCGCTGCTGGTGGGAAAATGTCTCCGGATCATACTGGAGCAGGTGGATGTATACTTCACCTTCTTCGCGAGAGCCCGTATACACCAAGCTGCCGGGCGGAGCACCAACCCGTCGTTTCCGGATAACCTGAGGTTTTTTAAGCAGTGTGCGTTTCTTTCGTTTTGCCATGACTGATCACATAGACAACCTTAAATAAATGGACGATGTTTGTATGAAGAATTGTTCATGTATTGAGTTACACCAATCCAACCAGCATGAAAATAGAGCAAATCTACACGGGCTGCCTGGCACAAGGCGCCTACTACATCGAAAGCGAGGGAGAAGCGGTTATTATTGACCCTCTGCGCGAAACGGAGCCTTACCTCAAAAAAGCGGCGGCAGATGGAGCAACCATCAAGTACATTCTTGAAACGCACTTCCACGCCGACTTTGTGTCGGGGCACCTCGACCTGGCCGAGAAGAGCGGCGCGCAGATCGTCTTCGGCCCCGGGGCTAGAACGGCCTACGAAAAGCACACCGCCAAAGACGGCGAGCTGCTGCACGTTGGTAAGCTGACGATCAAGGTACTGCATACCCCCGGGCATACCCTGGAGAGTACCACCTACCTGCTCTTCGACGAAAATGGCGGGGAGCACGCTATATTTACCGGCGACACGCTGTTTATCGGCGACGTCGGCCGACCTGACCTGGCGCAGAAAGCTGGTTCCATTACAATGGAGGACCTGGCCGGCATGCTTTACGATAGCCTGCGGGAAAAGATCATGCCGCTACCCGATTCCGTGATCGTCTATCCGGCGCACGGTGCCGGTTCAGCCTGCGGCAAAAAGATGAGTTCGGAAACAACTGATACGCTGGGCAACCAGAAGCAATTCAACTACGCCCTGCGCGCCGATATGACCAAGGAGGAGTTCATCCGGGAGGTGACGGAAGGATTAGCGCCGCCTCCGGCTTACTTCAAGGAAAATGCCAGGATTAACAAAGAAGGCTACGAAAGTATCGACACCGTCATGGAGCGCGGCGTAGTAGCATTGGATCCCGAGGCGTTTGAAGCCGCTGCCAACCGGGAAAGCGCTTTGGTGCTTGATGTGCGCGACGAAGTGGATTTCGTGAAGGGCTTTATCCCTAACGCCATTTTCATCGGGCTCGATGGCAACTTTGCCCCCTGGGTCGGTGCGCTCATACCGGACTTGCGGCAGCCCATCTTGCTCGTTGCTCCGGCGGATCGGGCGGAAGAGGCTGTCAAGCGGCTCGCGCGGGTAGGCTACGACAACACCATCGGCTATCTGGACGGTGGTTTCGACGCCTGGCGGGCGGCCGGCAAGGAAGTGGATACTCTGGAAGCCATTGATGCCGAGACCGTTGTGGAACGCTATCGGAATGAACAGCTCACTCAGCTGGTCGATGTGCGGCGCCCGGGCGAGTACGGCGTTGGGCACGTGCAGGGAGCCATTAACCTCCCGCTTGATTTCATCAACGAGCAGCTTGGCAAACTCGATCGGGAGCAGGCCTACACTCTGCATTGCCGATCCGGATACCGGGCTACCATTGCCGCGAGTATCCTGAAGGCCCGGGGTTATGAGCACCTCGTAGGCGTGCACGGGATGGTAGACGATATATTGAGTGCAGAAGAAATTGTAACGGAAACCGGGGCGGTCGGTACCGAAGTATAACCGCCTCGATTGCTGGATAGCTGTATAGTCATGGTATGCGCGTAGGTCGGTTATTTCCGGGGTTGCGGTATCTGAAAGGGTACCGTACCAGGGATTGGTTCAACGATATACTAGCCGGATTGACGGTCAGTGTGTTGCTTGTACCTCAGGTAATGGCCTACGCGCAACTCGCCGGATTACCGCCGGTGTACGGGCTGTATGCTTCCACCATTCCTCTTTTACTGTATGGTTTGATGGGCAGCTCGCCGCACCTATCGGTGGGGCCGACCGCCCTTACCTCGATTCTCGTCTTTGCGGGGGTGAGTGTGCTGGCCGAACCCTTTAGTCCTGAATTCATTCGTTTGGCCATCACGGCGGGTTTGTTGGCGGGCGTATTGCAACTCGCGTTTGGGCTGTTGCGATTAGGCGTACTGGTCAATTTTCTGTCCCGGCCGGTGATTAGCGGATTTACGTCGGCAGCGGCCATTCTGATTGCGCTCAGCCAAACGGAGGCGTTGCTGGGTATCCCCAACGGTTCGGGGAGCCTGTTGCACGAAACGTTGCTTCACCTTTATCGATCTCTTGATCAGATCAGTGGGTTGACCGCAGCGGTTGGCGTGGGTGCGATCGTGTTCCTGCTCAGCCTGAAGCGGTGGCTTCCCTGGTTTCCGGCTCCGCTGGTGCTGCTCATACTCGGCACGGGCCTGACGGCCTGGCTGCGGCTAGACCTCCAGGGTTTAGCCATCGTGGGCGATGTGCCCTGGGGGCTTCCCGATTTTCAATGGCCGGTGCTCAATGCGTCGGTAGTAAGGGACCTGGCTCCCGCAACGATTACGATTGCCTTCATTAGTTTCATCGAAGCGATGGCGATTTCCAAAGCGCTCGAAAGCCGCCACAATTACTACCAGGTGCGGGCCAACCAGGAGTTGATTGCCCTGGGCATCGCGAAGATTGGCGGCGCTTTTTTCCAGTCGGTGCCTTCATCGGGCAGCCTGTCGCGTTCGGCGCTCAATGAGGATAGTGGGGCGCACTCGGGCATTGCTTCGCTGGTGGGGGCCGCGGTGGTCGTGTTGGTGCTGCTGGTGCTTACTCCGCTCTTCTATTATTTACCCCAGGCCGTTCTTGGAGCCGTTATTTTCACCACGATCATCGGCTTATTCCAGGGGGCGGAAATGCGCAAGTTATTGCGGCACGACCGGCGCGATTTTGCCGTGCTGATGGTCACCTTTCTGCTTACTCTTGCCCTTGGCATCCAGCAGGGCATTGCCGCGGGGGTCGTGCTTTCCATCATTCTGGTTATTTCCCGCAACGCCCGGCCCAACATCGCTATCCTGGGCCGGCTACCCGATACGCAGCACTTCCGCAATATCGACCGCTTCGACGAAGCCATCCTGGAGCCGGATGTGCTCATCTTGCGCTTCGATTCGCAACTCTACTTCGCCAATGCCGACTACTTCCGCGAGGAAATCGAGCGCTGCGTCTCCGAAAAGGAGGGCCTCCGGCTGCTGATCCTCGATGCCCGCTCCATTCACGATCTCGACAGCACCGGGGTGTATATCCTCACTCGGCTGGTAGACGTACTCCAAGGGCGGGGCATCACTTTTTACGTCGCCGGCGTCATTGGGCCCGTGCGGGATTTGCTTTTCCGCACCGGCTTGATGGAGCGCATTGGCCTGGCCAATCAGTTCTTATCCATCGACGATGCGCTGGCGTACTACCGGGCTAAAGAAACGGAGAACCCCGACTGGGATGGGGCAGCGGTGCAGACGAAACATCGGAAATGATGTTCCGATGCTTTGATGTGCTGATGGCACTTCTTACGGGTGGATAGGCGAGTTTTGGCTTCCTGAAGGAAAGAGCAAGGCCCGATTAGCGTATGGAATTGAGTTGACTGCCAGGAGTGTTCTTTCGATGAAATCCTCTACGACGAAAATGGATTGCTCATTTCTAAATTCATTAAGTAGAGGTAAAGCCAAACCACCCAACCCCATGCCTCCCGCCCATTCCATTCCCGTCGTGTTTTTTGCCTTTACTGATTACTTGCGATCAGGTCATTCATCCAAATCGATTGGCCATTTGTTGGAATTCCATTATTTTGAACAATCTATGGAACCAGAAGAGACCACCGCCTGCCCGGTCCCGCGCTGGACGTTGATAAAGCAGCAGCTGAACAACCTGCCGCCCGCCCAATTCTTGGCGCAGGTGGCCGCGCGGCCGGATGCGATACTGATCGACGTGCGGACGCCCGAAGAGTTCGACGATTTTCATCTGCCCAATGCGCGCTTGTTCAATTACCTGAGTGCCGAACACTGGGACGAGCTGGAGCCGTTGGATCGGGAGGTAACCTACTTCGTGTACTGCCGCAGCGGGCGGCGCAGCCTGCGCACCTGCATCCTGATGCAAAACGGCGGCTTTACGGATGTGTACAACCTCGACGGGGGGCTCAACACCATGCATGCACAAAACCTCCTCCACCTATGAAATTGCTTTCCCTTTGCCTCCTACTCCTGTTACTTGGCATGGCGTGCGGCCGGAATGTCGACACCGAATCCAAGTCGGCGGCTGCTTCCGAAATTGTCAATCCGGAAGGCTACGGCACCCTCGAACTGGATGCCTTTATGACCCGGCTCGATCAGGGTAATGTCCAGCTACTCGACGTGCGCACACCCGAAGAATGCGCTGACGGCATTATTCCCGGCGCTACAGCCATAAATGTACTCGAAGAATCCTTCCGGACGCGCATTCAGGAACTCGATAAGGACCAAACTGTGCTCGTCTATTGCCGTAGCGGCAACCGCAGCCAGCGAGCCTCAGAGATTCTGGTGGCTGAAGGCTTTCGGGAGGTGCATCATTTGGCAGGCGGGTATCTTGCCTATGAGGAAGCGTTTGGGAATTAGTACTTTAGTTCTTTAGTCTTTTAGTACTTTGGTCTCAGTCTCAACCTCAACTTTTACCTTAGCATAAGTATGATTCGATACCTTTTATTAATGGCGTTGTGTGGCGCTAGTTTGATGCAGTGTGCCCAAAAGACTTACCAGGCGCCCGACTTTCCAGAGCAGCAATTGCAATTTGGCAGTGCCGGGGGCTTTACCGGGGAGGTGCGCACCTACTATCTGTTGCCCAACGGGCAGCTATTTGTGCATTCCAGCATGGACGAGCGGTACCGGGAGTTGGGGCAGATCGATGCGAAGTTGGCCAAGGGCTACTTCGAGCAGGCTGCCAATCTCGCCTGGGAAAAATCGGCGAACCAACCGCCCAGTAATATGAACTTCTTTCTCCGCTTTTTGGATGGGGCCGGCACGACGCAATCCGTCGAATGGGCCGCGGGCACTACGCTTAACACCGACTACGGCCGCTTGTACGAGGCTGTGATGGAGGAGGTACAGCGAGCTAGTGTTAAGTGATTTTAGCGCTGTTTCTTTAATTCATCCGGTTTTAACTTCATGAACGCTTCGATCTGATCATTCGGAATGGTTACCGATAGGTGGTAGTGGAGGATTTCGTAGCTGCCATTGGTGGAGCGGCGGAAGACGCCGGAGCCGCGGCAGATGCCCATCCAGGTATCGAGGAGTTCATCCCAGTGGCCGGTGCCGGTGGTGGCGTCGAAGGAGATGTGGCGGTCGTAGGGGGTGAAATCCCAGGCGGCGTCGCGCTCGAAGTAGGAAGCGGCCCAGTTGTAGAAGGTATCGCGCAGCCAGCGTTCGGTGGCGTCGGTGCCAATGTAGACGCCTTCCGGGGCCATGCTGCCGAAGAAGACGTCCTCATCCGCCTCTGCGGCGGCAAGGTGCCAGGCATCGAGAAAGGTTGCGATGCTTTCCTCTTCGGCGGAGGGATCGGGGCAGCCTTCGCGTTGGCGGGTATCGGTTATCTGGAGGATTTGCCAGGGGAGGGAGCCATCGCCCGTTTCGACTAGCTGGAACGTATTGACGCCGCAGTGGCTGAAGTTGCCTTCGTACACAAAGCGGTAGGGAGTGTAGACGGTGGCCAGCGGGCCGTTGATCCGCACTTCGTAGTAGTCTACCTGTTCATCGAGAGTGCCGGGTTCGGCCTGGCCGATGCGACTGACAAAGCCCTCGATCGGCGCCTGGCGGACGGCTACTTTTCCTTCGGCATCCTGTGCGGCCGTCATGAGGCGGGCTTCGGGATGGAAGATTTTGGCGACGATGGTGGAGTCGGCGTCGCGCATACCGTCGAAAAGGGCTTTGATCGTGGCGGTCACGGCTTCGGTTGGGTTCGCATCCGCCTGAGCGAAGGCGCAGTAGGGAAATGCAAGGAGCAGCCAGATAAATTTCGGGAAGTGGAGCTTGGATGGCATATTAGTCCGGTTTTTGGATGCGTTATGGTAGCCGAATCATACAGCTATGCGAACAACTTGCCCCAATATCCTAATTCTGATTGGAACTTACCTATTCTCCACCAGTGTCCTGGCACAAGGAAGTTCCGTCGAACGGCCACCAGTCGATTATCCCGACTATAGGGAGGCGCGCTTTTGGGCGGCTCTTCCGGAGAAGATCGATGCGGCCGATCTCGTGCCCAATGGCTTGGAAGATCGTCAGGTGGAGGCTCCTGCCGATGTGTTTTTCATCCACCCGACAACTTATACCAAAAGGCGCAAAGATAAGCCCTGGAACGGCTCCCTGACTGATCCGAAGTTGCGAGAGCGTACCGATTCGGGGACCATTAAATTTCAGGCATCCGTTTTTAACGGAGCGGCCAAGGTATACGCGCCCTACTACCGCCAGGCACACCTGGAGGCCTACTTCACCGAGGATACGGCCAGCGCCCGGCGGGCCTTTGATTTGGCCTACGAGGACGTCCGGGCTGCTTTCCAATACTACCTGGATACCTACAATGACGGCCGCCCAATCATTATCGCCAGCCACAGCCAGGGGACGACCCACGGCAAGCGGCTGGTCAAGGAATTTTTCGATGGGAAACCACTGGCCGATCAACTGGTGGCTGCGTATTTGATTGGTATTCCCGTGGAAAAGTCCCTGTACGAAGCGCTTGAGCCTTGCGAAGATTCGACCCAGACCGGCTGTCTGATCAGCTGGCGTACCTGGAAGCGCGGGACGGAGCCCAGGGCCTACGATCCGGATGTTATCGTCACTAATCCGTTGAGTTGGACGACCGATGGGGAGCGCGTACCGGCCAGCGCCAATTCGGGGGGCATTGCGCGGCCCTTTGAGGTGGTGCGGCCCGAATTGACGGATGCGCAGGTGTACAAGGACATCCTGTGGGCCGAGAAGCCAAAATTTCCCGGAAGTTTCCTCTTCAATCGGAATAATTACCACATTGCCGATCTGAACTTTTATTATGTAAATGTGCGCAACAATGCCCGTCGACGGATTGACGTTTTTTTAAATAAGGAATAATCGAGGTCAACTACTCCTCAGTCTATGAACATTTACGGCAAAAGCTCACGATGGAAAATTTATCTGGCAATCGTTGGCCTTTCCATTGTGGTATTATCCATTTTTTACACCAGCTTCCTGGCGCGTCGGCTCGCTACCATCGAGCGCAATAACATGCGCTTCTACGTGATGGCGCAGGAAGACCTCCAGGATATGGATGAAGAGGCCTTTTCCTACTGCGATTTCACGATTCAAGGTGAAATTCTGAGCTCTAACACGACCATTCCGGCCATCATTGTCGATTACGACAACAACGTCATTGATGCGATCAACGTCGGTGAAAACCGCGATTCCGTCTACCTGCAGAGCCTGCTCGATCGGTGGATCGAGGAGGGGCGCGAGCCGATTCCTTCCTTTGCCAGCCTGATTTACTTTGGCGAAAGCCAAAGCCTGCAGCAATTGCGCTACTTTCCCGTTATCCAATTCCTGTTAATCGGAGCCTTTATTGCCTTTGGTTACTTCGGTTTCAACGCCGCCCGGCGTGCGGAGCAAAACCGGGTATGGGTCGGGATGGCCAAGGAAACAGCCCACCAGCTTGGCACCCCCATTTCGGCCATCGTCGCCTGGGTAGAGCACCTGAAAATGGCCCGTGAAGAAGACCCCGAAGTACAAGAAATCATCGGCGAGCTACGCAATGACGTGCACCGGCTCGAACTCATCGCCGATCGCTTCTCCAAAATTGGCTCCCGGCCGAATCTTCAGGCCGTCGATATCTTCGATGAGCTCGACAAGTGTCGGGAATACATGGAAAAGCGGGCTCCCCGAAAAGTATCCTTCGATTTTCCGGAAGTGGATAATGGGACTACCAAGGTGTTGATCAACCCGCCACTGTTCGACTGGGTTATCGAAAACCTCATCCGCAATGCCCTCGACGCGATGGCGGGAAAGGGCCTGATTTCCGCTCGCGTCAGTGAAGTGAATCAGGCGGTGCACATCGATATTATCGATACGGGCAAGGGGATTCCGCACGGTAAATTCAAAGCAGTATTTCGGCCGGGCTTCACCACCAAAAAGCGCGGATGGGGCCTGGGCCTGAGCCTGGCTAAGCGAATCATTGAAGAGTACCACGGCGGGCGTATATACGTGAAGCGCTCCGAAGAAGGCAAGGGAACCACCTTCACGATCGTACTGCCCAAACATCAACAAAATCAGGAATCGCCCGTATCCACGGATGAACGTGCTTTAGTTTAATACCACCACCTATGCAACGTGTTGTTTATCTGGTTCTTGCGGTGCTCTTTGCACTCTTTGCCATTGCCCAGCTCAACGATGTGGATCCCTACGGCTGGGTCGTGATGTACGGAAGTGTTGCGCTGTTTTTCATTGTAGCTGCTTTTCGTCCCATTGACCGTCGGTTGCTGCTATTGGGCATGATCGTTGCCGGCGTCTGGTTTTTGAGCTTGCTGCCGGAGTTCATTGACTGGGTGCGCATGGGTATGCCTTCCATTACGGAAAAGATGAAGGCCGAAGAACCCTACATCGAATACACCCGGGAGTTTTTGGGATTAGCGCTTTGCATTGGGGCTTTTTTCTATCTATATCGGCGAAACTAAGGTGTGCAGGTTGAGTAGAGAATAATGGCAATCGCCTCCTACCCGGTTGGGGAGCCGTTGGGCCACCGCCGCCGTCGCCGGACCATACATGTGGGTGGGAAATACCCGCCCACCTCACCTGCCTACCCAATGGGCACACAAGCAGACCGGGTGTGCAATCCGCACACTACTGCCCGCAATGTCGACGGCCGTACGTGATGGGTGTGAATGGATGAAAAAGGGAAGGCACTAAAGAGCGGCTTCAGAAATATAAACATTTTGTGGTAACAAATCAAGGCCCCCGCGCCCCAATTGCCGTATATGGACCCACAAAATATTAGTAGGCTTCGATTATAGCCGGAAAGTGCCTTATTTACTGTACCTTTTCCTCTAAATTATTTCGATGGATCGCAGATCGTTTCTGAGGCATTCCGGCGCGTTGGCGCTCGGTAGTCCCTTTATCGCATCGGTTATGACGAATTACTCCGGTACACGGAAAATTAAACAGGTTGGCATCCAGCTATATACGGTGCGCGATGCGATGGCCACCGATACTCCCGGTACGTTGGACCGCGTGGCGGAAATCGGATTTAATTACGTGGAGGGCGCCGGCTACGAAGATGGAAAACTGTACGGCATGTCGCCGCAGGCATTCAGTGAAATGCTCCGCGAACGCTCCCTGAACATGCCAAGTAATCACGTGTCGATTGATGTCTTTGAGCAGGCACCCGAGCAAATGCTGGAAGTGTGTGCGGCCCTGGAAAACGAATACGTGGTTCTTCCTTATCTGGAGGAGAACCGGCGCAGCGGTGCCGATTACCGAAAGTTAGCGGAGCTGCTGAACGAAGTCGGTGCGATGGCCCAGCCCTATAATCTACGGGTAGCCTATCACAACCACGCGTTCGAATTTGAACCGATGTCGGATGGCGAGCTACCGATGGATTTCTTGCTGCGGGAAACCGATCCCGACCTGGTCGATTTTGAGATGGACCACTACTGGATGAAGAAGGCGCAAAAGGATTCCCTGGCCTACTTTGAGCAACATCCCAATCGCTTCAAACTCTGGCACGTGAAGGACGTGGACGACAGCCCCGAGGGATACTTTGCCTCCGTGGGTTCGGGCACGATCGACTGGCCCTCCCTCTTTGCCCAGGAACAAGTTTCCGGTCTCGATTATTTATTTGTTGAACAGGATCACGTCCGATCCGGTAACGTTTTTTCGGCTATCGAGCAGAGTCATCAGTACCTGCGCGATCTTCGGTATAAGCGGAACTAATTATATTCGCGCGAATTCTATACAACTTCATCATGATCAATCTGATCTTATTCGGTCCTCCGGGGTCGGGCAAAGGTACCCAGGCAAAACTGCTGGTAGAAGCGTTTCAGTTGCTCCACATTAGTACGGGCGATTTATTTCGCAGTGAAATTGGCAATTCGACGCCGTTGGGGCTCGAAGCAAAGAGCTACATCGATAAAGGAGAGTTGGTACCCGACAGCGTCACGGTGGGCATGCTGCGGCGCAAGGTGGAAGCCAACCTCGATGTGGAAGGGTATATTTTCGATGGCTTTCCCCGCACTACTGCCCAGGCGGCGGCACTCGACGATTTGCTGGCGGAGCATCAGCAACTGGTATCGCAACTAATCATGTTGGAAGTGCCCGACGATGAGATTGTCAGCCGGCTGTTAGAGCGTGGAAAAACCAGTGGCCGACCGGATGATCAGGACGAATCGATTATTCGTAAGCGCATTGAGGTGTACCGCCGCGAAACCACGCCCGTTTTCGATTATTACCACAATCTCGGGCGGGCCGTACAGGTGGATGGCGTCGGAGCGATTGCGGAAATTTCCGACCGGCTCAAGCAGCAAATCGAGGCCCTCAAGGAAGCCTGAGCGCATGAAGTCCGATGAATGGGAACTGGATTTTGAGTGGTTGCAGTTGCGCCACCGGATTAAAGAGCGCTTCCACAGGGAGCAGCTTCCCGACTTAAACGCCATCCTGTTTCTCATCGGAATTCAGGAGCTGGGGCGCTGGGAAGAGCGGTTTACCAAAGAAGAAAAGCAGGACTTGATGCACATTGCGGTATGCCGGGTACTCAGCAACGAAGGCTACTACGAATTCGTTGGGCAGGATGCCGACGGCTGGCCGCATTACGAGCGCACGAAACTGCTCCCCAAAACCAACCTGAAAGAACAAGAATTACTACTGAAGCGCAACATCTTACACTATTTTCGGGCATCAGAAGAAGAATAACATGAAGCATTTGTTTCCTGCATTGGGCCTGGTTGTATTGGTACTGGCCAGCTGTAGCAGGCCCATTGCACGTTTTAGTGTCGATCAGGAAGTACGGGCTGGTCAGCCGGTTCAATTTCAGAATCAATCCGAGCGAGCCGAAACCTACCGTTGGCAATTCGGCGACGAAGGGAGCTCCGCCGAGACGACTCCCTCCCACCGCTATTTGAAATCGGGCACCTACACCGTCGAATTGCGGGCAGTAGATACGAAGGGGCGATCGAAGGTAGAACGACAAACGCTCGAAGTGCTGCCGCCGGCGCGCTGCCTCGTGCTGATCGAAACTCCGGAGGGTGACATGATCGCCGAGCTCTACGATGCGACACCGCAGCATCAGGATAACTTCACCAAACTGGTGGAGCAGGGCTACTACGACAGCCTGTTGTTTCACCGTGTCATTGAAGGGTTTATGATTCAGGGAGGAGATCCAAATAGTCGAAACGCCCCGGCCGGGCAGCGCCTGGGGACCGGTGGACCGGGCTATCAAATCGACGCCGAGTTTGTCGATTCGCTGGCCCACCTCAAAGGCGCGTTAGCGGCTGCGCGAACCAACAACCCGCAAAAGCGGTCGAGCGGTTCGCAATTCTACATCGTGCAGGGGAAACCCGTAGACGGCGCTGCGCTCGATCAAATGGAAGCGCGGAAAGGATTCCGATATCCTACGAAAATCCGCGAAGCCTATGCGCAGCAAGGAGGGACTCCATTTCTCGATCAGGATTACACCGTGTTCGGACGGGTAATCGAGGGTTTGGAGGTTATTGATCGCATTGCCGCTGTTCAGACGGGGGCCGGCGACCGGCCGGAGCAAGACGTTTGGATGCGCATTCAATTGATTCGATAAGTTATGGAAGAGCAGATTATTCTCGGGATCGATGTAGGAGCTACGGGCATCAAAGGCGGGCTGGTCGATATTCGAAAGGGTGAACTCGTTACTGAACGCAAGCGCCTGGAAACGCCCGAACCCGCTACGCCGGAGGCCATGGGCCGGACCTTCGCCGAACTGGTCGCTCAGTTCGATTACGAGGGGCCGATCGGGGTTGGTTTTCCCGCAATCATCGACGCCAATGGAGTGGCACTCTCGGCGGCCAACATCGATTCGAGTTGGATCGGGCAATCAGTGGCAGCCGTCTTTTCGAAGGCTACCGGCGGGCGAAAGGTGGTCGTACTCAACGATGCGGATGCTGCGGGCCTCACCGCCATGCGGTTCGGCAGCGGAAAAGGCATCCGGGGCACCGTACTCATGATTACCATCGGTACCGGCCTGGGAAGTGCCCTCTTTCACAACGGGCACCTGATCCCCAACTCGGAGTTCGGACACATTTACCTGAAAGGGCGGGAAGTGGTTGCAGAAAAATTTATCTCCAATTCAGTCCGAAAGCAAGAAAACCTTTCCTGGGAAGAATTCGGTACCCGCCTCAATATTTACCTCCACCATCTCGATCGGATCATCAGCCCCGACCTGGTGGTCCTTAGCGGGGGAGCCAGCAAGAATTTTGATCAATACAAAGATCAGCTCGACACCCGCATACCCGTGAAGCCCGCGATTACCCTCAATCAGGCGGGCACGATTGGCGCTGCTGTATTCGCCATGCGCAGCTGGGACTAATTAATGGTGAATGGCGAATTTTTTAAGTATTATTCGCTATTCACCATTC
>CAZDET010000015.1:38641-84983 GCA_964504335.1 uncultured Saprospiraceae bacterium
ATTCACCATTCTTATAGCGGGTGGTAGAGATTAATCAGCGCTTGTACCTTCGGATCGTAGCGCAGGTCCGGTAGGTATTCGAAGAGCATTTCTCGATCGTCGAAGTAATCTTCGAGGGCTTCTCCGAGGCGGACGAATGCCTCCTTGCGATAATTGAGAACCATGAGTAGGGCAACGCTGGTAAATGCCAGGTCGGGACCTCCCGATTGTTCTTCTGCCTGAGTAATGAGGTCGATGACTTCGTGGTTGCGTTCCTGCCAGACGAGGAACCAGGCGTAGCTCATCCAGGCGCGCCCTTCGTGGGGAGCCATGCGGATGGCCTTCAGGTAGTACTGCTCGGCCTTGTGCGGATCGTCGACATGGAGGTATACTTCGGCGAGGGCCAGCACGTAATCCTCCTGTGAGGGATCGATTTCAGTAGCTCGCAGCAGGCTGTGGAGTGCCTTTTCCCACTTTTCTTCGGCAATGTAGCATTCACCGAGCTGGAAGTAGGCTTCGTCGGAGCCGGGATCGACCCGCAGCGCCCGGTGGAAATGGCGTCGGGCCTCAGAAAGCTGACCTTCGAATTGGTAACAACGGCCGATCTGTAGTAGCAGGTCGCAATCACCCGACCGCGCTTCCGATACCTGTAAGTAGGCTTCCAGCGCTTTGGCGTAGCGCTTGAGTTCGAAGCACAAATCGGCGTATTCCAAATAAGCTTCTTCGAAATCCTCCTGGATAATGAAGGCGTATTCGAAGGCCTCGATGGCTTCGTCGTAGAAGCGCAGGTAGGCCAGGATATGTCCCAGGTTGTACCAGGCTTGTGCATTGTAGGGTTCCTGATCGATGACCCATTCGTGCAGCTCCCGGCTCTCCGCGTAATTCTCGCAATAGGTGGTGCAAACCAACAGGCGCTCCAGTGCTTCTTCGTTGTGGGGATCGAGCTGGATGGAAGCCTGCAGGGCTTCGAACATCCGGTGGCTGTCTCCCTGGTGCTCGAACACCAACGACTCCAGCAGGAAGACGTCGCTCAGGCTTTCCGGGTTGGCTTCGGTTTTGTAGTAGGCCAATTCCTCGAGGGCCTCGGCATAACGATGGAGGTAGGTCAGCGCTTCTGCGCGCAGCAGGCTAATCTCCAGATCGTTTGGAGCGAACGTGTTGGCTTTTTCCAATACCGTCAGCGCCTGTTGCTCGTCGTTGAGCTGGAGGAGGAGCTGGGCTTTGCGGAGATAAAATTCGGAGGAAAAGCTATGGTGAGAAGCCGCGAGATCGGCAACGACGAGGGCGCGGTCTAGCTGGCCTTCGTCTTCGTAGAAGTCAATGAGTTGAACATAGGCGCGATGGTCAAGGTACACGTTCTTGCCGCGACTGGAGCTGCTTTCGTATTCCGTAACCAAATTGTAAAGCGCAACGTCGCGTTTACTCTTTTTCGGATTACTCATATATCGAATTACCGAGTCAAAGACTGCAAGTCCCTTCGACTTGCTTTACCTCAATAATACGCGAAATCTCATCTAAAAGATACCTTCATTTGTATTAATTTTTTGTAGCGCCTCTTGCATCTGCGGCAAATCCTTGTGTAATAGGACGTATGAAGCGATGGATTATCTGATTATCCGCCGAATATAAATTAGATGTAATAAAATTGTTAAGATATCATCGGCGTCGGCGGCGCAGCTCGTTGAGCAAATTGCGTTTGAACTCCTTATCGGCCTTGGGAAACAGGATGAGCTTTTGGGCGGGCACCACTTCCAGCGCTTGGCTCACGTATTCGGCGCGCAGTGCCTGGAGTTCTTGCTCGCGCTTGAGTTGTTGTTCGATGAGTTTCCGGGCTTCGGCTTCGCCAATGCTCTCGATGTTTCTCGGAGCCTGGTAGCGGTTTTTCACCTCCTGCATTTTGCCTTCCAGCTCATTGATGAGGGGCCAAAATGCCTGTGATTCGGCGGGGGTGAGGTTCATTCGGCCGGTGATGTAAGCCACGCGCTGGGCTCGCACCCGTTCGAATCGTTCGCCTCCGCTCGTCCAGTCGTCGAATAGTTGCGCCGAGGCCGTTGCGCCGACGCCCATCAGTAGCAAAAAGAAAAGTAGTTGTTTCATTGAGTCTCTTGTTTTGGGGTTGTTTTCTATTGTTTGAATTCCATCACTTCTTCGATCGAAAGATCGTCGATCAGCTCCAGCAGTTCATCGTCCGAGATGGAATCGGGCCGTGCGTACAGGGGGATAACGTCTTCGGCTTCCAGCAACAGATCGACGTCAAAGTCTTCCAGGTGCGAATCGACGTAGGCCAGGATTTCCTCGTCGGATAGCTCTGCCACCAGCGCTTCGGCATCGACCAAGCCCGGTGCGCTGCTCTGCCGCTGAATCAGTACCACCGCCGCTACTACCAACAATGCGATCGCCGCGGCGGAAGCCAGCCGGTACAGGAGCGTCAGCGAACGTTGGCGCGCGGGGCGTTTTGCCCGTTGCAGGCTTTCCTCCCGGAGGGTGTCCAGATAGCTTTCGGGGAGGCGGAATCCATCGCCTTGCGGCCGTAGCCGCTGCAGCAGGGGCAACTCCTTCAATTCGTCTTGTTGCGATTTACGGTCCATTATTGGCTCATCTGTTTGCTCAAATAGTCTTCTACTTTCCGGGTAGCGTGGTGGTAGCTCGCCTTGAGCGCGCCTTCCGACGTCGCCAGGACTTCCGACATTTCCCGGTAGCTCATTTCTTCAAAATAGCGGAGGTTAAACACCGCTCGTTGTTTGGGGGGGAGAGTGGCAATGGCCATGTGCAAATGCCGCTGGGCGGCGTCTCCGTCGAAGTGTTGGTCGCCGGCCAGCGTATCTCCCACCCATTGGGCCTCATCTTCGAGGCTCAGTGCGCGGCGGCGTTTTTGTTGCTCCAGCCAATCGAGTGCTTCGTTGGTGGCAATGCGGTACATCCAGGTGTACAATCGGCTCTGCTCCTTGAAGCGGTCGATATTGCGGTAAATTTTCACCAGGGCATTCTGCAATACGTCGTTGGCATCGTCGTGTTCGATCACCAGGCGCCGTACCTGTGCGTACAACCGCTCTCCGTACTGATCGACCAGCAGGCGAAAGCCCCGGTCGCGGGTTTGCCGCTGCTGGAGCAGCTGGAGGAGGATGTGATCCTCTACGGGCGTAGCTTGGGTCGTTGGCAGATGCACGGTTTTGCTTTGATTCGCCTTCATTAGATGGAAATCAGAAGTGAAGGTTTAATCAGCAAACGCACTTTTTTGCGCGCATCTGCTACTTCAGGAGGGCTTTTTCCACGTCCGCCCAATTCGATCGGCTCACCGGAATCTTGTGAGGGCCGATGATCAATTGATGCCCCGCTACCGTATGGACTTTCGACAAATTGACGATGAAGGACCGGTGTACCTGAAGAAAAGGCGTGGAAGGGAGTTGGGTACGGATTTCCTTGAGTGGCTGCAAAACCGTAAACCGGCCGCGCTCGGTTTGTAGGAGTACGTAATTCTGCATGGACTCGACGAAGAGGAGTTCGTCGAACCGGATGCGCTCCAGTTTACCGTCGGATTTGACGAAGATCGACTCCGGTTGGTCGGATTGGTTACGGGCCATTCGATCCTGAACGGCCTGTTGCAATTCGAATTGCTCGCGGGCGCGCACGCAGGCGCGCAGAAAACGGGGAAAGGTAATGGGCTTGACGAGATAATCGAGCACCGCCAGCTTAAACCCCTCCAACGCAAACTTATCGAAGGCCGTGGTGAGAATGACAATAGGAGGGTCGCTGAGCGTGCGCAGCAATTCGAGGCCGCTCAACTGCGGCATTTCGATGTCTAAAAGGAGGAGATCCACGCGTTGCTTTTCCAGAATTTGGAGGGCTTCCAGGGCGTCTTTTGCCGATCCGATCCGGTGCAGAAATTCCAGGCGTTCTACGTAGGCCTCCAACCCTTCTCGGGCCAGCGGCTCGTCGTCTACAATCAGGGTGTGCATCATAATTCGATCTTCAAAAGGGCGGAAAACCGCCTGGGCTCGGCCTGAAGCTGTAGTTCGTGGCGTTTCGGATAAATGAGTTCCAGACGGCGCCGCACATTGTGCAGGCCAATGCCTCCGACTGCGTGGCTGGTCGAAACAGGCCGATGGTCGGGTAATTTGGTATTGACCACTTGAAACTGAAACGTCCGATCGGATAGCTGGGCGCAGATTTTTATGGCCCCTTCCCGCGGAGAAACGTGCTTGAAGGCATTTTCCACGAAGGGCTGCAACAGCAGCGGAGCGATCCGGGTTTCTGATGGAACGGGCGGCAGCTCTAGTTGCAGGGCCAGGTCCGACTCGCGGCGCAGGCTGGCCAACCGGGTGTATTGCCGCAGGTAGTCGAATTCTTCTTCGAGTAAAATTGTCGGTTCGTTGGCCTGGTAGAGCTGATAGCGCAGTAAATCGCTAAAGCCGGCCAATGCTTCCGCCGCCACATCGGGATCTTTGGGGATCAGGAAATAAATGGAATTTAGCGCATTGAACAGGAAGTGCGGGTCGAGCTGGCTGCGCAGGAACTGCAATTCGGCTTCCATTTTCTCCCGCAGGACTACTTCCTTCTGCCGCTGCTCCTCCTGCCGGTGCAAAATGGATTGCAAGCCAAAAGACAAGAACAACATACTGGTATTACCTCCGAGAATACTCCCGATTAGCCCCCCGGATTCCAGCAGCTCCGTGAGCAGGTCGTCCGATAGCTGACCGATAAACCATGCGTACAGCAATCCGAACAGCAACACCGAACTAACCAGTAGAACCCCAAAAGCGGAGGCTGCATACAGGGCATAGCGCCCGGGCCACAAGAATCGCGGCATCAGTACCTCCAGGTTCAGATAAACGATCGCTACGTGCACAAAGGTGTAGATCGAGGAAGTAAGCAACGATGGCAGAAAGAAAAAGTCGGGGCTGTAAATGCCGTGCCAAAACAAAGTATAGGCTACCCAAAAGGCCACCTGAATCCATCCGGGAATCCTGCGAGCTACCGATTTCATACTTCCAAAATAACCCGAAGCCTACACTTATCCCTTCGGAATTTACGACCAGCGGCATTGTCGGGATGAATGGAATCATTTCGTGGAGCAATGCCCCTATTTCGCAGACGCGACCATTCATCAATACCTAGCAGTTGGCCGTCAAGAGGAATTGGCAGATGGTTGGATGAGGAAGTATTTTTCGAAAAATTCAAAAAACCAAGCGATATGTTGACTATCCGAAATTTATGCCTCCTATTCTGCGTAGGGATCGCCGCGATTACTACGGCACAAGATGATCTGGCGGAGAAAGCTTACCGTGCCTACCTGAACAATGACGCTGACTTGTGGGCAAGCGTGGTAAACGACTACGAGCAGGGAAGCGATTCCGATCGCTATCTGCGAGCTGCCGAAGCAGCCTACGGTGCGGCCGGCACGGCCTTTGCCAATGAGGATGAAGGCCAGGCCAAGAAATGGGCACAGCGCAGCGTAGAGCTGGCCAAAAAACACCTGGAAACCGATTCGAAAAGTGCGGATGGGAAGGCCGTACTCGCGGGGGCCTACGGCATTCAAATGGGACTTTCGCCGATGAAAGCCATGTTTCTGGGAGGAAAGTCTAAACGGCTTCTTCACGAGGCGGTAGATAGTGAAAATGCGGGCCCTTTACCGCACTTCATGATGGCGATGAGTTTTTACCAAACGCCGGCCATGTTCGGTGGGGACAATGAGAAAGCCGTAGCCCATTTCAAAAAGGCTGTTTCGGGCTACAAGGCCGAATCCCGGGCCCACGACTGGATGTACCTGAGCAGCATGGCCTGGCTGGGGCAAGCCCTGGAAAGTCAGGAGCAGAATAATCAGGCGATCGCCGTCTACGAACAGGCACTGGAAACCGAGCCCGGATTCTTCTGGGTGAAGTACGAACTGCTACCGGCTGTAAAATAACTGATTATGCGATTGTCCGTCCTGTCGGTGCTCCTGTGTTATTGGTCGGTGGCGGTTCTCGCCCAGCCCCCTCGGGGACGGGTAGTGGATGCGCAAACCCAGGCCACCCTCCCCTTTGCTACTATCGAGGCGGTGGGCCTGGCGGGGGTAGGGGTGCAGACCGATGTGGACGGACAATTCCAGTGGTCACTGGAGGTGCGACCGGATTCGCTGCGATGTTCCTACCTGGGGTATGCTCCTCAGACCATCCCCTTCGAATCGGAGATGGCGTTTCGCCTGCAACCGATAGCATCGGAGATTACTCCCGTGACGGTGCGGGCGGAGCGGCTGGTCGCCCGCGAATTTGCTACGGAAGCGCTCGGTCAGCTGGATATTTACCGCCAACCGGCGGCAAAGGCCGACCCGCTGCTGGCCGTCAATGCACTACCCGCAGCCACGAATACTGATGAAACTGCTAATGTGGCCCTGCGCGGCTCGCTGCCTGGGGCATCGACCGTCTTTTTGGAAGGAGTACCGATCGACGATGCCGTCAAGCTTGACCAACCCGATGGGCCCGGGCAATTCAGCATTTTCAACACCGCCCTCGTTCGGAAATTGACGGTCTATCCCTCCAACCCGCCCATTGAGTTGGGGCAATCGGCCGGAGGGGCCGTAGCTATAGAATTCCCATCGGAGGTGCGCGCCAGCGGTCAGAGCCTGAGTGCGTCGATGGTAGGCGTGGGGTACAGCCGTAGCCGGTCAATTGGCGAAAAGGCGGGCTCCGTGTTTTTTTCCAATTTGCAATCGCATCATTTATTAAAGGCCTTCAACGCCAGCTCCCTGCAATCCTTGAAGCGCTTCAATACGCTGGATGCGGGCTACCTGCTGACCGGACAACCGAATGACCAGACTGCGTGGAAAATATTCAGCTACGGCTTGCTGGAACGCTACCGCTACCAGACGCGCTTCCTGTCTACCGAACAGCCATTCGATCAGCGCAAGGCGCGCCTGCTCACTGTTGCCTCTTTCGATTACCGCTGGGACCGCTGGCGGGTACAAGGCCGCCAGGGCCTCGCCTGGTCGACGGCTGATTACGATTTCGGAAATATCCAGACCAACCCCCGGCGCTGGTTCAGCTTTACCAGCGGCACGCTTACTTATGCAGGTACCAAGTGGCAGGCTACAGCCGGTGGAGTGCTTCGGCTCGAGTCGAGCCAGACCGAGGGCCGGGCCCCGGCCTTCGAGTACGCTATTCGGGCAGAGGATGCATCTTTTTCCTATGAGTCCAAATCGGAACTCGCCCAAACGGAAGCTTTTACCTATCTCAAATACCGCCCCACTACCCAATGGGCAATCGGTGGAGGAATTCGGCACGGCCGGGCCCACGACCGGGGAGAATCGCTCACTTCGTGGCAGCTCAACGGCTTCTATCAGCCGGGGAAATCGATCGTGTTCCGCCTGGGGTACGGGCACTATGGGAAATATCTGCCGCCCTCGAGCCGGATCAATGACTTTTCATTATTGGAAAGCCGCCAACTATCGGTGGATGTACGCTGGCAGCAGGACCCCTGGACCCTTCAACTAGCCGCCTACCGCCACGTCGGAAGATCGGAGCTGCTGCGCAATCCGGTGCAGGGATTGGAAGCCTACTTATCATACAATAAAAACAGGCTGTTTGTCCAGCTAAGTGCAGCCACTATTCAAAGTGTTTTCGAAGAATCGGACATCCTCTATCCCGCCCCGGCTGACCTGAGCTACTTAGCCACCCTACAGGCACGCATCGATCTGCCCGCCGACATTCAATTAGGAACCTTCCTGCGCGCGCGGCCGGGCACTTTTTATCAACCTCTGATCGATCGCCAATTTGATGCGACGTTTGATCAATGGCTTCCCGTTTTCGCCGAACTCCCGGATGGAGCGTTGTATCCCGATTACCTGCGACTGGATTTGAATATCAACCGCACATTCGTCCTCCCCGAAGGATCGCTGATAGCCTTTGCTTCGCTAAACAATGTGCTGGATACCCGCAACGTCCGTTCGTACTACTACGACGACAGCCTGACGGATCGGCGGGCGAGCTATTTCGGCAGAAGGGTCTGGTTTTTAGGCGTCGTCTTTCAGTGGTGAATCTGCGTGCTCTTCCAGCATTTCCAGGGTCACGTATTCGAGGGCCTTTTCGTGGGTGGCGGCTAAGTCGACAGCCGGTGCGACGCCGGCTTGGTAGGCTTCGCGCCAGCGCAGAGCGCAGAGGCACCACTTGTCGCCCGCCCGGAGTCCGGGAAAACGGAATTCGGGCCGGGGCGTCGACAGGTCGTTCCCCTGCGATTTGGTGAAGGAGAGAAAGTCGTCGGTCATCCGCGCACAAATCACGTGCCGACCCGAATCCTGTGGCCCCGTGCGGCAAAAGCCATCGCGGTAAAATCCGGTGATCGGATCAGTGCAGCACCCCTGTAGGGGCTTTCCGAGTACATTCATTACGGGTCTTTCCATCGCTCAGTTCTTTTGTAGCAGTTATAACTCTAATTCCGCCACCTAAATTTTCCCTAGATTCGCACCGCATCAGTAATAATTACGCTCTTTTTGGCTACGCGCAAAAAAACCTATTTCGCTTCCGACTTTCATTTAGGCGTAGATGCCCGGGTTTCTTCTGCCGAGCGCGAGCGGCAGCTCGTGCGGTGGCTGAGCCACGTCGAGTCTGGAGCGGATGCCATTTACCTGGTTGGGGATATATTCGAATTCTGGTATACCTACCGGCACGTGGTGCCGAAAGGCTACGTGCGCCTGTTGGGAAAGCTGGCCGAATTATCCGACGGAGGGCTGCCCATCCACTGTTTTACCGGTAACCACGATATGTGGCTGTTCGATTATCTCTCCGAGGAAGTCGGACTGATTATGCATACCCGACCCCAGCGTCTGCAGATCCAGGGGAAGGCGTTTTTGATCGGTCATGGCGACGGGCTCGGGCCGGGCGATCGGGGGTATAAGCGGCTGAAGCGCTTGTTTTCCCATCCGACAGCCCAGTGGTTTTTCGAGCGGCTTCATCCTAATTTCGGCATTTCACTAGCGTATTATTGGAGCCACCGCAGCCGGACTGCCAATCCGGGGCCTACCAGGTTTTACGGCATCGACCGGGAGTGGCTGATTGCCTACGCCGAGCGAAAGCTTGCGCAAGATCCGGCTATCGATTTCTTCGTGTTCGGGCACCGGCATCTGCCGATCGATCATCTGCTGTCGAATGACCGCAGCCGCTACATCAACCTGGGAGAATGGCTGCATTTCAACTCCTATGCCGTATTTGACGGGGAGCACATGGAGATCGAATTTTTCGAGACGCCTCCCGGCAAGGTATTCGGGCGCAAATCGTTATCTACTAAATAGCGATCCGGTGTTGCATCAACTTTTTCTACCTGTATGGTGTGCATGTATGCTGGGAGGGGGGATGGCGGCGCGCGCTCAGGCGCCCGATTCGACCCACCGCCATTTGTTTGATATTGCAGATTCCGCTCGTTATATCACCGTAGATCCTCTGCTGAACCTCTACCTGATCAACCCGAGCGATGAGCTGCGGAAGTACGATCCTTCCGGAAATTTTCAGTTCAACTTCGACGACAGTACCCTGGGGCCGATCGGCTCCGTAGATGTGAGTAACTCCTTCAATCTGCTGCTTTTTTATCCACGCCACCAAACGGTAGTCGTGCTCGATCGAACACTGGCGGAGCGCAGCCGACTCGATTTGCGGCAGTTACCAGAGCTGCAAAACCCGGTGGGCGTAGCCCGCTCCTTCGATGACAACATTTGGGTATACGACGATTGGACCTACCGCCTACAGAAAATCAACGCCACTGGAGCGGTCCTCGAATCTTCGGACGATCTGCGATTGCTGCTTCAACTCGAAGCCGCTCCGGCTGCCATCCATGCCATTGAAACGGAAGTATTTCTCTACTATCCGGAGCGGGGGCTCGCCGTTTTTTCGAATGTCGGTCAATTTCTCCGCTGGATCGATTTGCCGCCGGGGCGCGAAAGTAGTTGGACGCCCAGCGGAATGGTTTTCCGAACCGAGGATCGCTGGTGGTTCAGTGATTTGGAGCGGCCGCCCGTCGAACTGGCACTCGTTGCCCAGGCGGTACAATGGGACCAACTGCTCATTGCCGCCAACCGGTTGATGTACCTCGACGGGGGGATTGTTCGGGTCTGGGAAAAACAGTGAATCCGATTAAGCCGCATCACACATTTCGGTGCAATTCCTCCCGGAAGGCCACTACATTGAGCATCTCCTCCACCACGGTGGAAAAGCGGTAAAATCCGGCACTTTGGGTGGGCCAACCGGTTCGAAGTTCCCGGGCCATGTCGGGGGGGCAACGATAGGCGGCGATTTTTAACAACTGATGGTAGTGATTCAGCATCCAGACATTGCGCTGGTAGGAACCCACCAAATCGCGAAAGCCGCCGATGAGAATGCGCGTCATCCGGTTCGTCCAGGGATGGGGACTCCTGGATAACCAATAGAGCAGTAGAGAGGGATCGGGCACGAAGGCCCCCTGTCGTTCGAGGGAGTTGGTGACGAGCCGTTGGAAAATATCGGCCGGGCATTGTTGCAGCAGTTGTTTCCCGCGTGCCTGGTTCCACAGTTCCTCTCTTCCCGTTGTTAGCCAATGCTCGATCAATGCTTCAATCCAATCGGGAGTTTTATAGCGCAGAAGGGCCTCGCAAAGCGCCAGGAGTAATTGATCCCCGTAGGTTGTCTCCGACCAGGCTTCGATGATTTGATGTGGCAGGGCATCGAAGTGCTCTTCCCATCGGTCGGGGGGGATGCGTTCCACCAGCTGATTGAGCCAGCTATGCCTCAAGCCACCGGCGCCTTTATTGGCGCGCGGTCGAATGCCGAGGCGCTTGGTGGCCTCCGGTAGTTCCTCGGGCAAGTCAATTTGAACCCGGCCGCCCTTCCAGGACATTGCGCTCGCAGCGGCAGACCATAATTGTTCCAGCAATTGGCTACCGGGAAGATGCAGGAGTAGGGTTGCTGCTGCCTGCCGCACCTCCTTTCGGCGATCGTCTAGCGCCCGTTCGAGCAACGGCTCGTCGTCGGGCTGTAGCTGTACCAGCAGGCTGGTCAGGTTGTCGGCGCGTTGTTTGGGCGAGAGGTCCGACCACCGGTCTTCCAGTGCCAGACGGGCCGCGGGCGGATCAACAGATCGCCAGGCCATTAGGGCATCCAGGCGATTGGCATCGGCCGCCCAGACCTCGGAGGGGGCTTCCGGCGGCAGCAATTGGCTCCACCGGGGGTGAAGCCGTGCGAGCCACTCCCCCCGACTGCCGATGATACTCAAGATTTCCGGCCGCTCGTTCGGCTCATCGAGGGCTCGTTGGAGCAGTTCGGGAAGTAATTCCGGCGGTGCAATCCGTTGGTGTTTGTGGAGCAATTGAATGGCTTCCGGCAGGGCGGACGGATAGGAACCCCCCAGCAACAGCCCCAGAAAGTAGGCGAATCGGGGTGTACAAACGGAGCGAGACTCCGGTGGCGGTACATTGACTCCCGGAGATTCGGGTGGAATTCGTTCGAAAGAGGTCCGCTGTACGGAGGCCATTAGAGCGGCTGCTTCGAGTAGTTGTTCCGCTTGGGGCAGCTCGGCCTCAATGTGGAGTGCCCGAAGGCATTCTTCCAACGGCGCGTCGGGCCGTGCCCGGGCACTTCCCAGCAGGGCTACTCGACGCAGGTCGGCCCAGTAGGTGTCGAGCTTGGGCAAGTCGGGTGTTTGGTCCATTGATTAATTTTTGACAGATACCGGGGTAGTTTGTGCCTGTTATAATTATTAATAATCAGTACAAAAGCCTACTTTTGCAGCACTTTTAAGATTCCTACGTATTAACGCATAAGAACATGGCAAATATCGGTCGCGTCAAGCAGGTCATCGGTCCCGTTGTGGACGTGAGCTTCGAGGGCGAAGACGCCAAACTACCCGAAATCTTCAACGCGTTGGAGATTAATCGCCCTAACGGCGAAAAGCTCGTATTGGAAGTACAGCAACACCTCGGTGAAGATGGAGTGCGCACCATCGCAATGGACTCCACGGACGGACTGACCCGCGGTGCCGAAGTACACGATACCGGACAGGCAATTGCCATGCCCGTAGGTCCCGAAATCAAAGGGCGTCTGTTTAATGTCATCGGCGAAGCCATCGACGGCATCGGTCCGGTGGAGAAAAAAGATACCGCCCGCCCGATTCACGCGAAGCCGCCGATATACGAGAACCTCTCTACCGAGAAGGAAATCCTCTACACCGGAATTAAAGTCATCGACCTGATCGAGCCCTACCAGAAGGGCGGAAAAATCGGTTTGTTCGGCGGTGCGGGCGTAGGAAAAACTGTGTTGATTCAGGAGCTGATCAACAATATTGCCAAAGGATACGAAGGTATTTCGGTTTTTGCGGGCGTCGGTGAGCGCACGCGCGAAGGAAACGACCTGATGCGGGAAATGCTCGAAGCCGGTATCATTCGGTACGGCGACGCCTTCATGGAATCCATGGAAGAAGGCGGCTGGGCTCTCGACAAGGTCGATATGAATGCGCTGGAAGATTCTAAAGCCACGTTCGTGTTCGGCCAAATGAACGAACCTCCCGGGGCGCGTGCTCGCGTGGCGCTCTCCGGACTGACGATCGCCGAGTACTTTCGCGACGGCGACCTCGACGACCCCACCGGCGGTCGTGATATCCTCTTCTTCATCGACAATATCTTCCGCTTCACCCAGGCCGGTTCGGAAGTTTCCGCCCTCTTGGGCCGGATGCCCTCGGCGGTGGGTTACCAACCGACTCTGGCCACCGAAATGGGATTGATGCAGGAACGCATTACGTCTACCAAGCGCGGTTCCATTACCTCGGTGCAGGCCGTATACGTGCCCGCGGATGACCTGACGGACCCCGCTCCGGCGACCACCTTTGCCCACCTCGATGCTACCACGGTACTGAGCCGGAAGATTGCCTCCCTCGGTATTTACCCTGCAGTAGACCCACTCGATTCTTCCAGCCGTATTCTCGATCCTGCCGTTATCGGGGATGAGCACTACGACTGCGCTCAGCGAGTTAAAAACATTCTGCAGCGCTACAAAGAACTCCAGGACATCATCGCGATCCTGGGTATGGAAGAACTCAGTGACGAAGACAAGCAGATAGTGCACCGCGCCCGCCGCGTTCAGCGCTTCCTGTCACAGCCCTTCCACGTGGCCGAGCAGTTTACGAACATTCCGGGCACTATGGTCAGCCTTGAAGATACCATCAAGGGCTTCAATATGATCATGGACGGCGAAGTAGACGAATATCCGGAGTCGGCCTTCAACCTGAAGGGTACGATCGAGGAAGCGATCGATGCCGGTAAGAAGATGCTGGCCGAAGCCGCTGAAAATTAATGGAGAGCCACAACTATCGGAGGTATGCAAATCAACGTCCTAACGCCTGAACGCGAATTATTCGCCGGTAAGATCGTTTCAGTGAAGGTTCCGGGTGCTTCCGGGCGCTTCCAGGTATTCAAAAACCACGCGCCCATCGTGTCCAGCCTTACCGAAGGTACCATCGAAATGGTAACCGAAGTGGGCTCCTACCGCTATTTTGATCCCGAAGAAGGCGACATTAAGAAGGCCTCCGAACCCGGGAAAGTCGTTGCCTTCCAAATTGAGGGGGGCTTCGTCGAAGTACTGAATAATAATGTGACGCTCCTGGTGCAAATTGCCGGCAACCAGGGTTAGCGTTTGTAAGTGATATGTGCACGGGCTCTTCTCCGCAGGGGGGAGGGCCCGTTGCTGTAAGATTGCCGAAGGGGCTCACGGATAAACTGTACGCATATGCTCGATAAACTCGAAGCCATCCACAACCGCTTTCTCCTCCTGGAAGAACAAATGGCTGATCCTGAGATTATTGCTGATCAGGATCGGTATCGTCAGGTGGGAAAAGAGTACGGGCGCTTGAAAGAAATCAACGAAGCCTATCTGGCTTACCGGGAGTTGCTGGGTAATATCGAGACGAGCCGGCGCATGCAAAAGGATGCTGACCCGGACATGCGAGAAATGGCCACTGCCGAGTTGGAAGAACTCGAGCCCCAACGCACCGACATGGAGGAGCGTATTCGCCTCATGTTGATTCCCCGCGACCCGGACGATGAGAAGGACGTCCTCGTAGAAATTCGCTCCGGAACGGGAGGCGATGAAGCCAGTATTTTTGCCGGCGACCTGCTGAAAATGTACCAGCGCTTCTTCGAGACCCAGGGCTGGAAGTCGGAAGTAATCGAAGAAAATGAAGGTACCGTCGGCGGCTATAACAAGGTCGTACTTCAGGTAAGCGGGGAGGATGTCTACGGAAAATTAAAATTCGAATCGGGTGCCCACCGCGTACAACGCGTACCAAAAACGGAGAGCCAGGGCCGGGTGCACACCTCGGCGGCTACCGTAGCGGTGATCCCCATCCTCGAAATGGAAGACGTCAACATCAATAAATCCGATCTTAAGATCGACACCTTCCGAGCCAGCGGTGCCGGTGGCCAGCACGTAAACAAGACCGAGTCTGCCATCCGCATTACCCACCTGCCCACCGGAATTGTATCCGAAAGCCAGGACGGCCGCTCCCAACATAAAAACAAGGAAATCGCGATGCAGCAGCTAATTCGCCGCATCCGCGAAGCGCAGGAAAAAGAACAAGCCAGCGAACTAGCCGCGCAGCGGAAAAGCCTCGTGGGAACCGGCGACCGCTCCGACAAGATCCGCACCTATAATTATCCGCAAAACCGCGTGACGGATCACCGCATCAATCTCACCCTCTACAACCTCGATCAAATCGTTAACGGCGACATCGAAGAAATTATCTCCTCCCTTCAAATGGCCGAGAATACCGAGAAAATGAAAGCGGGCATGTCTGTTTAGAAATCAAGTCCCAGACTGAGATGTATCTTCGGATCCTGCACTCTTCGGGTTTCGATCCCCCAGGCGTAATCCAGCCGAACAAAGTAGCCGAACAACGTGGTGCGCAGGCCACCGCCGTAGCCGATCACCACCGGATCGCGGAAGCGGGTGACACGAACGACGACCGGATTGTTTTGCGGCGTTTGCGGGTAGGTGGTCGTGTTGAGCGGATTCTCTTCGCTGAACGGATCGCTGCCAACCCAGGCCGTGCCAATGTCGAAAAAGCCGACGACCTGGAAATTCCGGAAAAAAGGCGAGCGGATGCGGCGGGAAAAATACTGGAAGATCGGGACCCGCAGTTCCGAGTTGCCGAGCAGGAAGGTGCTTCCGTTGCGGATGTTGATATCGAAACCCCGAATGCCGTTTTCCAACTTTCGGAAGGCGAAAGCCGGATCGGTCGGCTGCGGGATGGACGTGTTCTGTTCGGGAAAGATCCAGTTGTCGGTTCCTCCCAGAATAAACAGGATGCGCTGGGTGCCGAAGGTTGTACCGCCCGCTGCACGGAAGGCGAGAATGGAGCGCTTATCCAGAGGCAGGTAGTGCCGGGCGTCGAATCCGAGGTAGCCGAGGTAGCCCCCGCCGAAATCGGCTTGGAACCCGTCGTCGGTGTTGATGCTAAAGGTCTTAAAAACTTCTGCGAATATCTTATAGCGGGTGCCGTTCAGAATATTGAGATCCTTTTGGAGGGTATTGTCAAATACATACTCCAGGCGCAGGCCGATGCGCTGATCGTTTTGCAGCGGGTCGGTCTCCAGGGTACGCCGATCGGTGACGAGCGGCTGCACGCGGTCGCGTCGTAGCGTGAAGGTGGCTCGGAGGCTCCGGAAGATATCGAGGGGATAGCGCACCCCAAACTGACCGAGCAAGGTATTGTTTTCGATCCGGCCGCCGCGGGCGAGCCGCTCGTCGTCGAGGCGGGTATTGCGCCGATAGAGTGCGTAATACTTGTCGAGCCGTCGCTTGCGGTCGTGGTAAATGAGAAAGTATTCGGTCCCGTCAAAAGTGGTCGGAATGCGAATCCCGCCGTCGATAACGTAGTCTTCGAACAGATCCTTGACACTTCCTTTCAGTAGCAGGCCGATGGGAAGGGCGTTGAAGGCATTATCGCTGCCGGCGGCGCTGTAGCTATCCAGCCCCTGAAACAGGTAATTGTTATCGGCAGTGAACGTGATGTAGTCCAATCGGAACTGCAGGCGGTAGGGAACGATTCTACCGGGACGGAATTTATAGACGGTCCGATCTTCCGGATCGGAGATTTGTTCCCTGGGAACGTTGCGGTTTAGGGGCGCTTGTTGGGTAGGTATTTCGGTGATTTCGTCCGTGTTTTTGATAATGGCCGGCGGCGGTGCCTGATCGTCGAACTGACTCTGAAAGAGATAATTGTCGATATCTATTTCGAGCGTGGGTGGTACCTGCTGGTCCTCACCCTGTTGTTCGACAGCGGATAAGGTATCCGCTTCTGATATTTCTTCGATTAGCTCGTAAGCGATACCCCGGGATATCTGATAGGCCGTCGGAGGAGGATTTTGAAAGGTATCGACATCAATTCGCTTTTTGTAGAGGTAGAAGCGCTCGGCATCGCGGTAGACTTCGAGGACTTGCTTTACCCGCGGAGCGGTGTGCTGGCTCAGCATGGAGCTGTTGACGTTCGTTGCATTGTGCGTAACGGCGCGCTCCTTGACGATGGGGTATACCTCGATGGAATCGATCAATGTCGTATCCAGCATTTCCAGGCTGCTATCGGCGTGCAACACGATTTCGTCTCCTCCTTGCAGATAAATCCGCTGCTCGTAATGGTGGATATAATCTTCCAGGTAACCGACGGCTCGATTGTAGATACCGCTTTGATCGGTTAGGTATCCAAACCAGGTGCTGTCGATGGCAATGGGGTTGCGTTCGTTAGCCAGGGGAGTATGAGTAATGCGCACGAACTCACCCGGCTTGTTTTCGATGTCGTAGTAGAAGAGGTCGAAGGTCTTGATGGGCAGGATCGTGTCCAGGCGTTGCGGCTTGACCAGTGAGTCGATCCGGTTGGAGGCAAACACAATGCCGGAACGCCCGCGAATGCGTACGGCGCGCGCGTCGAGATCGTCGTAAAAGTCGTTGGTGATACGTTGCGATTGACGGGTCTGCGGATAGTAAAGGAAGATGTCGGAAAATCCCCGAACGGTTGCGCTGTAGACCAGCGTAGACGGATTGACATAGTCCATGCTGTAGACCCGATGGTATTCCGTCGATAAATCCTCTGTCACATCCTTTCCCGTCTGGAGGTCGTACCGCATCAATTTGGGTTGATCGCGCTGTTCGTACAGGATGGCGATCTCGTACCCGCTGGGATTCCAGGCCAGCAAGGGGTAATTGTAATCGGTAGCCTGAAGGGCATTGCGGAAGCCGCCCTTGTGGATGATTTTGCGTTCGCCGGTCGCTACTTCCTGGAGGTAGACCCGGTACTTTCCGATGTCGTTGGTGACGTATACCACCCGTTGCCCGTCGGGGCTGAGCTTCACCTGGGTAACCGGTAACTGCTTCCGGTTTTTGACCTCAATTTCCTGGCCGGTGGGCGCTTGGCGGCCAAGTAAGTCTTCGCGGTAGCGCTGCAGGAAAAAGTCGCGCCAATTGAAAAGGACCACCTCGTAGGGGCTGCCCAGCACGTAGAGAAAACCACTTTCTACCGACCGGTTAATTCGGGTGAGGTAGAGCAAATTGGAAACGGTGGCTTCACCGAAATTCTGGGCGATGTAGTACCAAAACGCATGCCCCGCCAGGCGTGGAAATTCCTCACTGAGTTCTTCAAACGTTTCGTACTCGCCCGAAAGCAGCAACTGCCGCAGGCGGGTATCCGACTCCACACTCCACGAACGCCCGATGTAGGCCAGTAAGCCGGCCTTAAACCAGTCGGGCAGATTCATCAGTACGGCATTCTGGACCACCTCTTGCAGGTTGGAGCCGAAGAGCATGTGCTCGAGGTAGACCGAAGCGATGCCCTCCCGGATTTGCCGCCGCAGGTCGGTGTGATCGCCGTTGAAGTAGACGAACACTTTATTGCCCAGAAACTTGGCCTGGCCGGAGGTCGTTTCAAAAACCTCCTCGTTGCCGATGTTACTCTGCTTGAGGTCGGTAATGTCGGTATAGACGATTATTTGCACCTTCTCATTGATGCGGTGCTCCAACACATTTTGCAACTGGTCGAAATCGTACTCTGCGAGTTGCACGACCGTCTGCCCGATGTTGCGGGCTTCGCCGTACCAATAAGTGATAAAGTTATCGCTTTCGTACTGAAGCCATTCGTCAAAATCGCGGTGGTACTGAACCCGATTCTTGCCGAAACTTTCCCGGTTGGTCTGGCCGAAGACGAGAGAAGCTGTCAGCGTACAGCACAAGAGCAATATAAAAATACGAGACATACAAGTTGCTTTACCAAACAAAGACAAGGTGAAGGAAGCGGTTGTTTAGCAAACGTATATTTTTGCGTCCGGTCGTCGGGCAAAATACATCGTGGGTAATACCAATGATATTAAGATACGATTTTTTCCGCCCGGCCAAGTGTATCAAATTGTAGAAAGTATGACAGAAGTGGCCGTCTTGACCTTTAATCCCTTCCAGGAAAACACCTATATAGTATACGATCAAACCAGGGAGTGTGTTATCATCGACCCCGGATGTTGGTCGGAAGAAGAGCGCCGGGCGCTCGATCGGGCCATTTCGGAGCGAGGGCTTCGGCCGGTACGGCTACTGAATACGCATTGCCACCTGGATCACATATTCGGAAATCAATACGTCGCAGCTACGTACCAACTGGAGTTGGAAGCCCATCAGTTGGAAGCTCCAATCTTGGAGATTGCTCCTCAATTGGCGGTGATGTACGGTATGCCGCCAATGGAGCCCAGCCCGCCCATCGCGCACTTTCTGAACGAGGGCGAAACGGTTTCATTCGGCGCGACCGAGCTGGAAATCCTCCTGACACCAGGCCATTCTCCCGGCAGTATTTGCTTTTACTGTCGGCAGGAAGGATTCCTGATCGGCGGCGACGTCCTGTTTCACCGTAGCATCGGCCGCACCGACCTTCCCGGCGGCGATCACGACACGCTCATCGGCTCCATCCTCACCAAACTCATGCCGCTACCGGACGATACGATTGTCTATTCCGGCCATGGCCCTCAAACCACCATCGGTGAAGAACGGGCAGAAAACCCATTTTTATGAATGGGACCATTTTGGTATACTTGTTGCTCGTTTTCGAAAGATATACGACCACCTCAATGCCACCTGGCCATATACATGCCTAACTGAAAGTCTTCCCGGTAAGGCAGCGAATTCCAAGCCTGATGCGCCGATTTTAAAAACCATAAAGAGCTTGTCCGTTTTTATACACAAATCTCATCTGATTAAATTAAACAAATTCGACATGTTTAAGCGAATCTTGACGCTCACTCTATTTGCAATGCTGGCGATAATGGGTCTGCAGGCTCAGGAAGAGGCTTCGGCTGTTAGCCTGTACAACGACGGTTTGGAAAAAGCAAAGTCCGGCGAATTTGAGTCAGCTATCGAATTGCTGGAGCAGGCCATCGAAAAGGCCGATCCGGAAAACGAAACCGAAGCTAAAGTCGTGCGGCTTGCTAAGGCAAATGGCTCTCGCGCTGCGTATGCCTTGGGCACCAAGCAGTTGAAGGCCAAGGACTACGATGCGGCCCTCGCAGGCTTCCAGAAGGGCGTTGCCATGAACGAAAAATACTACGGCAATTATCGCGGTATTGCCCAATCGTACGAAGGCCAGGACAAAATCGCCGAGGCCATTCCTTATTACGTCAAGGCCGGCCAACTGGCCGCAAACGACAAGAAAGCCGCCGACAAGGCCGACTCTTACCTGGCAAAGGCAGAAAACCTCGTAGCGATCGCCTGGGGCAACAGCGAGTGGGACAATGTAATGGCCTTCGCTGGCGCACTATTCGAAGCCGGTCACGAAACCGCAGATGCCTACTATTACCTGGCTACTGCTCATAATGCAAAGGGTGACTCCCAGAAGGCGGTGGAAATGGTTGATAAAGCTATCGCAATGGCCGAAGGAAACCCGAGCAAATATTACTTCAAGAAGGGAGAAGCGCTCGAAGCGGCCGGTCAGAAAGAAGCAGCCGTGGAAGCCTACAAGCAGGTAACCTCCGAAAAGTACGCCGAGCAGGCAAAGTACAAGGTTACAGAATTGAGTGGCGGTAAGTAGCGATCGCTTCTGAGAAACGATGGGTTGAGGTTGAGTTATCTTCTCAACCTCAATCTTGTGGTTCATTCTATTCCTTCCGATTCCGATTGCGCAGCAGGGCCGCTGCTCCAAACAGCAGGCCGGCCAGGGCGGTAGCCCCCACTGCCCGGTAGGTATCGATCGTTAGAGATACTGCCTGGCGGCGCGCATGCCGATCGTAGCGGCCGCGGGCACCGTGATCGCCCGGTGCGGGTTCCCATAGGTTGGTAGCGTGCTCCGGTTCTGCCAAGTCGGCTCTTTTCGGTGGGTTGTCCGGCTCCGAGCGGCCGAGTAAGCGCCCCATTTGACGTCCGATCCAGGAGCGTCGATCGATGCCGGGAAGGACCTGTAATCCGATGAAGTATTCTTTCCCGCCTCCCGAAGCAGCTCGGGCGATGGCCCGCGCAGCGACGTCGGGTTGGTACACTACGCCCGTTGGAGCGGTAGCGTAAACGGTTCGGTTGGAGAGGAGTTCGTGTCGCGGGGTATTCAGTGCGGGAAGGTGAATCAGCGACAAACTGACTCCCCGGTGGCTACCGGCTAATTCTTGCCGCAGGCTGTCGTAAAAACCCTTTAGTCCCGATTTGGCCCCGGCGTAGGCGGTCTGGAAGCGGAGCCCTTTCCCCACGGCCTGATCGCTGATCAGTACGATGTGTCCGCGTTGGCGTTCGATCATGCGCCGCAGCGCTACCTGGGTGCCGTACACGGCTCCGAGGTAAGCCACTTCCGTAACCCGCTGGAATTCGGCAGGTTGTAGCTGGGTAAAGGGGGCGACTACGCTGACACTTGCGTTGTTGATCCACACATCGATGGGGCCAAATTGCGCTTCTATTTGTTTGGCGGCGGCTTCCAGTTGCTCCCAGTGGGCTACATCGGTTGGGATGACCATGGCCTGCCCGCCGAGTTGGATGGCCTCCTGGCGGGCCGCCTCCAAGCCGTCGGGGTTACGGGCCAGCAGGCCGATCCGGGCCCGCTGCCGGCCGTACTCACGTACGAGTGCCCGCCCCAATCCGGCAGAAGCTCCGGTAATGACCACGACCTGACCTTCCCGGAAATACGGTTGCCCGACTTGATCCGACATACATTGCTTTTTATAGAGAACCAGTCAGATTGGGAGAGGTTTGAGGATATTCTGACAACTCAACGGAGGCGGTTAAGGTTACCTCTGAGCCATTATCAAAAGACAACGGGCCATGCGTCAAGCAGTACAGATTGTTTGGTTGAAGCGCGACCTCCGGTTGCGCGATCACGCGCCGTTGGCTGCTGCCGCCGAGGGTTCGGCTCCCGTGCTTCTCCTCTACTGTTTTGAGCCCGAATTGGTCGCCAATCCCCATTACAGCGAACGGCACTGGCGGTTCATTTACGAAAGTCTGGTCGATCTCAACCGGCAGCTCGAACCGCTGGGAGGGCAGGTGTTGATATGCCACCACACGGTCGTACCGACGTTACAGTGGCTGCACCGGCATTTCCGAATCCAGGCCCTTTTCAGCCATCAGGAAACCGGCATGAAAGTCACTTTTGACCGAGACCGGGCTGTGCGAGCCTTTTGCCGCGAACGACATATTTCCTGGCGGGAGTTTCCGCAGGATGGAGTCATCCGGGGGCGCAAGCACCGCGATGGATTTCGGGCTTCAGTAAACGCATTTCTGCAACGTCCTCCCATTTCGGTACCGCTTTCGCAACTGCGCTTTGCTCCGCTACCCGATGAGGCGTTTCCGGGAGTACCGATTCCCGATAAATGGAAAACCTATCAACCACCGTTCCAACCGGGCGGGGAGCGCAAGGCGTGGCAATACCTGGATAGCTTTCTGCGCGAGCGGGGGCGAAGTTACACCCGGCAACTCTCCAAGCCGGCGCCCAGCCGGTACTCCTGCAGTCGGATTAGCCCGTATTTGGCCTACGGAAATATCAGCCTGCGCGAGCTGTGGCAGTGGTCGTTCCGATCGGCGGGCGGCCAACAATTGGCTACCGAGCTGGAGCGCTTTCGCGAGCGGACCTGGTGGCGCACGCACTACCTGCAAAAACTCGAAGCGGAATGGCAAATCGAATTCGAGCCGATCAACCGCAATTTGCACCGGCTGAACCGGCAGGTTGATCCGGAGTTCTTTCGTGCCTGGATGGAGGGGCATACCGGGTTTCCGATGGTCGATGCCAGCATGCGTTGTTTGCAAGCCACCGGCTGGCTCAACTTTCGGATGCGGGCGATGCTCGTGACCTTTGCCTCCTATGCCCTCTGGCAGCCGTTTCGACCGATTGCGGAAGTTCTGGCCCGGCTCTTTCTCGATTTCGAACCGGGGATTCACTTTCCGCAGATACAGATGCAGGCGGGCCTGACCGGCTATCATCCGCTGCGCATTTTCAGCCCGATCATTCAGGGAGAACAACACGATGCCGACGGGGCATTCGTGCATCGGTGGGTACCGGAATTGCGGGCCGTGCCGCCTCCCTATTGCCATTACCCCTGGCGGCTGACGCCGCTGGAGCGGGGCCTCTACCGCATCGAGTTGGGGCGGGATTATCCGGCTCCGATAGTTGATTACGAGACCGTCATTCGAGCGGCAAAGGAGCGCTACTGGGCGGTCCGGCAGGAGCCGGCTACCCGGGCATTGCTGCCCGCAATTTGGCGTACTCATTGCATGGCCGAAAATGAGGCCGAATACCGAAAAGAGTTGGCACGAACTGCTATGCCGGATTGATCAAAAGGCGTATTTTCCGATCCTATTGCTTTATTCGTGACTACCCAAACATGCATTATTCGAATCGCCCCATTCGAGAAACGGCTTACTTTGAGGCTTACGCCCACTACTATCATGTAGAGGAAGCGACCGGTCTGGCCGATTTGCTCGAAGCCTCCAATATTCCCTACCTCCTGGAAAAAACCAGTCAGTTGCTCGATGCTACGATCGTCGGGGAAGGCAACTACCCGCCCTATGTCCTGAAAGTACCTTTCGATCAGTTTTTGACGGTAGATCGACTGTTGCAGTCCGAAGTGCGGGAGCAAATTGCCCAGGAGGGAGTGCCATCCGATTATTACTTACGGGAGTTTTCGAATGAAGACCTCCTGGCTATTCTAAAGGAACCGGATGACTGGAGCGTCCAGGATATTGTAATTGCCCGTTTTCTACTGACCGAGCGCGGGGAGGAAGTGTCGGAGTCGAGTTTTCGATCGATGCGTTCTCAGCGGCTTGAGCAAATCAAGCGGGCCGAGCAATCGGCACCCATGTTATTGCCAGTGGGCTATGTGGTCGGAATCGTCGGTAGTTTTTTCTTTCCACTACTGGCAGTGGTCGTGGGAATGGGAATTGGCTGGTCGCTCTACGCCTTCCGGGATACCGCTCCCGATGGGCAGCGGTATTACCGCTACGCACCGGGAGTTCGACGGCAGGGCCTGTGGATTATTGGGCTGTCCATCCTGTCCTGCCTGATCGGTATCTGGTACTGGGGGGAATTGCTGATCGTGGATTTTGTCAGCTTTACCTAAGCGAGCTGCTTTTTGACTTCTGCCGAAATCGCTTTGCCTTCGGCCTGTCCGGCTAGTTCTTTACTGGCTACGCCCATGACCTTGCCCATGTCTTTCATGCTGCTGGCACCGACGCGGTCGATGATCGCCTTCACTCGGGTAGCCAGTGCTTCGGCGTCCAGTTGTTCTGGCAGGTATTTCTGAATTACCTCGATTTCCTCGCGCTCGGTAGCGGCCAGGTCTTCCCGGTTTTGTTCTTCGTAGATGCGGAGCGACTCCTGGCGCTGCTTCACGAGCTTGCTCAGAATCTGGATTTCCTTTTCCTCGCTGATGGAATCGGTGGCGCCTTCCTCGGTTTTGGCGAGCAGGATAGCGGCTTTCACGGCCCGGATTCCCCGCAGGGCGGCCTGATCTTTTGCGCGCATTGCTGTTTTGAGGTCCTGGTTGATGCGTTCCTCGAGTGTCATCCAATTGAAGTTTGACGTGTGTGATAGATACCTTGTAAAGGTCGTAAATTGGTGAAAAGGTTTCAGGAAGTGGTTCGAAGCGTTTGTACGCGTCGGGTGAGTTCTACGAAATCCTGCAAGGTCAACTGCTCGGGGCGATTCTGGTAAAAGGGATCTTCCATTAAATTGGCCTCCGGTACGAGTTGTTTGATGCTGTTGCGCAGCATCTTTCGGCGCTGACCGAATGCGGCCTTCACCACTTTGCGGAACAACCGTGATTCGCTTGCCTGCACCAGCGGACGCTCTCTGCGGACACATCGAATGACTGCCGATTGTACCTTGGGAGGCGGGTTGAAATTCCCCTTGCTGACTCCAAAGAGCATTTCTACTTCGTAGTACACCTGTACAAACACCCCGATCACCCCGTAGGTCTTCGATCCCGGACCGGCTACAATGCGGTCGGCAACTTCTCGCTGGAACATCCCCACCATTTCCGGAATCCGCAGGTGGTTGTCAATCATTTTAATGAGGATCTGACTACTGATGTTGTACGGAAAATTACCGATGAGAGCAAAGGGCCCATCCAGGTATTCTTCTACGCGTATGCGCAAAAAATTGGCACCGATAATCTCCGGAGAAAGCTCCGGGTAATGGTGTTCGAGATAAGCCACCATTTCCGGGTCGGCCTCCACGACCTTTAGCTGGTGGGGCAGTTGCAGCAGGTACTTAGTAAGCATTCCCTTTCCGGGGCCTACTTCTAATACCGACTTATAGGCATCGGGGCGGGAGAGGCTGGCGGCAATGCGCTGCGCGTACTGTTCGTTGGTGAGGAAGTGTTGTCCGTAGGATTTTTTCGCCCGCATGCCCGAAAGTAAGTTATTGCTCAATTAGTCTGTTGGTATTGTCACTGGGTAATCAACCAAATATTATGCCTATGCGTAATTGTACGTATGTTTGTTTTTCCCTTAACCACACAATATGAATAAGCCCCGAATCGGGATTACCGTAGGAGACATCAATGGCATTGGCCTGGAAGTTATCTTGAAGAGCCTACAACACGAGAATATAACCAATTTATGTACGCCGTTGATTTACGGCTCTTCCAAGGTCGTTTCCTACCATAAAAATATCGTGGATTCCAGCTTTCAGTTTCACGCGATTAACTCGGCCGAACACGCGGATGATGCTCGGATCAACGTCGTCAATTGCTGGCGCGAGAACATCAACATCGAGCTGGGAAAACCCACCGAAGTCGGCGGGAAATGTGCCTTCCATTCACTGGATGCCGCCACCCGCGATCTCGACCACGGATTGATTGATGCACTGGTCACCGCACCCATTAACAAAGCCGCCATGCGGCAGGTTGATTTCCCCTTTCCCGGACATACGGAATTCCTCGCCGAAAAGTTTGGCGCCCAAGACAGCCTGATGTTTATGATCAGCGAAACGCTTCGGGTCGGATTGGTAACGAATCACCTTCCCATTTCGCAGGTGGCCGCTGCCGTCAACGGGCCGCTGATCGAACAGAAAATCCAAACCATGCACCAGTGCCTGCAAATGGATTTTGGCCTGGAAAAACCAACCATCGCTGTGCTCGCCCTCAACCCCCACGCCGGCGACGGTGGTGTAATCGGGGAAGAGGATGATACCATTGTGCGCCCGGCGGTAGAGGCAGCCAAAGAAAAGGGCATTCTCGTATTCGGCCCCTACGCCGCCGATGGCTTCTTCGGCTCCGGGCAGTACCGCAAATTCGACGCCGTGCTGGCCATGTACCACGATCAGGGACTCGTGCCCTTTAAGGCGCTGAGCTTCGGCCAGGGAGTCAATTATACGGCGGGCCTCCGCGCCATCCGTACCTCTCCCGATCATGGCACAGCCTACGATCTGGCCGGTAAGAACATGGCCGATCCGAAATCTTTCCAACAGGCGCTTTTCCTGGCGCTACAGATCACTAAATCCCGGGCTACGTACCTGGAGATGTACGAGAATCCACTGCAACGACGTGCTCAACTGTCCTCGAATGAAGAAGACGATGAGGAAATCGTGGAAGATGAGGATTAACGAACGAACGAACCAACGAGCTAATCTACTCCTTCCGCTCCTGCTCCTGCTTGCCACCACCCTCGTTGGGCAGGAGCGTCCCCGCGATTTCGGGCTGACCTTCGGCGTATTGCCGCCAGGGCCACTGAATGCGATCACCGACGTGGCAGGGGTGCGAATAGGGCAGGTAACGTTGATGAAAGGGACACAGGTCCGAACGGGCGTGACGGCCATCTTACCGCACGACGGAAATCTTTATCAGGAGAAAGTGCCGGCGGCCATTTTCGTGGGGAACGGCTACGGTAAATTGGCCGGCGTGACCCAGGTGCGCGAACTCGGCAATTTGGAAACGCCTGTTGTACTGACGAATACCCTGAGCGTGCCGACGGCCATGAATGCAGTGATCAGCTATACCCTGGATCAACCGGGTAACGAGGCGGTCCGCTCGGTAAATGCGCTGGTCGGAGAAACGAATGACGGTTACCTGAATGATATCCGCGGCCGCCACGTGCGGGAGCGGGATGTGCAGCAGGCCATTAAAGCGGCCACCAGCGGCCCGGTGCAAGAAGGAAATGTGGGAGCCGGCACCGGCACCATTTGTTTTGGTTGGAAGGGAGGAATCGGCACTGCTTCCCGCCGATTGCCCGATACATTGGGAGGGTATACCATCGGGGTGCTGGTGCAAACGAATTTCGGAGGCGTGTTGCAAATTGGCGGTCGGCCCATCGGCCAGTTGCTCGAGCAGTATTACCTGCGCGAAGCCATCGAATCGGGAGCCGACGGCTCTTGCATGATGGTGGTAGCAACCGATGCGCCGATCGATGCGCGCAACCTGGAACGACTCGCCAAACGGGCCTTCCTGGGGCTGGGGCGTACCGGCGGGATTGCCTCCAACGGCAGCGGTGATTACGTGATTGCCTTTTCGACGGCGACGTCGCCGCCATTGCTGCCCAATGCCCGCACGTCGCCCCTCTTCTTAGCCGCCATCGAAGCCACGGAAGAGGCGATTATTAATTCCCTCTTTGCCGCCGAAACCATGATCGGAAGAGCGGGACACCGCATAGAGGCGCTGCCGGTGGAACAAGTGCTGGAATTGTTGGGAAAGAATTAGTGGTTAAGGGTCGATTGTTTGCTGTTGACGACGCGCGCAGGATGGTGCTTTCGCACAACGGCTGACAAAGTGGGTAGGAAATTCGGATTTTCTTCCAGCTTAGTTCCGACTACCAGGATATCCGCACCGGCCAGTAACAGCTCTGACGCCTGTTTAGTGGTGCGTATTCCTCCCCCCACCATGAGGGGCAGATTGATTTCCTCGCGCACCTGGGCTACCATTTCCAGGGGTACGGTTCGCTTGGCTCCGCTGCCGGCATCGAGGTAGATGGTGCGCAGGCCGAGCATTTGCCCCGCCAGGGCGGTGCTGCGGGCAATTTCCGGCTTGTCGCGGGGGATAGGTTGCGTGTTGCTCATATACCCCGCCGAAGTAGCGGTACCGCCGTCGACGAGGATGTATCCGGTGGCAATTGCCTCGAGGCGAAAATGCTTGACACGAGCGGCTACCTGTACGTGCTGCCCAATGAGTAAGTCGGGGTTTCTGCCGGAAATTAGCGAGAGAAAAAGGACGGCATCCGCCTGAGCGTGGAGCTGATAGACACTGCCCGGAAACAGGATAATGGGTTGACTGACCTGTGCTTTCAGCAAATTGAAGTAGTAGTCGGTATGCGCTTCGTTTACCAGGCTACCCCCCCAGAGAAAAAAGTCGATCAGCCCGTCGGCGGCAAAGGTAGAGAGCGTTTGGATGTGGTCGCGATTGGTCCGGTCGGGATCGATGAGTACGGCCAAGCGTTTGATCCCATTCCGGGAGGCATCGTCGAGTGCTGCCTGAATCATATGATATTGATTGTTTGGCTTCGTTGAACTCAATATAGGCATTCTTATTACCCCACCGAAATTCGTTGGCAGTTCCGTCAAAAGAGAGAAATGTAGCCAAAATGGACCTTCGGCGACCCGAAATCAACGGCGGTCGCGGAGCGCCGACCGAAAGCCAGGCTAAGTCCGAAAATTCCGGATCGCGTATCGAACGTAATTCCCGCCCCAAACCCGAGGAGCCAGTCGATGGCGTTGCTTCCTTGCGGAGTGGCGACGCTTTGCTGATCGAGATAGGCATAATCGCCGAAGAGGTAGAAATAGCTGTTTTGATCAAGCAGGAAGCGATACTCGAGGGTAGAAATGGCAAAGCGCGAGGCAAAAATACTTTGTTCGTCAAAGCCCCGCAGCCGGCGGGCACCGCCGAGGCGGTACTGCTCATTGACGAATACCCGATCGTCGGCTACGATTGCCCCGGCATCTAACCCCACTTTTAGGGCACTGCTTCGGAACAGCGGGAAATAATAGGCTCCCAGCAGTTCGAGGCGGTACTGCGTGCTGCGTTCGTCGAGCGAATCGTAGAGCGCTTCCACTCCTTCCAGTTCCAGCAGGCGGGTATTGCGGCGCACCCGCTTGGTGCCCACGCTGCCCGAGAAGTTGATCGACCAGCCCCGGCGGGGGTTAAAGCGGTAATCGAGTTGCAGGCGATTCAGGGCCAGGCCAAAGGACGAGCGACGCACGTCGAGGGTGTCGGGCAGCCGCTGCAACTGCAAAATCCGCAAGCTGTCGAAGTTGAGCAGGTTGGTTTGTTGCCGCGCCCAAAACACCTCCACCTGGCTGCCCCCTTCCCAGAGATAAGAGGCCGCGGCCCGCCATCCCAAATCGATGTATTGAGTGTCGCGTTTGTAGAAGTTAGCCTGTAGGTCGAGCCCAAAGGGAAGCCCGAGTAAATAGGGAAACTGAAAGGCAATGTCCAGCTCCTGCGTCTGCGGGCGCAACTGCTCGAATTGCGCCGCCAGCCGCTCGCCCCGTCCGAATCCGTTGATGAGTTCGCCCTTCAGCTCGCCGGTGATCAGCAGGCGACCGGTCTGATTGCTGTTGGGCAAAACGCCGATGACAAAATCAAAGCGGCTAGCCGGTTTTCGTCGGACGGGTAGCTGGATGGTCGCCCGGTTTCCATTGAAACGGATCGAGGGGTCTCCCTGCAACTGTAGGAAGGGCAACTCCCGCAGCCGGTCCTTAAGGCGTCTGATTTTCGCTTCGCTGTAAAGCATTCCCGGTCGCAGGCCGGTGTAATTCTCCAGATAGATCGGGCGAATTCCGGCGGCTTCCGGCAGCTCGAGGCCGTCGATCAGCACCAGCGGGCCCTTCTCTACAACAAGTTGTGCGCCCAGTTGGCCGGGGCCTTCCCACTGGATACTATCCAGCCCCACCCGGACAAAGGGGAAGCCATCGCTGGCGGCCTCCAGGGTAATGCGGTTTTGCAACTGTTCCCAACGGGCATAATTCAGGTCGCGTTGTTCGAACAACCGCCGGCGGAAGCCAGCCCGGCTGAGCCAGCGCTCCGGAATATCCGCGGCGGGTCGGAGGGCTGTCCAGCGGTACCGGGGGCCGCGGTGCAGAAAAGCGCCGTAGACGCGGTTTTGGCGCACCAGCGTATCGATGGAGGCCTCCCAGTACGCGCGCTCCTGAAGGTCTTGCTGCACCTGAGCCAGCGCTGCCCGAAGGGCTAAGGAATCGGTAAACTGAGCAGGTGGCCAGTCGATTTCGGCGCTGATGTCGGCAGAGTCGGCGTCGGTCGGTAAGAGCCGAAGAAATAGCGTATCCTGCGCCTGTAGTGCCGTGCTGACGAATAAGAGCAACACCGCGCTCATTTGCCGAATGAAGCTGCTTCCGGAAATGCGATCCGCTGCCATGGCATCATAACGAATTTCGTCGATGCATATTCCGTCGCGCATTGGCCGGAGCGGCTATTACAATCGAAGCTGGACGCCCCCCCGCAGCCACCGGCCCGGCATCGGCACGAGGTTGGTCTCCAGATAATCGGTATCCGTGACGTTGGTGAGCTCGGTGTAGAATGTGAGTTTGGGCAACCGAAGCTGCAATTTGGTATCGATCACCGTATAATCGGATAAATTGACCCGGCTGACGAAGCGGCCGGTAATCGTGTGGATTAAATGCCCGCCAATGCGGTACGATAGGCCACCGGTCACTTGATGGTCGAGGTTTTCGAGCGCGTAGCGGCTGAGCGGAGCGTCGTTGGCTTCGATGGAGGCGTCGATATAGGTGTAGCCGAGCCAGAAGTGCTGGAGCGGCTGGTCGTAGCCCAGCACGAGGGGGAGGTAGGCATTGGTGGTGAGCTCGAAGCCGCGGGTAGTCAGATCGTTGATATTTGTGGGCTGCCAGGGAAGGGTGTCGGAGGCCCGAATCCAATCGATGTTATCAATTCCGTTGCGCTGGAAGTAAGCGGCCTGTACCTGAAGGCCCTTGCGGGTATACTTGATTCCGCCTTCGTAGGAGATGGCTTCCTCCGGCTGTAAATCGGGGTTGCCGATGTTGACGCGGTCTTCGTAGTAAAGGTCCGTAAAGGTGGGGACGCGGTAGGTGTAGCCGATATTGCCGTACACCTTCCAGTAATCTCCGAGCCGGAGGCCTGCATCTACTCCGGGGAAGACATTCGATCCGAAATCCGAGTAATAGTTGTAGAGCAGACCCGGGGTAATGTCCAGCAGCCCTTCCAGCAGTTGAAAGCGGTGTTCGGCAAAAATGCTGACAACTGAGCGCCGGTGGCTGCCCAGGTTATTGCTGCTCAGAAAGACCTGATTGAATTCGATGCCCAGCCCCGCGGTGCCCAGCTTGTTATCCCGGGAGGCATTTAACTCCGCCCCCAGCGTATTGCCGATGTGGAGATTGCGGAAAATCGACGGATTGTTGCGCACGAAAATGTACTCGTCTTGATTGCGCCGCCAGTAGAGCCGGGGTTGTACCTGCCAGCTCCCCCACGACTGCTGTGCGGTTACGCTGACCAGGCTCGTCTGTACTTCTTCGTACTGATCCTGAAAGTCGGGGCTGGCGTAAAATCCGTTGGCGCCAAATTTGCGGTCGGTAAATCCGGCCAGCACTTCCAGGGATTGCCCGGGCAGGTCGAGTTGCCCCTGGTAGAAGTAATTGGTGATGTCGTAGTCCGTATTGAAGCGATATCCCTGGGAAAAGTCTTTACTCACGCTGAGAAACTGCCGATAATCGCCCACCGGATACGACACGGCGGCACGGCCCCCGCCTAGCCCGTAGGTGCCGGCCCGTGCGCCGAGGCGGAAAAAGGGCATCTCCGGTGATTTGGTGATGATGTTGATCGCTCCGGAAAAGGCGTTCTGGCCGTAGATACGTGCCCCTGGCCCCTTGAGAATTTCGATGCGCTCGACGCTTTCCAGGTCGATCGGCAAATTCATGATGTGGTGGCCGGTTTGCGGGTCGCTTAGCTTGATGCCATTGATGAGCACCAACGTTTGATCGAAGGTGCCGCCGCGGATGCCCACATCGGCCTGAACGCCATTTACGCCGCGTTGCCGCACGTCGACTCCAGCCACGTAGGTCAGCACCTCGTTGACCGTCTGAGCGGGCAGGCTGCGCAGTTGGCGCCGCGTCAGTACCTGCACCGAACGCGACACGTCCGAAAAGCGCAACTGCAATCGGTTGGCTTGCAGCACAACATCGGGCAAATTGTATTCGCTAGCCACCGAATCTACCTGAGCCTCCAACGAAAGGCAAGTGCAGCAAAACAGACAGAGTAGGAGGGGGATGCGTTTCATAGGTCCATTTCCATTTGAATGGGCGAAACTAGAAAGATTTAAGGGAACAGCCCCCCCTTACGTCCATTCTAGTCTTCGGTTGGTCGATCAAAAAAGACACTTTTCGGAAAGATCGACGATCTTAAATTCCATTCCTAGTTGATGTATTGATGATCTTACACTGTCGAATCGGGTAGCAACCTCAGGGTGCTACCCTTTTTTGTATTCCAATGGGGCCGATTGTGTATCTTTCCCCTGCATTTTGCATACCCATCCCACGATTTATGCCATCCTATTACCGAATTATTGACGGGCAGCGATTCGACCGCGCCTTGCTCGAGCTGGCGGAATCCCTCACGCAGGGCCGGGGAGACGGCCGCGTTTCCGAGGGGGATGCCCGGACCATCTTTGCGAAAGCCCTCGACGGCCGGCGCATTACTGTTGTTGAATTGCGGACGCTGGAGTATATCAAGGCCAATTTCCGGTTGACGAATGCGGCCACCGATTATTTGCAGCGGCAATTCGGCCCGGAAGACGAAGCCTTTCAGCGGGCGGTCCGCGGGTTATTGCGCGAAGAATTGGGGCTGCCAAACCTGCTGGTCGATTTTGAGCTGGCGGAGGTTCGTCGCCAGGTAGCCCTCGCAGAGGGGCCGGCGTTTTTAGACATCCTCCGGGCCGCCATCAGTGCGTTGTATTTCGAAGGGCGGAGCCCCATAAGCTTTAGCGGGATTGTCACCTGGCTGACGGGGTTCGACGATCCCAATGCCCCCAACCCCCCGGTGCCGTCGATGCGGGCATTCCTCGATCAGGGACGGTTGCGGCTGCTGCCACTTGACTTTCGCGATCGAGACGACCTACCCATCGCCCCGCCCACCCGGGAAATCAATCTGGAGAACGACTGGTATTTCGTGTTGGAGATACCACTGCCCCGCTGGCGGTTCCTGCGCTTTTTCGTCCGGATCAACCGAACTTCTGCTTTAGGAAATAGTGACGGCTACTTTTCGCCGCGCGCCTCGGTCGAAGAATTACTCGACTTCGTGCCGACCACCTTTTTGATGCGCTCGGATTTTCGTTCGGAAGTGGACCCCGAAGAAGCCAGGCGGCAGTTGGCTCTCCAACCCGGGCAGAATTTTGGAAACGCGCTCTACAACATCCTCGATTCGGCCATTTTCAACGGGGAAAGCAGCCTGTCCTTTTTCGATTTTCTGCGCAACGAAATCTGGCTCGATCCCGAACGCGAGTTGGCGGATGTCATTCGTGAATACCTGCATAATGCCGTTTTGTATCTCCTGCCGACGGATGCCGACAAGCAGCCGTTCCCACCCTTCCCGCTGCCGGAGGGCTTTTCACTCGACCCCGAATTCTGGTGGAGTTTTGGTATTGCCATACCCGACCGAACCATCGTGCGCTACTTCGTCACCACCGATCGCCGCGGCGATCTCATCGATACCGGTTTTGCCGATGGGTTTATACCGGAAGCGCCGAATTTCCAGGCCCGGCTGGATCGAGTTATTCAGGGAGTATACGGTTTTGATCGACTGGAAACCGACATCTCGGAAGCGGCCGTTCAAAGGCAACAAGAAGCCTTCAGCCCCTTCTGGGATAGCTTTGATCTGGCCCTCAGTCGAGCGCTGAATACCTTACTGTTCGATTACCTCAGCCCAACCGGCTTCTTCCAAACGGTGGCGGAACGGGCACAAATTCGGGCCACCGACTTCGACAGTACGGCGGCCTTCCGGGCGGCAGTGCGACAAGCGGCCAATACGTACCTGGCAGCCGGCAAGCTAACGCTCCTGGCGGAAGCCATCTACGGGCTATCGGAAGCGGAGCAGCAGGCAAGCGGACGCTTCCTGCCCTCCGACCAGGAGGCGATTGAGCTCAACTGGCTGTTTCAGGCTAGTGTTCCCGCCCTGTCCGATCAGCCTTTCTTCGTCGTGCTACCCCGGAGTTCCGGCAACTCTTATAACTATCGCCGGGCGCCCGAGGCGGCACCCAACATTCTTGACTACTGGGGGCGCTACCAGCAATGGCTGCGCGAACACGTGCCGGACTACGCCCTGCGGCCATTCGGCTCGATCGAAGCCGGTGAACTCCACCAGCTCGAAGACGTGTTTGGGGCTTCCCTGCCCGATGACTTCCGGCTCTGGTACTCTCGCTTGGGAGGAGAACCCGACGACGATTTTTTCGGGGGCTACTTTTTCGGCATGCGCCTCTTGACGCCCTTTGGCATGATCCGCGAGCGCTTCGAATTGATCCAGTTGGTCGAAGACGGAAACATGAACGAAAATTTTTCGGAGGTCATCTTTCCGGAGAATGCTATCCAGCGCAAGTACTACGATCCACAATGGATGCCCGTGTTTTCGGATGACAACGGAAATTATATCGGAATTGACCTGAATCCGGGGTCGGCAGGAACGGCCGGACAACTAATCACCTTCGGCGCGGATGAATCCGGCCTGTTCGTCATCGCCGACACGCTAACGGCCCTCTGGCAATTGATTGCGGATCAGATTGAGACGGGGAATCTGGAAGCAGCTATCGTGGAAGACGATGTGGGGAATAAACGAACGTTCAGCTTACGGCCCGATAGTTCTGTTTCGGTCGACCTGGAGTTACTGGCAGTAAAAAAGGAATAATTAATGGAGGGAATCCAGCAGCGCATTTTTCAAGTACTTTCCGAAAGTCCGGATTTTCAAGGGTTTTCGCCCCAGGAGCTGCGGGAGATCAGTGCGATTTCCCGGATCGCTTCCTTTGCGGCAGGGGAAGAAGTCTTCACGATCGACCACACGGGGCAATCCGTATTTATTGTTGCCTCCGGGCGCTTGCGGCTGCGCCTCAAATCGAGGCAAATTAAAGACTACCTGGCGGGCGAGTTATTCGGCGAAATCGCCGTGCTGAGCAACCGGGGTCGACTCGGAACGATCCAGTGTGTGGAAGCGGCAGAGCTGGTCGTTATTGACAAATCCCGAATTTTTGCCTCTGACCTCCTGAATCTCACAACGCGCCTCAACCTGATTATGACGCTGACGCAGAAAATGATTTCCTACTTCTATCAGGAAGAGCCACCTGCGACTGAGCGCCTTTTACAGCAAACGCCATCCGAGACGCTGAGCTTTCTTCCCGATTTCGGAGCATCCCACCGAGTGGAGATACTTCAAACCATTGCCGCTTTTCTGAACCAGCGAGGCGGCACCTTGCTTCTAGGCGTGGACCCCTCGGGTACGGCAACCGGACGGACCCTCCGGAAAGCGACCTTTGACCAATTCCGCGACGAGCTCGTCGACGAACTGAAGGCAGCCCTACGTTCCGATTATGCCGACCATTTGCATTTCGACGTCGAATCTGTGGGAGACAAGCCCCTTATCCGGATCGACGTAGATCCGGCGACGCAACCCGTGTTCTTTTGGGACCCCACCGATCAAGCGGAGCGGTTCATTATCCGCAGCGGGGCAAGTAACACCTTATTGCGTCGGGAACAACAGATTTCGGCATTCCTCGAACAGCGTTTTCAAAAGTAGTGGCCAATTGTGTATCTTTACAATAGGTTATATGCCTTTCCCTTTACTTCCTCCTCCTTAAGCAGGTTAACCCCCTAAACAGGCAAGTTCCTTTACCCTCATCCCATGAGTAGAATACCCTCGTCCAGGCAGCACGTCCTGCTATGGTTCTTCTTGTTGTTCGTACCCGCTTTTACCTCTGCGCAATTGACCCTTTCCCTCGAGGTTGATATGGCTCGCTGTGGAGACGATGGCCGTCTGCGCGTCCAGGTATCGGGGGGGTCCGGAGCGTACAATTATTTGCTGGAAAATGATTGTGGTGAAGTATTTGCCCCCCAGCAACAGCCTTCGTTCGAAAAACTCATCCCCTGCACGTACCGGCTGACGGTCGTTGACCGGCAAACCAACGACAGCCGCGTCGAGCCTTTCACAATCATTTCCGACTACCAATCCATCCAGCTTAGTTTGGAACAAGACGGATGTACCCAGCGCATTCGCGTGCAGGGCGGCCGTGCACCTATCCAGTTAGCCTACAGCGAAGAGGGCACGAAAGGTCCTTTCCAGAGTCTCCCGTCGGACGAATTACCCACCACGGAAAATGACCTGGTCTGGGTGCAGGCTACGGATGATTGTGGCCGGTCTGTTGTCAGTAGCTTGCGGGTAACCGAGGCCACGACCCTGCGGATCGAACAATCAGACCAATCAGACGGGTTGCAGTTTAATGTGAGCGGCGGCACGGCTCCTTATAGCTTCGAGTTGTCTAGTGAAGCCGGGCAATTCGCAAATACAACCGGATTTTTCCCTTGGTCGGAGATTGGATGCGGACCTGTGTTAACGGTGCGGGACCAATGTCCGACCGGACCAGCCACGACCTACCAGATAGAGCTTCCATTGGAGGGCGAAATAGGATGCGTCAACTTTGCCGATGGTTCTGCCGAAATTTTCCCCATTCAAGGGGTGGGCCCTTTTCGGTACCGAGTAGAATTGGAGGATGGCACCTCATTTATATCCGAGGATGGCCAGTTCGACGATTTACCGCTGGGCGAAGCATCCTTTTCCTTCTGGATTTTGGATCGCTGCGGAAACGAGCGAGCACTCGGGAGGAGTACCCCCTACCGGCTGGGGTTCTTACCCAGTACTCAAGGATGCGCCGACGATGCGGTCTCCTTTCGGGTAGAACGATTGTGCACCGGTGAAATTCCCTATCCACTCACGGTAAGCTGTTTATCCTGCCCGGATCAGCGATCAGTCGTTATAGAGGGTACCTCCGATATTACGTTCGATCAGGGAACGATTGGTGATTGGTCTATCCAGGTTGAAGATAACTGCGGGGATCGAACCACTTGTACAGATACCCTTTTACTGGAAATCCGGCCGGCCTGCGATTCGATTATTGCGGAGATCGTACAATTGTTTAGCTGTGACGATGGCCTGGAAAGCCGCCGCCGCCTATCCGACGGCAGTGCGCGCTTTGAGCTGCGCGACGCCACCGGAGCCGTTTTGGAGTCGAACAACACCAGCGGCATCTTTCGGGGGTTACCCCCGGGCACCTATTCGGTGTTTGCCCAGCTCAATTGTGGAAACCTGGCGGCCTCGGTCGAAGTAGTCAACCCTCGGCCCATCAATCCTTATTACGAATTCGATCTGAGGCGGGCGTCGGGTAGCGACGAGTGCCTCTTTCGCTACCACCTGGATATCGAGCGGGCTGCCGGTCCCTATGTACTCACGGGGGGGGCAGATGATGATTACTACCAGATTTTGGATGAAGAGACGGACGGCCCCTGCCGGTTCTACTCCATAGACGAACTGCCGCCCGGGCTGTACAAGCTCACGTCTATGTCGGAGTGCGGGGCCATATTCATTCTACTACCCGAACCCGATAATCGCCCCAACATCGAAGTAGAAATAGAGCGATCCTGCCCTGGTCGGTCGGCTGTGCGCATTACCAATGCACTGCGCGATGCCGAAGGTTATGCTCAGTGGTTCGTGGATCAGGGGGCTCAACCCAATTCCCAATTTGGTAGCGATCGGTTCAGTATCGACGGGACTTCGAAGGGTAACGAGGTGATTCGAAATCTGGCTCCCGGTACGTATAAGGCATACGTAGAACCCTACTATGCCAGAGGCTGCTATATCGATAGTGTGGAGTTCGAAATTCCGGATTATCAGCCCGTTGAGTTAGTCATTGGAGGGAATTTCATCTGCGAACCCGAAGGCCTGGCCGAGCTGCAGATATCGCTCTCCGGCGGGAACGGCCCCTACCAGTTTCGGGAAGTGGATTGCACTACCGGAAGCCCCATAGGCACCGAACTGGCATTCGACTCGGCCGCCGACTTTTCCTTTCCGGATATGGGACTAGGCGTTCATTGCTTTGAGGTGGCCGATGCCTGTGGCTTCAACAGCGGATTTTCCAAGGCGGTCGATTTGTATGCGGATACCATTCGCAGTATCTATACTTGTGCGCCTTCCGTCCAGTTGCTCGTCGATTCTCTGCCTTTCGAATATGTCTGGAAAGATGCACAGGGCAGCCCACTCGGAACGGGGCCCGTGCTTGAGGTACCGCCACCGGCCGAGGCGGAAACCTATCTATTGGAAATTGATCTCGGTAATTGTCAGGTGGAATCGAGTATCGAACTCCCGTTTCGGGAAGTTATTCCGGGGATCACTCTGGCGCCCGGCGTCGATACGCTTTATCTGTGCGGAGATACACAGCTCGAAGTGGGCGTATCCACGGCGGCAGAAATCATTGAATGGTCGGACAATACGGCTGATCAGACGCGGCTAATTGATCGACCGGGGCGGTATACGGTACAAGTAACCAATGATTTGGGGTGTATTGCCTCGGATACCGTTGAAGTGATCAGCGTACCCAACCCCGTGCCGAGCATTGTGGCACCCGCCGAGATTTGTCCGGGCGATACGGTATTCCTGGAAGTGGAGCAGGCCTACCAACGGGTATTCTGGGAATCGCGGGCGCGGTCGACAACCCGTTTTCTCATAGTAGACGGAGGGGTGTTTTCGGTAGAAGTGCAGGACGATAAGGGCTGCTTGGGGCGTGATTCCGTAGAAGTCAGAGCGCTCGAGTTGCCGAATATTCAGTTAGAGGGCGATTTACTCATTTGCCCGGATGCGACCACGGTGGTTGGGCCCGATCAAGCCTTTGTTTCGTACCAATGGTCGAATGGCGCCACGACTCCTAGCCAGGAATTGACGGCGGGCAATTACGAGCTTCGGGTAGAAGGGCAGAATGGCTGCTTCACGACCGAAGAATTTTCCATTGAAGAATATCCGCGGGTGTCGGCTACGCTGGATGCTGCGTCCCTGATCTGTCGGGGCGATTCGGCCGTACTAAACTTTGAGCTTTCCGGGATTGATGCCCTTTCACAGGTCGCAGTTGAATACAGCCAGGGGCAACCACTAATCCGGCAATCGCTGGCGGCCCGCGATAGTTTCCGGCTGCTGCTCGAAGCGGACACCCGTCTGCGCCTGGCAGCGGTAGAGCCGTTGGACTATCCCTGCCCGGTCAATTTGGATACGACTTGGGTATCTGTCCAGTTGACGGAGGTCACCGGTCGAATCACCATTGATTCGATCCCCTGCGCCAACCTGCCGGGAGGTGCATTGCTGGCGCAGGCGACGTCGGTGTCGCCACCGCTTCAGGTATATTGGGAAACCTATGACACGGCCTTCATCGATCAGCTCGGCCCCGGCACGTATACGGCCGTGGCCGTCAATCGGCTCGGCTGCGAGTGGCGCGAAAGCGTAACGTTGGTCGATCCGCCTGCCCTGACGGGATTAGTCAGCGCAGGAAATCCGATTTGCCCGGATGGGACAGATGGATTTATTGCAGTTGATGCGGTGGTGAACGGCGTTCCGCCCTTCCGCTGGTCGGTAGACGAGCAGCCCGTCAACGGCGGGGTGCCCTCCGAAGCACTGCAGCTAAGCGAAGGGCCGCACCAGTTAGAATTGGTGGATGGCGAGGGCTGCCGGTGGGATACCGTCATTACGCTGTACGATCCGGAAGGGTTTGGCCTGGAGCTAGGCGCTGATACGGCCATCCGGATTGGCGACAGTGTGCAGTTCCAGCCGGTTATCGAATTTGATCCCGTCGACTTCAACTGGTCGGTTATTTCGGTCGATACGGCCATTATCGAAGAATTGGCACCAATATTGATGCCTTCTTACACGAGCGAATACCACTTGGAAGTACTTAGTGCAGAAGGGTGTCGAGTTCGGGACACAGTCCATGTGATTGTAGACCGGAACGTGCCCATCTACACACCAACGGCCTTTAGTCCCGATGGGGACGGGCAAAATGACTTCTTCCAACCGATGGGAAGCCCCAGACAGCTTCGCTCCATCCGGGAATTGTCGGTGTTTAGTCGATTTGGAAATCAGGTGGCGTTTTTACGCGATTTGCCAATCGACACCGCGGATTTCGGCTGGGACGGAACCTTCGATGGGCAATCCCTACCGGGCGGGGTATACGTTTGGATGGCAACCGTCGAGCTGGTAGATGGCCGACAAATAGCATTGAGCGGAGAGGTGATCCTCGTGCGATAACCCGACAATCCCTTACCCTATTCCGTGTATTTTTAGGCACTTAGCTTTCTTTTGAGTGCAAACGTGCCTAATTTGCCAAAGAATAAATGATTGAAGTTCGGACTTGCCGGGCGTTGTTTCTGCTCCTATTTTTGTGAAAAATCTACTAGCCCATTCTCATCCTGGTACCGCATTTTATTGAATTAACAGAACACCTGGAGATTTAAATGGACCGATACTTAGCACAACTACTGGAAGATATTGAAGCGTCGATAGCAGCGGTGCCCGTTTTTCAGCGACAGGGGGATTTCGATGCCGAGGAAGATTACGTTGAAGAAGAAGACGCGTTGATGTACCGTCGGCGAGAACTTCTCGAGGAAATCATCGGGATCGAGCAAATTCAATTCCCGCCGGCCGATCGGTTGACGGAAATCCAGATCGCCCCCATTCTGTACGCGCTGGAGCGCTGCCTCGATACCTACGGCTACCGGCCCGAATTTCCTGCTTACCTACAGCCTCGCTACTACTATACCTTGCTTCGGGCGCAGCTGAACCGCAGCGTGCCCCTGCTTATGGGAGAGGTGTTCCCCTTGTACCTTTGTCCTCCCAGCGAAGAAACCAGTTGCCTGCTCGGCGATAGTTGCCAATGCAAGGATGCCGAAATTTGGGATCTGGATGCGACGGATTACGACGATTTGCCCAATCCACTGTTGTTTCCGCGCGATTTATCTAACCGGCCCTTCTACACCGATCCGGACAAGGATGAAGAAGACGACGACTGGGAAGACGGGGCTTATTTCTGATGATTTTGCTGTTGCGGTTTAAGCAACTGGAGCGAGTAGATATCCGTGCGTCGATCCTTTAGCGTACGTACACTTCCGCGCATATTCAATTCTTTTAGCGACTCCATGTCGACATCGGCAATGACGGTCATCTCCGTATTCGGAGTTGCCTCCGCTTTGATGGCGTTGGTAGGGAAGGCAAAGTCGGAAGGCGTGAAGATGGCCGACTGCGCAAATTGAATATCCATATTATTGACCCGCGGCAAATTGCCGACGCATCCGGCGATGGCTACGTAGCATTCGTTTTCCACGGCGCGCGCCTGAGCGCAGCGGCGCACGCGGTTGTACCCGTTTTGCGTATCCGTGAGGAATGGCACGAACAGAATTTGCATCCCCTGCAGGGCGTATAGCCGGGCCAGCTCGGGGAACTCCACATCGTAGCAAATCAAAATGCCGATCCTGCCGCAATCGGTGTCGAATACCTGTACTTTATCGCCCCCTACCATGCCCCAGGCACTGACTTCGGAAGGAGTAAGATGGATCTTCGTGTAGCTTTCCCAGGTGCCGTCGCGGCGGCACAGGTAGCTGATGTTCATGAGTTTGTCATCTTCGAGGATCGGCATGGAGCCCGTGATGATATTGGTGTTGTAAGCCACGGCCATGTCCAGCATTTTCTGGCGGAGTGGCTCCGTGTAGCGGGTGAGTTCGCGAATGGCGCGGGCTTCGCCCAGGTGGTTGAATTCGGCCATGAGCGGCGCCTCGAAGAATTCGGGAAACAGCGTGAAGTCTGCCTTGTAATCGCTGACGGCATCTACAAAGTACTCCACTTGTTCGACCAGGGCATCGAAGTTTTTAAACAAGCGCATTTGCCACTGGACCAGGCCGAGCCGCACCACGGATTTGGGCTGCTGAAAAAGGCCCTCCTTTTCCGTGAAATAGATGTTGTTCCACTCGATCAGGGTAGCGTATTCGTGCGATTCGGTATCCCCTTCCAAATAGCCGCCGATTACCCGTTTGACGCGAAATTCGTTGCTTAGCTGAAACGTCAAGGTGGGGTCGTAGATATCTTTGGAATGCACCTTGCGGATGTATTCCTGCGGACTCATTTCCGCCGCGTAGTTTTTGTATCCCGGAATGCGCCCGCCTGCGATGATGGCGCGCAGATTCAGGTTTTCGCAGAGTTCTTTTCGCGCGTCGTACAGCCGGCGCCCGAGGCGCATCCCCCGGTAATCGGGATGCACGAAGACATCGATGCCGTACAGCACGTCGCCACGTATGGCATCGTGGGTACTGAAGGTGTATGCGCCCGTGATTTTCTTGTAGGTGTGATCGTCGCCAAACTTCTTGTAATCAACTACGATGCTCAACGCACAGGCGGCAACTTTCCCATCGACCAGTACACATATCTGGCCCTCCGGAAAAATGGTCAACAGACGCTGTATGGTTGCCTCCTGCCAAAACTGACCGCCAATTCCGCTGTAGGCCTCGATCATGGCATTCTTCAAGCCGCGGTAATCTTCCAGCCTCAGATGCCGGATCTCAATTTTATCCAATACCTCCATGTACGGTCTTTTTCTTTGGAACAGGCTTTCATCGGCCTAGTTTAAAAAACGCCACCGGTAGTTCTACCGGTGGCGTTAACGCATTAAAAGCAGGTCGCAGACTGCCTTAATGAATTAGGGCCGCAGCCCCACTTCCGACCGGTTCTTCACGTGTTTCTCCAGCCACGTATCCATTTCCCAGAGCATGTGCATCACCGATTCGCGGGCGCGGTAGCCGTGGCTCTCGTGGGGGAGCATGACCAGCCGCGTAGTGGCCCCTTGTCCTTTCAGAGCGGCGTAGAAACGCCGGGACTGCATCGGGTAGGTGCCGCTGTTGTTGTCGGCTTCGCCGTGGATGAGCAGGATGGGGGCCTTGATCTTGTGCGCGTGCATGAAGGGCGACATGTTGAAGTAGATCTCCGGGGCCTCCCAGAAGGTGCGTTCTTCCGCCTGGAAGCCGTAGGGCGTGAGGGTGCGGTTGTAGGCACCCGAGCGGGCGATGCCCGCCGCAAACAGGTCGGTATGAGCCAGCAGGTTGGCGGTCATGAAGGCGCCGTAGGAGTGGCCGCCGACTCCGACTCGATTCGGATCGCCGACGCCCATGTCGGCTAGTTTGTCAATGGCCGCTTTGGCGTTCATGCGCAGTTGTTCGACGAAGGTTTCGTTGGGCTCGGCGTCGCCTTCGCCGATGACGGGCATGGAAACGTCGTCGAAGACGGCGTAGCCGCGGGTGACCCAGTAGATGGGAGAACCGTAGTAGAGGCGAATGAATTCGTGGGGGCTGTCGCTCACCTGGCCGGCGGCGTCGGCGCTCTTGTACTCGCGCGGATAGGCCCACATGAGCACGGGGAGCGGATCGTCGGAGCCCGGCTGAAAGCCTTTGGGGAGGTAGAGGGTTCCCGTCATTTCTACGCCGTCGGAGCGCTCGTAGCGGACCAGTTCCTTTTGCACGCCTTTCATCGCTTCGTAGGGATTGGGGAAGCTGGTCAGCTGCTCCAGGTCGCCGGTTTCCCAGTTGCGCAGGAAGTAATTGGGTGGGGTATCCCGGCTTTCGCGGCGGGTTACTACCTGCTTTTCGTCGAGGTCAATTACGGAGACAGGATACTCGTAATAGGGGCCTTCCGACCGCCACAGGCGCTCGGTCTCTCCCGACGCGATTTCGTAGCGGTCGAGGAAGGGGCGATTGCCCTCCGGCGAGGCACCCTCCCCGGAGAGGTAGAGGTATTTTCCGGCGGCGTCCTGCAGGAGTACGTAGTGGCCGTGCTCGTTGGTGATCGACAGGAAGCTGCCGGGATCGTTGTAGCGGTCTTCCCAGGAGCGATCGTAGAGCGTCGACTTTTCCGCGCTGGGCTGCGCGGGGCTCCACTGGCTGGCGATGATCCGGCGATCGGGCCACCAGCGTTCGACTACGATGGCGAGGTCGTTGTCTCCCCAGTAATTGCCCGCGTAGCGCAGCGCTACCTTGGGGCCTTCCTGCTTATCGCCCTCGAAGGGGGCATCCAGGTAAAACAGTTGGTCGCGAAAATCCACTTCCAGGTCTGGGTCACCGCTGTCTAGCGCTTCCACCCACCACAACTGGGCCGGGGCGTCGGATCGCCAGTTGAAGGAGCGGGGGCCCTTGGGCACGGCACCGAATCCGATGGGCACGTCTTCGGCAAGCGGCGTGTCGGCGACCTCCCGCACGAGGCGCCCCTGGCGGTCGTAGATGACCGTCCGCAGGGGGAAGCGGTAGTAGGGCACTAAATAACTGAAGGGGCGGTGCACGTAGGTGATGAGTACGTACTGACCACTCGGAGACGATTCGAACGAGCGGATCAGGCCCGGTTCGGCAAAGGGCGTCGTACTGCCGTCGGTCAGGTCGAGTAGGTGCAGTTCACTGCCGGTGTAGAATTCGAAGACGGCTTCGTCGTGATTATTGGTAAGAAGGTCCTGGTAGGTGCGGGCCGGAGCGACCTTCCCCTCGTTTGACTGGACGATCGGGCCGGCGGGCACGTCGCTCTTCGCGGGGAGTGCTCCCCGGCCGGCGGGGATGGTTCGGACCAGTAATTGACGGGAGTCGTTCATCCATTCGAAGGGGCTACCGCCCATGGCGTCGCTGAGGTAGGCGTCTCCAAGGACCTTGCGGGCGGTGGCTTCGGCTACGTTTATCACCCACAATTCGAGTCCCTGATCGGTGGTGTGGGTCAGCGCGATGCGGCTACCGTCGGGCGACCAGTCGATATTTTCCAGACGCGCCTTTTCGGGAAAGCCCGATACGGGCCGAGCGGAGGAAGCACCCATTTCCTGCACCTGAATTCCGGTGTAGTAGCGGGCGCGCGAAGACCCATTGGTCTTGGGGTTAATACGAAGGCCCGCCAGGCGCAGCTCTTCCTGGGCCACCTCTTCGATGGGAGGATGCCCGGGGCGCTCGAACATCGCCATGTGGGTTTTCGAAGGGCTGACGCTCACCAGCGGGGTGAGAGGCGCATCCACTAACTCCTGAATCTCCCGGGGCGGGGTCTGGTATTGAATATCTATCTGTGCCTCCATAGGCAGCAAAAATGCAATAATTAAGGCAATGCATAGTAGATAGGAACGCATAAGGCTAATTGGTTAAGTAATTGGAAAATATTTGGCCATCCGCCGTCGAAAAGGACTTGTCCACAAATGACGTGCGAGTGATGGCAGTCTAGGAAGAACTATCCCCTTTGCCGTATCTTGACCGCTGATGCAACTTCACTAAATATGAAACATTTTATCGGACTTTTATTGATGACCGGACTATTATTCGGGAGCCCCACTTCCGGATTTGGCCAGTCGTTGCTCAAGGAGCAGAATCTACCGCTGGATCGCACCTTGCAGATCATTGCCTTTGGCTCCTGCAACCGGGAAGATGCGCCGCAACGGTACTGGACCCAGATCATGGCCAAGGAGCCCGACTTGTGGATTTGGCTGGGCGACAATATCTACGCCGATACCGAAGATATGCGGTCGATGCGCGAACAGTACCTGCAGCTCAAAACCAATCCGAACTACACGGCCTTCCGCCGGCGGGTACCGATCACCGGCATCTGGGACGATCACGATTACGGCGTCAACGACGGCGGTAAGGAATACGAGATGCGCGCGTCGAGTCAGGCACTCTTTTTCGATTTCATCGACGAGCCGAAAGACGCAGCGGCCCGCAAATCGCCGGGCATCTACCGGTCGTACGTATTCGGTCCGGAAGGAAAACGCGTCAAGGTCATCCTGCTGGACACCCGCTACTTTCGGGATGGGCTAGAGAAGAACACCGTCGGACAAAAGCGGTACCAGCCCAATCCCACCGGAGATGTGCTCGGTGCCGCCCAGTGGCAATGGCTGGAAGAAGAGCTGCGGGCCAACGAAGCAGACATCCATTTGATCGCCTCGAGCATTCAGGTGATTCCGGAGGAGCAGGGATTCGAAAAGTGGGCCAATTTCCCGAGTGCCCGCCAGCGTCTGTTCGATCTGCTGACGGCCACCCAGCCCAACCGCCCCATTCTGATCAGCGGCGACCGCCATCTGGCCGAGCTGAGCCGCATCGAACTACCCGGCCTCGCCACCCCGCTCTACGAATTTACCAGCAGCGGCCTGACCCACTCCTACGAAGCCGCCGACGAACCCAACCGGCACCGGGTGAGCGATTTGGTGGGCCAGCGGAATTTCGGCATCCTTTCGATCGATTGGGATGGCGACCGCCCCCGCATCATTAGCTGCTTGCACAGCGTGCGGGATGGACGCGAATTTTGGGCGATTCCGATTGAGTGAGGAAAATAGCGTGGGGATCTCAGTGTCCAAAACGGCGGGAAATTGTCAATGCTGGAAGGCGAGGGGTGCCGTAGCTTTGCCGGCAACTTCCAGCACCCCTACCACGGTTTCATTATGCGAACAATACCTATCCGAATGAGTACCGCTGAAATCCGCCAGGAATTGCACCGACTAATCGATCAAATCGATGATCGAATGTTGAAAGCGGTATTTGCGATGGTCCGCACGTACGAGGCCGAAGAAGATCCGATCATCGGCTATGATACTGATGGCAAAGCGGTTCGAGCTAGTGAGGCGCGCGAGCAACTGCTTGCCGAGGTAGCGGCCGCTAAACGAGGTGAATACACCACTTTGGAAGACTTCAAGAAAGAAGTGGAGAACTAGTGCCACCAAGGTGCGTCAGGGCATCATGGAGGACCTTAAGCGATAGCCCCCACCGCCCGGGACCAACTCTGTCTATTCCCATCTCATACCCGACGGCACAATAAAACCGCATTTTCCCGGGTGCCGATAGGGCGCACGTATCAAATGCCGGAGAGAGTAAGTCCACCCGGCGGGACATAGCTCGGACCCCCGGC
>CAZDET010000016.1:0-81511 GCA_964504335.1 uncultured Saprospiraceae bacterium
ACCAGGGCGTGCGCAGCGCACGCGGCTACCAGCAATGGAAACGGCCGTGTGAAAAAGTGGGCTATTTTGTGAGAACGGCTGCCGCTGGGGCAACTATTGGATGGTCCAATAAAGATACGCGCTTAGCGCCTAACAAGCAAGCCCTGATTAGCCCAAACGCCAAAAACTCCCCTACCGACCATTTTGATGCGTGTGCCCTAGAGAACAATTAGGAACGTTCGGACTCATAATGTAGCCAGCCGTTGCCGCAGCCAGTGATCCGCCAGTACCAGGGCGGTCATGGCCTCCACAATCGGGACGGCCCGCGGAAGAACGCAGGGGTCGTGCCGACCTTTACCCTGTACGATGACCATTTCTCCGTCTTTATTGATGCTCTCCTGATCGGGCACAATAGTAGCAACGGGTTTGAAGGCGGCCCGAAAATAGATATCCATTCCATTGGAGATGCCACCCTGGACACCGCCGCTGTGGTTGGTACGGGTCTTCACTTCCTCCCCGTCTTTGTAAAACGCGTCGTTGTGTTCGCTGCCGCGCAGGGCAACGCCGGCAAATCCGGATCCGTATTCGAAGCCTTTACAGGCGTTGATACTCAGAATAGCTTTTCCGAGGTCGGCGTGGAGCTTGTCGAATACCGGTTCGCCCCATCCTGCGGGCACGCCGGTGGCTACCGCACTGACGGTGCCTCCGATGGTATCTCCAGCCTTGCGCACTTCTTTAATCAGGGTTTCCATGCGAGCGGCCATGTCGGGATCGGGGCAGCGAACTGGGGTTTCTTCCGTGCGCTGCAGGTCGAGTTTGTCATAGGGCGTATCGAGAATCAAGGTGCCAACCTGACTAACGTAGGCCCGGATTTCTACTCCTGCCTGGCGTAGTAGTTGCTTGGCCACGGCGCCGGCGGCTACCCGAGCGGCTGTTTCGCGGGCGGAGGACCGTCCCCCGCCGCGGTAATCGCGGATGCCGTACTTTTGCTGAAAGGTATAATCGGCGTGGCTGGGGCGGTATTTATCGGCGATGTGGGAGTAGTCTTTAGACCGCTGATCGGCATTGCGGATCACCATGCCGATGGGGGTACCGGTAGTGACGCCTTCGAATACACCGGAAAGCAGCTCGACCACATCGGCTTCTTTGCGTTGAGTGACAATTTTCGACTGTCCGGGACGCCGGCGGTTCATCTCCCGTTGAAGTTCTTCTGTATTGAGGGCCAGGCCCGCCGGACACCCCTCTATGATCAGGCCCAGGGCGGGGCCGTGGCTTTCGCCGAAGGTCGTTACTTTAAATGCGTTGCCAAAGGTGCTACCTGCCACGATATATTAGGTTGAGTGTGGAAAGATTATTTGCTCAAAAATAAGACCCGAAACAATCATTCTCCGGTCGAAAGTCGTTCCTTTGACCGGAAGTAGTTACATTCTTCCGTTATTTTGATAAATTATTTTGATGGATTCACTCAGTTACAATTTGGGCGTGTTGCTCGCTCAAAACCTTAAGCAACAAGGATTTGACACCCTTAACCCACAGGAATTGGCCACCGGCATCGAAGATATGATGGCAGGTGCACCCAAAGTTGACCTACAACAAGCTAACGCAATCGTCCAGCAGTTTATTCAGGCTAAACAGGCTACCATGCACGGCGATAATAAGGAGGCCGGAGAGCAGTTTCTCGTCGAAAATGCCAAGCGTGAACAAGTAAAAGTTACCGAAAGCGGCCTGCAATACGAAGTATTACAAGAAGGGAACGGCTCCAGTCCGAAACCTACCGATCAGGTTACCGTTCACTATCATGGCACCTTGATTGACGGGACTGTTTTCGATAGCTCTGTTCGACGGGGTCAGCCGGCGACCTTTGGACTCAATCAGGTAATTTCCGGATGGACAGAAGGGCTGCAACTAATGAAAGAAGGAGCAAAGTACCGGTTTTTCGTTCCGTACAACCTCGCATACGGAAGCCGCGAGGCCGGAGATACCATCAAGCCGTTTTCCACGTTAATTTTTGACGTGGATCTGCTGAAGGTTCAATAACTTACAAGTACCAATACGCCTGCCGATGTGCCAATTTCATCAGAAAGAAATGTAGTTAACTGGCAGATCGGCCCATTACCACCTCGATAAGAACAACACTTATTGTACATTTTACAATAATAATCGCTGCGTTGTCAGTGGATTGTTAATTTTGCTATCTCACTACGGTGGGGAAACCTTCTGTAGAATTACTTAAAGTGCTTTCAAATGATCGGTCAACTAAGTGATAGCCAAATCCGGCTCAAGAAAATCTTCATCGAGAATCAGTTGCCACCTGCGCTCGAACCTCTTCGACGATTAGCCTACAATTTGTGGTGGTCGTGGCACAAGGATGCCAGCGAACTCTTCAGATCCATTGACCAGGAGCTGTTCATTCGCTTGAACTACAATCCCGTAGCGCTTCTGGATAATCTGGACAGCGCCACCATAAACCGCCTGGCTGATGACGAAGATTTTCTGCAGCGGCTTAGCGTGATCGATCAGACGTTTCAGGCCTATCTCAATGAGCCGCGTACTGCCGATCAGCCGAAAATTGCCTACTTCTGCATGGAGTATGGGCTGCATATTAGCCTGCGGCTGTACTCTGGCGGCCTGGGCGTACTCGCGGGCGACTACCTCAAGGAGGCCAGCGATTCCAATTCGGAAATGGTGGCCGTCGGTTTGTTGTACCGCTACGGATACTTTACGCAGTCGGTAGCGCTGAATGGGGATCAAATCCACAATTTTCCCGCCCAGGAATTCACCAAGTTGCCCGTTTCGCCGGTGCGCAATGATCAGGGTGAGTGGATGAAGATTCACATTACCCTGCTGGGACGGATCGTGACCGCCAAGATTTGGAAACTACAAGTAGGTCGGGTGCCCCTGTATCTACTCGATACCGATATTGAAGAAAACTCCTGGGAAGACCGTACCCTGACGCATCAGCTGTACGGAGGTGATAACGAGCACCGCCTCAAGCAGGAAATCCTGTTGGGGATTGGTGGCATCCGGGCGCTCCAGGCAATGGGTATCGAAGCGGAACTTTACCACTGCAATGAAGGTCATGCCGCTTTCCTCGGTCTGGAGCGGCTGCGCACCTATCTCAATCGTGGGTTTACCTACGAGGAATCGACCGAAATCGTGCGCTCCAGTGCCCTGTATACCACCCATACTCCGGTGCCGGCTGGCCATGACCATTTTCCGGAACACCTCATGCGCAGTTACCTTCAGTCCACTGCGGATGAGCTCGGGATTGCCTGGGAGGACTTCATGGCACTTGGTCGTAAGCAGCCCGATGATGCGCAGGAGGATTTCAGTATGAGTAACCTGGCGATCCGATTATCCCAGGAGGTGAATGGTGTGAGCAAGCTGCACGGGACCGTCTCGCAAAAGATGTTTAATGAGCTGTATCCCGGCTACAACTCCGAAGAACTCCATATCGGATATGTAACCAACAGCGTGCACTATCCTACGTGGATTGCTCCTGAACTCAACAAGCTGTATGTTCGGAATTTCGGGGATGCATTTCTTAAGGATCAATCGAATCCAGACCACTGGCGGAAAATCCATCAGGTAGACAATGCCGAACTGGTGGAAATTCGCAAGGGGCAAAAGAAGAAACTGCTCGCTTACGTGCGGGATAAACTGCAGGAAGACCTGACGCGCCGTGGAGAAAACCCACGCGCCATCTTTGAAATCCTTAATGGGATCGAAGAAAACGCATTGATTTTTGGGTTTGCGCGGCGGTTTGCCACTTACAAACGGGCGCACCTGTTATTTTCAAATCTCGATAGACTTCGGACGTTGGTCAACGATCCGGAACGCCCCATTATGTTCCTCTATGCCGGGAAAGCCCACCCGGCCGACGGTGGTGGCCAGGATCTCATCCGACACATCATTCACATTTCCAAGCAGCCGGATTTCCAGGGGAAGGTGATCTTCCTGGAGAACTACAACATGGAAATGGCCAAACTGCTCTACCGAGGCGTAGATGTGTGGCTGAATACGCCTACGCGCCCACTCGAAGCTTCCGGTACTTCCGGGATGAAGGCTTCACTAAATGGGACAGTCAACTTCAGCGTACTCGATGGCTGGTGGGCAGAGGGCTACCGACCCGATGCGGGTTGGGCGCTGCCTTTAGATCGTACCTACGATGACCAGAACCTTCAGAACGAGCTCGATGCAGAAACCATTTACAATATCATCGAGGATGAAATTGCGGCCACTTACTTTGATCGCGATGAGCAGGGCATTCCCCAAAAGTGGATGGAATACGTCAAGAACAACCTCGCAGAGGTAGCGCCGCACTTCACCATGAAGCGCATGCTGGACGATTACTACGATCGATTCTACAATAAGCTGTACCGCCAGACCAAGCAAATTCGGCAAAACAACTACGAGCCCGCCCGGGAGCTGACCGTCTGGAAGCGCATGGTGGAGGAAAAGTGGCCCGGTTTGCACAGCTTGCACGTAGATACGATCGATGCGGCCAACCATTCCCTTCCGCTCGGACAGAAATTTCAGGCGACCGTCAGACTCGACCTCAACGGGTTGAGTCCCAACGATATCGGCATGGAAGTTGCGTTCTTTAAGCGCCTGAGCGAATCGGAACTGGAGCTCAAATTTGCGGAGCCTTTCCAGATGGAATACACCGATGGGAACCAGGCAACCTTCCGGGTTAGCGTCGATCCGCATTTGGTAGGGGTGTACGAGTACGGCTTCCGCGCCTATCCCAAGCACCCGCTGCTGGCCAATCGCCAGGATCTTAACCTGGTATACTGGGCCTGATAATATAGATTGAGGTTAAGGCTGCGGTTTAGCCGTGGCCTTAACCTCTTTCCCCAATTCCGCTTCGATCAAGTAAGCATTGTGGTCGACGGCATTTCGGACCATTAATTCCGCCAGAAAGCCCGTGACGAACAGAAGCGTACCCAGGATCATGCAGGTCAGGGAAATGTAGAAGTAGGGATTATCGGTTACGAGAATAGCCGGCAGTTTAGCCTGAAGGCGGTAGACTTTATTGATTCCAATCCACACTACGGCAATAAAACCAACGAGGAAAAGGAGCAGGCCGATCGTGCCGAAGAAGTGCATAGGGCGTTTGCCAAAACGTCCGACAAATGTAATGGACATCAGGTCCAGGAAGCCGTTGATAAACCGTTCCAATCCAAATTTGGAGATGCCGTACTGTCGTGCCCGGTGCTCCACTACTTTTTCGCCTATTTGCTCGAAGCCCGCCCACTTGGCCAACAGCGGAATGTAGCGGTGCATTTCTCCGTACACCTCAATACTTTTAACGACATCCAACCGGTAAGCCTTCAGGCCGCAATTGAAGTCGTGGAGCGGGATGCCGCTGATCCAACGGGTAATTCGATTAAAAAACTTGGAGGGAATGGTTTTCGACAGGGGGTCGTACCGCTTTTTCTTCCATCCGGAAATCAGGTCGAACCCCTCTTTTTCAATGAGCCGGACCAATTCCGGAATTTCATCCGGGCTATCCTGCAAGTCGGCATCCATCGTGATAACTACGCGTCCGCGGGCTGCTTGGAATCCCGTATTGAGGGCGGCTGATTTTCCGTAATTGCGACGAAACTTAATACCACGCACATTGGGATTTACCCGATGCAGTGTTTCAATCACTGACCAGGAAGCGTCCTTGCTACCATCGTCTACAAAGATGATTTCGTATTGGAAACCCTCTTCTTCCACCACGCGGCGAATCCAGGCCTCGAGCTCCTGAAGTGACTCTTCCTCGTTGTAAAGCGGAATCACCAAACTTAAATCCATGCAAACACTTTTCAACGGTTTCTCAGAAAAAAGGCCAAAATAACGGCAAGAATAAACCCGGTAATCAGACTGCGGAAGTACGACAACAGAGTGGTGCCGAACGTAATTTCGAGGGCATCGCGGCCGCCCACTTCTTCCAGAAGCTCCCGCGCGGCCAGGTCGTTGGCTTGCAGATCGACTAAGCCGGGATCAACGTATTTGAATAACACGAAGTAATAGCCGTAGTAAAACACATTTGCAATTACAAATACCAAAAAAGCCGGCCGCAGATAGGGTAGGACTTGGTCCGACCGGATGAGACCGGCACCTTGATACATTGCATAGAGATAAAATATCGTGGCACTGATAGGTACCCAGGGTTGGAAAATGTAGGTCTTTTCAACAAAGTAAAAAACGCTTATCCATGCGATAGTAGCCAGTCCGGCCAGGCATCCCCAAATGATGCTGCGCCCCTTCCAGCTTTCCTGATCTACGATTGTTTCCACCAGCGTCCTTTATTGAAGATTCCGAGTACCCTGGCCCGCAACGATTGCCCTTCCAGTGGGTTGTTGATGGCTTTTGATACCAGTAGTGCATTTGTCACTTTCCAAACAGCTTCGGGGTCAAAAAAGGTCAATTCGGCTGGTTCGCCTATGCCTATGAATGCGTTCGGTAACCCAAGTATTGCCCGAGGGTGATTGCTGAAACCGGCAACGAATTGTTCGAGAGGCATCTGGTCGTTCAGCGCTGTCCAGGCAGTAGCAAAGGCGGTCTCTAATCCGGTGGCGCCGAAGGCGGCGTAGGGAAATTCGAGGGCCTTGGCTTCCGACTCGTAGGGACGGTGGTTGGAGGTGATGCAGTCGATTGTTCGATCGTGAACTCCTGCTACAAGCGCCTGTCGGTCTTCCTCGCGGCGGAGGGGCGGCAGAACCTTAAAATTACTGTCGAAATCGGTGAGCGCGGAGTGATTAAACAATAGATTAAGAGCCGGCACAGAGGCGCTGACGCGCAGGCCTGCCTGCTTGGCCTGCCGTACCTTTTCGATCCCGATAGCCGTGGAAAGTCCGTAGATGTGCAATCGGCTACCGGTGTATTCGAGCAACTGCAAATCCCGATCGATCATCAGGCTTTCGGCCAGTTCGGGCAACCCCGTCAGGCCGAGCTGCGTGCTAATTGCTCCTTCGTGCATCTGTCCATTGCCTGCAATACTCGCTTCCTGTGGAAGATTAATGACGAGTCCGTCGAATGACTTGACATACCGCAGGGCCCGCAGCATCAGTCCGGCGTGTTGTATAGGAGCCGTTCCATCTGTAAAAGCGTGGGCACCTGCCTGCCGCATGTCCATCATTTCGGTAATGTCCGTACCCGCACAGGCTCGGCTGATCGCTCCCAGTGGCAATAGGTGGACGGGCGTATTTTCCGATCGCTCGATCAAGTAGCGAACGCCCGATTTGGAATCGATAACCGGATCGGTATTCGGCACCACCGCAACGGCGGTATATCCGCCGCGAGCGGCGGCGGCGGCAAAGGAATCGACGTCTTCGCGGTATTCATAGCCGGGATCACCCACTTGTGCGCCAATGTCGACCCATCCAGGGGAACAGTGTCCATTTGGCCATTCAATAACCTCCCGGTCGGCGGCAGGTAAGTCCTTACCGATATTGCTGATTTGCTCTCCATCGATCTGCACGTCGACCCGCTGACCATTAAACGGGCTGTTGACATCAATGATTTGCAGATTCCGAAAAAGCCATTTCATAAAAAGGCGGTTTGGGCATTATTTAAAAATTCTTAGTAGTAATCCCTCAATGCCCAAAAATACCAAGGCGAGTACCAAACACCACCACCACAACTGAATCCCCTGGCTACGGGCACTGATTTGATTGGAGATGGGGGCGTTGCTCAAATTATTGATCACGGTAATGCGCTCGTCTAGGCTGCTGCGCAAATCACCGGCAGTGAAATAGTCTAGGCTGCTTTCCCGTCGATTGAAGTTAAAAGCAAAGTTGGTCTGGGTGCTATCCGGGCGCAAGAAGAGCTCGTAGAAGCCCGCTTCGAGAATTTGGTTGTTGAGAGACAAGTACACCTCAGAGCCGACGACGCGTTGTTCGGGGATGAATTCCTCGCCCGGCCCGCGGAGCTTATACACCAAATCACTACTGGTAGCTCGGTGACTTGCGGTAATGCGCTCATCCGTGCCGATGGTGTATGCCAGTTTGCTCTCTCCCCCGGCGCTGATGCCCATCTTGTACAACATCGGAATGAAGATTTCTCCATTTTGGACCAAATCGTTCAGCTCGGCATCGAGTGGGGCTGCACTCAGGTAGAGGTTGCCCCTTTCGATGTTGAATTTGGCCATAGCGGTGCTCCCGTTGCGGTACCGCATTAGTGTTTCTTCCCGTCGATCGGTGAAATTGCTCAGGGTGAAGGAGCCTTGAACGGTGGGAAGGCGTAGATTATCGTTCTGGTTTTCGAACACATCGTCGAAGATGAATTCTTCCGTGTTTATTTCACCGACGGCGAGCGTACCTTCCTGATAGCCCATCAGCATATTCGCCGGAAAAGATTCCAGAAAATCCTGGTAACTGGCCACATCGGCGTTGGGGGGCGGAAATACCAGCAAATTACCCCCCTGCACCACGTAGCGGCGCAACTCTGCTGCGAGCCCGGTACTAATCTGTACGAGATCGTGTAGAATGATGAGTTGGTAATCATCCAGCTGGCTGTAGTCGATTTGCTGGGCTTTCACAAAATTCGGATCGAAGACCTGCAGGCCGCGCAAAGCTGCATTCAGGAACCGATTGGACGTTTCGTTTTCGAGTACGAGCACGGCGACTCGTTCCAACACTTCGAAAGTGATGTGATAATCATCATCGAATTGGATTGGATAGTCGGTGATGTTGAGCGTAGCTTCCTGCAGACCCGATTCGCCCACATTCAGATACACCGTATCGATGAGCTGCCCGCCGGCAGGCAGCGTGACCACGCCCTCCGGTTTCGTCTGATTGCGGTACTGAACGGACAGCCGTACGTTGTCGACTTCCGTATCGCTGTAGTTGCGCAAACGTACCAGCAAGGCATTGTTCTGATCGTACTGCGGTACGGGGGCTTCGAACCAAACGGAATCGATAGCGACATTGCGTTGCTGAACTGCTTGCAGGGGTAGGAGGGTGGCTTCCACCAGGGTGTCGATCGATAGCTGGTCCAGATCGCTACTGCTCTGCTGAAAATCCGATAAAAGGTAGAGCTGGCGATTGTCCAGGCCTTCCGTAGCCAGGGCCTGTTGTTGCCGTTCTACGACGGAAGACAGGGGCCGAACGGCCGGGCTGGGGCCGACCTCGTCGATGAGAGCCAGCGCTTCCTCCTGACCGACTAGGCGTTGATTGCGGCCCAAAAATTCGTTGGTCAGGATTTGGAAGCGATCCTCCACCCCGAAGGCACCGACGATTTCCCGGGCGCGCTGCTTGGCTTGTTCCAACAACGGCACATCCTGACTCAGTGCCGCCATGCTGAAAGAATTATCGATGTAAATACTGACCGACTTTCGGCCAATTTGTACTTCCGTGTCTTGAGGGATAAAGGGTTGGGCAAAGGCCAGGACCAGAGCGATAACGGCCAGGATCCGCATCAGAAGCACCAGCAGATTGCGCAGCCGGGAGCGACGGCTCCGCTCTTCCTTCACTTCCCGCAGAAACCGCACATTGGTGAAGTACACCTTGCGGAAACGCCGGAAGTAAAATAGGTGAATGATGATCGGGATAGCTATGGCAGCCAGTGCCCATAAAAATAGTGGGTAGAGAAATTGCATATCGTTGTCGTCCTGGTACAAACGCCCCGCGGAGGAGCTTGGTACGGGCCTGTTCGATTATTTAGCGGTTTTTCGTTTGGTGGCGGCAAAGGTACGGATTCGTTAGCGTAAACAATTGATTGGTAGCAGGTGTAGTTGATTCGATAAAGGAATAACGATATGTCTGCCGATCGGCGCTACAAAGTCAAGGAAATATACTACACCCTGCAGGGCGAAGGAGCACAGACGGGCCGTCCGGCTGTTTTCCTGCGCTTCACCGGCTGCAATCTCTGGAGCGGTCGGGAAGAAGACCGGCACAAGGCCATCTGTCAGTTTTGTGATACCGATTTTTGGGGAACCGACGGTGAAAACGGCGGCTATTATCAGTGCGACGTCCTTGCCGATACAATAGCCGAGCTCTGGCCGGCTCCGGATCAGGGCAGCCCCTACGTTGTATGTACGGGCGGGGAGCCCCTGCTGCAACTTGACGAGCCACTCGTAACCGCCTTTCACGAGCGGGGCTTCGAAGTAGCCGTGGAAACAAACGGCACCCAACCAGCACCCGAAAACCTCGATTGGATCTGTGTAAGCCCAAAGGCCGGAGCACCGATCGTACTAGAACAGGGGCATGAACTGAAACTGGTGTATCCGCAACCGGGTGCCGAGCCCGAACGCTTTGCCCATCTATCCTTCGATTATTTCTTCCTCCAGCCAATGGATGGGCCTGATATCGAGCAAAATACGAAGCTAACCCTCGAGTATTGCCTGAAGCATCCGCAGTGGCGAATGAGTGTGCAAACCCACAAAGTGCTGGCCATTCCCTAGCGTGCTATCCAGCCATTAAAAAATGCAGGAAATCAGGATTTTGATCGATATAATATTTTACTCAGACTGGATTTCCTTATGAGTGTATTTGCAATATTTTTACAGGAATAAACACAGCTAAGGGGCATAGAAAGGGGAAACTCTCAAAAGTGTAAGTCGCTATTCGATAATCAAAAGATACTTATTCCGCTTGCCATTTTCGACCATGATGTACTTACCGTGCAATAAAGATTCGTGGGTGACGGAGGTCTCCGCATTTTGGATCTTTTGCTTGTTGACGGATACGGCGTTCCCTTTTATCGCCCGGCGGGCATCGCCTTTCGATTGCACAATGGAGGTTTGCTCGCTCAGTAAGTCTACGATATTGATCCCAGAGGCGAGTGCGTCGCGATTGATCGGGTAGCTTGGAATTTCACCGGCTACTGCTCGCAGCGATTTTTCGGGTAGGCTCAGCAAATCCTCCCGTGTCGATTTGTTGCCGAAGAGGAGGGTGCTCACCCGTCTTACGGCTTCGTAATCCTCCTGCGAGTGGAGCCGTACGGTCAGCTCCTCGGCGAGTAGTTGCTTGAGCTGATTGGGGTTTTCTGCATGCTCTTGCTCCAGTGCCTCCACTTCTTCGCGGGATCGAAGGCTGAAGTACCGTATGAATTTGGGCAAGTCGGCATCATCGGCCCGAAGCCAGAATTGATAGAATTCGTAGGGAGAAGTCATCTCCGGATCGAGCCAAATATTCCCGCTTTCCGACTTCCCAAATTTGGAGCCATCTGCCTTCGTCAGCAGGGGAGAGGTAATGGCGTAAGCCTTGGCTCCGAGGTTGCGCCGGATGAATTCAGTGCCGGAAGTGATATTGCCCCACTGGTCCGAACCGCCCATTTGGACCTTGCAGTCGTATTGCTCGTACAGGACCTGAAAGTCGTAAGCCTGGAGTAGTTGGTAGCTAAATTCGGTAAAAGACAAACCCGATTCGAGGCGCTTTTGTACGCTCTCTTTGCTAGTCATGTAGCTAACCGTCAGGGTTTTTCCGACTTTCCGCAAAAAGTCCAGCACGTTCATATCCCGGTAAAAATCGTGGTTGTTGACGAGCTGAGCAGCATTCGGACCATCGAAATCGAGCAAGCGTTTTAATTGGGTGATTTGAAACTCGAGATTGCGGTCGAGTTCTTCGTAAGATTTCAACTGCCGTTCCTGGTCTTTGCCCGAGGGGTCGCCAATGCGTCCGGTTGCCCCTCCCATGAGCGCAATGGGCCGGTGGCCGCTGCGCTGCCAGAAGGTGAGGAGCATGATCTGTACGTAGTTGCCGATCGTGAGCGAGGGAGCAGTAGGGTCGAAACCAATGTAGGCCGTTGCCGGCCCTTCTTCCAGGTATGCTTCCACGCCGGGAGTGAAATCGTGTAGCATATTCCGCCAGCGTAACTCGTCCAGAAAATTCATTCGGTGCTTTTTTTGCGACCGCAAATATAACCGAAGGAAGACAAATAGCATGGTTGCCTCCTGTTCCCATTTTTATCGGATAAGCTGCAACAATCCGCTTTAGGGGACGTAATCGTTTGAAAGAGCAGTCCCAAGCGATGGTATTTGATGTAAACAGAAAGATGGGTGGATAGCTAAAGACGGTATTTTTTCCCTTTGGCTTACTATTTGATGAAATAGCTACGTAGACACACTCATTTTTTCACTCGTGAGAAAACACTCCATCCCTAAATGGAATAAAATGACACTTGACAAACGTAACTCAATTTGGAAGATTTGTCGATTGGGCAAGACACCTATCTTTCTTCGCGCCTTTTTCGTTTTGTGGTTGTTGCTTCTCCTGAACTTTTCGGTAGATGCTGGGCAAATCGAGCTCTTTTTGGTCGATAACGCCACCGGACAAGACATCCGTTCGCTCCACAACGGAGATATTATCAATCTATCCGAAATGCCTTCTTCGTACTCGATTCGAGCGGCGGTATTAACCGATATTCGGATCGGATCGGTTCATTTCAAGCTAAACGATCAAATCCGTTCCCATTCTGAGCGGGAACCCTATATTTTCGGTCAGTTGCCGAACGGCACTACCCCTTCTTTGCGACTTACCCACAAAACCCATAAACTGGAAACGATCGCGTACACCTCGGATGCTAATATGCGTGTCATTTTGGCCGAGCAGCTCATTTATTTCTCCGTTGTTCCCAATCGGTCGGCCAACCAACCTCCTTCCGTTTCCGTAAGCTATTTCACCGGGGTTTGCAGCGGCGAAGATTTTTCCTTGCAAATCGATGCCACCGATTTAGACGGGGATGAATTAACCTATCGCATGGAACCCGGATCGGTCTTACCTCCTTCCAGTATTCTCGACGATCGTTCCGGCATCATTTCAGGAAGGGCGCTCGGAGATGGGTCTTCCAGCTATGAGTACAAAGGAAGTATCCGCGTATCGGATGAAAAGGGCCTGTTTACCGTCGTTCCTTTCCTCATCGAGGTCTATCACTGCGATATGAAGGAAATTCTGCATTCCTTCTCGCTGGTTAATACGGTTACGGGCGAGGAAATTGAACAGTACGATCCGTTTCTCGAACCGGAAATTACACTGGATTTAGCCAAACTGCCGGTTGCGATGACCTTCCGGGTGAATTACGATCCCAATTATGTCGGATTTATTGGCTCGGTAAAGTGGTACTACTTTCCCCCAAATGAGAAAAAGAATGTGATCGAGCGAATCGAAAACCGCTTACCTTATACAGTTAATGGACAGGAAAGCGGAAAATACCGTCCTTTCCTCTTCAAATATGGCAATAGCACCATTGGTGCTCAGGTATTTGCCGGCCCCAACGGCACTAGCCGCAAAATTGGCTCCACGGTTTATCTCTCTGTGAATGTGATTAACAGTGAAACCGGCGATGGCGTCCTCGATGATCGAGAAACCGTGGCAAAGGGTTCTATCCTGACCAATGCCGAAAAGAACGTCGATCAGATACTCCTGGAGTACCAATCGGCAGCCGCCGGCGACCTCTACGCCGAGTTGTGGAACCAGCGAGGAATTACCTACTTCCGAAAGCTTGTCCCCGTTGAAGCCGGGCAAAACTTCTTGTCATTGGAAACGGAAACCATCCCGGAGGGGACCTACTTCCTTCAAATTCGTCCTCCGGAAGGCCCCCCCAGCCTCGTAACGCTTCGTAAACTCGAACAGGAAGTCGAACCTGCCGAAGAAATGCCGCTACCCGAGCAAGAGGCACAGGAAGCCCGCGGAGGTATGCAGGAAGGAATGCGCTAGGAATTTGCGTACCTTTGGGCCGCTATGGATTTTAGCTTTTTCGTCGCCCAGCGTGTAGCCACCTCCAGCCAACGTTCGTTTGCCCGTCTCATCATTCGTATTGCCGTGATTGCCGTGGCGCTCAGTATGACGGTGATGGTGGTGGCTACCGCACTTATTTCCGGATTCAAGCAAGAAATTGCCGATAAGATTTTCGGCTTTTGGGGTCATATTCACATCACCAACCCCAGTATCGATCAGGACCTGCTCGAATCCTTCCCGGTGTCGACTGATCAACCGTTCTACCCCGAACTGGAGAATATCGAGTCGATTACTTACCCGGCCTACACCGAATTTATGGGGCGGGAAAGCCTGCAGCAATTGCAGACCAGGGGAGGGATCAGTCATATTCAGACCTACGCCCTGCGCCCGGGTATCATAAAAGCGAATGACGAAATTGAAGGCATTATCCTGAAGGGAATTGGATCGGATTTCAACTGGTCGTTTCTTTCCGAGTATCTCGTGGAGGGCGATACCATTGATGTGGCTACCGATACCATCTCCCGGGAAATCCTGATTTCCCGACAAACGGCTCAACGACTCAAAGTTGGGGTAGGAGATCGATTTATCGTGCATTTCGTGGAGCGAGGCGAACAACTCAGGCGCCGTTTTTCGGTTGGAGGAATCTATAAAACGGGGCTGGAAGAATACGACCGCCAGTTTGCCCTGGTCGATATCCGCCAAATCCAACAACTTCTTAACTGGAGAGAAGATCAAGTCAGTGGGTTTGAGGTTTTTGTAGAGCATTTGGAAGACCTGGCCCCACTTACCCAGTATATTTACTTCGAAGAATTACCTTCCGATCTCTACGCGGAATCCATCCGGCAGAAAGTGCCGGAAATATTCGACTGGCTCGATTTACAGGATATTAACGAAGTCGTAATTCTCACGCTGATGATCATCGTAGCTATCATCAACATGATGACGGCTCTGCTCATCCTCATCCTCGAGCGCACCAACATGATTGGCATTCTAAAGGCCCTGGGGGGTACAAATTGGGCTATTCGAAAAATGTTTCTGTACTATGCTGCCTACATCGTCTTGATGGGATTATTCTGGGGCAACCTCCTCGGATTGCTGCTCTGTTTCTTGCAGGATCGGTTTGGGATTGTGCAGCTCGACGAGGCCAACTACTATCTCTCCACGGCGCCAATTGCTATTGACTGGTGGGTGATTCTCTTGCTGAATCTGGGCACCCTCCTCGTCACCCTCTTATTCCTGATAATTCCTTCCTATCTGATCACACGGATCAGCCCCGTTCGATCCATCCGCTTTAAATAATGCAGCGCTTTCTATTCTGGTGGACAACGCTTGGAAAGAGGTGGCGACGGTTTGGCGTCCACTTCCGGCAGTTTTGCTGGGCGCGCCCGCAGTGGTATTTGGAATGGTTCTTTTTATGCCTGGATCTCCTGGGGGTACCGGAGTGCTACGAAGGGGCAGCTACTATCTTTAAACCCCGTACGCGCGAGTTGACTCCGACGGAGCGGGAAATGCTAGAGCCCCTTTTCGGGTCGGATTTTCCGTATCACCGCGTGCGTATCGATGAAACCGCCAGGTTGGGACCGCCCCAGTGGCGCATTTGCTATGTCAGCTTCTGTACCATCAACAGTTTTGGCCCAATGACCGATGATACACTGGTGCACGAATTGGTCCACGTATGGCAGTACCTGCGCCATGGCTCCGTCTACATACCACGTGCCTTGTTGGCCCAGCGAAGTCGGATGGGGTACGATTACGGGGGCATGCGTGCCCTGCAACGTGCCGTTGGGGCTGATTGTGGCTTGGAGGCCTTTAATTTCGAACAGCAGGCGGATATCATTGCCGACGCCTTCCGGATTGGTCAGGGATTGGCACCTCGTTGGCTCCGCCCGGGCGAACGGCCGGATATCCGGCTCTATCAACCCTTTCTGGCAGAACTGCGAGTCATGTGATCCAACATTCGGGGAAGGATCGTACCTTTATCGATTCCGATGCACGGTCAAAAAATGCGCTACGACTTAACAACTAAGAGCGAACCGATTACATGACGCCTGCCGAGTATATTCAGCGACAAACCACTATTTCCCCGCGCCAGATTGAGGCCGTCCGACGGCTGCTCGGTGAAGGGGCCACCATTCCCTTCATCGCCCGCTACCGAAAGGAGGCCACGGGCGCACTGGACGAAGTACAGCTCTCCGAAATTCAAAAGGCTGGTAAACGCCTGGACGAACTGGAAAAACGGCGTGCATCCATCCTCAAGAGTATTGAAGAACAGGGAAAGCTAACCGATCAGCTGCGCACCCGGATCGAGCGCACCTACGATGCCACCGAGCTGGAAGACTTGTATCTACCCTACAAACGGAAGCGGCGTACCCGGGCAGCCGTTGCTCGTGAACGGGGCCTGGAGCCCCTTGCCGACCAGCTACTCGATCAACGCACCTCCGATTTGGACCGGCTGGCCAAGCCGTTTCTCACCGAAGCAGTGGCCACCATCGACGACGCGCTGCAGGGGGCTAGAGATATTATCGCCGAGCGCATCAACGAAGATGAGTCTACCCGCAATCACGTACGCCGCTTCTTCCGGCGCGAAGCCGTGATTCGATCAAAACTCGTGCGCGGGAAAGAGACAGAAGCCGCTAAATACCGCGATTACTTCGATTATCAGGAATCCTTGAAAAAGGTGCCCAGCCACCGCTTGCTGGCTATGCGCCGGGGAGAAGAAGAAGGACTACTCCGGGTGATCATCGGCCCCGAAGACGACGCCGTGCTGGACCGCATCGAGCGCGAATGGGTCAAGGGAGCCGGCTCTGCCTCCGACCAGGTACGTATGGCGCTGGAAGATGGCTATCAACGGTTGCTGGCTCCTAGTATGGAAACGGAGTTTCGCGCTCTGGCCAAGGAGCGGGCCGATAAGGAGGCAATCGATGTGTTTGTCCTCAATCTTCGCCAACTACTTCTGGCAGCCCCCCTTGGATCAGTCCGGACGCTCGGGATCGACCCGGGCTTCCGAACGGGCTGTAAAGTCGTATGCCTCGATGACAGCGGAAACCTGCTATACCATACTGCAGTCTACCCGCACCCGCCTCAGCAACGGGTAGCGGAAACACAGCGCCGCCTGATCGAACTAGTTGATCAGTATGAACTCAGCGCCATCGCCGTTGGCAATGGTACTGCCGGGCGGGAGACCCTCGATCTGTGTCGAAGCACCTCCTTTGGTCGATCGGTAGAAATCTATATGGTCAATGAAGCGGGGGCATCTATTTATTCCGCCTCCGAGGTAGCCCGGGAGGAGTTCCCGAATGAAGACGTTACTGTACGGGGCGCTGTTTCTATAGGCCGGCGCCTCCTGGACCCGTTGGCCGAATTGGTAAAAATCGATCCGAAAAGCATTGGGGTGGGGCAATACCAGCACGATGTCAACCAGGTGCAGCTGCGAGAAAGCCTCGACCAGACAGTGGCTTCCTGCGTCAATGCCGTCGGCATCAATCTAAACACGGCTTCGAAGCACCTGCTCACCTACATATCCGGGCTTGGGCCGGCACTGGCACAGAACATCATCGATTATCGCCGCGAAAACGGCCCTTTTCGGTCGCGCAGTGGCCTCAAAAAAGTGCCGCGTCTGGGGGCAAAAGCCTTTGAGCAAAGTGCAGGCTTCCTGCGGATTCGCGACGGAAACGTGCTCGACAATACCGGCGTCCATCCCGAGCGATACGAGCTCGTCCGTCGGATGGCCAGAGATTTGGGCGCTACGGTCGACGAGTTAGTGCAAAGTGCCGAGTTGCGAAAACGTATTGACCTTAAACACTATGTTTCCGAAGAGGTAGGTATGCCGACCCTGAAAGATATTTTAAAAGAATTGGCAAAACCCGGGCTCGACCCAAGGGGCAAAGCTCAACCCTTCGAGTTTGGCGCAGTGCAGACCCTCGACGATCTGGAAGAAGGCATGGTTTTGCCGGGAATCGTAACTAATATCACAAATTTTGGAGCGTTCGTGGATATTGGGATTAAGGAAAATGGACTCGTGCACGTCAGCGAAATGGCGGATCGGTTCGTTCGAAATCCAGCCGAAGTCGTGCGATTGCAGCAAGAAGTAAAAGTACGTGTCCTGAAGGTGGACCGGGAGCGCAAGCGGGTGCAGCTTTCCATGAAACAAATCTAAAGATCCAGCCTCATGTATGTACACACGTCTAGCACTCGGGTGCGTTACGGCGAGACCGATCAAATGGGCTATCTCTATCACGGGCATTACGCTCAGTATTACGAAATCGGCCGGGTGGAGATGCTCCGCTCCCTTGGGGTGAGCTACCAGTGGATGGAAGAAACCGCCGGTGTGTTGATGCCCGTTATGAGTCTGCAAATGCGCTTTGTTCGCCCTGCTCACTACGACGAGGAGATTGCGATTCGGACCACCCTGAGAAACCTACCCGAGCGATATATCGTTTTCCATATGGAATTATACAACGAAGCAGGAAAATTAATCAACGGCGGCTCGGTCAAACTATGCTTTATCGATCGGGAAAGCCGCCAGACTATCGCCGCGCCGGCGTTCCTAGTGGATAAATTAGCGCCCCATTTTGAAGTTCAAGATTAAGTGGCCCGATTTTAAGGCAATTCAGCAGCGAATTGAATCGCATCCCTGGGTGGTAAAACCGATTCAGTGGGCGAAGAATCACAGCCTACCCGGTTTTTTTAGTGTTCCGATTTACGACGTGCTCGTCTTTGTGTATAATGAAACGCGCCGCGTCGCACTCTTCACGCGGGCCAATGCCATCGCCTTCAGCTTTTTTCTCTCGCTATTTCCCGCCCTGCTTTCCTTATTCACGCTGATCCCCTTTTTGCTGGATATTGCTACTAATTACGTGCCGGAACTGGAGAATTTTAATAGCATCCTCTACGAAGAAATTAAGCGGGTGATGCCCGGCCAGGCTGGTGATGTTGTATTCAGCTTTGTGCAGGACATTACCAACCAGCCACGTGTAGGCCTGCTTTCTTTTGGTTTCCTTTTGTCTATTTATTTTTCCAGCAACGGGATGCTGGCAATGATGCAGAGCTTTGAGAAAAGTTACTCCATGACATTTCGGCGTCGCTCGGGGCTCAAAAAACGACTAGTCGCCATTGTACTGGTGGGTATCCTCGGCGTGTTGCTTTTCGCATCGGTAATTTTTATTATACTTGGAAATATCATCCTCGACTGGTTATCGGCTCTGATCAACTGGTCGGTACTCGAAACCCTGGCCGTCGATTTGTTGCGTTGGTTGGCCATTTTGGCACTGTACTACGTAGCGATCGGCATCTTGTACCGTTACGGAGCGGCTACCTATCGGCGATTTAGCATGTTTTCACCGGGAGTCACCCTGGCTAGCGGGCTTTCCATTCTGACCTCCGTGGCTTTTTCCGTATACGTGGATGAATTCAATCGCTACGACACCTACGCCAAGTTTTACGGATCAATCGCCACAGTGATCATCGTCATGCTATGGATGCAACTAAATGCACTCATCCTGCTGATCGGTTTCGAATTAAATGCTAGTATTGCTATCAACCGGGATTTGAAACAGCAGATTGAAGATGACTAATCCCAACTCATTTTACCATTATGCCTCCCCGGAGTACTTCCGGAGAGGCTCAATTATAACGCGGTGCAGTTCATCATTTTTGACCTCGAAGCAACCTGCTGGCAGGGCCGACCTCCCGGCACCACTCAGGAAACCATTGAAATCGGCGCGTTTAAAATCAATCCGTACGGAGAGGCCGAAAGCTATTTCCATCGCTTCGTGCAGCCCATTCTTCATCCGCAGCTTTCGCTGTACTGCAAGCAGTTAACACAAATCGATCAGTCGGATATCAATCGGGCCCGTGGTTTCTCGGAGGTAATGGAGGATTTCTGCGATTGGATCGGCGTCTATGACGAGGAGTACCTACTGGCTTCCTGGGGAGGCTTCGATCAACGACAGTTGCAACGCGACTGTGCCCTGCACCGCCAGGAGGATGATTGGCTGGAACCCTACATCGACCTCAAACGCCAATACGCCCGCCTGCGCAATCTAAACCGACCGAAAGGCTTAAAGTCTGTGGTGCAGCTTGAGGGCCTGGAGTTCACTGGCCAGCACCACCGGGCGCTCGATGATGCCGAGAACCTCGTGAAAATTTTCCGAAAATACCTTGATGTGTGGCAGTACTAAACCGCCCATTTCATACACGATTAGCCCCAACTCCCAGTGGCTGGTTACACGCCGGCAATGGAACCTCCTTCCTAATAACCTGGTTGTTGGCGCGCGCTTCGGAAGGGACGGTCCTGTTGCGCATCGATGACCTGGACCGCGCGCGCCAGCGCGACGAATACGTGGAGGACATCTTCCGGACAATTGATTGGCTGGAAATTGATTACGATCGAGGCCCCAGCGGACCAGATGATTTGGCAGCTAATTGGTCGCAGTTGCACCGCCTCCCATCCTACGAGCAAGCACTCCTGCAGTTGAGAGAAGAAGAGGTTTTGTACGCCTGCACCTGTAGCCGCAAGCGCATTCGTGCTCATCGTTCCGACGGTATCTACCCCGGACTTTGCCGCAACCGGAGATTGCCGTTAGACCGCCCTAATACTGCGTGGCGCGTACGGATTCCGCAGGGCTTCATGGTGCCAATCGACGATCTGATCCATGCAACCCGATCGGTGGACCTTTCCCGAAGCATGAACGACTTTGTTGTACGCCAGAAAGATGGATTTCCGGCCTACCAGATTGCCTCCTTGGTGGACGATCGATACTTTGACATCGACGGCATTGTGCGCGGAGCGGATTTGCTCGACAGTACCGCCGCCCAGATCTGGCTGGCCGATCAATTGGGATGGCCCGAATTCCGGCAATCCTGCTTCTTGCATCATGCATTGCAGCGCGATGAAACCGGAACAAAGCTATCCAAATCGCAAGGAGCCCTGGCCCTGAAGCACTGGCGCGATCAGAAGCGATCCCCGGCTCCGCTCTGGCAGCAGGCTGGAGAATGGCTCGGTCTGGAGGAATTGGCACTGAGCGATAAAGCGTCCGGGAACGAGTGGCGGGAAGCCGCTATCGCAAAAACCAAGGGGCGCTACTGTTAATAGCGCCCCTCGAGTTTGTTTATAGTCTAGACGGTAGTTTTGGGGCAATTAGCAACTTGTTTAACGTTTGGTGGTATTTCAAAGTCATAAGTTAAACAAAAACCCCTTGAAAATCAATTAGTAATGATTCATAAGGACTTCTATAAATGTAGGTGGTATGAAAATACCCCGCAAGTTTTTGGACTGTTAAAGAGAAGATTTTTTAAAAAAGTTTTCCACGATTAACCGAGTTCGATAACCAGATCTTCGGCTGCTACCATCGTTTTCTCCGGTAGGTGGACTTTTTTCACAACACCCTTCTGGGAGGCGGTGATGGTACTTTCCATCTTCATCGCCTCAATGACGAATAAGGGCGAGTTCTCCGCCACTTCATCGCCTTCTTTGACGAGGATACGACTCAAGTTGCCCTGCAACGGAGCACCAATTTCCTTTTCTCCCTGTGCTTTGCGGTGTACTGCGATTTCCAGTTGCAAGGTTCTGTCGTGGACCTGAATAGAACGCGTCTGGCCATTTAGTGAAAAGAACACCAGGCGATTGCCTGCATCATCCGGAACGGTCGTGTTTAAAAATTTAATGAGCACGGTTTTTCCAGGGCTGATCGATACCAGGATTTCTTCATTCGGACGCAGTCCGTAAAAGAAGGCCGGAGTGGGCAACACCCGCACACTTCCGAATTGCTGATAGAAATCGTAATACTCCCGAAACACCCTGGGGTAGAGCTTGTAGCTCAGGAAATCGTTGATCTCCAGCTGATCGTCGAACTCCTGGTGAAAGGTTGCCAGCTCCTGATCGAAATCGACCGGCTCCAAATGAGCGTTTGGTCGTTCGGTATAGGGCGTTTCTCCTTTCAGAACGATTTGTTGAACCTCTGCGGGAAACCCGCCCTGAATTTGTCCAAGGTCGCCGCGCATCAGTGCCCGGACACTATCCGGAAAATCGAGGTGATTTCCCCGTTCGAGAATATCTTGTTTGGTCAGGTTGTTGGAGGTCATAAACAGCGCCATATCGCCCACTACTTTAGAAGAGGGCGTTACCTTGATCAGACCTCCGAACAGCTCGTCGGCGGCCCGGTAATTGGCCTTTATCTCCTCAAAGCGATCCTCCAGCCCAAGGCTGCGGGCCTGGGGGCGCAAATTGCTGTACTGTCCGCCCGGAATTTCGTGTTCGTATACGGATGCAGTACCTGCACGCAGCTCCGTTTCGAAAGGGGCATAGTAGCGTCGGACTGTTTCCCAGTACACCGCAAATTCGTTGAGGGAGGAGAAATCCATGGGGCGCTCCCGCTCGTGCCCCTTCATCATGGCCACGACGGAGTTGAAATTAGGCTGCGAGGTCAGGCCCGACATGGAGCTAATTGCTACATCTACGATATCCACCCCCGATTCGATGGCCCGCAGGTAGGTAGCCGCCTGAATGGAGCTGGTGTCGTGGGTATGCAGGTGAATGGGAAGATCCACCGTTTCGCGCAGGCGACTAATCAGAAGTTCAGCCGCCAGTGGTTTCAGCAGGCCGGCCATATCCTTGATTGCAATCATGTGGGCTCCGGCATCTTCCAGGTGTTTAGCCAGGTCCAGGTAGTAGTCGAGGGTGAATTTGTGGTTGTTCGGATCGGTGACATCGCCGGAATAACAGATACAGGCCTCCGCCAAACTCTCCGTTCGTTCGCGCACGGTACGGATGCTCGTCCGCATATTTTCGATCCAGTTGAGCGAATCGAAAATTCGAAACACATCGATGCCGGTTTCGGCGGCCCGTTCAATGAAGCGAACAATCAGGTTGTCGGGGTAAGCGGTATACCCCACGGCGTTCGATCCGCGCAGCAACATCTGAAAGAGAATGTTAGGGATGGCGGCCCGCAACAAGGCAAGTCGTTCCCAGGGATCCTCTTTGAGAAAACGCAGCGCCACATCGAAGGTGGCACCTCCCCAGACTTCCATGCTAAACACCTCCGGATGCCGGTGGGCAAATGGCTCCGCAATCCGTAGCAGATCGAACGTTCGCATTCGCGTAGCCAGTAAGCTCTGATGGGCATCCCGGAAAGTGGTATCCGTATAATGGATTTTGGGATCGGCCCTGAGTTCGGCAATGAAAGCTTCCCGGCCTAGCTTGCGCAAGCGGTCGCGGCTACCCTCGGGCGGAGCCGACCGGCGGTCGTAGGCGGGAATAAGTGGCGGGAAGAAGGTCTTGGTATCCGGCACCACGGATACATCAGGGTGCCCATTGACAATAACCTCCGCTAAATAGCGCAGCATTTTAGTGCCGCGGTCCAGCCAGCCCTGAGGTGCGAAAAGTTCGGGATGGTTTCCGATGAAGCTCACTGTGACTTCCCCATTTCGAAAGGTCGGATGGTCGAGCAAGTTGAGCAGAAAGCCGATGTTGGTTTTGACTCCGCGAATGCGAAATTCACGCAATGCCCGGTGAAGTCTCCGGGCGGCCCCATCCATAGTGCGGCCCCAGGCGGTCACTTTTACTAGTAGTGAATCAAAATAGGGACTAATGCGTGCACCGGGGTAAGCATTACCGGCGTCAAGGCGGATACCCATCCCGGATGCCGAACGGTATGCAATGAGCGTCCCGTAGCTGGGCTGGAAGTTATTATGGGGGTCTTCGGTAGTGATTCGGCACTGAATGGCGCAACCATTGAGAACTATATCCGATTGGTCTTTAATGAATATACTCCGGTGATCAAGCGGGTAGCCCATCGTAATCAGGAATTGCGTCCGAACGAGGTCGATGCCCGTGATCTCCTCGGTCACCGTGTGTTCTACCTGAATTCTCGGATTGACCTCTATAAAGTAGATGTTTTCGGATTGATCGACGAGAAACTCGACCGTTCCGGCACAAGAATAATTAACTGCCTGTGCTAATCGAACGGCATATGCGTACAATTTTTCTTTTGTCGACTGGGAAAGCGTGATGCAGGGAGCAATTTCCACCACCTTTTGAAAGCGCCGCTGAATGGAGCAGTCGCGTTCGTATAGATGGACGATATTCCCGTGGGTATCTCCCAGAATCTGCACTTCTATATGCTTGGGGTTTTCGATAAATTTCTCGAGAAAAACCCGGCCGTCGCCGAAGGCAGTCAGGGCTTCATTACTGGCCTCTTCGTACTCGGTTTTCAGTAATTCACTCGACCGTACCACCCGCATACCCCGGCCGCCTCCACCCGCTGCCGCTTTGATAATCACGGGGTAGCCAATGCGCTCGGCTTCACGCAGAGCGGTATCCGCATCCGATAATGGCTCTTGGCTATCTTCAATAAGGGGAATCTGGAGCTCGCGCGCGAGGGTCTTTGCTTTTACCTTGTCGCCCAGGCGTTCCATAACCTCGGGCGACGGCCCTACAAAGGCGATGCCTGCCTCTCGGCAGCGGCGGGCAAAGTCTACGTTTTCGCTTAAGAATCCGTAGCCGGGATGGATGGCATCCACCTGGTGGTCGAGGGCCACCTGAATGATTTCTTCAATGTCGAGGTAGGGGCGTAGTGCTTCTTCCTCCGGCCCAACCTGATACGCTTCATCGGCTTTATAGCGGTGTAGGCTGTAGCGGTCTTCGTAGGTGTAGATTGCAACGGTTCGAAGCCGGAGCTCGGAAGCGGCACGTAGTACGCGAATAGCAATTTCCCCCCGGTTGGCTACGAGGATTTTCTGGAAGCGGTTAATCTGTTGAGGCATGTTCGAAAAGCTGGACAAGAAAAAATCAGGTTGGCACAAAAGATACGGCCACCAAACCGGATCGTCAATTCGTTCGTAGAATAGTGGACAAGCTAAGCTTGTTATCGCTCCAAATGCCCTTAATGATGATTCAAACAACCGAAAGTTCTTCGCCCCACCGCCACCTGGAAACCTGGTCGGTGGAGGCGCTGCTCCGCGGCATGCAGGAAGAGAACCGCAAAGTAGCCGCCGCCGTCGATACAGCTTTACCCCAAATTGAACGCCTCGTCGAGCGGGCGGTCCGGCAGTTGCAATCGGGGGGGCGCCTGTTTTACATCGGAGCCGGCACTAGCGGTCGTCTCGGAGTGCTGGATGCCTCCGAATGTCCGCCCACTTTTGGGGTGCCGGAAGATTGGGTCATCGGACTCATCGCCGGAGGAGACAGGGCTCTGCGCCAGGCCGCAGAAGGTGCAGAAGATAATCTAAATCAAGCCTGGATAGATCTGCTGCAGTGGAAGGTGACTGCCGAGGACTTCGTCATCGGCATTGCCGCCTCCGGTACCACGCCCTACGTGGTGGGGGGGCTCCGGCATTGTCAGTCAGCGGGAATTCTTACCGGATGTGTCACCTGCAATGCCCACACTCCACTAGCGCGAGTAGCGGACTATCCGATTGAGGTGCTGACTGGTCCGGAATTCGTAACGGGCTCTACCCGGATGAAGGCCGGTTCGGCCCAAAAAATGGTTCTGAATATGATCAGTACCGCTGTGATGATTCGCCTCGGGCGCGTTCAGGATAACCGCATGGTAGATATGCAGCTGACCAACGAAAAACTAATTGATCGAGGCAGTCGGATTTTGGTGGATCAGCTAGACCTTCCCTACGAGGCCGCCCGGGCCCTACTACTTCGAGCGGGTAGCGTCCGACGCGCGCTGGCCACCAACAGTACACCTCACTGACCGGTTGGTCGCAATTTGTAGTCCTCCCGCTTGCCCTCCAAATAGTCGACATAATCGACGCTGCCTAACCGGAAACGGACCGGAATACGAGTTTTCTGCTCAATTTGGTATTCCAACTTGCAAAAGAACGCGAGTTCATCAGCATCAAAACGGCGCGATAGGGTAGGGCGGCGGAAGCGTTCGGCAGGACCTGGTGTGCGAGACTGCTCATCATGGTTCATCGGAATCATTCGAACAAAAGGTCGAAGCTTCTTTGTCGGAATCGATGGAGGGGCCACTTGCAGCTGGGCAGAGAGTTCTAAAGTGATAAATAGTAATCCGCAAACGAGCACACAACTACACCAAAAGCACCGCATAATTTGTATTTTGATAATATAAATAACACACAAACTGCCAAAGAGATGCCATCCGATTTCGAAACCCAACTAACCGGAGGCCATCCCAATTCACTCGGCAATACGGTTGCCGTGGTCGAAACGGTATTGGCCCGGCCCGATCGCTTTGAAGAGTTATTTCAATGCTATTTCAGTACCGATGAAGTGGTGCGCTTACGAACTTCCAGCGCAGTTAAAAGAGTAGCTAAAGCCCAAAAAGATCTGGTACTTCCCTACGTAGATCGACTGCTAAACGACATTTCAAAAATCGACCAGGCTTCTACCCAATGGACGCTTGCCCAATTGTTTGATTTGTTAGCCAGCGATTTATCGGAGGCGCAGCGAGCCAAATCGCTCTCCATTATGCAGCACAACTTAGCCCATCACCACGATTGGATTGTACTCAACACGACAATGGATGTGCTCGGAGGTTGGTCGAAGCACAATCCGGATTTAAAAAAGTGGTTGCAGCCCCATCTTCAGCGACTGACAGCGGATAACCGAAAATCAGTGGCCAGAAAAGCCACTAAATGGCTCGACGAAATGAAATAATGACCTAAAGCGTTGAAAATGAGTTGATTTAGGCCTTTTGTTGTCGATTTGCCTGTTGAAATAGGCAAGAAAAACCGGGGGTAACGGTCCTGGAATTCGATTTGGCAACCTGTTTAATTTGGACGCTTGTCACAAGCAACGGAGAAAAACCTGTTTGCAATTGATCCGGAAGTCCTGCTCTCTCAACACAGTTGGACGACCGATCAGTACGAGGGGATGATCACCGCCGGTATCCTGACAGAAGATGACCGGGTAGAGTTGCTGTACGGTCAAATTGTGCATACGAGTCCCAAGGGAAATTTATACGCCTACGGTATCCAAGAGCTGAATTACTATTTGGTAGAACACTTTGGTAAACGGTTTATTGGCCGGCAAGAGCAACCAATCGTGCTTCCTAATCACAGCAGGCCGGAACCCGATTATGTGTTAGCTACGCACACCGTACCGACTTTTACAAGGATGCCTCCTTCGAAAGCCCTCTGCTGGGAAAATTAAACATGAAAACAATATTCAACCTGTAATTCAAGCTAAAAGTAACGGCTAATCTGACAAAAAAACATCCTAAAGTACTAAAAGACCAAGGTACCAAAGCATCAACCCCCTCCCTTACCCGCGTACAAATCATACCGATAAAACCGCGCCTCTAGCGGCCCATTCTGCAAATGGATTTTCCTGGAAGGTCGAAGGCCTACCTGTTTGAGTGCATCGAGGTTGGCCGAAAGCACCCAGGCAGTGTATCCCGGATACTGTTGCTTGAAGGTATCGCCGAGTGATTTGTACAAGGTGCCGATATCTCCTGTTTGGAGGCGCAATTCGTACGGTGGGTTGGTTACGACGATTCCCGGCGGTTCGGGAGGTGTGAAGCGTTCGAAGGGTTTGCGGACGAGTCGGACCTGATCCTGCAAATTAAATCGGTGGAGGTTCTCGCGGGCCGTTTCCAGAATGCGCCAGTCGATGTCGCATCCGATAATGGGAAAGCGTACGGGGCGAACAGATCGCTTGGCCGCGGATCGGATGCCTTGCCACAAGTCTTTGTCGAAATCAATCCACCGCTCAAAGCCAAAGCGCCGGTCCAGCCCCGGTGCACGCCCCTGGGCGATAAGGGCCGCTTCGATCAACAGCGTTCCCGAACCACAAAGCGGATCGACAAAAGCGGTGGTTCCATCAAAGCCGGCTAATGTAAGTAGCCCGGCAGCCAGCACCTCGTTGAGCGGGGCCTTGCCGCCCCGGGCCCGGTAACCCCGCCGGTGCAATCCCTCCCCGGAACTATCGCGCGATAACGTGCATTCTCCTCGGCTGCCGATGTGTAGGTGTAGCCGCAGATCAGGTCGCTGGGTATCTACGCTCGGTCGCCTACCCAGCACGGCGCGGAAATGATCCGCGATGGCATCTTTGGTTTTCAGCGCTAAAAAATGACTGTGATTGAGCCGGGCGGAGGTGGTGACTACATCTATGGCCAGGGTCTGGTCTACACGCATGTATTTCTGCCAATCTACCCGACCTACAGCGCGATACAGATCTTCCTCGTTTCGGACGGTGAAATCCGTAATAGGGACCAATACGCGCAGGCCAGTCCGCAATTCGAGGTTTGCACGGTAGAGTAGGGTAGTGTCTCCCGATACTGTGACTACGCGTTTGCCGATTTCCGGATCCGCCGCTCCAAGTGCTTTCAGTTCTTCGGCCAAGCATTCCTCAAGGCCGGCCAGGGTCTTTACAATTAATTTCACTCCGCAAAGGTCTCTTTTTTCTTGAAAAAATCTTGGTTCAAAACCTTCTTGTTGTTTATCTTTGCTGCGCAAAAAAGTTATCTATGCTGATTATTGATGTTCGGGAGGGTGAAAACATCGATCGCGCCCTCAAGCGTTATAAGCGCAAATTCATTAATACTGGTCTGATTCGCGAGCTGCGCGGTCGTCGGGAATTCACTAAGCCTTCCGTGAAACGCCGCCAGGAAGTAATGAAAGCCTCTTACCGCGCCGAAAAAATGCGCGACCAGGAGGTATAAAGATTCCCACTTCGTACTAAACTCCCCGCCGCGTATTCCAAAAATTCGATTCCATCCCGTCTCTCTCAGGCGGGATTTCGCATTTTATGGTCACATCTGAGCTTTCCTACGCCACAGAAAGACGGTCGTTATCGATCGGTTCGCTGCACGTCCATTTAGACCTGCCCATCGATCAATTCGAATTAATGTTGGCTTCGCTGGCAAAAAAGAAGCTTTCGGGCAGCACGGACGACGAAGCCCCTTACTGGGCGGATCTGTGGCACTCCGCTATTGGATTGAGCGAAGTATTAGTAGCTCATTTTACGGAACAACTGCGCGGCCGAAACATCATTGAAATTGGTTGTGGCCTTGGATTACCCGGAATTATTGCCGGGCTGCTCGGAGGAAACATGATTATCAGTGATTACCTGACTGAAGCATTGGAGTTGGCTCAACACAATTGGAGGCTCAATCATCGAACGCCGGGTAATTTTCTCCTGATCGATTGGCGAAATCCGCCGCCGGTAACCCCCGTCGATTTCCTGTTAGCCTCGGATGTGGCCTACGATTTTACCGCTTTTGATCCGCTTTTGAGCGCCTTCCACCAATTGCTTCTTCCCGGAGGTACGTTGTTCATTGCCGAACCCGGCCGACCGCGCTCCCAATCCTTCCTCCGTTCCCTGCCAAATAACGGATTTATGCCCCTTCACCACTGGTCCCAACCGGTGTATCTCGACGGCAGCACCATCGCTGTGGGCGTATTTGCTTTTCAGCGAATCAGTAGTTAACCCTACCTTAGTGATGAGTTAATGGTAGCTTAACCTAAAGGTGTCAACAAGTTGTTGACGTCTTCCGCTCTATAGATAATCCGTGACTCTAATGCGGCGCTCCATGCTGAACAACCACTTATCATTCCTCCTGGCGCTCTCACTTGTGGCGTCCGTCTTATTCCCATCCTGCGGACCAGGATCAACGGCAGATAGTACGCTCAGCATTCGCGGTTCCGACACCGAAGTGAATTTAGTGCTCGAACAAGCGGAAACGTACATGTCCATTAATCCCAACATCAGTATCTCCGTAACCGGGGGCGGATCGGGCAGCGGAATTGCTGCCCTGATCAACGGCAAAACGGATATTGCCAACTCCAGTCGGGAAATGAAAGAGGCCGAACTAGATCTCGCCCGGCAACGGGAGGTAGAACCAGTCGCAATTGCCTTTGCCATCGACGCGATCGTTATGGCTACGAATGCTCAAAATCCAGTAGATTCAATCACCCTGGAACAACTTGGAAAGATTTACAGCGGCGAATTCACCAACTGGTCCGAGGTTGGAGGAGCAGATATGCCAATCTCCCTTTACGGCCGCCAAAGCAATAGCGGCACATTTATCTATTTTCGGGATAATATCATCCGAGGTGAATACAGCCCAGACATGAAACAGATGAACGGAACCGCCCAAATTGTGGAAGGCATCAAAAATGATGTGGCGGGTATCGGCTATGTGGGGATTGGATATGTGATCAATCAGGCTGGAAATAAGGTAGACGATTTGCAAGTGCTTCAAATCAAAACTACCCCGGATAGCCCGGCTGTTTCACCGCTTGAGGAAAACGTAGTGGAAGATGGCCGCTACCAGATAACTCGTCCGCTCTATCAATACACCGACGGCATTCCCACGGGAAATGCACGGGCTTTCATCCAATTTGAATTGAGTGAACAAGGGCAGGAAATTGTAAAGCGAAATGGCTATTTCCCATTGGGGAAAACGTATCAGGCGCAAAACGAAGAAATCGGAATATATGATCAGCAGTAAGACCATCGATCGCCGAATCCGCTACCTGTTTTATGCTACCGGACTGTTTGCAGTGTGCATTTTGATTGGCATCTTCCTCATGCTCCTGATCAATGGGTTCCGCATGTTTGGGGAGGTTAGCCTGGGCAATTTCTTTTCTACGGAGTGGAATCCATCGGCCTACGGAGATTCTTCCTACGGGATAATGGCTATGATTGTCAGCACCTTCATTGTATCTCTTGGGGCTATGATCCTGGCCGTCCCCATCGGTATTGGCACCGCTGCCTACTTGTCGGAGGTCGCACCGGATTGGATCCGGGAACTGCTCAAACCGACCATCGAAATGCTGGCGGCCATCCCTTCCGTTGCGGTCGGCTTCTTGGGCATTGTGTTGGTAGGGCCGGTCATCGCTGATTTGTTTGGGCTATCCAATGGGTTAAACGCCTTAAACGGTGCCATCCTGCTAGCCGTGATGGCCCTTCCGACGATCATCACCGTGGCGGAAGATGCCATGGAGGCAGTACCAAGGGCCTACCGCGAGGCTTCTTACGCACTGGGAGCCAATCGTTGGACCACCCTGGTAAGCGTCACCCTCCCCGCTTGCACTTCGGGCCTGATCGCAGCCGTCATGCTGGGCATGGGGCGAGCCATCGGAGAAACCATGACCGTGCTAATGGCCACGGGGAATGCAATTTCGATGCCAAACAGCTTTTTTGATCCAGTGCGCACAATGACCGCCACCATCGCAATCGAATTGGGTGAAACCCCCTTTGGCACTACCCATTACTACAGCTTATTCGCCATCGGTGCGGTGCTTTTTCTGATAACACTATTATTCAACCTGCTCGCTGAACGCATAGCTGCAAGCTATCGGACAGCCGGTCGCTAAAGAACTACCAGCTCATGAATAGTTGGACCGATCGGATTGGAATTGGGTTACTAATTTGCTGTACGCTGATTGTTGTCGGGGCGCTTTTAGTCATTTTCATCGACCTCGGATCAAAAGGGATAGGAGTCGTGACTTGGGGGTTTTTGTCTGATTATCCCCGCCGGGGTATGACGGAAGGGGGCATTCTACCCGCCATTGTCGGTACCTTTTTAGTAACCATGACCACCGCGCTGTTCTCCATTCCTCTCGGCATTGCCGCAGCCATCTATCTGACCGAATACGCCCGCGACAGTTCGCTAACCCGACTTATCCGCGCATCTATTCGCAATTTGGCGGGGGTGCCTTCCATTATCTACGGGCTATTTGGGGTGGCCATTTTTGTGGAAGCTCTGGGAATGGGGGCTTCTGTGTTAGCGGCTGGGCTGACTCTTGGACTTCTCACGTTGCCCTACATCATCACCACCACCGAAGAAGCGTTGTTGGCGATTCCCGTTTCTGCGCGGGAAGGCTCCTACGCCTTGGGGGCTAACCAATGGCAAACCATTCGGTCCATCGTATTGCCCAGTGCCGTCCCGGGTATCCTGACAGGCTCCATCCTCGGGTTGAGTCGGGCAGCGGGGGAGACGGCACCGATCCTGTTCACGGGGGCGGCCTTTTATCTCCGATTTTTACCGGCTTCGGTATTCGATGAATTTATGGCGCTGCCCTATCATTTGTATATTCTCAGCACCCAGCATCACGCTATTGAAGAGGTCCGGCCGTTGGCCTACGGCACGGCAGTGGTGCTGGTGGGATTGGTCTTCTTACTCAATTTAGTTGCCTTCATCGTCCGATATCGATATCGAAAACGACTTGGTCGACTGTAAACTACCCCTATGGATCAGCCAAAACTGGATATTCGAAAACTCAATCTCTACTTCGGCAAAAAACGCATTCTCAAGGATGTCGATCTGCCAATTGCAGAACGGGAAATAACCGCCCTGATCGGGCCGAGTGGCAGTGGCAAGTCTACTTTGATTCGTTCTATTAACCGCATGCACGACCTGGATTCCTCGGCCCGGGTAACCGGAGAGGTCTGGCTCGACGGAGAAGATATTCTCGCCCCTGATCGCGATGTCGTTGCCGTTCGACGGAAAGTGGGAATGGTATTTCAAAAACCCAACCCCTTTGCCAAATCCATTTTTGACAACGTAGCCTACGGCCTTCGTATCAACGGCATGAAAAAAGATATTAAAGGCAAAGTAGAACAAAGCCTCAAAGACAGCTCGCTCTGGGAAGAAGTCCAGGACGATTTACAAAAAAACGCCCTGCGTCTTTCCGGCGGCCAACAGCAGCGGCTCTGCATCGCCCGTGCCATTGCGGTCAAACCGGAGGTCATCCTGATGGACGAACCTTGCTCCGCCCTCGATCCGGTAAGCACCGCCAAAATCGAAAAATTGCTCCTGCGCCTCAAGGAAGAATATACAATCGTCATCGTGACTCACAACATGCAGCAAGCCCAACGCATCGCCGACAAAACCGCCGTCATGTACCTGGGAGAATTAATCGAATTTGGACCTACTAAACGCGTCTTTAACGAACCGGAATCCGAAACGGTCCGTGATTACGTGAGTGGTAATTTCGGATAATGTACCTCTCATTTGGCACATCAACCATACCCAATCCCCACCGCCACCAACAGGAACACCCATGCGATTAGCAATAGCGCCAGCACCACCGGCCAGATAAATCGCAGCCACCGATCAAATGGTACCCGACTCAGGCTGAGCATAGCGATCAACCCGCCGAGGGTTGGATTAAACAGATTCGTCACACCATCCCCGATCTGAAAAGCCAAGATGGTAGTTTGTCGAGTAAGCTGTAGTAGTTCTCCGACGGGGATCATAATTGGAAGCGTCGCCAACGCCTGACCACTACCCGAAGGAATGAAGAGATTAATAACCGATTGGGCCATCGACATGACAATAGCGGAGCCGTAAAGAGGTAAGTACTGCAAAAGTTCGGTAAGCTGATAGGCGATGGTATCTCCGATGTGTCCCATTTCCAACAACACTTTAATTGCCGTGGCATAGCCAACCATAAAGGCGCCGGGTGCAACAACTCCTACCGACCGCAAAACAGTATCCCCCAATGTCCGTCCGCCTAACCGGGCCACTATCGCCACGACTATCGTGATCATCAAAAAAACGGCGGATACTTCATTGAGGTACCACCCGTAGACGAATACGCCGTATAGCATTACGCCAATCCCCAGCAAAAAAACCATCAGCACCAGGCGGTTAGTGTTGCTCAGACGGTAGGATTCCAGAGGCTGCGATAATTCCAGTCCATCCTGATCCAGCCCCTGACCCAAGCTCGATCCGGGCTCCATTCCTATTCGCCGAAAGTACCGAACATTATATAGGGCTAACAGACTTAAGCCGGAGAAACACAGCGCACTCCGCAGCCCCGCCCCACTGAAAAGCGGAAGCTCGGCTATTTGGTGTCCAACCCCGACCGTGTAGGGGTTGATGGGCGACAGGCCGAAGCCGACCGTAATGGCCCCCACCGACATCCCGGCCGCCAAAATTAAGTCGCCGCCAATCGATAAACTAATGAGCGCCGCAATGGGCACCAGCGCAATATTGTTCTCGTAGCCTACAACCACCCCGCAAAGCCCATAAATAAAAGTTAGCAGAATGATAAGGGCCATCGGCCGTTTCTGGCCCAATCGATGAACGAGTACTCCTACGGCGTTTTCGATCGTTCGGGTTTTCTCCAACACCCCAAACATAATGCCGCTTGCCAATACAATGAAGATGATCTCTGCGGCCGTCTTAAAGCCAAGTGGGAACGCGCGAAACAGGTCGAGTAATCCTACCGGAGTCTGCTCGACCGTATGGTAAGAACCGGGAATGACCCTTGCTCGCCCATCCACCGCAGCCCGCTCGAAGGTGCCGGCAGGCAGCACATAAGTGAGTACTACGGTAACGAGCATAATCCCGAACAACAAGACGACCGGATGAGGAACACTCAAATACCAACGATTTTTACGCGCCATGCTGAATTACAGTTGAATCTAGGGTAGGGAAGGGGGCTGGAAGGATAGCTGCCGGTATACCTCCTGGGCGCTACCAAGCACAGCCATCCGAGGGGTATAGCCCTGTAGAAAATGGTATTGAATAAACAAGGACGTAAATAAATCGCCCGCGCCGGAAATCGCTCGTGGGATGCGGTCGCTACGAACGATTTCATCGGTCGTAGCGTCAATCAGGCGATTTCCGATTCCGTTAGTGAGCGGATAACTGGTGATGATCCAATTGGTGGTAGGAAATCGCTCGCGTAGTTGCTCGATTCCCTGATCGAGATCTGACTCACCGGTTAGTAGAAGAACTTCCGTACGGTTGGGGGTCGCCCAGTTGGCTCGTTCAAGCAAGCCGGGCCAACTGGCAATAATTTCGGCGTCGACATAAGGCTTGCCGTTGTCTCCGCAAATCGGGTCTACAACGATCGCGGTGATGATTTCCCGAAAGTCTTCGAGTACGCTGCTTATTTCTTCAATTTGCGTAGCGTCAGCCAGATACCCAATGAGAACGACAACGGAGTGGTTGTTATCCGCCACGTGGTGGAGGCTTCCGCGAAGATTAGCTTCGAAATCATAGCCGAATCGCTGGTGGCCGGGCACATTACCCAGCCCGGTCAGCAATAAGGAAGGTACGGCCAAAACGCGCGCGCCCAGTACCTGTAATACGCATTTCAAACCAGCGCCGCCGTAGGCCGGTAAACTGTGAACAGCAAGGACGAGTGGTGCACTCAACGTTATTCTTTTTGAAACACCAGGGTGCGGCCGCTCAGCGGCGGTAGTGTAAGTGTAAGGGTTCCGGACTGCGTCTCTACCGTTAATCGGGGTTCCAACCCATCGCGATACGTCCCTTCATGTAAAGTGCCCACTGTTGCGGTTTGATTGGTGTCGGATAAATTGAAAATTGTGATGATTTCATCTCCTCCCTCGTTGTAGCGGCGGTAAGCAAATAGCCTATTGGCGTCATCCGTTAGCAAAAACTCCACCTCACCAGTGGCCAGCACAGGATGGGCCTGTCGGTAGTTGGCCAGTTGCGCAATGTATTGATAGAGCGCCAGATCGGGTGCCACCGCTTCGGATGCCCGATCGCGATCGGGATAATAGTGGGTCGCCTCCGGTTGGTATTCCAGGTCCGACCACACCACCGGCTTGCGATTGTCGGGGTCGTCGCCACCCCACATGCCGACCTCGTCGCCGTTCCAGATATGTGGCCCGCCGGGAAAGGTGAATTGATGCAGGAAAAACAGGCGCATCCGCTCGAGCGTCTCCGCACCCGGTTTGCCAATGTGGTAATCGGGATTGCCGCGTGGCCCGGCTTCGAATTTGTACTTCGTCTTGTTGGCAAAGGAGGTTGCCAGCCGCGGACTATCGTGGGTGCCCGATACATTCATCATCGCCTGGATATTGCCTGCCGTCAGGTTGCTCGTCATTGAATCCCATTTTGCAGCGAACTGGGAAGGCGTTGCCGTCGGAATAGATTGAGCAAACAACCCTCGGGCCAGACGGTACCAGCGGTAGTTCATCACGGCATCAAATACGTCGCCCTCCAGGTAGGGTTTGGGGTCCAGCAGGTTGTCCGGATACAATTCCCACCAAATTTCCCCAACGAGGTAAGCATCCGGCTTGACCGAGCGGACAAACTCCCGGTAATCGCGCCAGAAACCCAGCGTCATTTCACCAGCTACATCCAATCGAAACCCATCGATTCCATCCGATGGGTCGCCGTCGCCGTTGGGATCGAGCCAACGTTTACTCACATTAAAAATGTGTTGCTTCAGAGACTCGGAATGCAGGTTGCCCTCGATGGGTTGAAGCCGTTCCGGCTCTTCCGCGATAGGCTGAGTGATCACATCTTCCCTCAAAACGGGTAGTGCTTTAATGCCGAACCATCCTTCGTATTCGAATTCATTTTCGGCAGTGGAGGGATCGTCAAAGGATTCGACGGAATACCAGTCCACAAACCGGGAGTTGGCACCGTTTTGCTGCACATCGGCCAGCGCCCAAAAGGTCTGGCCGGTGTGGTTCCAGGAGTAATCCAGAATAACGCGGATATCCCGCTCGTGCAGCGCATCAACCAGTTCCAAGAAGAGGCTGTCGGCCGAAGTCCACTGCCAGGTGGCCGGATCATCCGGCGTTTCAGCGGCCATGATCGCCACATCCCGGTCGGGGTCCGGACCAAAATTCCGGTCGATGTGGCGGTAATGTCGGGCGTCGTATTTGTGTAGAGAGGGCGCATCGTTGACCGGATTAAAGTAAATGGCCGTAACACCGAGACTATCGATGTAGTCAATTTTGTCTAGCACCCCCTGAAGGTCGCCCCCGTATCGGCGCAGCTGAACGCCCCGGTAAAAATCGGAGTCCGGCAGCTCGGAATACCAGGGATCAAGCTCGTACCAATCGTGGCCCCAAGGTGTCACGGACCAGGTTGCCGGAATGACTTCCGTTACCGCACCCTGCATATCCACCGGGCGAGGATCATTCGTCGGATCGCCATTCCGGAAGCGCTCCACAAAGATTTGGTACCAAATAGCTTCCTTCGACCAATGCGGCGCTTCACCGAAAGCTGTTTCCTCAGCTGGTGAAGTAGATGCTTCCGTAGTCGTTTCCGTCTCGGAGGAGGGGGTACATCCAAGCAGCCCGAAGGCTAACAATACGATAATTAATTGATATTTCATTTTACTCAGTTAGTACTTTCTCGTCAAATAAATTTCAACTGATTTTCTAAAGCTCGCCGCGAAATTCCACCCCCTCGTTTAAAAAACTACCGCCAAGAACACCGACAGGACAGAAGAAGGGCCATAAATTGGGCAGCTAGCACGTTTGCATTGCACAAATACCAAGCACATGATCCTTCGCAGTCTACTAATCCTCGGCTTGTTCGTCACCATCATTGCTCCGGCAGAGGCTCAATTATTTGACAAGATTAAGAAAAAAGCGGAAGACCTCGTCGGTGGGGGAGGTCTTAGCCAGGAAGAAGCCGGAAACGGCCTCAAGGAGGCCTTGAATATTGGCGTTAAAGAAGCGGTCGATTTCCTTTCCGCTGAAGATGGCTACCTGGAAAGCCCTTACAAGATCCTCGTACCCGAGGAGGCCCAAATCGTCGTTAGTAACCTCAAAGCGGTACCTGGTTTTGGGAATGTTGAGCAACAACTCGTAGAAAAGATGAACCGCGCCGCTGAGTTGGCCGCCGAAAAAGCGACCCCCATCTTCGTGAATGCGATTAAACAGCTGACCTTTCAGGATGCCCTCAACATCCTCGCCGGTGAACAGGATGCGGCCACCATGTACCTCAGGCGGACCACCTCCGAATCGCTCTACGCCGAATTTCAACCCATCATTCAGGCCAGTCTCGACGAGGTCAACGCCCGGGAGTACTGGCGCGGTGCCGTAAATGCCTACAATAAAATTCCGCTCGTACGCAAAACCAATCCCGAATTGGATGACCACGTTACCAACAAGGCTCTGGATGGCCTCTTTGCGCTAATTGCCAAGAAAGAGGAAGGCATCCGGGATAATCCCGCCTTACGAACCTCGGAGTTGTTGCGTAAAGTATTCGGCAGTCAGGACTAACCCAGAAACATGTAATCTCGAATAGTTCGTTTTCGAAGAATATATATCATCTACTCAATTGGATTAATCCAAAGGCACCCTTCCCATCAAGCTAGTTGGGAAGGGTGCTTTGTTTATTCTAGACTGGTTGAAGTTAATTTTATATCAAGTAATTGAATATCAATTGACTGTTCTCTAAGATTATGCGTACTTGCAATTGGTCATTACCAAGATTAAGATTCAGAAGTGACTTTTCCCTGATCCTGCCGTCACGAAAAATAGAGATTACCTCTAAACAAATTATAATCTTAAATCCTCATTCATCCAATCAAAACGAAAATCCATGCTAAAGGAGTTCAAAGACTTCATCATGCGCGGCAACGTGCTCGAGCTAGCCGTAGCCGTGATCATTGCCGGAGCCTTCGGATTGATCGTCAAGTCCTTTACTTCCGATATCCTGTTGCCACCCATTGGGTTGGCACTGGGAGATGTCGACTTCACGGCCTTGGAGCTGGTCCTACAACCAGAAGTACTCAATGCGGCCGGTGAAGTACTCGAAGAAAAAGTGGCGATTCGCTACGGACAATTCATTCAGACGATCCTCGACTTCGTTATCATCGCCTTTGTCATTTTCATGATTGTACGGACGTACAACAATATGAAAAAGAAAGAGGAAGAAGCTCCGGCTCCGGCCGAACCGCCCAAACCTACAGCGGAAGAACTTCTGACGGATATCCGCGAGCTCCTGAAAGGCAATACGTCGACTTAATTATTGAAGTTGAATCCGCTTCGCTACCGGCCCACGGTCGGTAGCAACCTCTAGCCAATAAGCGCCTGCCGGTAAGTAGTGGAGATCAGTCAGACGGACCCTGCCTTGATTGAAGGGAATTGAAGTGAACCACGTTCGAACCATCTGTCCAATCGCGTTATATAGCCGAATTGGGCCGGCCAGATTAACGTCCGGATCGGCCCATTCGATCGTCAAATGGTCACTGGTAGGGTTGGGATACACCCGCAAATCGATAGATCGTTGAAAATGAGTAGTATTTGTAACTAATCTACCACCTTCTTCTACCACATAGACCCGATCCAATTCAAGGTCGACAAACGTCTCTACCTTCCCGGATGGCCAGAATACCGTCACCGAATCAATCCGTTCTGTAAGGCCCAGGCCAAAGTGGAGCTTCAGGCTGTTCTGCCCGGCAAAACCGCTTGCCCCAATGACTTGATCCGCCCACAATTCCTCGCCGGCGCGAACCTCCACGCGGGCGCCAATGGCCGATCGATTGCTTTCGGTGCCGATCAAATTGAATCCAACCCAGCGATAGGGGTGAATTCCTTCATTGATAAAAAGTTCGTTACCACTGTTTTTTCCCGTGTTGGCGACAAATATATCCGATAATCCATCCTTGTTAAAATCGGCACAGACTGCCGCATAACCGCCGAGATAGCTTTCCAGCGGGGTGTTGTTACTCTCAATTTCGAAAGTTAAATCGCCCCGGTTGCGATATAGCAGGTTGGGATACGCTTCGTTGTATACCAAGAATGGAGTCTCGTTGCTGACATATATATCCTGCCAGCCGTCGTTGTCGCAGTCAAAGAAAAAAGTTCCCCATCCCATACCGATATCAGTAACGCCCGCTGAGGTAGAAATTTCTTCAAATGTACCGTCTTGCTGATTCAGGAAAAGGGCATTTTCATATAAGTTGGTAATGTATACATCCAGGTAGCCGTCGCCGTTAATGTCGCCGGCATCCACCCCCATACCCTGGCCGGCGAAATTGAGTCCGGAACTGACGGATACATCCCGAAAGCGGCCATCGCCCTGGTTTTGATAGAGAATATTGGGCTGGTTGGCATCGTGCGTCAGGTAGAGATCCTGGTCGCCGTCGTTGTCGTAATCGAAGAAAAGGGCACCCATAGCGATTCCCTTGTCGGTTGCACCGAATGGCACCGTCACGTCCATGTAAACGCCTCGTTCGTTGCGGTACAGGTAATTTTCCGTACCTAAATTGGCGAAATACAAATCCAGGTCGCTGTCGTTGTCGATATCGGCCAGCAGTACACACTGCACGCGATCATTCACGTACACGCCCATTTCGGTGGTGATATCGGTAAATGTTCCGTTGCCCTCATTGCGAAAAACCAGGCTTGGTTCGAGGCGATTACCCAGCACCACGTCCGGATCGCCATCGTTATCCAGATCACCCCACGCGCTGGATACGGTTTGTCCAGTGTGGGCCAGTCCGGCGCTTGGAGCAACATCGGCAAATTGCCCGTTGCCAAGGTTGCGGAACAACTTGTTCGGGCCGTCCAAACGCGATACGTAAATGTCTTCCCAACCGTCTCCGTCGAAGTCTACTACAGCTGCTCCCCGGTTCATACCAGTGGAGTTAATACCGGCGGTTACCGATTGGTCGGAAAATTGAATTTGCGCACACAGCAGGGTAGGGGAGAGCAGGAAAAGAAGGTAACGAAGCATTGCTGTATCAGGTTAGATATTTAGACTTTTAGACCTTTAGAAAGCAGAAAAATCTACTAACTAAAGGTCCAAAAGTCTAATAGCCTAAAAGTCGATCATTCAAACGAATACGTCAACGTATTCACATTCAACTTCACGGTGTAATCTCCCGCGGTGGTTGGGATGTTTCCTCCGTTGAAGATGGCTGCACCACTCGGGAAATCAGTGCCTCCCCAGTTGATGGGCCAGTCGTCATTGGCGCGGAACTTGACTTCGCCATCGATCAAAGTGATCGCAATACTGACTTCACCCGCCGTGCCGGTAGCGGTCATATCGGTATCGGAATCCCAACCGGTGGGCGTAGCAGAGCCGATGATACCGATCGATAGCGGTGTGAAGCTGTAATCGCCCGTTTCCGGATTGAAGGTCACTTCGTAAATTCCTGCCGATACGGGGATATTATCGCCATCCTGGGTGCCGGTACCACTTGGGAAATCGGTTGTTCCCCAATTCACGGCCCAGTCGTCGTCGGCGCGGAATTTGGCGGCCCCATCGATCAAACCGATAATGATGCTGAACGTACCATCGTCGTTGCGGGTCATATCCGTGTCGGCATCCCATCCGCCGGGTGTAGCATCGCCAATGATGCCGATGTTGGTGAAGCCCATGTCTTCCTCAAAGCGGTAAGTGAGGTTGTTGCGGTCGAAGGTGATGTCGTAAACGCCGGCAGTGACGATGATATTCGGACCGTTGAAAATGGCAGAGCCGCTGGGAAATTCCTCCCCGCCCCAGTTCTGGTCCCAGCCGTCATTGGCGCGGAACTTGACTTCACCGTCGGTCAGTTCGAAATTATCGATAGAGAAGGTGCCGTCGCCGTTGTCCGTCAAATCGGTATCGGAATCCCAGCCGGTAGGCGTGGCAGAGCCGATAATGCCCAGGCTCGGGAAGCGCAGGAACTCAAAGCTGTAGGCGAGCGTAGCGTCATTGAACGTTACGCTGTAAAATGCTTCATCCAGCGAATCGGGGAAAGTCGCATTTCCAGCGAACGCTTCTGCAATGCCGTCACCGTCGGGATCGCCGAAGTTCTGCCCCATAAAGTCGGGCATTTCGGCGAAGCGGAAGTTGTCGCCTGGGGCAAGCTGTACCTCGTCAAGAATCCAAGTGTTATCGTCCAGTAGGTTGAACTGGTACTCGTTGCCAAAGAACTCGTTGAAAGAACCAAGCAAGAAGAGACCGGATACGTTTTGGGCAAACGTAACTGCCGGTACCACCGAGTAGGTCAGTGTCTGATCGTTAAAACGGACGTTCACCGGGCCATTGGAGCCACATTCGGTGTTGCCATTTCCGCCAGGGCCATAGTTGGATTCCATTTTTCCGTTACAATCGGCGTCGCCCCAGTCTTCGTCGCACCAGTCTTCGCAGTTCTTGAACTTCCAGCCACCGCCCATCAGGTTCACGTTCTTGATTTCCCAGGTATTATTGCCCACCAGGTTCATTACATCAAAGCCCCAGCCGTTGAATTCGCCGGCAATGAACATTTCAGCGTGGTTCGCCGCAAATAATTGCGTAGACACCAACAGTGGGAAGTCCCGTTCGGTCCGCTGGCCATCCGTATCTACGGCGATCAGGGAGATAGTGTAGGCGCCTGTGTCAAGTGTAGCGGCATTGAAATCAGAACCCGGAATAGAAACCGAATCCATCGTGGTACTTGAAAACGTCACGTTTGTCGACGCCAACGAGCTACCCGATGCATCCGTTAGGCTGAGCGAAGCCGAACTCAACGGAGAGTTAGAGCCGTCGGCCAGCACCACCGTAATATCAAAATCCGTACCCACACGTACCTGCCCGTTTGGGTTCACACTCACTACGCTCGGGCTGAACTGGGTCAGCGCCGCTACGTTCACGTCCTCCCGCGTACAGCTGAAAAGGAGCATCAGCAGTAGAGTGCACAATGAATATATGTTGAAAAAAGGTTTCATTATAATTTAAGGTTTAAAAGTCTCTGAATCTGAAGTAGAGGTTAGATTTTAGTTCTTTAAAAGTGAAATATTCGCCCCATCAAAGAACTAAAATCTAAGATCTATAATCTGTATTCCAATCAATACCCCGTATTCTGCCGTAGGTTCTCATTGGCCAGAAGTTCCTGCGCGGGCAAGGGAAATAATACGCGGAAGGGTTCGGTGGTTTGCCCCTCTGGCACGCCTCCCTTCCAGGGCCAGACACCATTTTCGGCAAACTGACCGAAGCGAATACGGTCTTGACGGCGATGGGCCTCCCAATACAACTCACGGGCACGTTCATCCAGGATGAAGTCCAATGTAAGATCCGCTTCGGTGATGTTGCCGGCTTCATTGTTGTAGGCCCGTTCGCGCAATTCATTGATCAGGCTTACGGCCGTAGCCGTGCTGCCACCGCCACCCCGCAGTACACTCTCGGCATAAATCAGGTAGGCATCCGCCAGGCGGAACATGGGATAGTCCGTATCCGGGAACGTGAGGTCAGAACCGATCTCACCGGTAGAGGTCACATTCTGGTATTTTGGTACGGCAAAGCCTTCGGTGAACTCGGTAACCGTTTCAATGGATTTCGTCTGGCCTTCTGTAAAGAATATGGCTCGCTCATCGGTATTACCGTCTACATCGGGGAAGAGGTCGACGAAAGTACTCGTGGTGCGCAAGCCGCCCCAACCCACGTTAACTCCGAAGGCCTCCGGATCCATACTCCCTCCAATGGCTGCATGTACCAGATAAGTAGTCCCTCCAAACGATTGGGTATTCAAACCATCCTGCGGGACGGCAAATATAATCTCCGTCGAAAGGTGATTATCCGCCAGGAAGTTGTGGTGGTATTCATCCATGAGCGTATACGTGCGGCTATCGATCACTTTCTGGCTGGCTTCGAGAGCCTCGGCGTAGCGGGCAGTCCCTGTATAGACCTCAGCATTGAGGAACAACTTCGCCTGAAGCATCCAGAGAGCGGCGCGATCGGCGCGGCCGTACAAGTTTTCACCCGGAGCCACCATGGTCGATTCGATATCGGCTAGTTCGTCCACTAAAAAGTTGAAAATGGTAGATCGATCTATCTGGATGGGAGCATCCGAACCTACAGAGCTTTCCTCCGTGTAAAACGGGATATCCCCGAAGATATCAATACCGTGCCAGTAGCTTAGCGCCCGCAAAAAGCGCACTTCCGCCCGAAAAGTGGGCATCTGGTCGCGTACGTCCTGGCTAATACCACGGGCTTCTAGTTTGTCATCCGTAGTTTCGCGCAAGAATTCGTTCGCCATAGAAACCTGGAAGAAGATCCGGTAGTACATGGCCCGCATAAACTGGTTTTCAGCCGTCCAGGTGTGGTTGTGAATATCGGGAACTCCCTCGTCGTTCCAGGCGATGATGGCCTCCTCCGTCGACAACTCCTGCAGCTGCCAGTAGGTGCGGATATACTGGGAGAAGCCTTCGTCCAAACTGGAAATATCGGCCGCGCCCGCAGGTCCTTGCTGTCCGGTCACGGCCAATCCGGCATAGACCCGGGCGAGGAATTGCTCGTAGGCAGCGTCCTCTGACAAGGCGACATCGGGCACCGCCGTACTGAGCGGCTGTAGATCTAAATCCGTACAGGCCGTCGCTAGTAGCAAGGCTGCAGCAGATAAACAATACAATATATATTTCATAGTTGTAAGCATTTGATTTTATTAAAGTCCGAGGTTTACTCCAAACACAAAGGTGCGTGGCCGTGGGTAGGGGTTAATATCGATGCCTCCTACTTCCGGGTCTAACCCACTGTATTCGGTAAGCACGAATACATTCTGAACGGTACCGTAAAACATCAGATTTACGCCGCCCAAATTGGGGACCCGGTAACCGAGCCGTACGTTATCCATACGCAGGAAGGAGGCATCCTCCAGATATACGTCTGAGAAAAAGCGCGCACCGGTAAATTGATTGACGAGCACGGATTCGTGCAGATTATTGAGAAATCCAGCTCCCGTAAGTGCTTCGCTAAAGCCGAGGCTGGAGGCATTGTTATTATACACGTCGTTGCCGATCGATCCCCGCAAGGTGAAACTCAGATCAAAACTTCCGTAGGTAAGGTTGGAGGTTAGGCCTAGCAGCACATCCGGTGCGGGATTACCTACCGGCCGCTTGTCGAGATCATTAACCATTCCGTCCTCGTTGAGGTCGGCATACGAGTTGGCATCCGGTCCGTCGATTGGGGTACCATTCGAATCAAATTGTTGTTCGAAAAGGAAGAAGGAATTGACCGCTTCACCCACGCGAATGATTTGCACCTGGTTACCAACGCCGCCGGAAATCCCGCCGGTCAATATACCGGAACCACTGATAGCGCTAATGTTGAGCACTTCGTTGCGATTGTAAGCGGCGTTAGCGCTTACCTGCCAGTTGAGCTTGTTGCGATCGAGGACTGTGGCCGATACCGTAAGCTCGATTCCTTCGTTTTCGATTTCGCCGATGTTCGTCGTCACTCGGTCGGTTAGGTTCGTTCCTGCTGGCACATTGACGGTTAATAGCAGGTCATCCGTCCGCTTGTAGTAGGCGTCGATGCTGGCTGTCAGGCGTCCCTGTGCAAAACCGAAGTCCAGTCCGATGTTGGTGGAGCTGGTCTCTTCCCACTTGAGTGCCGGGTCGTACCCATTGGGACGGATCGTCGTGATGAATTCATCGCCGAATTGGTAGCGCGTCTGCGGATCGCTTGGAGACAGAGTTGGCAAGTAGAGGTAATTGCCGAAGTCCTGGTTACCGGTAATACCCCATCCAACGCGGAGCTTCAGATCGGAGAAGACTTCGTTTAGTCCGGTGGCAAAATCTTCCTGGAGAATGCGCCAGGCAAAGGCAGCAGATGGGAACCATCCCCAGCGATTATCCGGGCCAAAGCGGGTAGAACCATCCCGGCGCAGGGTACCGGTGAGTAGGTAGCGCTCATCGAAGTTGAAGTTGAGGCGGCCGTAGAAGGAAATCAACCGGTTTTCGTTGATGTCCACCCTGGTGAGAATACGCTCGGCAACATCGAGGTTGTTTGTGCCGAATATGTCGGTGGAAAGATCTCTGGCGTCGATCTCCTTGAAGCTGTTCTCAAAATCCTGATAGGAATAACCGGCAGTGACCTTAAAGTTGAGTTGACCAAAATCCCGAGTGTAATCCAGATAGGCTTCGAGTAGGGCGCTATTGCGGTCGGCCTCCTGTACGAGCGCCTGCCCTACGAAATTATTGTCACGGATGGTAGTTGGCGTAAATCCGTCGAATTCACTCTGGTAATCATCATACGCCAAGATGACCCTCGAATTAAGTCCGGGCACGAACTCCTCGAAATCGTACCCAAACTCAATGCTAGCCAGATTGCGAACACCACGTCCAGTTCGATCGATGAGCGAAAGGGACGCGAGCGGGTTGCGGGGGGCCAGACCATTGTCGTAGGTAAAAAAGCCCGCAAATTCAGTAGCGGTAGGGTCAAAGGGCGATTGGGTTGGGTCGAAGGAGGCTGCCTGACCTACTACGCCGGGATCAAACTCGTCGTTCGTGAGCGCTCCCTTCAGGTTGGCTGATACATCCAGATTACCATTAAGGAAGGAATGCGAGTAACCTACGTTGTAATTGAAGCGCTCCGTGGAGGAGTTCTCTAGTACCCCTTCAATATCTTGATAGCCTACGGAGGCCCGGTAGCTTAAATTTTCACCACCGCCAGTAAAGCTCAGGTTGTGCGCCTGTCCTAGCCCCGAACGAGTAGCAAGGTCAAACCAATCGGTGCTCGCATTGCCGAGTTGGTCTAATTGCCCGGGAGCTGTACCGGCTACAAAGTTGCGAAACGATTCGGCATCGAGGGATTGTGGCCCTTCCCGAATTTCGGAAACAGTGAAATAGCCATCGTAGACGATGCGACCGGGTTGTCCGGCTTTCCCCTTTACCGTTGTGATTATCACCACCCCGTTGGCACCCCGCGACCCGTAGATAGCGGTGGCCGAGGCATCTTTGAGAATGGTGACATCCGCAATGTCGTTGGGACTCAGGAAGTTGAGCGGATTACGCCCCCCGACCAGACTCCCATTGTCGATGGGTACTCCGTCAATGACGAACAGCGGCTCGTTGGAAGCCGTAATGGAAGTACCCCCGCGAATGCGGATGCTCGTGCCCGCGCCGGGCTCCCCGCTGTTGTTTTGCACCTGGACGCCCGCCACCTTACCGGCGATCAGGTTGGTGGGAGATACAATCGCCCCCTGGTTAAATTCCCGGCTGTCGACTTTATTGACCGCCCCGGTCAGGTCTTCCTTCTTGACGGAGCCGTAACCGACTACTACAATTTCGTCTAAAAGTTCCCCAGGTACCAGGGTGACCTCCACCGTGGTCGTATTGGCGATATTCACTCGTTTAGAGCCGTAGCCGGTATAACTGAATTCAAGTTCAGTAGCAGTCTCCGGTACATCCAGAGTAAACGTACCGTCGAAGTCGGTGATTGTTCCTGACGAAGTACCGACGACAAGGACGTTCGCTCCGATCAGCGGTTCACCGTTTTCAGAGTCGGTGACTGTGCCGGTAATCGTGCGTTGTGCCACCAGTACTTGTGTTGCCAATAAGGCAAACACGAGTAGGCCACCGCGCAGGAAGTGGTTGAATGAGAGTTTCATACTTTTTCCAATGTTGAGTTTTTCAAAGATAGGTGGACCACATGGTGGTACCCGGTATGGACAGCCGCATAACCCCTTATCGGCAAACAATTGAATACCATCGTGGTGAGTAGTTGGATGTTCCCGACGAAGGTACAGAATGTAGGAAAAGATAAAGGAATGTTTGAGGAAAATAATTTTGCTAAGACGTCAGGAACCTTACAATATACCGCTATTACAAATTTCTAATATGCTTCTTCCTTAAAATCATACCCGTCAATCAGAAGCCTGATTGACGGGTAATGACTGTTAGGCGCGCGCCAAATTGCGCGCCCACCGTACATCCATCTCGTATTTCGAAAAGATCATGGTTACTCCGGCGCTTAACTGCTGGAGGTACTGCCGTGCACTACCGATCGAACTGGACCGGCCCACGGGTAAGTAAATCGCATAATCGACAGCCGTTTCGTTCGCTGACAACAGCCTCGACTCTACGTGCCGGCGCTTAGGATCCTCCACCACAAAAATATTGAGATGGGCTTTTCCGTGTACGCGGCGGTACTTGCGCGAAGGTCCTTTGATAGCCGCGCGAAGGCGGTTGGTCAATACTTGACGAACGCGTTGCCCCTGAATCGCATCAATGGCCGATTCCTGGTGCATGTTGTAGATAGAAATTCTCACAAAGCTCGGGTTGACTGTTTACAAATTGGGGTTTAGAACGTCTTCAGTGCAGGAGTTACAGCCAGTCATACCCAATTCCATACTTGAGAAACACCATACCGTTGAGTAATTGCAAATTGATCGAACGGCACACTATCAATATATCAATCGTCGTGCCAGACACGCATATCATTGATAATCAGTGTTTATTACATTGGTTTCCGCATATGTATTCCTCGTTGAGAGAGTGTTTCCGAAATTTGGACCATTAGATATTTAGACATTTAGGTCTTTGTTTCGGAAGGAGTCCTAAAAAGCCTCAAGGTCTAAATATCTAATAGTCTAAAGGTCTCAGGACTACGGCTTAATCACCTTGTCCTTTCCCATCGCCTTCTGCATGGGATTAAGTGTATCTACTGCCTTGTGCGATTTGTACACTTGGAAGGGAATTGCTTCCGGGATGTCAGTTAGCACGTTGTTAGATTCATCGATGTCTGCCGTCTGACGGAGTGGATCCATTTGAATGGCCGCCACTGGTTTTTCCGTAACAAAAACCTTCGAAAAGCTATTCTCGTTCTTGCGCCATATTTCAACTGGTACGGTTTCCATTTTTGTAGTTCCGTCTTCAAACTCAAATTCGAGGATTACCGGAGCGACCAGGCCTCCTTGGTTAGAAAATTGAATTTGATAATAGTGCTTTCCACTGTACCGCTCTTGCTTCTCCTCGTCGGTAAGGGACTCTGCATATTGGATGCGAGCTACTTTTTGAGTGTCTTGCGTTTCCCAGGGACGGTACGTAGTGTAGAAATCCCGAAGGCTCGAGTCACGCTCTACCGCTGGTGTAAATCCTTCTTCCCGGTTGCGGATTTGGTTGAGATCTTCAAATGGTTTTTCCGGTACTTCATTGCTTATCACGTATTCGAATGGCTCCGGATCGTTTTCCAGGTCGGCAACGAAGTGCGTAACTTTGTCCATGGAGATATCAACCGCATCGATCGAGTAAAACCATCCGCGCCAGAACCAATCCAGGTCCACGCCGCTGGCGTCTTCCATGGTGCGGAAGAAATCGGCCGGGCGGGGGTGCTTAAACATCCACCGGCGGCTGTATTCCTGAAAGGCCTGGTCGAACAGCTCCCGCCCCATGATCGTCTCGCGTAGGATGTTAAGCGCCGTAGCCGGCTTCCCGTAGGCATTCGGACCAAACAGCACAATATTCTCGCTATTGGTCATAATGGGCTCCAATTGGTTTTTCGGCAGGGCCATATAGTCCACAATCCCATTTGCCGGGCCGCGACGAGCTTTCCAATCGATATCGAACTCCCGTTCGGTAACAAACTGCAAAAACGTATTCAAACCTTCGTCCATCCACGTCCACTGACGCTCATCGCTGTTGACGATCATCGGGAAGAAGTTGTGGCCCACCTCGTGAATAATCACGCCAATAGCCCCATTCTTGGCGCGCTCGGTGTAAGTTCCATCTTCCTCGGCCCGACCGTAGTTGAAACAAATCATAGGGTATTCCATTCCATTGGATGCTTCCACGGAAATAGCTACCGGATATGGGTAAGGAAAGGTGTATTTAGAATAGGTCTTCAGTGTATGATCAACCACCTTCGTAGAGTAGCGGCTGTAAATCGGATAGGATTCCTTCGGATAGTAGCTCATGCTCATAATCTTGCCACTACCATCGATGCCACCGTCTTCAATTTCGGTTAGCATGGCATCCCACACGAACTTTCGGCTGGCGGTCCAGGCAAAGTCGCGCACATTTTTTGCCTGGTACTTCCAGGTAGTTGTCTTTTTGGATGGCTTCTTTCCTTCTAAGTCAAGCGCCTCACTGAGCGTGCGAATTTCTACGGGTTCGGCAGCAGTTTGTGCCTGTTGCCAGCGCTCGAACTCCTCCTTGTTGAGTACTTCCTCGTAGTTCTGACACTCTCCGGTAGCACCTACCATGTAATCATCGGGCAGCGTCATTTCCACTTCGTAATCTCCAAACTCCAGCGCGAATTCGCCACGGCCGGTAAATTGCTTGTTTTGCCAGCCCTCCACGTCGTCGTAGACGGCCATGCGTGGAAACCATTGCGTAATCGTGAAGATGTAGTCTTCCGTATCTTCGAAATATTCGTAGCCGCCACGGCCACCGGCTGCCGGCCCTCCCCGGCGGTTGGTAATGTTGTAATACCAGTCGACATTGAATACGAACTGCTGACCCGGCTCCAGCGGTTCGGGTAGCATCACCTTCATCATCGTCTGGTTAATTAGGTACTCAAGCTTCTTTCCCTGAGCATCCGTTACCTGCTGGATCTTGTGCCCGTATTTTTTAAGTTCTTCCGATATTTCGAGGTAATCCAACGCATTGGCACTCATCGTAGGTCGGATACCGCTAGGGTCATCCCGCCGGCTGTCAACCATGTGCGAGTGTTCATTCTCGTCGAGCTGCAGCCAGAGGTACTTCAGCGTTTGAGGCGATTCGTTGTAATAGGTCAACTGCTCGGAGCCGGTTAACCGCAAGGCTTCGGGATCGAGGGTACATTTGATGACGTAATCACAACGCTGTTGCCAGTAGGCATCGCCGGGAGCACCATCGGCCGCCCGATACTGATTGGGAGTAGGCAACACCGTACCCAACTGCTCGAACTTCACCCCGTGATTAGACAATTCTTGTGCCATCAGGGGAGCGCCGATGAGTAGGCCACAAAGCACCAGCCAGATCGGTGACCATCGCATAGTAGTACTAGTCATTTTGTAGTAATTGATCAGAATTTGGACAATTTGAGGTCGCTATTATAGAACATCGACTTATTATATCTACTTAGAGGTTGCAAAGTTCGACCAAATTACCAAAAGAATAGACCGACGGACGGCTGTTCCGGTTATAAATCGCCGGTAATCCTGTTTACCTTACAGGTGTAAGAATCACTTATGGCTCCTGCTTCCTTGTACGATCAATTTCCGGATATCCAAGACCTTGGAACAAACCGATCTCCCGTTGCCACGGAACTCTATGTGGGACCATTAACAATCGATCATGCCCACCAATTAGCCCGGGTCCAGATTGCCAGTTGGTGGGCCGCCTATGCAACCCTGCTTCCTAAAACGTACCTGGATACGTTGCTCACCCGCAACGTGCTAGCCGAATGGCAAGGGGTACTTCAACGGCCCAATCACATGACACTAGGTCTCTGGTGCAACGCGGAATTGATCGGTTTCCTTCATTTCGGCCCTCCTCGCGATGGGGATTGCCCCTTCCCATCCTTTACCGAAATTCATACCTTTTATCTTCTGCGCCGATTTTGGGGGCGCGCCTTCGGTCGATTGCTGCTCGATCAGGCGATCGAAAAGATGAAGCACGCCCGGAATACTCACTGTGTGCTGTGGGCATTGGCGAAAAACCAGCGCGCCAATCACTTCTACGAACGCCAGGGATTTCAATGGGATGGGCAGTTGCGGCGCGAACGGGTAGGGGAGGTTGCTCCACTTCAGGTCCGTTACCGACGGTCGCTCTAAATCAAATGTGGAGCATGGTCATTTACCATGCTCCAGTCCGATTATTTCTGATTTTCAATAATGAATTTGACCGTCCTGGCAACCAGATAGCCCGGAGAGAACATTGCAAGGATCGATTCCCGATAAATAGAACCCACCAAATGACCGATACAGTGAGGTTCCGAATTCGTTCCGCCAGAAATCGTACGAATCTCTTGTGGTTTTAGTTGTTGCATGGTTTCGAAATTTTGAAGTAATTAAAATATGCGCTTGCAGCAATCGCAAGCCGGATCTATGCCAAAGAGTCCCCTCAGATAGCCGTTTAAAAATCGTCCTACATCGTTCAGGAAATTGCCCTTGTCGTCGTCCCCTCCGCCCTGTATAGCTAGGAGTTGCTGATGAGTTAATTGGTTCATACGCATTGAATTTTAGGGTTTATCATTTTTTATTCTGGGATTCCGTGCACTGTTCGTGTGTGAAGAATCCTTCGGCAATTTCTACCACTGCGTAGCCCACCAGAGCAGCAATCGCGGCTGCTCCAATGGCCGTCCAGGTAAAGGGATCCGTGCCTCCTTGCACCCCGCGCAAATCATCGAGAGGTATAATCGAAAATTGATCGTGCATAAAAATGGATTTAGTTTGATTCAATCCCGGCCGTTAACACTGATTGCTGGAAAAGAAACCCTGCGCAATCTGAAGAACTATCCAAAGTGCGAATGCGATTAAAATAAATCGACCAAGAAATGAAAGCTTTGACTTAATGCTAGCTGCATTAGAGTGTTCCATAGATAAAAATGGATTTGATGAATAATACCGTGTCGTACCTCCTTCCGTGGAGATTTCTTCAACCGAAAAGTATTGGCTTTCTACCAATCCTCAAGGGACAGTTCACCCCCATTCTACCTTTGGATTATTGCGGATAAACCTGGTTGAATCAGCTTTAAATTATTGATTTACAATTCCTTAAAAGGGCTTATTCCGCTTGAAAGATCCCCAGATCGACGATGCCCACCATGCCGTTTTGGTTATCATCAGAACCGGATAGGTACTCCCAGAATCCCGACCAGGTCAGGTCAAAACGTGGCCGCGCCCCTCCCTGGAAAAAGCGGAGGGTCTGTAGATTTAAGTCGTTCATTATTCGTGGATTTGAAGAATATGAAGAAACAATCATCAGCCACAAAGGTAGGGGAGTAGCGTCCAACTATTTGGGACTTGTGTTAAAGTTGGCCACAAGAGAGATTTTTTCGAGTACACGGATATCCGTCGAAGAATTTTCGGATAATTGTAACTTCTGTAACAGGAAGGTAATCGACGTATTCTTTCCTTTGCGGCGTCTATTGTACCATTGAAATTGATTAAAGAAAAGAATGCATGACCACACACAGCAATTTCATTGAAACGCTGGTATCATTTTTCCAAAAACCGGAAGAGGAGACAAACGGACAGGTTCCGGAAGGATTGTGTCCTAATTGTTGGGGGACGCAAGAATACGATAACCAGATCAGAGAATTGTATAAGGATCGACAAATTGATGTGAACAATCACAAGGATCACTATGCATTTGTACAGGATTTCATCGTCAATCACGTAAACGGGATTCGACTAATAAAAGGCAACCACGGGTTCACCTGCCCTACTTGTCACACCAAATACGATGAATAAGTGGACGTGATCAAAGATGTTTTCAAAGTAATTGCAGAGGTCATTGATATCATTGGTGTGACCATTTTAATATTTGGTTTCGCCAAGCTACTGATCAAATACCTGGGCAAGGAATTTTTGGATCATCCTTTCAAAACCCCCATTGTAGATATCCAGAAAATCCGGTGTGAATTAGGGGTGTATATCCTACTTGCACTGGATTTTTTGATCGCCTCGGATATCATTCACACGATCATGGAAATAACTCAAAAACAGCTGATTGAATTGACTGCAATGATTGTGTTGCGAACGGGCATTGGGTATTTCCTTGGGAAGGAAATAAACGAACTTAGCGAAAATTAAAACCAAAAAGAGGATAGGATAATTCAAATATTCTTAATGTATATAATCGACTCAATGGTTCAAGTCAAAATCAATAAGATACAGCTCGAATATCAAGGCAAAACGGTCAATGCGCGGAAACTGTCGGTCAGTTCGGAGGTGCCCCTCTCCCTTGATCGCGCCTGGCAACACGTAAAAAAGCCAGCCCTGCTACAATTTGTAGCCAAGGTTGCTCACGGGCTTCATTACCTGGTTTGCGAAAATCTTTTATATCCATCGGCATAAGAGATGGCAAATTGTAGCAAGCGAACAACTTGATTTTACAAATTGAGCTTTTTTGCTGTCAGCAATTGAAAGTTGGCCCTTTTACTTACCTTGAGTGGCGAATCCATTGTGCCGAAAAAAATGAATTGGAAAAAGCTGATCGCCTATTTAGTAATCGCTCTGGTTGCCGTTACTATACTTTTCGTTATTTGGGCCAATCGTGGAATTGTGGCTCTCTATGGGGGGCATACCGATGAGGTCGACTACGAACAATTTAATCCTTCTTCTGATCCGGTGGCCATTACAAATGTGCACGTCTTAACCCCAAACGGGGAGGCATTTATTCCCGGGCAAACGGTACTAATTGAACGAGGGCTAATTACATCGGTCGATACAGTACCAGTTGGTTCCGCAGATTTCCAAATCATCGATGGGGCAGGGAAATACCTGATCCCGGGACTGATTGATTCGCATGTGCATCTCTTCAAAAGCCCCAATGACTTGTTGCTGTACGTGGCCAATGGTGTTACCCAAATTCGCGAAATGATTGGTGAGCCCGATCACCTGAAATGGAGGCAACAAATTGAGGAGGGGCGCATCGGACCCGATATGTTCGTGGTTTCCCCAAGGCTGGGGAGTTTTGAAATCTTGGAGGGATGGTTCATGGTCTGGTCACAGGGCTTTATGAATATCCGGGATGCCAAGGAGGCGGAAAAAACAGTAGAACAATTGTTCGAAGATGGCTATGACGGGGTGAAAGTGTATAGCCATTTAAATAAGGAAAGTAGTAGCCAGGATATAAAAGAGCTAGTCGTCACTACCAAATCCGACGACCCCGAATACGATTTTTACTCCAGGTGCTTTTGCCCGTGGATTGGTATCAATGAAGATCCGATAACTGGAGCGGCTCATTCAGTACTGGCGAAATACTGGGGAGATCGGCTTAGGAAGAAAAAACTCTCGGCTTTTCAATTGTCTAAACGCGGGGGGTATTTAAATTTAGAGCTCATCGATGACCAGCGGTTGGAGGTGAGAAGTAACGCACACATTGCATTTGAAGGCCAAATGAACCTATAATTATTCGGTGAGTACCTTTTGGAAACAATGGACGATTAATTGCGGGATCGGTGAATTACTCGGTATCGCTTGTGCAGGGGGGATCGCCTTTGTGGCCAACTCATTTATCGGAGAGCCCCAATCGTTTGGTGCTAAGGTTCTGGTTTTGTTCGCTATGATGTTGGCGGGATTGGTAGAAGGGTCCGTGTTAAGCTATTTCCAATGGCGGGTATTAGTCAGGCGGTTTTCTCGGATGCCACGCCGGGAGTGGTGGTTTTACACGGCTTTAGTAGCAGTCGTCGGTTGGTTTTTGGGCATGCTGCCTTCCTTATTCTTCGTGCCCAATCAACCGGCCACTGGGTCCGTTGAAGGAGGGGTTAATTTCGAACATCCACTTGTGTTTGCAGGGTTAAGCATTGGTATGGGATTAGTATTGGGAGCCCTATTCGGCTGGTTTCAATGGTTCTCACTCCGAAAATATGCTGAAAGGGCGCACCATTGGATTACTGCTAATGCACTAGGGTGGGGGGCAGGCTTAGGATGGATTTACCTGTTTGCCTCCTTGCCGGAAGCCGAAAGCCCACTATGGTTCAATATTGCAATGGGTATCTTTGGGGGCATCCTGGCGGGATTTAGCGTGGGAGCCATCACCGGGTGGTTTTTGGATAGGTTCAAATTGAAAAACCAATAGCTACTCCTGTAAAAAGACAACTTTATTCCCAAAATAAACAACTAATGAATCAAGTAACTTACAAAAACACGCGATTCGATCCATCATTAACTCCTTTTGAGGAGTTGGCCAAGCAAATCGCTCAAGCTTACGGGTATACCGCCGAGTTATCCGTTGATAAGCAATTGGCCCAATTGCTCCGATTGCGGGTGGCTCAGAAAAATGAGTGTGCATACTGTGTTATTTTGCACGCCCGAACGGCTAGAGAGGTGGGCATTCCGGAGGCCAAAGTGGACAATATTTCTTCCTGGTGGAATAGCGAATTGTATTCAGAAGTAGAAAAGGTGGCCTTAGACTATTGCGATGTCCTCACTGAAGGGACCAATAAGGAGTTTCAGCGCTACCACGATGCGATGACCGGCCATTTCAATGAAACGGAAATTGCCGAAATGGCCGCCATTATTATCAATATGAATATTTGGACCCGCCTGAAACTTGCCCAAGGCCAGGTCCCTGTTTTTGAATCTACTGCGTCCAATTAATCCGCTCATCGTTCAATCCAACAGCATGAAGGTTATCGCAAGGGCTGCTATTGACGGCCCTGAAGCCAGAGGAAATGCCGAAATTCTCCATTTAGAAGACGGTACCTTCCAATTGCATTTACACGATTTCTGGGTTGCCCCCGGAGCTCCGGATGTACGAGTGGTATTAAGCCCCCAACTCAACGGGCAGCCGGATGATTCCATGATCGAGGTAGCCCCCTACGAGTATGGTTCGAACGAGCATTCCTATTCTCTCCCCGGAGGAATTGCTCTTCAGGAAATGAAAACCGTCATTATCTACTGTAAGCAATTTACAGTTCATTTTGGACATGGGGTACTTGAGCAAATTAATTAGTACTGATTGAAGGCCAGGTAAAAAATGAAAGTACCCAATCCGATTCAGGAAAAAATGTCCGCGGAAATAAAGGACAAGCACCTCTTCGAGCAAGCTACCGCTTACGGATGGCAGTATGTTGAAAAGGCCAATAACCGGCCCGTTTTTCCAACGAAAGCAGCACTCCATGCACTTTCCGTTTTCGACGAGCCATTGCCGGAACGATCCGGAGATGTTCGTGAAATATTGGAATTATTGAACACTTACGGTGCTCCGGCTACGGTAGCGCAGGTAGGAGGGCGGTATTTTGGATTCGTCAACGGCAGTGTCATTCCGGCGGGATTGGCTGCTAAAAACCTATCCATATTCTGGGACCAAAATACCGCTATGCAAGTCATTTCTCCCATTGCTTCAAAATTAGAAATGGTGGTGGAGAAGTGGCTGGTCAAGCTGTTTGGTTTTCCGGAAGAAACGGTTGCCGGTTTCGTTAGTGGCACCATGATGGCTAATTTTTGTGGCCTGGCCGCGGCGCGCTACCGCATCTTGAAGGAGCAAGGTTGGGATATTACAGAGCAGGGGCTTTATGGAGCACCCAGAATCCGAGTCGTTACCTGCCGGGAAGCACATTCTACCATATTAAAAGCGATTTCCCTTGTGGGCCTCGGAAAAGGGAATATCGAATGGGTAGAGGTAGACGACCAGGGACGGATCTTAGTGGATCAAATTCCCAACTTGGATGATAAATCGATTCTGATTTTACAAGCCGGGAATGTCAATAGTGGTGCGTTCGATGATTTTGCGGCCATTTGTCAGAAAGCTCGCGAACAAGGTGCCTGGGTCCACATTGACGGGGCGTTTGGGCTATGGGCCGGAGCGACCATGCGATTACGCCATTTAACTATTGGATTCGAATACGCGGACTCCTGGGCGGTCGACGGGCACAAAACCCTCAATACACCCTACGACTCTGGAATCATCCTCTGTCGAGATCGCGATGCATTGGTTTCTTCACTGCATATGAGCGGCGGGTACCTTGTGGAAGGGGAGGATAGAGATGGTATGTACTTCACACCCGAAATGTCGAGAAGATCGCGGATCATCGAACTCTGGGCCACGCTGCGGTACCTTGGAGAGGCAGGGATCGATCAGCTTGTATTTGGATTACACAAACGCGCCAAGCAATTTGCGGCCTTGTTGAGCAATGCCAATGGGTTTGAAGTGCTGAACGAAGTGGTTTTCAATCAGGTACTCGTTCGGTGTGCTTCCGATGAAATCACCCAACTAGTGCTTCAGGAAATCCAGGAAATCCGCGAGTGTTGGGTTGGTGGCTCCATTTGGAAAGGCCGAAAAGTGATTCGGATAAGCGTTTGCTCGTGGGCAACTACCGAAGAAATAGTGGAACGTTCTGTGAATTCCTTCAAAGCGGCCATGGAGAAGGTGATCAATTCCAAAATGACTGCTGGGTAATCTTTTCAACCCGGCCATTCTATAGAAGCACAAAAAGTCACTCGATAACCCTTCGAGTGACTTTTTTATTCGCTTTGATCGCTTGAATTACGCTGCTACAAATTTGTATCGAATTTACTAGCCGATCTTAGCCAACATCCCTTTCAGAGAAATGCCATTGAGTAGGATATCTCCCGATTCGGCGTCGATGTGGACAGTTACATCACCGTTGGCGTTCATCATGCGGATATCGCCATTGCTTCCGTTTCCACCCATTGTAATATTGCCGCTGCCGCCGTCGATGTGGATGGTCTGTACACCTTCCGTATTGTTAAGAACCAGATCGCCTTGCGTGCCAGAGCCGCCCATGTGAAGATTACCGGTTTCGGCATCCAGGTGAAGGGTTACATCACCATCGGCATTCATAGCGCGGATGTCGCCGTTATGTCCTGCGCCACCCAGATTGAGGTTACCGTTTCCGCCATCGATATGGATAGAGGTATCTCCATTTTGGTCGGTGAGAATAACATCACCCTGCCGGCCTGCACCACCTAATTTGATATTACCACTTCCTCCGTCGATGTGGACGGTCATGTGGCCTTCGTCGGTCATGAGGCGGAGGTCACCATTACTTCCGCTTCCGCCGGCGTGCACATTCCCGTCTCCTCCATCGAGATGAATGGTTTGAGAACCATCTGCCTTGCACAGTCCGATGTCGCCCTGAGTGCCATATCCTCCCAGTTTAATATTTCCAGAAGCACCGGAAAGGTTAATTGTGGTTTCTTCGTTGCCGTTTGTAAGGTGAATCTCGTTAAACTTGTTTGACATTTCTAGTGAATTTCGTTTGGTGAATGGTTTTTGAAACTATTACTTTGACGCAACAACATGGTAGAAGTAACTTTAAGAAATGATTAAAACAGTATGAATAGTAAGTGAAGTGTCTTTACAAGAAAAGCACAAAAGGAATTAATTCAATTTTAACAAGAGGAGTCTAAAATCAATCGAATATGAAATATGAAATTATTTTTTCCATGCAATCTGGGAGGGAAGAGCGGGAGGAATCCTCAATTATCGGCTATATATAATTTCGCAGGGGTTTGTAAGTCCACTTTTTGTATTATGTTCTTGGAGAATTGTATATTGGCCGCAACTCGTATTGCAATTTACTACAATGTAATATCGTGTGATACGACCAACCTTTTACCCGTACCCTACGTACAAGGTAAAAATCCATATTTTTCCCATTCCAAAACCTGTGATAATGAAGTACCCAAGATTCGAAATTTTCAAAGGCAAGGACGATCGCTTTTACATTCGTCTCTATGCAGCCAACGGTGAGCAAATTCTAGCCGGTGAAGCCTACCAATCCCGTGAATCGGCAAAGAATGGCATTAAGTCCATTAAGGAAAATGCTACCGACAAAGACCAATTTGTGGTCAAGGAAGCCTCTAACGAACAACCGTTTTTTATCCTAAAAGCAAAGAATGGCCAGGAAATCGGCCGAAGCGAATTGTACAGCTCCAAAGCTAATGTCGAGAAGGGCATTGCATCGGTAATGAAAAATGCCCCCATTTCTGAAGTCGAAGACCTAACTGCCGAGGACGCTCCCAATCGCAATGCCGAATTTGAGCTATTCACGGGTAACTCTGGCGACATCTTCTTCCGGATGCGTGCCAAGAATGGCCAGATTCTGTTTACCAGCCAGGGGTATTCTTCCAAGCGGTCTGCCCAAAACGGCATCGATGCCATTATGGAGCTCGCAAAAGACGCAGTAATCCAAGATCTTACCGAATCATAATCCCCCTCCCCGCACCAGGGCGCGCCCACCAATTCGCGCCCTGGTTTCCATCTCGCCGCTCTATTCCTTCCTGAAACTATCTCCTTCTGGTTCCGTACATGGTGCAATAAGGCATCGTGCATTTCGGTGGTAATCATCCCTTAAAGGTAGATATTTGCACTATCCCTTATATTCTAACAGCGGAAATATGAGCAGCTTGTTTCAAAAAATCTTCGGGATCGATACCAGAGCCCTGGCATTTCTGCGGATTGGATTAGGATCGTTGATCCTGATCGATCTGATTGCCCGGGCGGTCGACCTGACAGCCTTCTACACCGACGATGGTTTATTACCGAGGGAAGATTTGCTCGATCTTTACCTCCGACCCTACCATTTCTCCTTCCATTTGTTTGGAGGCTCTTCCTTTTTTGTATCCCTCCTGTTTTTATTGGCGGGATTCCTGGCCATAGCCATGATCGTAGGCTACAAGACGCGGTGGGCCACTATCCTGAGCTTTCTCTTACTGGTTTCGCTCCACAACCGCAACCCAATCATTCTAAATGGGGGAGACACCTTGCTGCGGGTACTGGTTTTCTGGAGCATATTCCTGCCACTGAATGCCCGCTACTCGGTAGATCGGTGGTTGAATAAAGGAGTGCCTAATATTCCAAACCCGCATTGGTCGATGGGTACGATCGGTCTGATGGCTCAGGTTGCATTTGTGTATTTCTTTTCCGCTCTGCTCAAAACGGGAGACACCTGGCAGGATGGCACTGCCGTCTTTTACGCACTAAGCCTCGACTTAAATAGCACTTCTTTTGCCGGATGGTTATTAGAATATCCCGCAATGACCAAACTGGCGACTCACGCCACGTTTTACCTGGAAAAATTCGGCTGGCTTCTACTGTTTCTTCCCTTTTGGAAGGGACGCTTCCGCACAGCCAGCGTGGTGCTCTTTGCCGGCCTTCACGCCAGTTTTTTACTGACGCTCAAAATCGGATTGTTTCCCATCGTAGCGATCATCATGTGGCTGGCGTTATTACCAACCCCTGTTTGGGATTGGCTGGAAAAACGCCTCGATGCTACGGCCGCCTGGAAATCAATCCGACAGCACACCAATCAATTGCTTACTCGTGTTGCGTCCCGCAATTGGATTCAAGCCGGATCGTCGGCCGTTCGGCTCGGCTTTGCCGGACAATCCATAGCTGCAGTCATGTTGGTTAGCATAACCATGTGGAATCTGATGACCATCGACGCTTACAGTCCTCCGGACTTGTTCAAGTCCATTACCCGGTATCCAAGGATGACGCAGCAGTGGAGCATGTTTGCCCCAAACCCAAACCGGCTGGATGGTTGGTTTGTAACATCTGCCCACTTCAGTGGTGGGGTAGAGAAAGATCTATTTAACGGAACGGATGAGGTGTCCTATGAAAAACCAAGGGTCGTTTCCTCCCAATTTTCCAACAACCGTTGGCGGAAGTACATGAAAAACCTGTCCCGGAAAAAATACCGTAAATACCGATCCTTGTACGGAAGCTACTACTGCCACTGCTACAACGATGATCGGAAAGCCGATGAACCGGAACTGCAAACCTTATCCCTCTATTTTATGCAGGAACGGACCCAGCCACCGGGAGAGCCCTTAGAGATCAAAAAACGCACCTTGTGGAACCACTGGTGCAAGAAAAAGTACAAGAAGCGGTTTGCAAAAGAAGAGGAAGAGCAGGAGGAACCAGCAGCTTCCAATCAGAAAGAATTAGCAGAAGGAGTAAATGCTTCGGAAGAAACGGAGTAACCCGTTTTATCTTTTCCCCAATGGATCGGGCACGAGGGTCAGTGTGCTGTGCATAACCTTCTGACCCCACTGAAGGGTGACCGAATATGCCCCTGGGCCGGCAAAAGGGACACCGAGTTGTGGATCGATCTTAAGTGCTGGATAATCTTCGCGGAGGTCATCGATAAATTTGCGTTGGTCGTAGGCTGTGTCCGCTTCTTGATAGCGCTCCAACAATCGTTGATACCCCTCAGAAGTCAAAAGAGGACGCAACGATTCCAGAATGCGGTCCACCTTATTCTTTTCCGTGTTCGTCCATTCGGAAATCTCGAACGCTCGATTCCAGTGGTAAAAATGAATACCTGGAGATTGCTCCAGGGTATCGATATGGCGGTGGCCGCGATAGTCCCGGATCGTTAGTACGAGCGGGCTGCTTGTTGATTCGACCTTGCCGACATAGTACGGGATGCGCGCATCCGTGGCGAAGCGGGCCCGCGGTCGGCTGGATGTATTTCGAATCTCGGGCGGATTCCCCCCGGCAAACAGGAAGTGCCCGCGCTGCCCACCCCGGCTGGTGTTGTGCCAGATCACTTGTTCTGCTGGCTCGAATAAATGCACCTCGGAATTTCGAATGTCCTCCGTGATTTTTTGTAGAGTTTGGATATCGTCCAGAATCCAAATACTTCTTCCGTGTGTACCAGCCACCAAATCACCCGCCTTTGGGTGAATGGCTATATCGTACACGGAAACGGTTGGCAGATTCAAGTTCAGCGATTGCCAGGTGGCTCCGCCGTCCAGAGAGGCGAGAATTCCGGTTTCGGTGCCGACAAAAAGCAGATTAGGATTGACGGGATCTTCGCGAATTACCCGAATGACGGTCCCTGCTGGCAGATCGTTTGTCAGGCTTTTCCAGGTGTCGCCGCCATCTTCCGTTCGAAATAGATAGGGGGAGAAATCATCCGAACGGTGCCCGTCAAACGCGAGGTAGGCAACGGACGCATCGTGATGGGAGGCTTCGATTCGACTTACCCAAATTCCCTCTGGTACGCCTGGGATATTTTGGCGGAGTGCTTGCCAGGTGCGTCCGCCGTCGGAGGTACGGTGGGCAAGACCATCGTCGGTACCCACCCAAATGACGGCTTCGTCAAGGGGCGAAACGGCCACTGTGGAAATGCTACAGTGGTGTTCCGCACCGGAATTATCCAGGGTGAGCCCGCCACTTTTTCCAATTTGTCGCTTCACAGGATCATTAGTCGTCAGATCGGGGCTAATGATGTTCCAGTGGTTGCCACCGTCCGTTGATCGAAACAGGTAATTGCCGCCGATGTACAGATTTTTGCTGGGATGAGGAGCAAGCTGCATCGGCGCTTCCCAATTGAACCGGAACACCTGGCCGGAATCCGGCAGACCATCCGGGAAATAATCGTGGAGATTCAGCACGTTGCCGGTATGGGGATGGATATTATGAATTTCGTGCGTCAGTGGGTCGTAGCGATAAAATCCGTCGTTTTCGGCGGATGTATATACCGTGCGCCAATCGTCCGGATCAATGGCCGCATACATGCCGTCCCCCCAGTGCATTTTCCAGTGGTGATCGCTGAGTAAGCCGCGGGCATCGCGGCCGAAGCTGCGCATCGCGTAGGCACCGTTGTCCTGAAGCCCTCCGTAGACCATGTAGGGTTGCTGCATGTCCAATCCGATCCGGTAGAACTGCCCGATGGGTAAGTTGTCGATGAGCCGGAAGTGTTCGCCGTGATCATGGGTAATGGATAGCCCCTTGTCGGCTCCTAAGTAATAGCGATCTGAATGATCCGGATCGAGCCACATGGCGTGAAAATCGCCGTGAACCTCCTGGTCGGCACTGCCGTTCCGCAGGGTTTTTCCGCCATCTTCCGAGACCATAAAGCGGGTAGTCAGGAGGTACACGCGCTGGGGGTCAGTGGGGTGAATGCGGACCTGACTGTAGTAAAATGGGCGATTGTTGTAGGTATTGACGTAGGTCCAGGAGGTGCCGCCATCTTCCGAACGATACAGGCCACTGCCCGGCACGGAGAGCGTATCACTTTTAGGTGCTTCCACCAAAGCCATCAAAATCTGAGGGTTACTTCGGGAAACCGCAAGGCCAATCCGGCCGGTAGGAGTGGGAAGGCCGTTGGTGAGTCGTTGCCAGGTTTTCCCGCCATTCTCCGATTTGAAGATTCCGCCCGCTTCTCCTCCGGAGGTGAAGGTCCACGGCTGCCGCCGGCGGTGGTAGAAAGCCACGTAGAGTACGTCTGGGTTATTGGGATCCCTAATCAGATCGGTGCACCCTGTTTTACCGTCATCGGGAAGGCCTCCACCGAGCTTTGTCCAGGTAATTCCTCCGTCTTGGGTGCGAAATAACCCGCGATCACCTGAGTAGCCCCATAGGTGACCGGTAGCACACACGCATACGTCGTTGGAGTCAGTAGGGTGGGGGCGCACCCGGGCAATGTGATGGGTGTTTTCGAGTCCGACTGATCGGAACGATTTACCACCATCAGAGGATTTGTAGACGCCATTCCCCCAGGAGGTACTATTGCGGTTGTTTGCCTCGCCGGTACCTACCCAAAGGATGGAGGGATTGCTCGGAAACAGGGCAATGTCTCCAATGGATGCCGTCTCATATCGATCAAAGATAGGCCTCCAAGTCGTGCCGGCATTATCGGAATACCAGACGCCGCCCGACCCCGTCGCTACGTACACGCGGCGAAAATCTCCTTCTATGGCTTCAATATCTACTATGCGACCTCCCTGATTCGCGGGGCCGATGTTGCGCCAACGGTGGTCGCGCAGTAAGGAATCGAACGGTTGCTGGGCGAACCCCAGTGGAAGGATAGTAATCAGAAATAGAAAACAGAGAAGTGGAACGGTGTAGTTGTGGCGGACTAGTGTGCTCAACGTCATTCGACTGGAATTTTCCCAAAAATAAAAAATCCCGCTTGCTGAATGGAGCATACTGCACTAGCTGATTTTGATTTTTCGAAATAATGGGTGTAATTAGCCGCAGCGAGATGCAGATAAGAAGCATCGAGAAGTGACCGGCGGGAAAGGAAATCGTTGATTGGCGTTACTTTTCACCTATTGTGAGTCTAAATGATAGCTATTCTAACTAGACAATCGGTGCAATTCACAAATCTCAAATAATAATCAGCAGACTTAAACAACCTACAAAATGGAAAACTTCTTTGACCTGGAAGCTTTAGGCACTCAAGTTACCACCTATGCACCCATGGTAATTGGTGCGATTCTGACCTTGATTATTGGTTTTTGGGTAACCAATCGAGTTACTGCTATCCTTCGTCGGGGCATGGAACGCAATAAATTCGACCCCACGATTGTCCCGTTCCTAAGCTCGATCGTGAGCGTAGGTTTGAAAATAATGGTGCTACTGGCTGCGGCGAGCATGTTCGGAATTGAAACTACCTCTTTCGTTGCCATTTTTGGTGCCCTGGCATTCGCTATTGGTTTGGCGCTCCAGGGAAGTTTGGGGCATTTTGCTAGTGGCGTACTACTGCTAGTATTTAAGCCCTACCGCGTAGATGATTTAGTAGAAATTGGTGGTGGTCAGGTTGGAAGGGTAAAGGAAATTCAAGTATTCAATACGATTTTGCTCACACTGGATAACAAGAAGATTATTGTTCCCAATGGTGTCGTAACGGATAATATTATCACCAACATATCCGGACAAGGCACCATCGGAGTAGAATTAACCTACGGCATCGGGTACAACGACAGTATCGACAAGGCCCGGGAAATCATTCTTCAGGTCGGGAAAGAGTGTCCTTGGGTGCTCGATACCCCCGAACAGCAAGTTTTTGTATCCGAACACGGAGATAGCTCGGTCAATCTGGCGACCCGCCCCTTCTGCAACAGCGAGCATTACTGGGAAACGTTCTTTTACATGCAGGAACACGTGAAGAAGGCCTTCGATGCGGGTGGTGTAAATATTCCGTACCCGCAGATGGATGTGCACGTCAATCAGATGAGCGGAAATTAATGTTAGATTTTGAAAACCATCCCGTGTTATAGTACAGCGTTCATCTAATTTTGGATAACTTTATGACTAATAGAAAGCAGGTTAGTTGAAAGCAGGCGCGAAAACTGTATCAGATTGCCGTTTATATTGTATGGGGCTGACTGGCTATTCTCCTTTTTTTCTTTCTATTCCCCTCTGTATTTATCATCTCAGTTGGTGATAAAAATCATTATTTCAACTGCTGGACTGCCCTAACTTTGTCAGCCATTCACCAACACCTTTTACCATGAAGCACCTAATGTTATTCATGTTCTGTTTCTTCCTGCTTGGTTTCACAAATGCACAACCTGTTGCCATACAAGAAGGCTCTTGGTTTCTCGAAGCCAATACCCGTTTAGGTATTGCAAGTGGTAACCTGGGCAACCTTCCTAGTACTGGATTTGGACTTCGATCGGTAGACGGTAATACAACCTGGTCCGTTGGAGGAGAAGGCGGTTACTTCGTTCAGGACAATGTTGCACTGAAAGGAGGTATAGGCTTTTATGCTACCGAAAATTTTCAGGCTTTTAGTTACAAGGCGGGAGTGCGTTATTACATTCTGGATGTAGCTCCCGTTCAATTGGATATCACGGGTACAACTAGTGAAGATTTTAATGATAACCCATTGTGGTTAGGTATTCAAGGTGGTTACGCATTTTTCCTCACTGATGCGGTAGCCTTAGAGCCCAAGCTTCGGTACAACTTTAGCCTTAATGAGGATTTTGCAGAAGATGATGTGTTAGAACTCCAAATGGGATTTGTGGTGTTCTTTTCAGGATCAGAAGCAAATCGCTAGGGTAGGGAGGGCGCACCGTGAAAGCAAATAGTTTTCGGTGCGCCCCAATTGAATCCTTTAATTGTATTTACGGAGCCAGCCAACAGAACATCGGCCCCCAATTGAGGTAGGGAGACTTGAAATAGAACTTGTGCTGTTTTCTCCTCTTTTTTGCTTGTGTGTACTGGAAGCTTTTCCTATAATTTATATTATGTTAACTAAACCTGATCGGGAAATTCGTCTATACAGACCCGCCATTGTTCCAGGTTGAAAATGTTGTCAATCATAAAAATTTAGGCAAAAATACTCTAATTCACACCTATTCAACGCAATGCGTTAAGTGCCTCTCTAACAAACTGCTTGAGAAGCTCGATTTGATCCGCCCCCAATCGCTCACCGTATTTACCTGCGGAATAAGCCGTAAGCATGAAAAGAAAGGCCAAGGGAAAGGCAAGTACCCAATGGGAATAATTCCCTAAATACCATTTAGCCAATCCATACGAGCCGACAAAGAACCCGGTTATGCCAAGGGAAAAATAAATAAAAACAAACATCGTCCAAACGGCAGGCCTCGGGCCGATTAATCCAGCAACAATAGCCTGTTTTTCGTTTTCATCATCTTGTTCCACCCGGAAATTGAGTTGCGGGGACCAATAATGCACATCCTCCCCCACGATATCCAGAATAATGTGATTATCAATGATTTTACCACTGATATTATCCGGTGCATTCTCCAGCATGGTCCTTAGCTGCGTCATGACATGTGATTCCGAATAAGGAACGGTAAACTTAAATCTAGGCCTAATATGCGTGATTGATTGATCCATATAGCAATATTTAATTCTGAATATATGGAAAAATTTCGTTCCCAAAGTGACAGGCAACAAGCAGGGCATGCCCCCTACCCCACCAGCCGACGACTGTACCGCACAAACCGAGCAGCCAAGCCATCACGGTCTGTCGGGTATCCAGTTCCAGAGATGGAACCTTTAATCCCCTGATATAGGCTCTGGTTGTAACAAACCTTTGAATAACGTTTTTAAGTCGTCGGTAGTTGGACGTGGTGCACTGGCATCAATTAATTTTCCTTTTGTATCCACCATGATATACCGAGGAATAGTTCCAATGTTATATGCTTTATTAATTTCGGAATTAAAAGCTGCCTCTGCTAAAATTTGTACCCCTTTCATGTTTTTTTGGGTAACCATTCTTCTCCATGCGTCAGCATCAGCATCAATGGATACGGCCATGAAAACAATATTTGGATTGTCTTTGTATTGTTCTTCAAGCGCTTCGATTTCTGGCTGTTGAGCAAGACAAGGCCCGCACCAAGTTGCCCATACATCAATAAATACGTATTTGCCCTTGTAATCACTTAAGGTGTGATAAACGCTATCCACGTCAGGATAGCTAAAGTCCGGGGCGTCCATACCTGCCTTAAGATGATCCCATTTGACTTCGATTTCCTTTAGTTTTCCTTTATAAAATTCATTTTTTGATTCTTCCATAAAGCTCGTATAAAAATCTCCTGCATCTTCGGGTCCTGTCCATTCCATATCCTTCTTTAAGGCATCAAATAGTAGGTAATCTTTCACTTCTGGATCTTGAAAAGTCTCTTCGACTGCCTGTGTTGTAGCTATTAAAAGCGCCTTGTTTTCATTTAGTAGGTCCTCATTTTCTTCCAAGATCTTATAAATAGTCATGAAATTGACGTCATTGATGAACGAGGTATAACGAGGCAGGTTCAATAAAGCGGGATTTTCAACTTTTACTTTAGCCTTAGCCGCCGTTAATGTTTCACTTGCCTGATACGTGGAATCCTGAGAAAACAATTTGTGAAGATTCTCATATTTAAAAAGTGGAGCGGCTACAGCATATCTAACATCTTCCTCAATGAGTTGTAAGAAATCCGAATCTGCATCAGGATGCTCCTTACGAAAGGCATCTACCGCACTGCGAAGTGTATTGTTAATGTTGTCAAGTTTACTTAAAAAAGCAGATTCAGGTAAGGTAAAGAGCGTTTGAATAGTACCTAGGCTATCTTCAATTATTTTATCAGTAGCTAACTTTAAGCGATTCTCTTCGGCATAGGGGCCAGAGAAGGCAATGGTTTCGGTAAAATTTTTTGAATCAAATTCTACACGTATGGTATCTCCAGGTTTTCCGAAGGCCGTCCATTTATTTTGACCGAAAGAAAAATTGACGATTAAGGGTTCATCGGAATCCATAGAAGAAAGAAATTGACCATCCTGAACTTCTGCTTTTTCCGTTAAAAGGCTTGTGGTGAGGGTTAACTGATCTTCAACTGCATTTCCTATTTTTCCAATAAACACAATTTCATCTTTCGAACTAGAGCTGGATGCTTCGGGTTGACAACTCCAGCCTAAAATCCCTATCACCAAGAAGGTTAAATGTATGTTTTTCATTATTACCGATTGAATGAAATGATAAGTTATAATGCATAGATGCAAGTTAAACCTATTCAATAAACCGATAAAACTTTTAAGTGATTTTTCCTGCTATTACTTATGATTACGGGTGAGGATTCAAATAACTATAAATCTGGAAAATGAAGAGCAATACGCCGGCGATAATCAAATAATAGTTTGCGGCCTTGTAAAAAGCGGAGTAGCTTTTTCTGGATTGCCAGTTGGTAATAATGAAAACAATGGGTATTAAAGCTACTATCTGACCTAGTTCTACCCCGACGTTGAAGCTAATGATTTTGACCAGGAATTGGGCATCCCCCATTTCGAAGGATTGCAGTCGGGTGGACAGTCCAAATCCATGGATTAATCCAAAAATAAAGACCATTAATAATAAATTGGGCGATGCGATATTGAACACCTTTTCAAAACCGCCCAAATTTTCAAATCCCTTATACAATACACTTAATGCGATGACGGCATCGATTAAATGTTCATCTGCCTTGATGCCCAAATAGGTAGCACTGATCAGGGTGATACTGTGCCCGATTGTAAACGCGGTAATGAAACGGACTATATCCTTAAAACCATTCAGGTAGAAGATGACCCCCGCCAAAAACAGCAAATGATCATAGCCCGTAACCATGTGTTTAGCCCCTACTAGTATGTAGGCCAGCAGACCGCCGTTGCTCAGTATTTCCTGGTCAGCTGAGCTGACGCCATGAGCAGCGAGCAAAATTGGATACAAGAGAAGTACGGGAATGGGCAGCAGTTGGTATATCGATCGGCTCATTCAACTTTTCCGATTAAACCAGAAAAATAATCCTGCTAGCAGTACTAAACTACCGATCCAATATGCATAGGAAGGAATGCCGCTGTCAGCTCCGTCGGCATGATGATCGTGGTCCTCATCATGACTATGCCCCTCCCCTACTTCAAAGGTCAGGGTTGCCCAATTCGATTCGTGCGTAAGCCCCGCTTCTTCGGAATGAGTCAGGTGTATAGTGCGCAGGTACCACACCCCTTCGGCTGTAAGATCTACGCTCAGGTTGCCATCGGCATCGGTACGGAGTTGGGTAGCACTGTGGTGATGATGTTCTTCTTCTGTTTTCTCAGCTTGGGTATCTTTTCCATCTGCATGTGTGTGACCGTGTTCTTCTCCTTCTGCATGTGTATGACCTTGGTCATGCCCCTCCCCTTCCGCATGCGTATGGCTGCGCGCGTGCTCCGTTGCGTCCGAATCTGCGTAAACAAGTTGGTTGGCTAGTGGCTCTCCTTGCCAAAGGAGTTTGACTTGTAACTGGTGGCCTGGGTGCAAATCGTAAGGGTTGCTGAGAGGAACAAATTCAATGGGATAACCCAGCTCGGCCTGCCAATCGTCCGTTTTTTTGTCGCCTACCTGAAAGATGGTTTTAACGTGCTTCGAATATTTCTCCACGGCATCCTGCCCGAGCGCATCATTCTTTTTGCGCCATTCCAGCATGTCTAAGACCCCGTCGTGCTCGAGGTAGCGGTTGAAATCAGCGGCGGCCATTTCGATGTTTCGCGGACGAGTAGACACTCCGGCAACCCATGTGCCGGATTCGCCGGTTTGAAAACTAAGGAGCGTCATGCTATCTTTTTCACTCCACTGGGCGGTGTCGGGGTGAGAGCGCCGGCCGTTACCAACCAAACTGATATCGATCATGCGGTCGCGGGTAATTACGTTTTCACTCTTGTCGAAGGTCCCGTTAAAGAGCTTAATAGTTGCGGATGCATTGGGTTGGAGAAAATACGTATCCAGCTTCAGGTACATATCATGGCTGCTGAATAACACTAGAGCAACCAGCACAAAAAATATCTTCTTCATAATGGTATGTTAGGACGAATGCTAATGGAGTCAAAAGTAACTAAAAATCATTAAAGAAAAATGCCATTTGTCTGCCGAAGAGAAATCCTCTACCCTACCAGCGGGCAGTCAAATGCCCACTAGGAAACGGTATTCGCATCCAATCTTTAGACCAATTCTTTCAACTGCATTTCGGTGAATATATCTTCATTGGCAAGGCCAAGTTTTTTGCAGACCTGGCGGATCAGATTGAGCGTCGTGTACCGCCCGAAGAGTGGGCCCTGTTTTGTGTGTCGCTGTATGGCAGCCTGCTGAAGCTTTTTAGTGAGCTGTTTCAATTCGGACTCAGAGAAGCTGTAGAATGGGATGGTATCGCGGACAGCCCGTATCACCCGCCAGTTTGCAGAACCTCGCATCTCTTTTTTGTCAATGTAGGGCAACAGCCGGTTCAAATACTTTGGATCGCGACGGACTTGCAGGATAGCAGCCGCAGCAAAGATCGAGGCATCGTCTCCCTGGTCGAATAATTCATCAAGAATATCCAGGTTAGTAAAGGTTGGAGCTACTCTTTTGAAAGGTCGCGCCAGCAGCATGAGTTGATTTCTTTCCAGGTACTTATGTTCGGAATAGGCGGTCCGCAAATCAGCAACTGCCTCGCGCACCTGATTTTTTAAATCTTCCTGAAATGCATCTCTGCTAGGGATGTTGATTACCGATTCTGAATCCTTACTGTAGCGTGTTCGAAAAATGTATTGCCCTCCCTTATCCTGGACGCCAAAAAGTGGATTGCCCCGCGGATGCTGAGTATAATTTAAACTCGTTTGTTCCCACACGCGATCGGCCAATTTCGCCACGTTATAAGCAGGTTGATCATTACGCTTCAAATCATTGAGAATCGCTGCAGCGAAGGGGCTATTTTCTCCGGATTTACCGTCAAATACTTGTTCGTCGTGCCGCCCCGAGCAGATTGCCCAGCGGGACGGGCGATTTTCCAGATCTTCCATTGCTCCTTCGCTCCTCCGTTCACCCTCTACGAAGATAGTCCCCGAAAAGCATGCATCGGAAATGAGTAAAGTATGTAACGAACCGATATCATCGACATAATCTCGAATCGTAGAATTGCGGATATACTCGGAGTTTTTGCCCTTCTCTGCATTTTGTGGTATCCAGTATCCCCTACCGGTTCTCCTATCGAGGTGTCCATGTCCTGAATAGTAAATAATCAGTTTATCCTCCGGTTCCACTTTGTCGACAAGTAAATCCAGATGATCAATAATCCCTTCTTTGGTTGCCTCCTCATTGGCAAGCAAGATAACGCTGTCGGAGTCTACATCGTATTTCTTCAGCAGCAGATCGCGAATATCCTCTACATCCTTTACAGCATTATTCAATGGAGGAAATGACCGATAGTGATTGATCCCTACACCAAAGAACCAGGATTTACCCACTACCCCACCCTTGCGTTCTGGAGATATTCCTTTGGAACCTATTCCCTTTTTCTGAATGTCTTTTTTATTTGCCATCAGTATATTATTTAATAAATCATCTTAGCCTTGGCAAATAGAAATAATACTAACCAGAGCGGTTTGGGATTGTCCCAAACCGCTCTGTGTCAGTATAAGTTGCACATTCTACTTATAGAAATAGATATTATCCACATAGATAGTGGTGGCGCCCGTAGGCTGACCAACCAAGATATATTGCGCGATGTTCCCTCGCGTGGTTAGGCCGGCGAAGTCATTCAGCGGAATATCCAAACCTACCCATGCGCCCTGTACGGGTGTTTCAAAGTTGATTTGGTGTTCTACATCGTCGCCACCACCGAAAGCGCCGTCGGCCCCGAAATCCACCAGCTTGATGCCAAAGAAGGTATAGTCTGCCGACCAGACATCGAGGTGGAGATGGGTCATGCCGGTGGCATCCACCGTATTGGCAACCGTTTCAATTCCGACAAAATCAAGGTTGGAATACTTCTTGGTCGCGTTCCCCTGCACGGTTACATCTTCGAAATCGGCCGCCGACCAATCCGTCCGCCAGGTGTCTACAGCTACATCCATGTAAGCGTCGCTGAAAAGAGAAACGACATCTGCGGCCGCTTGCATGGGATCGGGCGCCGGTTGGGACGGCTCGGTGGCCATACTACCCCCCTCATTGTAGAAATAGACATTATCCACGTAGACGGTAGTGGCGCCCGTGGGTTGGCCCGTGAGGATGTATTGTGCGATGTTCCCTCGCGTGGTCAGGCCGGCGAAGTCACTCAGCGGAATATCCAAACCTACCCATGCGCCCTGTACGGGTGTTTCAAAGTTGATTTGGTGTTCTACATCGTCGCCACCACCGAAAGCGCCGTCGGCCCCGAAATCCACCAGCTTGATGCCAAAGAAGGTATAGTCTGCCGACCAGACATCGAGGTGGAGATGGGTCATGCCGGTGGCATCCACCGTATTGGCAACCGTTTCAATTCCGACAAAATCAAGGTTGGAATACTTCTTGGTCGCGTTCCCCTGCACGGTTACATCTTCGAAATCGGCCGCCGACCAATCCGTCCGCCAGGTGTCTACAGCTACATCCATGTAAGCGTCGCTGAAAAGAGAAACGACATCTGCGGCCGCTTGCATGGGATCGGGCGCCGGTTGGGACGGCTCGGTCGGCCCCCCAGAGGTAACCTCTCCGCTGTAGTAATACAAATTATCCACAAATACATTGGGTACGTCCCCTGAAAGCACTAGTTGAGCAATTTGAGCCCGGTTGGTCAGCCCCACAAAATCAGTGAGCGGGATGTCCAAGCTAATCCAGGATTCGGAGGTCAGGGTGGGACTGGTGAAGCTCAATTCGTGGGAGGAATCATCGCCTCCGCCAAAAATGCCGTTGGCACCAAAATCGACCAACAAAATTTTGAAAGTGGTGGTCGGCCCTATTGGGTCTGGAGTCCATATATCCATATGGAAATGAGTCATTTCGGTAGCGTCGATCGGTTCTGTCTCTGTCAGAATCCCCACAAAGTTTAGTCCTTTATATCGCTTCACGTCGTCCTGGCCGATCTGAACATCACTCACCTCTGCAGTAGAAAACTCCCAAAAGGGATTATATGTATCCACCGTAACATTGGTATAGGCATTGCTAAACATGGAGATCACACTGTCGGGACTAATCGATGGTGTAGGCGCCGGCCCGGCCGGTAGAATAGGAGCTCCGCTGGATTGTATAGTCAAAGAACCAGCTGCGTCCAGTTCCCCTAGTTCTGCCGTCACCACTGTTTCCCCTGCATCCAGAACCGTGGCCACACCTAATCCATCAACGGTCGCCACTGACGGGTCCGAAGAGAAAAACGTAAGATACGCCGGACCAATAGCGGTAGTTAGGTCTACACCGGTGGGTAAGTTAGAAGTCATAGTCAATCCACCTATGGTAACCCTATCTCCTGTTTCGGCCGAGACAATCTCGTCTAGAGATTCCCAGATGGCAGGTCTGGGATTGGAAATTCCTTCTAACTGTTCAAACTTCACTTCATCAAGCCAGAAGGTGTATCCCCTTCCTTCCTCCGGCGGCTCTGAGAAAAATAGCATGCCGCGTTCTTGGGTAAGTAACGAAGGATCGGGTATGGGAATGATGTATTGTTGCCAATTGGAATTCACGTTCAACCCAAATACAGTGACGGTAGAGCCTTCTGAAGCACTGCCAAACCCGATCTCATCAATGGTTGCCGGCTGGGATGCTCTGGCCCAGAACGTGAGCGCATTATAGCCGGAAAGATCACGTCCGCCCTCAACCGTAAATGATCCTCCGGCGTACCCCCCTTCGGGATCATCCGCATCGGGGACTTCAAACCTCATGGATGCAGCTCCTTGATATCGTATATCATTATCGACTTGAAAGGCCGTTACTTTCGATCCGGCGAACGCCGCATAACTCAAGCCGCCACTAAAGCCATCGATAAAAACTTCCGCGATTGGCGGAAAAGTAGCCAGTTCCAGTTCGTCAATTTCCCGGGTACAACTGAATGCCAGGAGTAGAAGAAAAGCAGCAGCGAATGAACATTTATAATTTCTGCGAATAGTCATTTCTGTTAATTTTAGTTACTTCCCAATATTGAAGTGTACATAGGTTCTGATTTCCCATTCCCGGCCATTGTCGAAGCCCGGAGCTTCGGGATCGCAAACCAGGTCACCGGCTGCATCAAGGATATTCGTCGGGCAATAGCGCGGAGAAAATTGATCCAGAGAACGCCAGGTAAAACGCGCTCCAACCTGGGTGCCTGGCAAATCAATCCACTTTGGTTTACCAACCGTAGTAGATATATCGGCCATTAATTGGAGCGGAAAGGTAAGGTTGAAATCGCGATGATAATCGTAAGGCCCCCAGTCGTCCACTTTGGCAAACGTATGCACCCTTACTTTCTTGAAGATCATTCGAAGATCAGCTCCGTAACGATAAATTAATCGTTCATCGCTACCATTCGCCTGGCCATTGCCTCCATAAAGGTTAGCAATAAAGCCAAAGTCCGGATTCAATTTGGAAACGATGCGAGTATGAACCTCCCATAGGTCCTCTGCCGGTGCACCACCCGGGAAGGGGAAAAGAGTACGCCCATCCGGAAAAATACCTATGGCGGCGTCCTGTGTAGTAGGGAGGTGTCGGTATACTACTCCTGCACTTATCGCTAGATCTGCATCTTCCGTTTTATCGTTATCCCATTCGTACATCCAGGTACCCGGCGTGGGGTCGAACGTTATTAATAGTTCTCCCGCTACGGTTTCTCTGTTTCCCCGAACAGCAAACGGATCGTCAAGTATATTTCTTGGCCTTCCCGGTGCGGGTACATCACCCGGAATCGGATCGACAACCGGCCTTTGCCAGAGGAAGTTGGGTGCAATCTGGAAATTGCCAAACCCATAGGTGAAACCGGTCAAAAAGTTATATTGATTTCCACTTCCGCTGTCTTTGAGTCTCCAGCCAGTGAACATTCTGGTGTAATCGGCTCCACCTCCTGCCACTAATCCCATAGCGGCACCCTGGGCATACCAGTTGAACGGACCGGATGAAAAGGTCACTCTTGCCTTACCGCCCCAGGTATCCTCGTCTCGAATCTCATCTTGAAAAACCTGCATTCTTCCTTCACTTTCATCCACAACCTGAAACGGTCTTCCAACTAATGGTTGCCCGCCCCAGATACCACCTACTTCAACGCCCACAGGCCCCAACTCGGTTTTTATATGAAGGGTAGCCCTTCGCGTTTCTGGAAATGGAACGGCAATAGAACTGACCACCTGCCCTGGTTTATCCAAATCTTCGTGGAAGATCCCGGTTACGTCAAATGCTCCAATTTTGCGAGAGTATTTTACCAATACCGCCGGGTTCGCTCCCCACCATAGTTCCGGTCCGAAAGCAACTTTAAATCCACTCAGGGCTTTCTTGCCTTCCATTTCAAAACCAAATGGGGCGTTTCCGTTGTAAATATCAATGTTCGGGCCATAATTTGCTTCTGGATACAACCCAAAAAAATCCCCTTCGTACCCCCAGTGATAGTGGCCGGTACGGAAAAAACCCGTCAGATTAAAATGCCTGGCGTTCCAGCTGAAATCCCCTCGGTAAACTTGTACCCGATTTAGAGAGGATACACTTAGATTGCCCTGGTCGGTATTGAGGGTGCGAGTACGGCCTCTATTTTCGAAGAATATTTCATTAATTGGATTTTGAGCTACATTCCCCAATACATTCACGGATACGTTTGCCCTCACTCCGGGCGTTGGCTGCCCCTCAAATTCTACATAATACGACTGCATATGGTCAAAGCCGAGCTCATCCGGAAATTGCACTACATCCGGTTCCGGATCTTCTGGTGTTGAAATCAAATCCCCCCCAGTATTGAAGGTCGATAATTCAGCTCGCAGACCGCTGATTCGAACTTTCTTGAGCTCTTCAGTAACTGCCGCAGCTTTGTCGCCTCTCGCCTGCAAAACGGCCTCCGTTAAGTCAATCGTTGAAAAGTGATTATTTACGGATTCAAGTACTATGCCATTTGCATAAGGATCGAACTGGTGCACTTCTTTTAAGGCGTAGTAAGCAGCGCGGGGGAACAGATCGTACAATCCTCTTGGATTGGTCGGGCCCTTGGCGCAGATCCCGAACCATTCTTCATTCATGTTGTTTTCGCCTTCCTCAAAGTCTGAGTCATAACCTCCATTAGCCCAGGAAGCATTGTTATCGTGTACATCCAGATTTTTCGTTTGGCCAAATTTCCACCAGCCATCGCTGAATTGGAAAGTAAATCCGCCGATCGAATTTCCCGCTTTCCCCAGTCCGGCGGCATTATCGTAGATCTCCTTCCAGTTGCCCACCATGTAATAAGCCTGGGATAGTTGATCTTCTTCATTTTCAATAGCATTGAACGCATCCGCACCAAACTCCGTAAACAGGATGGGCATCTGAAGTTCATCGCTGACCCGCTGAAAAGCATCTCCGAAAGAAATGCCCCGATAAACATTTGTACCGAATATATCGACATCCCTACACTCTTCCGCAATGATCTCGATGAAGAGAAGATCTCCGTTACACATCGCCACCGGATGTGAGGTATCTATCCTTTTCATGGCCAGCGTCGCCTCGTTGAAAAGTTGGTACATGGCGCGAGCCCGGACGGTCGATCTTCTATCTTCTATCGGAATATCTTCCGTTTCGGCGCCTCCCCAGAAAAGACCGTAGTTATTTTCATTACCTAATAAATACATGATCAGACCAGGTGTATTCCTGTATTCTTCCACCATTGTCGTGACTTCTGCGAGCAGTAGTTCACGCACCCGGGGATCGGCGTATTCCGTGTTGGCCATCCAGGTACCATCGATGGTTAAGCCATACCGACCAAATGAATGATTCAGCATGGTATAGATGCCGTATCTTTCATAAATGTATCGAATCCACCTGGGTTGTACGCCGGTATATTGCCGAATGACATTGACGCCCATGTTCTGCAACATGGACATTTCGATATCCAGTGCTGCCTTGATGATGTCATCCGGTTGATTCCACAAACTGTATGAAAAATTGGTGCCAATCGGGAAGTAATCCCAATTCATCCCATTGATCATGAAATCATCTCCATTGACGACTAATTTCATGCCGTCACTACCCTTTACAACCGATACTTGATCCGCCTGGGCAAATACTGATGAAGTCAATAAGAATAGAAAAAGTGGTAGAAAGAAATTTTTCATTTAATCCTGGATTTTTCCTGACATAAAAAAAACTTGCAGCCAGCTTTCCGGTTAGCTGGTGCTCGCAGGTTTGATTTCGTCAGGGTGACAAGCAGGAAAGCAAACCGAACAATTCACTTCCTTACTCTGGTTTTCTAAAATTTTCTTGCTTAAAAGGCAAGGTAGATCATCAATAGATTGCGCAGGGTGATATTTAACAAGAACTATAATGATTCTTGTCATTCCCTCGAATGGCGTTTAATGGTAGGTTATCCCCTTCCAGGAAATCATTCTTTCCATTCTCGCCCGTGTTCTTCCTCGAAGTGTTTGGCAAACCAGGATGGTGCCTCCATTTTATTGTCGAAGATGAACGCAGTAAGTGCTTTGATCTCTTCCTCTTTAAGATTGGTTTTTGGCATGGGACCAAACCTTCGCACAGGTCCTTTCATTAAAGCGTCCTCTCTTGTAGGATTATACACGAAAGCAGTCATCTGCTGGATAAAGTCTGCTCTTTCAGGAAAGGATTTTTGGTAGCGAAACTTTACGCCCGCCAACGGGGGTGCCAGTATATCATCGTGAGAGGCAGATTTTGGGTTGTGACAGGCATAGCAATGTAGCTTCAGCATTTTTAACCCTTCTCCGGAAGATAGCCGAGGAATATCTTCTACTTGAGTTAAATCCTGTTCGGAAAGACGAGCTTCCTCCACAGAGGCCGTCTGGTTGCACGACCAAACGAAAAGGATACCCGGCAGGAGAAATAGTAAATAGTTTTGGCTCATATGATAAGTCTTTAAAGGCTTACATCAAATATGAGCCATGCGCAATTATTCGATTGTGATGGAAATCACTTTAGTGATGCTGGAAGGGAAGTCACAGGCTGTGATTGGGTCGATGACGGAGCAGGTAGGTAGTCCTGTTTTGCAGAACGGGATTTTGGCACTAATTTTATCCGCGCGGTCCTAACTTTAGCTCGGCGGTAATGAATAGCTAACGGGCGTGAAGTCGCAACTTGTCGAGCAAGTGGCTTCGTTTGTTTTTTTATCGCTCAAATTTAAATACAATGAAAATCAAGAAACCGCTAATCTACATCGTATCAAGTATTGTGCTAATACTCATTATTGTAGCTATTGCACTGCCTTCTATTATAAAATCGTTCGGTTTTCATCCGGATTATGATGGCGAGGAATTCGATCTAAATGGAAAGAAAGCGCTCATCGTAACGACCAGTCATGGGGTCCTGAATAAACCAGGAGAAACCGATGGTAATGCAACGGGAGTATTTGGCTCGGAGATGACCATACCTTATTACGAATTCCTGGACGCCAATATGCAGGTAGACGTGGCAAGCATTAAGGGTGGAGAAATACCTATTGATCCTAGTTCTTTTTTGTATTTCATAAAGGAAGAGGCAGACAAAAGATACTTAAAAGACGAGATCTTTCAAGCCAAAGTAAAAAACTCCATTCCAATCAAAGAAGTCGATTTTAAGAATTACGACGTAGTGTTTTTTGCTGGTGGTTGGGGAGCAGCTTACGATATGGCGCAATCAGAAATCCTGGCCGAGAAAGTATCGGAGGCGTACTATAATTCAGATGTAATCTACGGTAGTGTTTGTCATGGCGCCCTAGCATTTACAGAAGCTAAAGACAGTAGTGGAAATTATTTGATAGAGGGCAGAACCATGACGGGGGTCACTCAAAAACAATTGGATCAATTGGGCATTGAGTTTACACCCAAACACCCGGAAGCGGAGTTGAAAAAAGCCGGGGTCAACTTCCAAGCTGACCACAAAAGAATGGATTTTTTTGCTACCCTTACGGTCGTAGATGAGGAAAAGCGCTTTGTCACCGGTCAAAATCAAAATTCAGGGCATGAAACTTCTCAAATGATCATGAAGATTCTATCTGAAAATCGGTGATACTACCGCCGGCAAGCCAAACAAGCTCGTATGTTAGTAGACGATTTTGGTCTGATGGATTTTGGTGGAGAATTACTATTGTTAATTGAAGAATTGGTCATGGCGCACCGTTGTCCGCTGATGCTAAGGAATTTCAAAGGTCGTTTTCTGATAAGCCTGCAGTAATTTTCTTGTTGTTTGTGCCGGGGTTACTAATCAGGTGAGCAGTAGTCTTGAAATAAAATGGTAAAAAGGTTAAAAATAAAAACGGAAATAGTTGTTGCCATTACTACTCTATTGGGTTGGATTGCTATTGGAACCATTGTTTTTTACAGATTAGAAGATTGGACCAGGATTGAGGCCTTTTACTTCTCTGTAGTCACAATAACCACCGTGGGTTATGGAGATTTAACGCCGACATCCGATTTAAGCAGATTATTTACCGCCATTTATATCTTGGGGGGTGTGAGTATAGGTATCGTAACATTAAGCTTAGTTGGTTCTGAAATACTGAGCAATAGAGTTCAGAGATACACTGAAAGAACGGAGAAAAGAAATAAGCGCTAAATTTACGGGAAAGGCCCTAGATGGTTGGCAATAACATAACATCTACATTCTTCTTCTACACGCGGATAATCCTTGTTTGGATTGTTGCTATCTTCCTTTTTGCGTTTCTTCGCAATTTTGGAGCTGATCCAACTGCCGCAGAAAATCCTCTTAGAGGGCTCCGACCTGGTCAGCTACTGATGGTAGTAGCGCTCGTTGGCGGGGTGGCGGGGTTCATGTACGGCAGCGTAGAATTACTCTTTGATCGTCCCTATTTCCAGCAGCACTCCTACGGTCGGATCATCATCGGGAAGCTCATCTTTTTCTTCTTCACGGTAAAGGTGATGATGGCCATCGCGATCGTGCTAACGAGTACTTTCCTGGGAGCCTGGATGGAGCCTGGAGAGATCGTTGCCATCCTGAGGAGTAAAGTATACTGGGTCGTTTTTGTCTATTTTCTCGTGGTGGCCGGCTTTATCTCCTTTGTCCGGATGGTCAGTCAGAAATTTGGTCCCGGGATACTTTGGAATATGTTTATCGGCAGATACCGGAACCCTCGGGAAGAAGTGCGGGTATTTATGTTCCTTGACCTCAAATCTTCGACAACGATCGCAGAAAAGCTGGGGCACATCCAATTCAGCCGGTTGATCCAAAGTTGTTTTGCCGACCTCACTCCGGCAGTTACCAAGCACAAGGTAGAGATCTATCAGTATGTCGGAGATGAAGCCGTGTTGAGTTGGCCCCTGGAAAATGGCTTTGAATGCAATCATTGTATTCACTGCTATTTTGACTACATGGAAATTTTAGCCGCCAAATCCGATTATTATGAATCCACGTTCGGTTTACAGCCCTTTTTTAAAGCCGGTGTCCACCTGGGGGAAGTTATCGTTGCCGAAGTAGGGCTGATCAAGCGAGAAATCGCCTACCATGGAGATGTGCTCAATACCACGGCCCGTATTCAAAGCCGCTGTAATGAGTTGAAACAGCCACTACTGATTTCCGATCAGGTGCTGCACTATTTACAGCCAGACGAACATATTCAAAGCCAGCCGCTGGGAGAGGAATTGCTCAAAGGGAAAAAAACGGCGGTGAACATTTACGGGGTCACCAAGATTAACCGTACGCACAAACACTTATAGTCAGGGAATTATGGACATAAGAACTTTGCTAGTATTGTTTAGACATGTCACCATAAAATCTATTGAAAAGGGAGAAATTTTAATGAAAGAGGGGGCAACCAAAAGAGATATCTTTTTTGTCCGAAAAGGATTGATCCGTAGCTACTGTACCTATGAAAGTGGTAATGAAATAACGTTTCAGCTATATCCCGAATATCATGTCTTCGGCAATGTGCATTCCATTTTTTTTGATGAGCCTTCCCATTTTTTTTATCAGGCATTGGAGCGCACAAAAGTCTATTCCATCAACTACGACTGGTTTCAAAGGATAATCGCTAAAAGCCCTAAATTATTAGAATTAAACAGGATGTATCTTGCCAAAAGAATCATGAAACAAGCATTTCACCGGGTTGAATCCTTCGTATTCCTGTCTCCGGAAGAACGCTACCAGAAGTATGTAAAAGACTACCCAAATGTCATTAACCGGGCACCGGATAAATACATTGCCAATGTGCTGGGTATTACTCCGGTTTCTTTGAGTAGAATCAAAGGGCGAATTGCCTCCAAAAAAATGGACTAGCTCCATTCATTGGGCTTTCTGGTGATTTATTATCTTTTGTTATCGTCATTTCTGTGGGTTTTTAAGTTATTTATCCCGGAATTTAATTGGGGCTGCAATCGAATCCTGATTTCTTCTTTTCTCTTGGCATAGCCATTGAGGGCAACACGTTTGAGGTTACCGCTTTTGCGCCGGGTGATAACCGTCACGCCCGACGATGGAGTCCCTGATGTGTTTATATTCGGAATCGCAATCTCCGGAAACAGTATCGTAATCGGCTGTCCGGACAGCTTCGGTGAGCAGGATGTTCCGGGTTAAGTGTACATTTTCATAAACAATAAGGACAACGATGTCGGAGGTATGCCCAGCTTCCGCTACAGCTTTTTATGGAAAACTTGAAAGGGAAACGTACAATGATACCAAAAATCATCCGACCTATTATCATCTTATCAATGGTAGCCGTCCTTGGCTGCAATTCGGAGGGTATTGTGTCCACATCGATTGGGAAGCAGATAAAGGCTA
>CAZDET010000016.1:81611-82714 GCA_964504335.1 uncultured Saprospiraceae bacterium
GGCTGCAATTCGGAGGGTATTGTGTCCACATCGATTGGGAAGCAGATAAAGGCTAATGTCCCTCCAGAATATATCAACGACAAAGAGAATATTGTAGTGGTAACGGTGGGGACAGCGTCTCCAATACCCGGTGAGAGGGCTCAAACGGGAACCGCCATTTTTGTAAATGGCTACTTTTTTATGTTTGACGTGGGGGCAGGTGTGGTGCAAAAATCCGAAAATTTGCGGCTCCCGTTGAATGAATTAGATGGCATATTTCTAACCCATTTCCATTCGGACCATGTGATGGATTTACCCAATTTAATCAGCCGATCGTGGATTTTGGGGAGAAAAGACGATCTGCACATCTATGGCCCCGATAGTTTGAATACGATTGTGAAGGCAGCCAATGACTTTTTGTCCATTGACAGCCGGCATCGTGTCGATCATCATGGTCCGGACATCATGAGTGTTTCAAAAGTAAAAGGTATTCCCCACGAATATAACATCCCACAAAATTCAAGGAAGGTTGTTTTTCAACAAGACGGAATTACAGTAACTGCCTTTGACGTAGATCACGAACCCATAGAGCCTGCCATCGGCTATGTCATTGAATACAACGGGATAAAAGTGGTTTTGAGTGGGGATACAAAAAGGAATGACCTGGTAGAGGAAATGGCACAGAATTGTGATTTATTGATTCACGAAGTTATGTTGATGTCTTTCCAACAGATGCTCGAGGATGAATTGACTAAAGCGGGAATGGATAGAAATGCTACAATCATTTTTGACATTAAGGACTACCATACCGACACCAGGGAAGTTGCTGAGTTAGCTCAACGGGCAAATGTTAAAGAATTGGTTTTAAACCATCTGGCACCGGCTCCGGATAACAGGTTTATAAAGAACCTATATATGGAGGAATTAGCAGCATATGAAGGTCCGATTCATCTTGCGAATGACGGCGATGTGTTTATTGTGGATGGGAAAAACGAATGAACACAATTGAGAAAACAACCATGGGAAAACCGAACCTAAAGAATATGAAACGATGCATTGTCATTCTGCTGGTGCTAGTAGTAACACAGTTGGCCTTTGCTCAAGAGAGGCAGATTCCTAAGTTC
>CAZDET010000016.1:82814-84748 GCA_964504335.1 uncultured Saprospiraceae bacterium
ATTCCTAAGTTCTATCTAGGTTTATCTTATGGTACAAGTTTTGCTATCGGCGATTTTGAGGATGTGGATATCAGAAATCCCGATGCGGGTTTTGCAAAAGATGGTCGAAAGGTTGATGTATTTGGCGGGTTTTTCTTAAATGAAAATACGACCCTCATAGGTACGTTCAGGTATCAATCCTTTGAGACTGAAATCGGAGACATTATCGAGATGTTTAATGCCGAAAACCCAGGAGCTAACTTTACAGGAAGTACGGAAGATTGGCAAACGTATTTTTTTCTAGTTGGTCTTGCTTATCGAATTAGCGTCGGTTCCAGACTTAATTTCGGTCCTATCGTTGGCCTGGGCCCCCTATTGGCCACCAATCCGGGAATAACTGTCAATGCGCCCGATGCCGCCATTACCAACAACTTTGAACGAAGCTCGGAAACGGGAATTGGTGTAGGATATGAAGTTGGAATCGCTTTCAAAACTGATTTGGGAAAACGCCTTTCGCTACTACCGACCTTTACATTCAGCGGAGGATTTGTGACAATTAATGATGTCACTACAATAACTGACAATGTGATAGTCACCCGGGATTACCAACCCATCATCCAGTCCTTTAATTTAGGATTATCTCTTGGATACCGATTTTATTAATCTGAAAATCACTTTTCGATGAAGATCGTAGCTACATTCTGCATTCTTTTCTTTGCGCTATCCATGAATGCGCAGCAATCATTAGCCGGCATCTGGAACACGGGGAAAGACAACACCAAAATTGAAATATCATCAACAGATGATGTGTACAATGGTACGGTTGTTTCCTCTGACAATGACAAAGTCAAAATAGGAAATCAATTTCTCAAAGATGTCCAGTGGGTGGATGGAAAGTGGAAAGGGAAATTATACAGCCCCAAAAAAGACAAGTGGTATACTGCCGTTTTGGAAGAAACAGGGGATCAATTATTGGTTAAAGTCAAGGCAGGGATGACCAGCAGGACGCTCGAGTGGAAGAAGGAATAGCTTAAAACGCAGCTGAGAAGCTGTTTTATTTTCTACAATTTTAATGACTTCTTAATATGAAGAAGAATTTACTTCTATCCTTATTTATTTTGGGTAGTACCATTTCCGTAACCTTTGGCCAGGATACAACTATTACCTACCCTGCGGGGCCTTTTGCCACCTTTTTCGACGGGGATTTGGTGGGTGCCGACTATTGGTCGGAGGAACCGAAAATCCTTTCCGCCGGATTGGGCTTTTGCGATATTGGTGGAGTGCCCGTAGCTACGCTCACCGAAGAAATTGTACGACAAGCAGGAGGCGCCTGGTTGTCGGATATAGATTGCGATACGACTAATACTGGATTCTTCACTAGTACGGCAACACAACAGCAATTGGCACTTGTGTATGTTTTACAAACGCCGTACGGAGAATTGAGAGACGGCTCCATTGGTCTTGATGGGTTGCCGATCGTATTCAGCTGGCCGGTGCTGACCAACACCATCGATCTGACCGATTTCCAATTCACCCTGAATACCGGAGAAGTGATTAGGCCACTGGCGGCTAGTTCCCAACCCAATTGGGAGAATAATGAACGAAATTGTGTGGTGGTATGGAATGACTGGGGGAATAAGCTACCAAGCAGCGATCCAAATGCGCGATTTCCGGTAAAGTTGGAAATTGTAGCGGATGATACGCCTTTGACGTTGGTAGGTCCGAATGGTCAGTTGTTCAATGCGGTGGGACTCACCTGGGAAACGGACTCGAGCCCCTACGACGAGAACAATGGGCCTAGATTGGTTGGAGCCAAGTTGAATTATGTGGGCGACGGTCCTGTGGGCGAGGGAGTAACGAACACGATCGCTCAACAAGCATTCAGTGCTGTACTAGCTCCAAACTCCGAATTTGACCTGTACGGCGGCGGTGATTTTCGACTGCGCATGTTAACG
>CAZDET010000017.1:0-44589 GCA_964504335.1 uncultured Saprospiraceae bacterium
TGCGCCTCAAACGCGATCAGCGGCGCATAGCGGCCATCATGCCAGTGCAAGTGCTTGGGAACATGGTGGATATGGAGCGGCTGCAATTTATCGCACAGCGCTTCAATTTGCCCATTGTCGAGGATTCTACGGAGGCGTTAGGTTCTTACTACAGGGGCAAGCACGCCGGGACCTTCGGGCGAATGGGTTGCTTTAGTTTCAACGGGAATAAGATTATTTCTACGGGAGGTGGCGGGGTCATCGTCACTGATGAGGAAGCACTCGCCAAACACGCAAAGCACCTCACCACCCAGGCCAAGGTCAGCGCCGAGGAATACCTGCACGATGAAACTGGTTACAATTATCGGCTAGTCAATGTCTTAGCGGCTATTGGGGTGGCACAAATGGAGCAACTGCCCGACTTCCTGGGGCGAAAGAAGCGGATGGATGCCTACTACCGCGAGCACCTGAGTGGGGTAGGGGATATTACCTTCCAGGCAGTCATGCCCGAAGTCGATCCCAACTGCTGGCTGTTCACCTTTCGCACCGAGCGCATGCGGGAATTGCTGGCCTACCTCAACAGTCACCGCATTCAGACCCGGCCGTTTTGGGTGCCGATGAATCAACTGCCGATGCACCAAAAAGACTTCTATGTGCGCCGGGAGGATATTTCCGCGCACATTTACGCTACGAGCTTGAGCATTCCGAGTTCGGTCAACCTCACTGAAGATCAACTCGAGCGGGTTGTTCGGGAAATCCAGTTGTTCTTTCAAAACTGATCCACCGACATGATAAATCTCCACCTGCCCTCCTTTATCGCCCAGCATGTGACGGGGCGACCGGAAAGCATGTTCCTACCTGACCTGAGAACCTATCAGGGGGAGTTGGCCAGGGCCATCGACGGAAAATCCGTCTTGGTGATCGGAGGGGCCGGATCCATCGGTTCTTCGTTCATTAAAGCGTTGCTGCGATATTATCCTTCCCGGCTCTACGTAGTGGATACCAATGAAAACGGGCTAACGGAGCTCACCCGGGATTTGCGCTCGAGCGAAGGCTACCACATTCCCGAAGATTACAAAACGTATCCAATCAATTTCGGAGATGCGGTATTTGCGAAATTGGTTCGGCAACAGGGGCCTTTCCACATCGTTGCCAATTTTGCGGCTCACAAGCACGTGCGCAGCGAGAAAGATCATTATTCGATCGAGGCAATGATCGAGAATAACGTACTGCGCACTTATAAACTGGTGGAACTGCTGACGGAGCAACCACCGGACCACTTTTTCTGCGTCAGCACGGATAAGGCCGCCAATCCGGTCAACGTCATGGGAGCGAGTAAAAAGTTGATGGAGGAGGTGTTGTTGGCTTTTTCCGAACGGATGTCGATTACTACTGCTCGATTTGCGAATGTCGCCTTTAGTAATGGAAGTCTGCTCGATGGCTTTCTGTTTCGCCTGTTGAAGGGGCAACCTCTTAGTGCGCCCAATGACGTCCGACGTTACTTCGTATCTCCCGAAGAAAGTGGGCAACTCTGCCTGCTGGCCTGCTGCCTCGGGAAACCGGGAGAGATTTTCTTCCCAAAACTCCGGGAAGAAGAAATGAAAACGTTTAGCCATATCGGCACGGCCCTGCTGAGCGAATTGGGCTACGAAGCAACCCCTGCTCCAAGCGAATCGGAGGCGAGGGCACAAGCTGCGGCCTGGACCAGCGAAGACAACCGGTATCCGGTGTATTATTTTGCTACGGATACTTCCGGAGAAAAATCTTACGAAGAGTTTTTTACCGAAGCGGAACAAGTCGATTTGAGTCGATTCTCTGCGCTTGGGGTAATAACCCATACCGACCGAAGGGCCATTCACGATTTGCACGAAGTAATTGCCCGCCTGCGGGAGCGGGTTTCCGATTCCCAAACAAACAAGGCGGCTATTGTCGGCTTACTGCAAGAACTGATTCCAAATTTCGCCCATGTGGAAACCGGTCGAAATCTTGACCAAAAGATGTAATATGTATTCCTTCATAAAGCGCTATTTCGACATTTTTTTCTCGCTGCTCATTTTAATTTTACTAGCTCCGCTACTCCTTCCGATCATTCTTGCCCTTCGATTTACCGCTGAAGGAGAAGTTTTTTATTTGCAGGAGCGAGTGGGGTTCCGCAATCAGCGGTTTCAGATTTTTAAGTTTGCTACCATGCTGAAAAACAGTCCAAATATGAAGGGCGGTGAGATCACCCTGCGCAACGACCCACGTATTACTCCGGTGGGCCGGTACTTGCGCATTAGCAAATTGAACGAACTGCCCCAGATCCTGAACGTACTGTTTGGGCATATGAGCTTTGTCGGGCCCCGGCCTTTAATGCCGGTTAGCTTCGAGCAGTACAGTGAAGAAACTCAGAATGTAATCTACAATGTGAAACCGGGAATAACGGGTATCGGCTCTTTGATTTTCCGCGATGAAGAGAAACTCGTAACAGATGCAGATATGGATCCGCGTGAGTTTTACCAGCGGTTCATTTTTCCTTACAAGGGGCAGGTCGAAATGTGGTATCAGAAGAACCAGTCGTTTTACACCGATTTCGTAATTCTGCTCCTCACGGCGCTGGCTATAGTGGCCCCACAGTTGAGCCTCGTTGAGAAATTCTTTCCTTCCCTTCCCCCGCGGCCGCGGCAATTGCAGTACCAAAAAGCGGTCTCCTGAGTACCACCGTTTTTGTAATCCTACCTACTTACAACGAATCCCCTGATTTACTTGCCTCTTTATTAGCTGAATTTGAAGAAACTCACTATGGCGTAATTCTTGTTGATGACGGCTCGGATGTCCCCGTTCAAAGGTTCCCCGGGGTACACCTGCTTAGACACCTGGCTAATCTGGGGCAGGGAGCTGCCCTGCAAACCGGTATGGAATACGCCCTGCGTCTGGGGGCATCCTACTGCGTTCATTTTGATGCCGATGGCCAGCATCTGGTATCAGAGATTGCCAAGGTACTGGAGCCGGTTCATAGCGGGAAGTGCGATATATGTTTAGGTTCGAGGCTGCTGCGACCGTCGGATCGGCGGGAGGTGCCAGCAACCAAAAGAGCCGTATTAAGGCTTGCCCGATTATTTCACCGCCTCACGACGGGACTCTCTCTGAGTGATGCCCACAATGGGTTGCGTGCGCTTAACCGGACGGCCATGGAGCGGATCGTCCTTCACGAACCACGGATGGCCCATGCCTCTGAAATACTCTACCGCATTCGGCAGTCGAACCTGCGGTGGCAGGAGGTACCGGTTCGGGTGTTGTATCCGGTTTACGCGCGCAAGAAAGGACAATCCATCGGGGAAGCCGTGCCCATCGGGATACGTTTTTTGATTCGTAGATATTTACTCAAATAATGACACCGATACAATTCATATTGTTAGCAGGATTGCTGACGATCGGATGGCTGTACTACCGATTGCTTCGTCACCGACCACTGTGGAGGATTATCATAGTTGCCGTGTTTCTGGTCGGTGGGTACTTTGTATTGTTCCCGGATAGTACCACGGTCATTGCCCAGGCATTGGGGGTCGACCGGGGGGCTGATCTGTTTTCCTACATCGGCATCCTGTTAGGTTATGCCGGTATTGGATGGGTCTATCACACGGTCAAAAGAATTGAAAGACGACAGGAGCTCATCATTCGTGCACTAGCGCTCGATCGTGCTTCTTATGGAGACCATGCAACTGAAAAACCTTCATAAAATAGGCTATATATGCTGGTCGGCCGTACTGTGTATGGGCATGCTGCCTTTCATTTATCTGGTCTTCTTCAACCATCCACTCGGAACGCACGAATGGGATTGGATCAGCAATTGGGCAGGTAGCATTGATCACCTGAATTATTGGGAGGAACAGGTCTACTGGTACCAGGCTAATACTGGTCGCTACACAAGTACGGCCCTGCTAAGTTTGACGAATTTCTGGTACACCTTGCCCCGATTCCAGCTGTTGTTCCTACTCAATTTGCTCGTTTTGGCGGGGGCGATTTTCCTGTTTCTCAATGCGCATCTTTCCCGACAACTATCGCTGCAAAAGAAGCTTCTTATAAGCGGCTCGGTCTTTTTCCTTTACATAGATCAACTGACAAATACCTACGAAAGTCTATTTCGCTTTACGGTGGTCATCATCTACCAACTCGGTACTGTGTTTTCCCTGCTTCTGTTTGCATTGGTGCAGGGGGCCAAGCCCTATTCCCGGCGGCGCACGGTGGTTGGTTTGCTGGTGGCATTCCTGCTTGCAGGTACGAATGAAATCAGTGTAATTGTTGCTCATCTTTTTATGGTTGGTAGTTTCCTTTATTGGAGGCTGTTGCGACAGCATGTTCTGCCGCAGGGTTGGTATTTCATTTACTTAGGATTGGTGGTCGGCACCATCCTTTTATTGAGCGCTCCCGGCAATGGGGTCCGGATGGGCTATTATCCGAATGCCGGCAATCTGCTAGTTACCATTAGCCTGACGATCGCGGCTACCTTGTATCTGTGGGTAGACTGGCTGACTAACTCCCTTTTGATCCCGATCAGTATGCTTCTGGTGCCCCATCTGGTGCGCTACCTGTCGATTGATCGAAAAGCGCTTTGGTTGTTGTTGGCCGGAATGATTTTGCTGGTGCCAGTGTGTATGGCCCCGTTCTTTTGGGCTTCGGGTGGAATCGGGTTTCCGGAACGAATTATTGATTTACTCTTTCTTTTTTTCAGCCTCTGCTTTGGGGGAATTTGTATTCATTTTTTCCAACGAATCGAAAATCGGCTTTTCCTGGATCATTCCTACTTCGTCATTCTGATTTCTGTGTTTTCCGTTGGGACACTATTTTTCGGGGGCTTGTCTCTGGATCGCAGCGGTGTTGGGTCCGGTAAAACGCCATTCGATCGACTCCAGGTTGAGGCTCCGGTAGGAAATGCCTGGTTGAGTATACTGCGCGATGAACCGGCACGGTATGATAAGGCCTTACAGAATCAGTACTTGCAGGTGAGAAATTGTCGCTCGGATACCTGTTGGGTGGAACCACCTCCGGTATTTCCCATCCCACTTTACGATCAGGTGTACGATCGAAAGTTGGAGCCGGACGGAGACGTTTTTATGGGGCCCGCACTCGGGCGGTCGGAAACCGTTGTGCGGTATTCGATCGAACGGTAGAAGCTTCTGAAAACGCTTATGTGCGGCGGCTACATACGAGTTTAACGGTCTACGACGTTTAACGCACCGTATTCTCCATATATCAAACCGCTCTCATGTCTCAACACACCTATATTGCGATTATGGCTGGAGGGGTCGGCTCGCGTTTCTGGCCGGCTAGTAGAGAGGCTCAGCCGAAGCAGTTTCTCGATATTCTGGGCACCGGAAAGACCCTATTGCGGCAGACCTTCGAGCGATTTCTACAACTGACGGATGCGAGCCGCATTTACATTGTAACAAATAAGTCTTACCACCAACAGGTACTGCAACAGTTGCCAGAACTTGGCGCGCACCAAATATTGTGCGAACCTTCTCGCAATAATACGGCACCCTGTGTGGCGTATGCTGCCATGAAGCTATATCAGCTCGATCCGGAGGCCAACATGGTAATTGCACCGAGCGATCATATGATCACCAATGAGCCCTTGTTTATCGATAACCTCCGCAAGTGCCTGGAATACGCTGAGGTACACGACGCCTTGCTTACCTTAGGGATTGCTCCTGACCGACCCCATACCGGATATGGTTATATTCAGTTTGACCGCGAGTCGGTGGGCGACGGTATTTATCCGGTGGCGAGATTCACCGAAAAACCACCCCGGGCAACCGCCGAAGCCTTTATTGCCAGCGGAGACTATTTGTGGAATGCGGGTATTTTCGTGTGGCGTGCAGCCACCGTTCTGGAGGCCTACCAATGTTATGCCCCGAAAATCTACGATTTGCTCGCGCAGGATACAAGCTGTTATAATACCCCTCGCGAACAAGCGTTTATCGACGAGGTCTATCCTAAAACGCCCAGTATTTCGGTAGACTACGCGATTATGGAAAAAGCCGATCGAGTATACACACTACCTGCACAATTCGGATGGTCGGATTTGGGAGCCTGGGGAAGCCTCTACCAGGAAAGCACAAAGGACGGTTCCGGGAATGTGATCCACGCGAACGAATGCTTTCTAACGGATACCTACAATAGTTTCATCCGTGCTCCGAAAGGTAAGTTAGTCGTTGTAGGCGGTATGGACGAAGTGTTAATCATCGATGAGCAAGACGTTTTACTCGTTTATCCCAAAGGCCGGGAACAGGAAATAAAGGAACTGCGGCAGCAAGTCAAGACCCAATTTGGAGACCGTTTCTTGTGATTTCTGCCGTACGATCGAACTGCGATTAGATCAGGAGGGCGCTTCGGCGCCCTTTGTGTTTTGTGGAAAAGGGTTGTACCTTTTATGAATTCGACAAGTACTTCACTCGTGCCCAATCGAAAACTACTGATACTTGCCTATACGTTTTTACCCGTATTCAAGACCTCCTCACGAAGATTTGCGGGGTTATTCGAGCAATTCGAGCGCCATTTTGATGATGTAATCGTGCTTTCATCGATAAATAGTCACTTTATGGCGAGAGACAACGGGCAGCACCGGGAGGCCAACGTTATTTATCTGCGGGGTAAGGATTTGAGGGCCCTGCTCTACGGAAATGATATTATTCCTACTACCATAAAGCTTTCTCGGGCAAGAGGAACGGTTACCGGAGAACTACTGCGCTGGCGGCAGGCGTGGCCAACTCTATATTTCACGGATGACGGTGGCCCCATTTACCGACGCAACGCCTTCTCGAAGGCCGTCGAACTCATCGAAAAGGAAGGAATCACCCATCTGTTTTCTTCTTTTCGCCCCTGGAGTGATCACCTGATTGCAGCACGACTGAAAAAGCGGTTTCCTAACCTGTATTGGATAGCCGACTTTCGCGACCTACCGGTTGATTCAGTACGCAAGGACATAGGATGGCCGGCCGTGCAACGGCGGTTTCTACATAACCAAATCAAGCTTGCGGACGTAGTCACAGCGGTATCGGAAGGACAAGCCCGTCAGTTAAGCGTATTTCACAGTCGGGTTCACGTACTTCGAAACGGGATTTTCCGATTGCCGCCACCGTTTCCAACTATGGGGAATACCTCAAAATTCACCATTCGATATACCGGATCGATTTATCGATCACTTCAGGATCCTTCGCCGGTTTTCAGGGTGCTGCGGCAACTGATCGACCAGGGTAAAATGAATCCGTTCCACCTTCGGTTGGAATTTTTTGGTAATGATCCGGAGGCCTGGCGCAGTTGGACCTCGGAGCACGGCTTATCCCATTTGTCGGAAGAATTCCCTCCGCGAAAGCTGGATCAACTCCTCGAAGCTCAACAGGGAAGTCAAATCAACTTACTATTGACTTGGTCTGGCCCGGGATACTATGGAGTACTCACGGCGAAACTCTACGATTATTTACAGGCAGGACGTCCCATTCTTGCCTTTGTCAATGGCCCGGAAGACCCGGAACTAAGAGACATTGTGGAAGGCTGTCGTGCTGGTAAAGTATTCCATCAAAATAGTTGTGCTGGTGCTATCGAGGCCTGGCTCCTCGATCTCTACCGCACCTGGACCTTCACCGGAGGCCTCCCCTGGTTGATGGATCGCTCTGCACTCGAAGCCTATACCTGGCGCGCACAGGTTGCCTCATTGGCTAAGGTGTTAATGCTTTAATATTTTGCCTGGGCAAAACTTAATACTTTAAAGCATTCACAAAGTCGATCGCCCCCTATGAAAATCTTTCCCACCCAAGTCCAAAAAGTCGTACATGCTCTGAAAAGCATCTTCGAAGAAGACCAGTACGCCGATCGCGTGATCGAGCGCACCCTCAAGGCCGACAAGCGGATGGGCGCCCGGGATCGGGCCTTTGTGGCGGAGAATGTATACGAGATCGTTCGTTGGTACCGGTTGTTGTGGGAAGTTCTGGGCCACGAACCGAGGACGGAGCAGGACTGGTGGCGACTCTTCGGGATTCGGTGGGTATTATCCGATCTTTCCCTGCCGGATTGGAGGGAATTCGAAGGGTTGAAGAAGGAACAGATTCGGGAAAAGTGGTCGGCCGTGCGCACCGAGCGGGCCCGCCGGGAAAGTATTCCCGATTGGTTGGATCAGCGCGGACTGGAGGAACTGGGCGACCTGTGGGAACCCACGCTGGTAGCGCTCAATCAGCCGGCCCGGGTGGTGTTGCGGGTCAATACGCTGAAGTCGAATCGGGCGGATGTACAACATAGCTTGCGTGCCGCCGGAATCGAAACCGAACCCATTGGTGCAGCCGGCCTCTTGGTCACGGAGCGAAAAAACCTGTTTCGCACCGTTGCTTTCCAGGCTGGGTGGTTCGAGGTGCAGGACTTCAGCAGCCAGCAGGTGGCCCCCCTGCTGGAAGTAGAACCAGGTATGCGGGTGGTCGATGCCTGCGCGGGTGCGGGCGGAAAGGCACTCCACATCGCAAGCCTGATGGAAAATAAGGGCCGCCTGATTGCCCTCGATACCGAAGCCTACAAGCTGCAATCGCTCAAACAACGCGCCCGGCGCAACGGCGTCCACATCATCGAAACCCGGTCGATTGAAAGCAGCAAAGTCATCAAGCGCCTGCACGGTACTGCGGATCGACTACTGCTCGACGTGCCCTGCTCCGGCCTCGGCGTGCTGCGGCGCAACCCCGACGCCAAGTGGAAGCTCTCCCCCGAATTCATTGAACGCATCCGGGGCGTTCAGCAGGACATTCTCACTCGGTACAGCAAAATGCTGCGACCGGGAGGCCGAATGGTGTACGCCACCTGTAGCATCCTACCCAGCGAAAATCAACAACAGGTGGCCCGGTTTCTCGAAAGCCCGGCGGGCGCCTCCTTCGAGCTGATATCCGAACGGCGCATTCTACCACAAGAGGAGGGCTTTGACGGATTTTACATCGCTGCGCTCGAGTTGAAAGGGTGATGTCACCCCGGCCAGCCAGCAGGCCGAACTTCAACCATTCTCCCCTTCCACTCATTAAGGAAGCAGAATCATTCAGCCTCATCCATTATGTATGTCTTGCTCATTACCATCGTCATCCTGCTCTTCCTGGCGATGCTGTTTCTCAACTTGTACTTTCGCGTTCGGGTGCTTCGGGCGTACCGGGATTTAGTACAGGCCCGCGTCGACTTTCGGGCCACCGATATTTTCAGTAGGGAAAAAGTGGAATCGGAAATCATTCCGGCCTACCCGGAGCACGAAGCCGCTATATGGGCGTTTCGCAATTACCTGTTGCGTAGTATTCGCATGGCGACGGTGCTGCTCGCGCTGATCACGGTGTTTGGAGGGATTTTGATGTACTACCGATGATCTGGACCGTTGAAATGCCTAAGCGCCTAAACGTTGTTATCTTCGCCCTAACCAAATAGCAACCATCAAATGCTACGCATCGGAGTACTCGGAGCCGGACACCTCGGGAAGATTCACCTTAAATGCCTCCAGCTGGCGCACGAGACCTTCGAGCTCGTCGGTTTTTTCGATCCACAAGAGCAAACTGCCCGGCAGGTAGCCGAGCAATTTGGGGTCAAAGCCTTCCCCTCCGCCACGGAACTAATCGAGGCCGTCGAAGTGGTTGATATCGTAACACCCACCACGACGCACTACGAGTTGGCGCGCCGGGCGCTGGAGGCCGACCGGCACGTGTTTATCGAAAAACCGCTTACGCAGGATTTAGAAGAGGCCCGTGCACTGCTGGCACTCAGCGAGGAGCGCCAGCTGAAGGTACAGGTCGGACACGTAGAGCGCTTCAACCCCGCCTTGCTGGCACTGGATGCGATGCCCCTGGAGCCTATGTTCATCGAGGCCCACCGCCTGGCCAGTTTCAATCCGCGGGGAACGGATGTGAGCGTGGTCTTAGACCTCATGATTCACGATCTGGACATTATCCTGGACATGGTGAAGAGTCCCGTGGCCCATATTCACGCCGGAGGAGTAGCGGTAGTGAGTGAACAGCCCGACATTGCCAATGCCCGCATCGAATTCGAAAACGGCTGCATCGCCAATCTGACGGCCAGCCGCATTTCCCTGAAGCAAATGCGCAAGGTGCGCCTCTTCCAACGCGATGCCTACATCAGTCTCGATTTATTGGAAAAAGAAGCACAGGTCATCCGGCTTTTTTCCGAATCGGAAACGGAGTTGCCGGAAAAAGGACAGGCCTTTCCGCTGGACACTCCCCGCGGGAAACGACTGCTGCACGTCGATACCCCCAAAATCGAGCCCGTCAATGCGATAAAGATGGAACTGGAGACGTTCGCGGATAGTATTCAGCACGACAAAGCGCCGAAAGTCCCCATTCAGGATGGCTACCGGGCGTTGGAGCTGGCACATCGCATATCGGAAGATGTCAACCGACGCCTGCAAACCCTGGATCACCCACTGCCCGATTATCGGTGAACGGAGATCGAAACCGCGCCGAACGATAAGACTATCACGCGATTAATGAACAAACCGACACGCATCCTTCATTTCATATGGCTCCTGTGGAGCTGTGCCCTCGGGAGTCTCTGCTCCTGCACCGAAGAGATGCCCTTACCGGCCACTCTTGATATTCAGGAAATTGAGTTGAATATCGATCCGTCGACGGAAGGGACCGCCCGCGCCCAGATCACGGAAGCCTGGGTTTTTGTGGATAATGTATTTCTCGGTGCCTACGACCTGCCGGCGCAGGTACCCGTTCTGGCCGAAGGCCCCACCGATATTCGAGTGGCTGCGGGCATCCGGGAAAACGGCATTCGAACCACCCCAAGGATTTACCCTTTTTTTACAGAACACGAAGAAACCTTGACGCTCCTCCCGGGTCAAACGACGGCCGTTCGGCCTCAGGTCGGTTACCGGGCGGATGCCCGGTTCGGGTTCATCGAAGACTTTGAAGAAGAGCAGTCGGCGGTATTTACCCAGGTTATTGACGGCGATACGACCTTTGCCCGGGTGCAGGGGGGGGCTTTCGAAGGAGCCTTTTCCGGACGGTTGGTGCTCACGGAGGCGCAGCCCATTGCCGAATTGGCCAGCCGGCAGGTTTTTTCCGATCTTATTCAGCGTAGTCTGGATGTATTCCTGGAAATACACTATCGTTCCGATACGCCGGTCGTGTTCGGTTTCGTAGGTCTGATTGACGGCATCCCTACTGTATTCTACGATCCCGGGTTTAATCCCAGTGCGAGCTGGAACAAAATATATTTCAACCTAGGCCCCCTCTTACTAAGTAGCGACCTGGATACTTACTCCGTGTCGTTGCGAGCGTTTCTGATACCCGATTCTATGACACCCGCTGAAATTTATGTCGACAATATCAAACTCCTATACTTCGGCAACTGAGATCAGTACCGCTCAGCGGACCGACCGGCGCAAGCGCGACACGCTGTTCTATCGGATGGCGGATTTCGTGACGGCTATGCTGGCGTGGATGGGGTTTTTCCTGTACCGCAAGCGGTTGGAAGGAGTGAGCTGGGGCCCGGAAGTTTGGGAGGACCCGAATTTTCTGTCCGGCTCTTTGCTAATTCCCATCGGGTGGGTACTGTTTTACAGCATTTTCGATCAGTACCGGGATATCTACCGGCTTAGCCGGCTGGCTACGCTGGCGCGTACCCTATTTCTGAGTTTTTTCGGAGTGCTGACGCTTTTCTTCACACTCATTCTGGACGATTTCGTCACAAATTACCGCACCTATTACAGCTCCTTCTTTACACTATTCGCCTTGCACTTCACTCTGACGGCTACCGTTCGGATGATTCTGCTGACCCGCGCCAGTCGGCGCCTGAAGGCCGGACGAGTAACCTACAATACCCTGATCGTCGGGGGAAATGAAAATGCCGTCGAACTCTACCACGAAATCACCAATCGCACGAAACAACTAGGTTACCATTTCGTGGGGTTCATCGATCCGCTGGGCACCAACGACAACGAGTTGGTGCGCCATCTGCCGCGCATGGGCACCATTGCCGATCTGGCGACCATCATCCGCGAGCACCAAATCGAGGAGGTCATCATCGCCATCGAAACGAGCGAGCACAACCGCCTGCGGGATATCCTCAATATCCTGTTCGAATTTGATCGGCAGGTACTGGTGAAAATCATTCCGGACATGTACGACATTCTTCTAGGGAATGTAAAAATGAATCATGTCTACGGCGCTGTTCTCATCGAAATCCGACAGGATTTAATGCCCCGCTGGCAGCAATTGGTCAAGCGGCTAATCGACATCTCCGTTTCGCTGTTGTTACTGATTCTATTGGCTCCTCTCTATGCCTACATCGCGCTGCGGGTGCGCTGGTCATCACCGGGCCCCATCCTGTTCCGGCAGGAGCGGATCGGGCTAAACGGCCGGCCGTTCACGATCTACAAGTTTCGTTCGATGTACACGGATGCCGAACGGCACGGACCCCGCCTGAGTTACGACGGCGACAACCGCTGTACGCCCTGGGGAGCTGTGATGCGCAAGTGGCGGCTCGACGAATTGCCTCAGTTTTGGAATGTGTTGAAGGGGGATATGTCGTTGGTTGGCCCCCGGCCCGAACGCCGGTACTACATCGATTTAATCGTCGCCCAAGCCCCACACTACAAGCATTTGCTGAAAGTCCGCCCCGGAATCACCAGTTGGGGGCAAGTGAAATACGGCTACGCCTCCAGCGTGGAGCAAATGCTGCAGCGCCTGAAATTTGATATTCTGTACATCGAGAATATGTCACTGGCACTCGACTTTAAGATCCTGTTTTACACCGTATTAGTGATTCTACAGGGGAAGGGGAAATAGCAATGAGTCAATGTGCTGATGCAACGTGTAAGATTGACGGAAGTAAAAGACTAAAGTACCAAATGACCAAAGTACCAAAGTACCAACTAACCAGGTGGATACTACTAGCTTCGGTGGTGCTTAATCTTGGAATGCACTGGCCGTTCCTGTCCCAGGATATTCAGGGCTACCATGCGATGCGTCAGGCGCAAACCATGTGGAATATCCACAATTTTTATCGCTACGATGGTAATATTCTGAATCCGCGAGTCAATTTTGCCAATCCGGAAGGGCCAGGAGGGGCCTTGTATCGCTATGAGTTTCCGGTGATGCAGTGGAGCATTGCCATGGCACAGGAGCTTCTTGGAGTGGAAGATATCCTCATTGTTCGGGTTTGTTTGTTTCTGATTGGTGTGCTCGGGGCTATCGGTTTTTTTCTGCTACTTCGGACCTTGTCCTTCAGCCCCCTGGTAGCCGCACTCGGAGCGGCCGTTTTCCAGTTTTCACCGCTTTTCTATCGCTATTCCATCAACCCTATACCGGACAATTTTGCCCTGACTGCGGGAATTTGGTACTTGTATTTGATTTTTCGCCACGAAAATCAACCGAACCTACGCGACTTAATTGGTGCATCCGCAGCCCTGCTGCTGGCCACCTGGGCCAAGCTGCCGTTCCTCATGTTTTCGATGGTAAGTGTCGTTTATTTTTTCCGAAGAATCATCCTTGCGAAGGGACTGACAGGGGCTACATGGCGTTTTGCGGGCATTCAATTCCTGTTCATTTTACCCGCCCTCCTGTGGTACGCCTGGGTGATGCCGGGCTGGGAAGGGAATGGAATTCTGCGAGGCGTGTTCGACAATCAATTGCCCTGGGCCGATACCAAGCGCATTTTGCTGTACCACCTCGATACCATGATTCCCTGGATATTACTGAGCCCGGCGGTGTGGTTGCCTTTCGTGTTGGGAGTCCTCTTTTTTCGCAGGCTAGCTGTTCACCGTTCGGGAGTGCTCGCCCTGGTCGGCATCACGCTACTGTATTTCTTTTTGCAGTACAACATGATCGAGACCATTCACGATTACTACATGCTTCCCTTTCTGCCCTGGCTCTACGTATTGGTGGCTATTGGACTGAAGGTGTTATGGCAAATGCGCCACTCCGTTGGGACCGTAGTGGCGATTGCAGTGGTCATTGCAGCGCCCATAAGTGCCTACCTGCTGGCCAACGACAGCTGGAGCCTGGAGCGGACCTACCTCAATGAAGATCTGTTTGTGCACCGCCAGGAGCTGCGCGATGCAGTACCGGAAGGAGAATCTGTGATCATCGTCAATGATGCTACTTATTTCAATTTTGCCTACCAAATCGACAAACTCGCCTACGTCTACCGCGACGATTATCTGCCGACGCCCTGGATCGCAGACCTCGCTCAAAAAGGAGTGAACTATTTGTATTCCGATTCCCGCGCCATCGACGAGCGACCCGACGTGCAACCCTACCTCGATAGCCTGATCCTGGAAGCCGGCAGTGTTCGCGTATACCGGCTTCAACCAGTCGGAGAAAAAGAATAGTTCAGCTTCAACCTCCACCTTCCCCGCTCGTTACCTATTCATGATCGAAATCTTCGACTCGGAACACGGCTACCTGCCCGCTGCGACTAAGCAAAAATACGGTGGCCGGTTTCCCTTGCTGGAGCAACTTCTCCACGGCCCTGCCAGCTCCGTTAAAATCGTTTACGAATCGGGCCTCCCTGCTTTCGAGGAGCTGCGCGCCTACGTCGAGAATGAGCCGATCTTCGTCAGCTTCGAACGCCTGCGGGGCGCCCTGGTTTTAAGGGCCAACAAGAGCCAGCGCCTTCGCATCGCCATCCTTCCCTACATCCACATTCAACAAATCAGCATTCAACCCATCCATCATCATCGGTTGCTCACCACGCTGCAAAACGGGGACACGCTGCGCAATTTCAATATTGAAAGCAAAGTGGTATTCCGGATAAAAAATCATCCCCCCATACACTTCTACATTCCCGGGCGGAACGATCGGGCGATCATTCGTTTTTTCCGCCACGAACGGTTTCGGGAGATCCTTTTGGTGCAATAGTCACCTTTAATCATGTGGCCGTTGAATAATCTCTGAATCCTCCGATTTCTTAATGACATCGACGCCCATACGCTGTAGGGCAAAGCTGAGAATAATCAGCAGGGCGATAATTAGCAATATAAGTTCGAAGCGGGTGAGTATGCGTTTCTTTTTCTTTTCGGAGGTTGCCATTTTATGGGTTTTGCTTGAGGTTGATCGGTTGCTATTTATTTGCTTTGCTATTGATTTAAAACTCAAACCGTGCCCGAAGGTTGATTCGCCGGCTGGTTAGCTGGTTGGGGATCGCGTATTGCTGATTGAAGACTGTTTTGATCCAGGTATTGCCCGCCTGGTTTTCGACTTGCATCAAATTAAAGACTTCCAGGCTGACCCAAGCCCGGCGGGTGAAGCCGAAAAAGGGATTGGGGCGCCGGTTCTGTTCGCGATCGTAGAGTAGCACGGAGAAGCCGATATCCACGCGGTGATAAGTGTCGAATCGGTAGGTGTTGCGAAACACGCGGTTGTTTTCCGGAATGCCAAACGGCAGCCCCGAACCGACGGTAAAGCGCAAGTTCATTTTAAAGTTTTCGTTGCTGCGCAGATAATCCTGGAAAAACATGGAGAGCTGAAAGAGCTGGTCGGTGGGCCGGGGTACATCATCTACGGGCTGGCCTTCGGCCTGGCCCACTTCGCGTTCGAGGTGCTGGACGCCGAGTAGGTTCTCCCGGGCCCGCAACAGACTCAGGTTAATCCAGCTTTCAGCACCCGGCACAAATTCGCCGTTGATCCGAAAGTCGATACCTGCCACGTAACCCTCAGCGTCGTTTTGGCCGCTGTAGCGAATGCGCACGTTTTCGATTTCATAGCTAACTAAATCCGTTAGGCGCTTGTAGTAGGCCTCGGTGATGAAGCGGAACTTCTTGGGGTTTTTCTTACCCATATAAAAATCGTACGTCAGCCCGCCTAGTACGTGAATCGATTTTTGCGATAGCAAATTGGTGTTGACCTGCCCGTCGAAGCCGCGCATTTCCCGATAGAAGGGTGGTTGGACATACACGCCCCCCGCCAGACGGTAGCTGATGTCTCGCTTGGTATTCAGGGGTTTGTACAGCATTTGTACCCTCGGCGAGAGATTGAATTCACCGTTGAGATCCCAGTAAGTAGCTCGCACCCCCCCGGAAATCCGCAACTCACTCTTCCCGGCAATCCGCCGGGTGTAGGTATCCTGGAAATAGGCCGAAATGCGGTTGGAACGCAGTTGATTGTTCGATTTCAAGATGTTGTTGAGCAGCACCGAGTTCGTATCGAAAGGGAGGGAATAGCCGGCCGAATCGAGGCGCTCCCACTCGTTAATGCGGTCGTCAATGCGTTCGTGTTGTACCTGAGCGCTCCATTGCAAGAAGTGGCTTCGGGTGTTGTTGCCTTCGTTATTTTCGAACTCTAATCCGCCTTTCAGTTCGGTGTTGTATATCTGTAGGTCGAGGAAATTGCGGACGAAGTCCTGTTCGTCGCCGCTACCCAATTCGGCGAGGACTTCGCCGAAGTTGCTGCTGCCGAGGTTGGAGTCGATTTCCCGCAAACTGTAGCTGCCGGTGATATCGATGCGTTCGTTTTCATCGCTGCGAAACGCAGAGGCAAGTAACTTGAGGAAGAAGGGATTGCGGCTGCGTTCGGGGAGGTAGGTAAGCGATACGCCCCCCATTTGAGTCGTAAAATCGTCGACTTCCCGGCCTTCGAAGACGCTGAATAGATTGAGGGAAAAATTGATCAACCCGAAGGCGGTGTTGCGCTCCGTGGGCTCAAATTCGTATACCGCCCGGTTGTAATTTCCGATGATGCCCAGCTGCAGGTCGCGCCGCAAATCGTAGGTCAGGTAGGCCTGCACATCACTAAAATCGGTGATGTATTCGCCCTCCGTATCGAGCGATCCGAGCAGATACGCAGTGGTTTTGTATCGCCCACCAAGCAGAAATCGCAAGCGGCGGTAGCTGTCTTTGCTCGGGGCAATACTCCCTTCTACGTGAGCGGAGCCGCCCAAAAAGCTGCCCTCCACAGACGCCCGCAAGCTATCCGGCCGCTTGTATTTGATGTCGAGTACACTGGACAGTTTGTCGCCGTAGCGCGCCTCGAACCCGCCGGAGGAAAACGAAAGCGTTTGAATCAGGTCGAGGTTGGCAAACGTCAATCCTTCCTGTTGGCCCGCCCGGATGAGCTGGGGGCGGTAGATGGCAAAGTCGTTGACGTACACCAGGTTTTCATCGTAATTCCCACCGCGCACGTTGTACTGCGAGGTTAATTCTCCGCCTGATCCACTGCTGACGCCCAGCGCAATGTGTGGAAGGATACTTTCCAGGTTGCCCGTGGTGGTAGGGAGTAGGCGCAGCTCTTCGACCGTCTCCCGGATCATGCCGCCTTCCTGAATTTCGCTTTCCCTTACAATGACCTCCACTTCACTCTCGGCGGGGGCCAGGCTGACATCGATCTGTTTGCTGCTGCCCGCCGGTAAGGGACGCACCTCCGTGCGGGTATCCTTGAAGCCGATACGGGTAAATACCAGCGTAAATGCGGTATCGGCGGGCACGCGGATGGCGTAGCGCCCATTGTCCGCACTTTCTACGGCCGTGGAAGTCCCGAGAATGTAGACGGTTACCAGTTCTATCGGTTGGTCTGATACGGCGTCCGTAATCCGACCGGTAATGGTAGCCGAACCTACCTGAGCGAACGCAGTAGTGGCAATGCAAAGCAGAAATAACGAGCAAATCGTACGCATCATGGAGAAGCCTTAGCTAGTAGAGGGGCAAAAGTCGGGAAAATTTGGTTCGTTAGTTCGTCGCTTCGTTAGTTCTTTAGTTACCTGCTAACCAAAATTCTACTTTTTGTAAATAGGAAGGCTGTAAGGGGCTGACATCTAATGCACTAAAGACCTAACATTTAACGAGCTAATTTATAGCGAACTACTTACCCCCTCACCACCTCCAACACAAACCCACTCCCGTACACATTCCGAATCCGGATACCCTCGTCGTGGCGGAGGTATTTGCGCAGGCGGCTGACGAAGACGTCCATGCTGCGGCGGGTAAAGTAGTCGTTTTGGCCCCAGATGGTTCTTAAGACTTGCTCGCGGGGGAGGATGTGGCCATCGCTTTCGACCAGCAATTCCAGCAGGTGGCTTTCGCGCTCGGTCAGCGTGCGCTTTTCGCGGCTATGAAGTAGCAATTGTTTAGAGGGGACAAAGCGATAGGAGCCAATCGGGTAGACGGGTGCTTCCGGCGGGGTAGGGGAGGAATCGCTGCGACGCAACACGGCTCGAATCCGGGCGATTAGTTCTTCTTCATCGACTGGTTTAGTAATGTAATCGTCGGCTCCAAGAGCAAAGCCGCGCAATTTATCGGCCTTCATGGTTCGTGCAGTGAGGAAAAGTAGTGGTTGGCGGGGCTGACGGCGGCGTAATTCCCGTGCCAGTGTGAACCCATCCAAATCGGGTAGCCCCACATCTATCAGGCAGCAGTCGAAGGGAAGCTTGGTAAATGCCTGCAGGGCCGACTGAAAATCCGTGGTCCATTGCACGTCGAAAGCCTGGAATTGAAGGTATTCATAGAGGGCGTATCCCAATGCCCGATCGTCCTCGATTAATAAGATACTTGCCATGGTGCTTATTTTGGTAAGAAAAGACTGAACACCGCTCCCCCGCCCGGCCGGGCGTGTACGCGCACCCGCCCTCCCTGTGCTCGAATTACGGTACGTACATAGTGAAGTCCGAGTCCGTAGCCGGGGCGGTGGGCAGCTGAGGGCATCCGCGCATATTTGCGAAAAATAGCCCGGCGGTGGGCGCGCGGAACCCCGGGGCCGCGGTCGGCGACTCCGATCACCCACCAATTGGCTTTTTCGGTTAGCAATACTCGGATATGGGGGCTACTTCCCTGGTATTTAAAGGCATTGTCGAGCAGGTTGAACAGACTCTGGCGCAGGTGATGGGCATCGCCGACAATCCATGCAGCCTCGGGCTCCAGGCACCATTCGACCTGGGCCTCTTCGGTAAGAGCGCGTTCGGCTACTTCCGGCCGAATTTCTCCAATCAACTGCACTAAATCCACTTCTTCCCACCGCAGTGGGAGGGAGGGCCGGTCCTGGCGGGCGAGCTCGAGGAGCCGTTCGGTTACGGTAAGGAGCCGCCGGTTTTGCGTTCGGGCGTGTTGAAGGTGTTGCAGCGCCTGGGAATCTTGTCGTTGCTGAATGGCTTCCATACCCAACCGCAAGAAAAGCTGATTGGAAAAAATGGGGGTTTTGAGCTCGTGCGTTAGATGATCGATGAAATTGGTCTTGGCCCGATCGAGCTGCTGCAATCGGCGAACGCCGAGGAAGAGCAACCAGGCCCCGCTCAAAATCAACATACAGGACAGACCACCCACCCATAATTCAGTTGACAATTCCGATAACAACTGGCGAATCGGGTGAACCGGCTGGACCGCCAGTTCCATCGAGCAAAAGCAACGAGATTGAACAGCATGGCCGATTAATGCTTTGTGATACGTCCAACCAACAGCCGACGGGTCAAATCCCGGGGACGCCCAGAGCGGAGGAGCGGTTGAGCTTTGCCGGAAGGCAAATGCCGCTGAACTCAGGCCCAGCCATTGTTGCAGGCTATCCTGCAATCGGCTTTCCTGTTCCGGGGTAAGGTTTCTCGCCTCCCGGCTGATCGCGGGCAGTAAGTCGATAGTGTTCGGCGATTGTTCCAGCCGGGCCACTGTTGAATCGAGTGCCCGTTGATACCGGTGCTCCAGAAACTGTTTTTCCAAGAATAAGCCCGCCCGGAGCCACTGGTACTGAAGGCCCAGCAAGGTGATCAGTCCACCCAGTATTAATCCGGCGGCAATCCAATAGCGCATGCCTGTGGTTGTCTACCAAAGACTACGCTTGCCATCCCCAAAGTTGGCTCCAGAAAGTTGTAATTAACCTTTATTTGGCATTTCGAGTACGCTGGTCAGGCGTCGCGCCCGCCGAATTCCCGTCCCACCATTTGCCAAACGGTTATGAAAAGTGCCGCGATCACCGGTCCGATCACAAATCCGGACAGGCCGAACCAGGCAATCCCACCCAGAGTAGTTATTAGCACAAGGTAATCCGGCATGCGCGTGTCGCGCCCAACGAGCAACGGACGCAATAGGTTATCCACCAAGCCAATACCGAGCGACCCCACAATAACAATGGCAATGGCCTTTCCGTAATCGCCCATGATGGCGAGTGTAATGGCTGTGGGCACCCAGATGATGCCCGCGCCGGCCACCGGCAGCAAAGACAGCATGCCCATCGCTACGCCCCAAAGCAGGGCAGCGGGAATGCCGACGATCCAGAATAGGATACCTCCCATCGTTCCCTGTACAATGGCTACGACTAAGGTCCCCTTCAGCGTTGCCTTCGCTACGGTGCCGAAGCGGTTAAACAGAATGCGTTCCCGACGATTGCCCATCGGCAGGGCATTGACGATGGCGTTCATTAGGGAATGGCCGTCTCTGAAGAAAAAGAATAGTAAGTAGAGGACCACTGATGCTTGAATGAGAAAATTGATGGCATTCTGGGTTAAAAGAAAGGCCCGATCCGCGATAAAACTGGTGACTTGCAGGGCCGTGTTGCTGATATTCTCCCGAAGCCTCGCCGTGTCGATGTTAAATCGTTCCAAAAAGGACTCGACCTGGGGAATGCGGGTCTCCACGTATTCAATCACAAAAGAGGGGTTGATTTCCCCGGATTGTATACGTTGGTAGAGCCCCACGGCCTGATCGATCAGTGCCACCATGATGCCCAACACTGGGAGCAGGACAAACAGTAGAATAAGGATGGTCATGACAGTAGCGGCCAGCGAATCTCGTCCCTTCAACACTACCCGCAGCCGCCGGTACGTTCGGTGGAAAATGATCGTCAGGACAATCGCCCAAAAAGTAGACAGCAGAAACTGCCCGATCAGCCCGAAGAAGCTGACGGTTACCAGGGCCACCAGGATGAAAAAAAAGTTCTGCCGGATGGGGGTGTTGATTGGGGAAGGCATGTATTAGTTCGTTAGATTTTAGAATTTAGGCAGTTGAACCCTACCAAGATCTAAAGAACTAAAATCTAAGGGCTAATCAGGTAGTCGAATTGCCTTAATCTCATAACCTTCATAACTGGGCATGTCATAAAGCACGATTCGGCCCTTCTCGATGAGGATATTGACGAGCGAATAAGTCGTACCGATGGCGAAGCCTTTGTTGGCGAGGTAGGTGGTGACAAACCACTTTAGCCCCACGTATTCGGTGTAGCTGAGGTTTTGAGCGTCGTGGAGTTCCTGAAGGATTTCGTCTTCGGTAATGATCCTCGTGCCTTGGTGAACGCGGAGGCTGGTGCCCGGCAATTGAATCTTGCCGATCACCTTTGGGCCGTGGAGTTTTACCCGGTTATCGACGGTCGCATCCACTTCCGGGACCGATATGCCATTCTTGGTTTCCGTATCCGTTTCGCTATCGAATAAGGCGTTGATACTAGCCTGGCGGATGGCTTCCTTTTCTTCCAGGCTAAATACAAACTGATCGATTTGACTTTCGGCCTCCCGTATGATGGTTTGGAGGCGTTCGGAAAGCACCAGCCCGCGTTCGAGTTCTGACAGAAAGAAGGTGGCGTGGTGAGCGACCTTGTTGCGGATGCGCGACATTTCCTTCCACATTCCTTCAAAATTCTTGTCGCGAAACAATGCTTTAAAATACTTGGTGTAATTGCCGCGCAGCTCTGATTTGAAAAGCTCCAGGTCTTCCAGGGATTCGATTTGCATCAGCTTTTCCACGACCAGCTCCGGCTGGTTGAACCCGGTACTTTGCTTGTAGATGAGCAGCCCTAGATCGTCAAAATCGGCAAATTCGATATCGGCGTCGATGAAATAACTGAACGGGTTGGCCCGATTGCGCAAGCGGTTGTTGATCTTTTCGATCATTCTTGGGGTGGCGGTTACTTCCCACCAATCAAGGCCCACTCGTTGAATGAAAAACTTGATCAGGTAGCGCCGCAGCAGGTTTTCGACAATATTGATCTCCGGGTAGAGCTTATTGGCGATGGCGGTGGAGATGTCGTCCTGTAAAATGCGGATATGCTTAAAGCGCAGGTTTTCACGCAAATGCCGCAGAATGCGCTGCCGGAAAGCCTCCAGAATCGTGAAGGCTTCCGTTTCGATGCGCAAGATAAAGGCCGATTCAATGAACCCGGTCAGCATTTTACTGGTATCAACGGAGTAAATGCGAATACTCAGACCACCGATGGGTTCTTCCAGCACATTGATACCCATGTGCTGATGTTCTTTTGGTTCTTGGTTATTCCAAAGAGAGGCACTGAAGGCCAGAGCGCGGATGAGCGCCTGCTCGGAGTGAATGTCTTCCGGGTCGACGCAAAATATTTCAAAACAATACTTTTCAGCAGTCATGGAATTACCTATTATATATAAACTAAATATTAAATCCGCCTTATCCTATTGGTAATAATAAGGTTTCGCTTCCAGTTGCCCAAATAGCAGCTTACCTTTGAATTCTCTCAACTACCCTTTCGATTCATGCAGCATCGCACCGTAATTTCCAACGTACGTCCAGCTTTAAGTCAAGGTCGATTTTTCATTAAGCGAGTTGTTGGCGAGTCGCTCACCGTTTATGCCGATATATTCGGAGACGGGCACGACAAGATCCGCGCCGCACTGCTCTACAAGCACGAAGACGCCAATAATTGGACGGAGGTGATGATGAAGGATGAGGTGAACGATGTGTGGAAGGCGACGATTCTGCTCGGGCGTCAGGGGTTCTACGATTACAAGATCGAGGCGTGGGTCGATCAGCTGCAGACCTGGTATTACGGCTTTCAGAAAAAAGCGGCCGTTGGCCAGGATATGGTCATCGAACTACAGATCGGCAGTAATTTGCTGAAAGCCAACGCTGAATTTTATCCCGGACAAGGAGAAGAGCAACTGCTCAAGGCCGCCGAACAACTGGAAGGGCAGTATAAATCGGCAATGGAAACCGTTAAGAGTGCCTACTTCCAGCAGTTGATCAATCGCTATCCACTCAAGCGGCACGTCACTACCTACGATCACAACCTGCGCATCCGTGTGGGGCGGCCGCGGGAGTTGTTCAGTACCTGGTATGAGATATTCCCGCGCTCGACCTCCCCGGATCCTTCCCGCCCGGGTACGTTTCGCGATGTGGAGCGGCTGTTGCCCCGGATTAAGGAAATGGGATTCGATGTACTGTACTTTCCACCCATTCACCCAATTGGAAAAAAGAACCGCAAAGGCCGCAACAATAGCACTACCGCAATGCCGAGTGAACCGGGTAGCCCCTGGGCAATCGGCAGTGAGGAAGGTGGCCACAAAGCCATTCACTCCCAGTTGGGCACTCTCGAAGATTATCAGCACCTTATCAAAGAAGCGGAGCAGCACGGTATCGAGATAGCACTTGATCTCGCTTTTCAGTGTGCCCCCGATCACCCGTACATTCAGGAACATCCCGAATGGTTCAACTGGCGGCCCGATGGAACCATCGCCTACGCCGAAAACCCTCCGAAGAAGTACGAAGACATCGTCCCGATTGACTTCGAAACCGAGGATTGGAAGAATCTTTGGGAGGAGCTGCTCAGTGTAATCATGTACTGGTGCCAGGTAGGAGTGCGCCTCTTTCGGGTCGATAACCCCCATACCAAGCCCTACCGTTTTTGGGAATGGGCGATTGCTTCCGTACACAAGGAGTATCCGGATACGATTTTTCTCAGCGAAGCCTTTACGCGCCCGAAAGTAATGGCCGAACTAGCCAAGCGAGGATTTACGCAGTCCTACACCTACTTTACCTGGCGGCAGACCGCTTACGAAATGCGCGAATACCTGACGGAACTCACGCAAACGGAGCTGCGCGAACACATGCGGCCCAATTTCTGGCCAAATACACCAGATATTCTGACCTATGAAATGATGGGAGCGGGCCCGAATCAATTCGTAAAGCGCCTGCTACTGGCCGGTACGCTGTCGAGCAATTACGGCATGTACGCACCGGCCTACGAATTTATGGAGAATACGGGCAACCCGGTCACCGGTAAGGAAGAATACTACGATAGCGAGAAGTACGTCGTACGCCATTACGACTGGGATTTTCGCACCCGCGTTACCGATGCCATCACGTTGCTCAATCGGATCCGCCGCGAGCAGCCGGCCCTGCAAACGACCTACAACATTCGCTTTACCGATACGGACAACGAACAACTCCTCAGCTACGTCAAATGGAATGACGAAGGCAGCAATTTCATCTGGTGTATCGTCAATTTTGATCCTAATAATACCCAATCCGGCTGGGTGCAGCTTCCCCGCGATGTGTTTGGCAACCCCGCTGGGGCCAAACTCAGCGTGACGGACCTCCTATCCGGAGAGTCTTATGTCTGGGAGAGCGATTGGAATTTTGTGCTGCTGGACCCCAATCGGTGGCCGGCTCACATCATGCGCGTGGAGATTCAGGATTGACAAACTTTTCGGGAAAGGCCAGTACGGGCACCTTCGTGTGGTAGGATAAATCCTTCGTTCGGCTATAGTGGAAGAGCTCCTGGATAAAGTTGCGCTGATGGATAATCATGGCGATGAAATCGACGGAGTGCTCCTCGAGGTAGTTGGCAAGGGTGGGGCCGAAATCATTCCCATCAACCACATCAAAATGTAAGTTCGGCTGATCGTAGCGACTGCTGAAGAGCTCCATGTCTTTCCGGTATTCGGCGATGTGAGCGAGGTCGACGTTTACAACGTGAATTTGCGCGTCAAACGCCTCGGCGATGGGTAGCAGCAGCTCCAATACCCGGTGTTCCTCTTCGCGATAACTGGTGGCCATGGCAATGTGATCGATCTGGCCGTCGAACGTATTGCTTTCCGGAACGGTCAGTACCGGGCAGCTGGCGTGTTCCATGACCTCGCCGGCAACGCTGCCCTGAAAAAGTGCCTTGAGTGCATCGGCACCGGTAGTACTCATAACGACCAGGTCCGCTTCCTCGGCCTCGATCCGGGCGAGAATGGTCTCTTTGGCCGGGCCTTCGATCATGGTATGTACCATTTCAATATCCTCGAAACCATTCTCCTTGGCAATGCGGTCCAGGTACGGAATGGTATCGCGGTAATTTTCGAACTCGTCGATATCAAAATTTTTGTAGAATTCTTCGAGCGTCGATGAGATATGGGCAGCACCGCGGACTTCGGGTCGCTGGTAGGTGTGCAGTGTAACGATGCGTGCGTTCCGCTTGCGCGCGAATTGCAGGGCATAAATAAACGCCTGGTTGGCACCCTCGCTTAGATCCGTCGGGAATAAGATGGTTGGCATACAACTGGATTTACTGGTGTAACACAGCAGTCTCAGGCGAATCTACAAATTCGCCTCGCTCTGCGGGCAGAGGTTCGTCATCGAAAGTAAAAATTTACAATGACTTAAATCACCTACACGTAAGAAGAAGGGTTGGCTTCGATGCGCTTTAGTTGCTCAATGGCTGAGTGAGGGTCCTCGGCTTTGAATACACTACTACCGGCAACCAGTACATCCGCTCCGGCCTGGAGTATTTTTTCGGCGTTTTGCATGCCGACGCCACCGTCGACCTCAATCCGGGCTTTGCTGTTGTGGACGGTGATCAAATCCTTCGCCTTTCGGATTTTCGGAATGCTTTGATAAATAAATTGCTGGCCGCCAAAACCGGGATTGACCGACATGATCAGCACCAGGTCGATCATTTCGATGAGGTCTTCCAATAGGTCGACGGAAGTGTGAGGGTTGAGGGCCACTCCCGCAGCAGCACCGGTTTCCTTGATCTGTTGTACTACGCGGTGTAAATGCGGGCAGGCTTCGTAATGGACCGTGATCACATCCGCGCCCGCATCGCGAAATACGGAAAGGTAGCGCTCCGGCGATTCGATCATCAGGTGAACATCGAGCGGCTTTCGGGCCAGCGTTTTGATCTGACGGATGATGTCCATGCCAAACGAAATATTCGGGACGAAATGGCCGTCCATAACGTCGAGGTGAAACCAATCGGCTTCACTTTCGTTAACGGTCTCGATGGCAGTATGGAGATTGGTAAAATCAGCGGCGAGCAGACTGGGAGCTACAAGGTGCTGCTTCATAGAGTAATTTATGTTACCTTTAACCCTGTGTAAAATAAAAAAACCGGTTGGCTTGCCAACCGGTTTAATCAAAAAGAGCTTTGAGAGGCTATCTACATACCAAAAAGCGGGGCATCCGTTGATGCCCCCGAGATCTTCATGAGATTATAATCTGCTTTCGCTTATGCCTTTTCGGGGGGCATTTTAATTTGTTAGTAGTAGGTCGTTTGTTTTCGTCGTTTCGACTGTAGTAACCTCGATGTCAAAAAAGACTTGCTTCTAAATGGATTATAATTTGTTCGCAGCAGGTCCGTTTCGCTTATCAGCGATTCCCTTTCTTCCCGCTGACAATACAAAGATGCATCACGCATTCCGCTTTCGATAGTACATTTTAGCTAATTCCTGGACTGTTTTTCGGCCAGTGTTTTTTTTAGTTATTTGTTTGTCAGTTAGTTGTGTTGTTTTTGTCGTGAAGTATTGGATTTGAATTGAATACAATGACCATATGAAAACAGGAATTTTTTTGCTTCTCTGCGGAAAAAATTCTTGTAGAGGGCATTTTTTCTATAAAAACCCGAGCAACGCGCTGAAATTTTAATCCCAAATGCGACTACTCTACTTGCTCTTCTTATGTGGTACGCTCTCTAGCGGACTCGCTCAATCCGTTGATCAGGCCGGATGGAAATGGCTGGAACCGGCCGATACTTTTAACCGCAAGCGGTTTTGGGCGGTAACGGGTGTTGGAGCAGCGATCTACGCCGGCGCTTCCTACGGATTGTATCAGACCTGGTACCGCGATTTTCCACAGGGCAGTTTTCGTACCATCGATGATTTCGGGGAGTGGCTGCAAATGGATAAAGCTGGCCACCTCGTGACCACCTACACGGAGGCTCGGTTACTGGACGCCGGCGCACGCTGGACGGGCATGTCGCCCAATGCGGCTCGCTGGACGGCCTTCGGAGTATCGAATGCGCTGCAATTGACCGTCGAGGTTATGGATGGCTTTTCGGAACAATGGGGGTTTTCCTGGTCGGATTTCGGAGCGAATGTACTTGGTGCTTCGGTTTTCCTGGTGCAGGATATGGTCTGGAACGAACAACGAATCCTCATCAAAGCCTCCAGCGATCCGCGCCCCCATCCGACGATCCTGACGCCTAATGTCAGGGGAGAAGGATACGGAAACTGGGCGGTGCGAGGGGCAGAGTTGTATGGTAGCGGTTATCTCGAACGCTACGTTAAAGATTACAACACCCTTACCGTCTGGCTGAGCGTTAATCCGCGATCGTTTGTCCCCGGGAGCAGGTTGCCCGACTGGCTCAACATTGCTGTCGGTTACGGAGCTGAAAACCTCTATGGCGCCTACGGAAATGGCTGGACTGTTTCTCCCGAGGAGGCTTACCGGCTGCCCAAAGATGAGTACCCGAGGTATCGTCAGTATTTGCTCAGCCCCGACATCGACCTGACGCGCATCCGCACCAACAAGCGGTGGCTGAAGTTGCTTTTCGGTATTACTAATTTCATCAAAGTGCCGGCGCCGGCACTGGAATTACGCAGTACCGGAGAAACGAAATTCCATCTGCTATTCTGGTAACCTCGCCCGTAGCAGAGTAAATTCGGCGCACAGAAAAATCAGCTCCGCTGTAACAAACAACCGGGCCGTCTCGTCGGGTTTCCAAATGATCTTTGCGAATCAAATGGTATGACGGCGAACGACTTCCAGAAACAAATCTGGCCACTACGAGATCAACTCTTCCGGTTTGCGTGTCGGCTGCTAGGCGATGAAGCAGAGGCCGCGGATACCGTCCAGGAAACCCTGATCAAGGTCTGGGACAAGCGGCGCGATCTTGGAGCAATAGAAAATAAGGAGGCCTGGTGTCTTCGGTTGGTGCGCAACGCCAGTATTGACCGCATGCGCAGTGGCTACCGCAAACGGCGAACGGATCTAAAAGCGGTAGCAGACCTCGGAGCCAAACAACAGACTCCCAGCCAGCAACTGCAAGCAAAGGATACCCTGCAGCAGGTACGCATGCTCATGTCCGGGTTGCCGGAAAATCAACGGGCTGTGATGCAATTACGCGATATCGAAGGCTTGAGTTATCAGGAAATTGCCGATGTGCTGGATATGTCGATGGCACAAGTGAAAACGAATTTACACCGGGCGCGCACCTATATCCGGCGCGCCATGCAAAAGGCGGAAAGTTATGGACTCTAAAGTGGTAAAGGAGTTGTTGGACCGCTACTTCGCGGGGGAAACCACCCTGGAGGAAGAGACGCAGTTGCGTCGGTATTTTCGCCGATCTACCATTGATCCTCAATTTGAATCATTGCGGCCGCTCTTCCAATTTTTTCAGGAAGAAGCCCAACTGCAGGCTCCTCAAAGCTGGAAGCCACCGGGAACGGCCTTCCGGTCGATGCTCCGCGTAATTCGCCCGGTGAGCATCGCCGCCCTGATCGTACTGGCCTTCGGTTTATGGTGGTTAGTCGGTCGCGATGGAACGCCCGAGCCTACCGCCCAGATTAATTGGGAACACTACGAAGTAAATGATCCGGAGGCTGCGGCCCGAATCATAGCAGACGCCCTCAAAAAAGCAGGCACAACGATAAACGAGGGTGCCACCCATGCCGTGCGCGAGATGGAAGCCGTCGAGCGCCTGTCGAACCCTATTTATTAACCCCAAACGTTCATTTTTAAACATTCGGAACCATGAAATTCAACCAGTTGCCAGTATGTATGGCCGTTGCGGCCTGTTTGCTTTCCACCGGACTGTTCGGGCAGGCCAATGCCATCGATACCTATTTCAAGCAGTACGTCGATGACGAACGCTTCTCCGTGGTGTATATCAGCCCCAAGATTTTCCAAATGATCGACAAACTGGATTTGGATGAAGTCGAACTCGACGGAGAGTCTTCTACCCTTATCAAGGACGTGGCGAAGGATTTACGCGGGTTGCGCATCCTGTCCATCGACGAAGATGGAGACCGCTACTACGAAGAAGCGAAATCAAAAATCGATCAGGATATCTATGAATCCCTCCTGACCGTCCGGCAAAAAGGAGGCGGAAACGTCGATTTTATGGTCAAGGAAAATGCGGAAGGTATCATTGAAGAACTGCTGCTGCTGGCTGGCGGCGATGGCGATTTTGCCCTGCTGAGCTTCGTCGGAACGATCGATTTGGAAAAGGTGGCTAAACTGGCCAAGGAGATGGAAAAGGACAAAGAGAAGGGGAAGGTACGGGAGCAGGAATAGGGAAGTGTGGAGTAAAAAAATACAGCTATGGGGCGTTTTGTGTGGCTGATGCTGATTGCAATAGGAATACAAGGAAATTTGCAGGGGCAAGCAGATCCGCTGAAGGCATTTTACCAGAAGTACCAGTCGGAAGGCAGCCAGGCTGTCAATTTGGGCGGGTTGATGATTCGCGTGGGTGCCTGGTTTGCTGATACACCGGAGGAACGGAAATTAATCCGAAAAATCAAACACCTGCGTCTGATCCAATTCGAGGATGTCGATGCGGTGGATGCTAAAGACATAATTTCCCTAAAAACGGCAGCGTTGGACCGTGGCTTCGAAACCTTGCTCGAATCCAGAGAAGATGGCGAGCAGATACAGGTATTTGCGTTGGAGAAGCGTGAGCAACTCCACCGCATGCTTGTGTTGACCCAGGATGGGTACCAATTCACGGCCGTCAGTCTTAAGGGAACGATTACTTACGAAGAATTCGCCCAAACGGTGCTAGAGGAATTTTGATGGCGAAGGCCCGTTAAATGGCCAACAATTCCTGGAAAAAACGACGGACGGCTTCCACCCCTACGAGGCTGTATCGGGCTTCGGATCGTTCAAGACCGACTTTGATGGTTACTCCCCAGTCGGGTAGTGCCCGGAAAATATCCTCATCGGTAGAGTCATCTCCGATGCCGAGCATGAATTCCCAATTTTCGAGGCCGGTCCAGATTTGGGAGGCTTTGCCTTTATTGACGCCGGCGTTTTTGATTTCTACTACCTTATTGCCCTCGAGTACCTGCAGGTCCTTGTTTTGGATGAGGTAGGCGAGCATGTCGCGAAACTCGCGAACGCGTTTTTGCCCAAGGTCGCGGTCGATACCCCGGTAGTGCCAGGCCAGGCTGAAATCCTTTTGCTCGATGAAGGAGCCGGGCGTCCGCTCTACCAGGTTTTCCAGTACTTGGTGGACTTCTACTTTCCAGGCGTCGGTTACATTGGGATTCAGTTGCCATTCACCGTGGCGTTTGACCCAAACGCCGTGTTCGGCGGCCATGTCGATGGGCAGCCCGCCGAGCCACCGCTCGAGCGTGGTTTTGTCGCGGCCACTATTGACGACCACCTGATTGCCGTTGCGGCGAGCGAGTTCGCCGAGGATGTGCAGTACCTCCTCATCGGGCGCGACGGCTTGCGGATCGACGTTGAAATCCATCATCGTCCCGTCGTAATCGATAATGAAGAGTCGCTTGCTGGCAGTTTGATACTGCTGGAACACCTGCCGCCGTTCGTCCTGAACGAGTTGGGGGGCAGGGCTGATGTTGTTTTTATCCATGAGTTTTCGTTGCTCGGCTAAAAAGTTGGCAGCCCATTGTTTGACATTGTATTGCTTTAGTTTTCGCTGCATGCTGTTGAGCCGTCTGGCTTGCTCTTCGGCGGGCATTTCCAGGGCTTGTACGAGCGCTTCGGCGATATCGGATGCATCCTGAGGATTGACGATCAAGCTCTCGGTTAGTTCGTTGGCGGCTCCTGCCATTTCACTGAGTACCAGCACCCCCCGCTTGCTTTCTTCCTTCGAGGCGACGTATTCTTTTGCCACCAGGTTCATGCCGTCTCGGAGTGGAGTTATCAGTGCAATATCGGATTCCTTATACAAAGTAGTGAGTTCGTTGAAGTTCAGGGATCGGTAATAGTATTGGATGGGCATCCAATCGAAGGTACCGTAGGTGCTGTTCAACTCACCCACCAGGGTGTCTACTTCGTGCTTCAGTTCCTGATATTGATCGACATTGGCTCGAGAGGGCACTACGATCATAACCAGGGTGACTTTGCGGTGGTATTCGGGATGTTGTTTCAGAAAAACATCGAATGCCCGAATGCGTTGGGGAATACCTTTGGTGTAATCCAGCCGATCGATAGAGGTGATAAGCACCCGATTGCTGGCGAGGGTTTTGATCTGTTCAATACCGGGCGTCTCTTCTGCTTCCGGAGGAAACGCGTATTTGTCGTAGTCGATGCCCATGGGAAACACATCCACGTTGAGCACCCGGTTGCCAATGGTGAGCTTACCGAATTCGTGCTCGAAGCCCGCAATGCGGTAGGCAGCGCTCAGGAAGTGACGCATATATCCAAAGGTATGAAAGCCAATCTGGTCGGCCCCCAAAATACCGTTGAGAATTTCCTCCCGCCAGGGAAGGATACGGAAGATCTCGTAAGAAGGGAAGGGGATGTGCAGAAAAAAGCCGATCGATAATCGGGGGAATGCCTGCCGGATTAAATTCGGCAGTAGCATCAACTGGTAGTCGTGTACCCATACCAGATCGTCTTCCTGAAGGTGCTTGGCAACCTGCTCGAAAAAAATCTGATTGACGCGCTCGTACGCTTTCCAATAGATTTCGTTGTAGGTCGTGTACTGGGAAAAGTAGTGAAAGTGCGGCCAGATGGTTTTATTGCTGAATCCCTCGTAGTAGAGTTCGATATCCTTTTGGCTGAGAAAAACCGGCACGAGATTGCGCTGGGCGAGGTCGGCAGCAACGGATTCCCGTTCCCACTCATTGGTAATATCCTGACCGGGCCAACCGATCCAGAGCTTTTCGATAGAAGAGTCGAGCGAATTCAATCCCGTTGCCAGGCCACCGGCGCTGGGATGGTAGTGCAATTCGCCTCCCTTTCGATTGACGGTAATCGGGAGTCGATTGGAAATGATAACCAGTCGTGACATAGGTTGGGTGCTGTGTAGTTCTACTCGTGGAACGGACTACACAGAGCCTTGTTTTCCGATCCCGCTAGGATTCTGCTTTTTTCCGCTTGCGACGGGTCTTGAAGAGCTCGGTGACTTCCTTCTCCGTGAGAAAGTTCAGATCCTGGAAGGTACGGATGACGTATTTTTTAATGTCCTGATAATCCTTTCCGCGCTTGTCGGTGTAGCGCTTGAGCAATTTTCGGACGTAGCGCATCGACAATTCCTTCAAATTCTGATTGAACTGCTGATTGGCAAAGAGGGCAATGTAAAGCGTGTACAGCTTGCCGACTTCGAAGAAATCGGTGTATTGGTCGACCGTCAGGTCGCTGACGTAGCGCTTGAAATACCCAAAGACCGACCAGCGCACATTCTCATTGAAGAGGCTCAGCCCTTCGTGTTTGTTGATTTCCACTTTGATCGCTTCCTGGACGGCCAGCTCCCGGTATCCCTGGGTGTGAAGTTGAAGGATCAGCGTGAAATATGCAGTCAGGTTATCGTCAATATCCGGATCGACTAACTGGGCAAGCTGTATCTCTACTTCGGGGGAGACGTCTACTTTTGGAGCCTGCTTGAGTTCCAGGAGAAGCGCAAACACTTTATCCGGTGCCTCGGGCACTTCCGACCGCATGCGGTTGAACACCTCCTGTACTACGTCGGCACTCTCATCGCTCAATCCGAAAAAGCCGCCGTAGATCACGGTCAGTTCCAGGTGTTCGGCAGTACCTTGCAGTTCTTCGTTAGCGATGAGGGCATCCATAGAGGGGATCAACGACGAATTGTCGTATTTGCTATGAATTCGGTAGAGCAGGAATTGCTTCAGGCTATTGAAGAGAATGGCCAGACTGGCTTTTGTTTCCGGAAATTCGGCGGTCAGGAAATTTTCATTTCGAAACTGACGGGCGTAGCGGGCGTAGTTGAGGGCCCGCTCCGTTTCGTATCGAAAGCGCTCCTGTTTTTGGCTTTGCAGGAATTGTCGAACTCGTTTATTGTCAATTTCCTGAATGAGGTTAGTGACCCAGATATCACTGCTCAGTGCAAACCCAATCTGAATAGATTGGCCGATGCGCTTTTTCAACATTTCAAAATTGGCGGATTGGGCGATTGTCAATACGACTTCTTTGAAATGATCTTGCGGGCGGACGTATTTGGTAATTGGATCAATCTCGCCGCGCAGTACGCTGTATCCAAGGATACGCGGCAGGTAGAGCCCTTCGAATGCCGGGTCCATCAAGATTAATTCCAACGCAATAAGTTGCAACGGATGCTTGGCTGCTACCTCTTCGTAGATCAGACCGATTCGGGGCTCAAATTGGACCTTCAGTTGATCGTAGTACTCTTCTTCTTCTTCCTCTAGGTATTTCTGCAGCTCCTCGCTTTCCTGAATCTCTGCTGCCAACGTTTCCAACCGCTCGAGATACTCCGGATTGAGTTCGTACATATTGGCGTATTTAAAGGCAAACCTGATAGTGCACATCGAGGCACTACCAGGTTCACGATTTATCTAGAATTAAAGTATAGCCAAAACTATGGCGTAAATATAACAGCTTTGGCAGTTTATTTACGGTTCTTCCACTAGTTTTTTATCAGAGGTGAAGAGGTGTTTTAAAAAATTAAAGAATTAAAGTATTAATTTGTTGTTTCCTTCACCTTCCACTCTTCACCCATGTCTACCAGTTCCCCCATTCTCGGCGTTAATCTGGCCTGGCAGGCCTACTTTTACGGACACGATCTATCGAACGCCGGATTGCACCCGGAAGGGCCGGCTTACGACGGCGAGCTCCTTTCCGCGTCTTTTCGGCACCTGGCATATCGCGGTTGCCGCGTGGTGCGTTTTTGGTTGTTTGAATTTTTCGAAGGGCTGGAACTCGATCAAACGGAGGCACCCGAGCGGACAAAGATCACCGGCATTGCCCCAGACATGCTCGAGCATATAGCCGATATGCTCGCGCGGGCCGAAGCGGAGGGGATTCTAATCTACTGGGCCCTGTTGGATGCCGCCCGGGCCAATAACCGCTTTGCCCTTGATCCGATCCAGCAAACAGACGCGCTGCTACTGCAACGCATCCTCATCGATACGGCATTCCGAAAGCAGTTTTTACAGCAGGGTGTTGCCCCGTTGATAGAGGTGCTTCGGCAAAAGCCCGCTGCCACTTACGCAATCGACCTGATGAACGAACCGGAGGGTCGGAATGGCAACCCATTCAAACGCAAAATACCCGGGGTGGCCAACAGCGTGCCCTGGAAATACGTCAGGCAGTACCTGGGCGATGCCCGGCAAGCGATTCGGGAGGCTGGATTCGAGGGAGCTATTTCCGTAGGGTTTCGCCACTATCGGACCATTCGCCGGCATCGGGATGACCTTGATGCGTTAGTAGATTTCTACGATTTTCATCGCTACAATCGCAGTGGCAACCTGCCGAAATGGCGTCCCGATCGCTTCGGCGGAAAAGCCTGCATCATTGGCGAATTCGGGACCAGCCGTCCCCAGGCGGACGGCATCGAACAGCGCGAGCATGCCGCACGCTTATTGAAGAACGCTCGCTCAAAGGGCTATTCAGGGTGCCTGCTGTGGCGCTACAATTTCTTCGAATCCGGCTTTGGCCTGCTCGATTTCAGAGCGGAAAACGGCTCGGCCGGAATCTCCCCCAACCGGGATACCTTCGAGGCGTTCCGCACGTCGTTTCTCGCCGGTACCAGCCCGGACTTGCCCCTGTCGGCGATGGATGATCCAGCCTGGAAACACCGGCACGAACGCCCCATCTGGGATGCTATACAGCAAGCAAGAGCATCGGATAGCCCCGGGTCCGTCACGGCTTAAAGGGCATTCCGTACTGTCCATTTCTTACCATTAGTATTCGGCCTTGGATAGCCAAAGATTGGCTCGGATATCGTACTTTTGCGTATGTAATTCACTCCTACTCTACTCAAAGGGCAATCGCCCATTCTGAACCTCAGTATCCGTATCATCCATCCCAAATACTTCACCCATGAGCCAACTCGCTCGCGTTTCATTTATGTTGCTTTTTTGGAATGTATGGCTTGGTAGCCCGCTACTTGCGCAAGTAGTTAATTCCTACTTTGAAGTGATCGCAGTTGATATTTGTACGAATGAATTAGTATTGGCGGATGCTACCGACCTGGCCGCCAACGATCAGGTGCTAATCATTCAAATGCAGGGAGCAACCATCGACGAAAGTAATAGCGGTAACTTTGGCGATATCGCCGATCTCAACGCCGCCGGGGGATATGAACTGAATCGAATCGCTTCGGTAACCGGCAATATCATCCAATTCGAACGCACCTTCCGGCACGAATACGAATCGGCAGGCCTGCAGCTGATCCGCTACCAAACGGAGGCAGCCCTGACGGTTGAGGATACGCTCTTCGTCCCTCCCTGGGATGGGACTACCGGCGGGATTCTGTTTATCGACGTCGAGGGTACTCTGACGCTGGAAGCCCCCATTATAGGGTCGGGGCGTGGTTTCCGGGGCGCGGAATCCATCGGTATCGGCTCCTCTTGTCGCGGCGGCTTTTTTCCTACCGATTTTCGCGATGCCTTCTATCCGGCGGGTAATTTTCGGGGAGCCCCCAAGGGAGAAGGGGTAGCACGACCGATTCCCGAGAAAGAATGGGGCCGCGGTGCCCAAGCCAATGGTGGTGGCGGCGGAAACGACCACAACAGCGGCGGCGGCGGTGGGGGCAATGTGGCCTTCGGCGGTGAAGGAGGTGAAAATAATCGCCCCAACAATAGCGATTGCCAGGGCCAGCGGCCCGGGCTTTCCGGTCGGGGCCTGCCCGTGTTTGCCGATCACCTCTATCTGGGCGGTGGCGGTGGCGCCGGGCACCGCAATAACAATAACCCGAGCGATGGCGGCAATGGCGGAGGCATCATTATGGTGCGGGCCAATACCGTAAACTTTGCTACAGAAGCGGCCGCTTTAATCAGCGATGGCGATAGTGCCGTCACCGTCACCGGGGATGGTGCCGGTGGTGGCGGTGCCGGAGGTACAATACTCCTCCTTGCGGAGACAATTGAAGGGACGCTCCGGCTCCAGGCCCGGGGAGGTGCCGGCGGAACGGTCGATAATCGCATGGATCTGCGTAGCATGGGACCCGGCGGTGGCGGTAGCGGCGGCCACGTGATCGGAAACTTTATCTATCCAGCTGACCTGACAGGAGGAGCAACGGGGCTGTCCATCAACTCCGGGGCCGGAAATCGCCCCGATAGTCCCAATCAGGCGTTTGCCGGGGAGGACGGAATTCCCTCCCAAATCGACAGCCTTCCAATGGGCCCCATTTGGGGTCCAATAGCCATCAACACCCTGAGCAATGATACCGCCTTCTGCGGTAAGCCGCCGCTTTCCCTGCAGGTAGCAGTAGAAAACGCCGCTGCCTTTCAGTGGGAGTATAGCTCCGATTCCACCACCTTTGAAGAGGTTGCTCAGGGAAGTAATTATGAAGGTGTCAATACCGCTACGCTCGATTTACAAGACGACTACGCCCCCGGTTTCTACCGCCTCCGGATTGCCCGTGCGCCGGGCTGCCCCGCTTTTTACTCCGACACCCTCGAGGTGCAAACGGATGTCGGTCCGCTGGCTGGCTTCACGTTCGAAACCGATGCGAGCGTAGTGACTTTCACCAACACCAGTGAGCGAGGAACCACCTACCAATGGGATTTTGGAAATGGGGCCATGTCCATGGCAGCCGACACCACCATCGATTTCAACGTCCAGGGCAGCTATCCGGTGCAGCTTATTGCCGAGAATGCCTGTGGAACGGATACCATCCTCCAGATCGTGACCGTGGTGGAGAGTGGCGTCACCCCTATTCCCTTATTTGACTTTGATACTACCTCCGGCTGTGCACCGCTGATCGTGACTTTCACTAACCGCAGCGAGAATTCCGATAGCGTGCAATGGGAATTCCCCGGAGGCGATCCGGAGAACGCTTCCGCCGACACGGTGCAGGTGACCTACGATACGCCGGGCTCCTATTCCATGCAGATTACCGCGTTTGGAAACGGAGGGGCCAACGTAACGGCGAAACAGAATTTAATTCAGGTAGAACCGGCTCCTAATGTGTCGTTTAATGCCAACATCAACGGCAATGAAGTCGATTTTTCAGCCACCATCGAAAATGTGGAGTCCTTCGTGTGGGCATTCGGCGACGGCAATGGCAGCACCGAACAAAACCCCTCCCACACCTACGCCGAGAGCGGTACCTATACCGTCACGTTGAGTTACAGCAACGATCTCTGCGGCCCCGGAGAAGTCCTGCAGACCATCACCATCGGAGAGGTGCGGCCGCCTCAGGCCGAGATCAGCAGCAATACCGTAAGCGGTTGCGCTCCGCTGACGGTCGCCTTCGAAAATGCATCCACCGGCGATTACACCGATATTCGGTGGAGTTTCGAGGGCGGCGAACCCGCCACCAGCGCCGAAGAAACCCCCAGTGTCACTTATCCGCTGGCGGGTAATTACGCAGTGGAGCTGATTGCTTCCGGCCCCGCGGGAGACGATACGACTGCAATGACGGTTTTTGTGTCGGCCGGGCCACAAGCGGCTTTTGCCGCTGAAGTAGAAGAAACAACCATTACGCTGGAAAACAATTCGGTCGATGGGCTAACCTACGAATGGGACTTTGGCGACGGCAATTCCTCTTCCGACGACAACCCAACCCATACCTACGCCCAAAGCGGAACGTACACGGTCCAGCTGATCACCTCAAATGGTTGTGGAGCCGATACGTTAAGCCAACAAGTGACGGTTATGGTAGCCGTGCCAGGGCCACAGGCTGCCTTTGAACTAACGCCGATAACTGGATGCGAACCGCTGACGGTGCGCTTTACCAACCAAAGTACGGCATACGATAGCGTGCGATGGAATTTCCCCGGAGGAGAACCTGCCTCCTCCACGGGGGAAGTGGTCGAGGTGACCTACGCTACGAGTGGCACCTATTCGGCCGAGCTTGTCGCCTTTGGCAACGGACTTACAGATACCTTGTTCCAGCAAAACGGTATCCGGGTGGATATGATTCCCGAAGCGGCCTTCACCTTTGAGGTGGACGGCCGGACCGTCCAATTTACCGGGATCGTGGGAAGCGCCGAAACCGTGCGCTGGGAGTTTGGCGACGGTGCTACCAGTACCGCCGTCAATCCGGTGCATACCTATACTTCCGACGGCGATTTCACCGTCTTACTGATTGTGGGGAATGCCACCTGCGGACAAACCGAAGCCAGCCAGCAAATCCTGATCGGCAATGCCTTGCGGGCCCAATTTAGCACGCGTTCTCTGGGGGCTTGTGCTCCGCTGCGCGTCCAATTTGAGAACCAAAGCCTCGGAGAATTTGACCAGGTTGAATGGTTTTTCGATGGTGGGGAGCCGCAGACCAGCACCGAAGAAAGCCCAACCGTGTTCTTTACCGAACCGGGGGCGCATCTCGTGCGGCTCACTATTTCGGGCCCCTCCGGAACGATTAGCGATAGCTCCTTCATCGAGATTACGGCACCCCCGAACCCAAATTTCGAATTCACGCTCGATGGATTCACCGTCCAATTTGAGGACCTCAGCTCCGGAGCAGATCGGTACTCCTGGAATTTCGGTGACGGGCAGACCAGTACAGAAATCAATCCAGTCCACACCTACGCACAGCCAGGGGTGTACGACGTCACCCTCAATCTGCAGAATGGTCGTTGTGGGCGCTCCACCAGCCGGACGGTAGCCATCGGAGTGACCGACGTAACTGATCTGGCCGGCGCTGGTATTCGGATCTATCCGAATCCGGTGAGCGATCGACTACAAATCGAGGGCATGCAGGCCGGGAATGTTCGCTTATACGATGCGGGAGGGCGCACCCTGTTGCAACGCCCGCTTTTTGGGGGGGGCGGTACGCTCGACCTCGGGGCAGTACCCAGCGGCATGTATTTGCTATTTCTCGAAGATGCGCGGGGCCAGTGGCTGGTTCGCATCTTAAAACAGTAACTTCCGTATTTTACCGGTGCGTTTAACCGGAAAACGGCATGCTTCGATTCATTCGGGGGAAACACAGCGAGTTTAGCGACGAAGAGTTGCTCCGGCGCTTCCATGATGATGGGAACGGATCGTGGCTGGCCTTGCTCTTCGACCGCTACCTGGAGTTGGTATTCGGGTTGTGTCTCAAATACCTTAAGGAGGAAAGCCGGGCCGAGGATGCCGTTATGGAGATCTTCGAATCGCTTCACCGGAAGCTGCCCGACCAGGAGGTGAGTCATTTCCGGAACTGGCTGTATTCTTTCGTGCGCAATCACTGCTTAATGGCGTTGCGCAAAGAAAATCGACGTCCGATTGACTCGGTTGATCCCCTCCTTGTGCAATTACCCGATTCGGAGCATCTACTGGAAGAGGCCATCGAAGCCAACGAACGAGATTTGGCACTACACGATTGCATCGGCCAGCTCAACGAAGAGCAGCAACGGTGTATCCGCCTCTTCTATCTGGAAGACCACACGTATAAAGACGTGGCACGCCTCACGCAACTGAACCTGGGGCAAGTCCGTTCTCACATTCAAAATGGCCGCCGAAATTTAAAGCGTTGTATGGAACGAAAAGCGCGAACCTCATGAAGCCATCCTCAGCCGGACGAATTGAATTGCTTCGTCGGTGGTTGCGTGGTGAAACCAACCGGCAGGAGGAGGCGCAGCTCGAAGCGGCCCTTCGAGACGACCCCTGGTTGGCAGAAGCAGTAGAGGGGTTTCGGCAGCAACCCGATGCAGATCATGAGGCCTCGCTGGATCGGCTGCGCCGGAGAATTAAACCGTCGGCTCGCCGAAGCGGAGTAAGATTGTGGTGGCGCTACGCCGCAGCGATTGCCCTGCTACTGGTCGCGCTTTTTGTGGTGTATATCTGGGTGCCAGCCGATCCGGAGCCTCTAACTCGTGCCGAAGCAGCTACGACACCGGAAGAGCTGCCCAACCCCGACCTCGAAGCGCTTGCGGATAGCACCCCGCCCCCCCTGGCTAAATTATCCGAAAAAGAGTCCACCACTGCTGCTTTGAAACCTGCCAAACGCAAGCGGGAGCCCCGCCCTTCTGCTTTGCCCCCGCCACCTCCGATGCCAAGGGATACTTCGACACCGCTCGAAGCAGTGGAACCGACCCCGCTACCCGCCGAACCCGAAGCAGATCTGGCAGATGCCGTCCCGATTGCCGAAGAGGCGCCGCCCCCTGATAGTTTGGTGTCTTTCAGCGTGTCTTCCCCCGAACCGGAGGAACCCTCGGTTACTTCTTTTGCGCGTTCGTTGCGTCCCACATCGCAGGGCGTACCCCCTTTTCGGGCCCAACCAGTAGGAGGCTTCGAGTTATTCAATCGCAAGCTACAAGAAGGATGGAACGGAGAACAGGGGGGAGTCGTGTTGCTGCGTTTTTTCATCGATTCTACGGGGCAACCCACCGATTTCGACGTACTGGAGTCGCCCGATTCAATCGCAGCGAGCTACGTGTTGGAACAGTTGCAAAATGGCAAATGGACGCTACCCCCCGGCAACGTGCGTCCGGTACCCGTCGAATACCGGATTAGACTCCCTCAGCAGAAGTAATTACCGCAACAATAGCACATCTCCTTTGACGGCCTCTCGTTTTCCGTTTGGCAATACGACTTCCATCGTGTAGATATATACATCGGTGGGCAAGGGACGACCATTCAACTGACCATCCCACCCAAGGCGTTCACTTCCGGTGGTGGGATAAAAATCCCGCCGGTACAACAGCATTCCCCAGCGATTGAAGATTCGAATGTTTTCAATTGCTGTTACTTGCGACGGATCGGCAAATATGGTAAACCGATCGTTGCGGCCATCTTCGTTGGGGGAAAAGGCCGAGGGGATGAAGAGCTGGAGCCGGCCATCGACGGTCAGAAGGGTGTTCAGGGTGTCTTTACAACCGAAGACATCCGTGATTAAGACCCCGACATTTTGCGACTCACTGGCGGAAACATCCGTTGCGGAGCAGGCAGGGCAATTAAATAACTCTTCCGGAAACCAGCGATAACTGGCAATTTGCTCCGGCGGCACCTTCAGTGAGGGGCGCAAAAACTGCGAACGCCCGAATCGCGTCTCCACCGATGGCGGCAAGGTGGCCATTTCCGGCGCACTTACGGGAAAGAAGAAATCGGGTTCTGCTCGAATACAGCCGCGGGCATCGCGAATGAATAAGGTGTAGTAGCGCCCCGGTAGGAGCTGGTCGAAAAGATCGGCCGATTGCCATTCAAATCCATCAGTACTGAATTCGTAGGGACCTTCTCCGCCTTCTACAAAGAACCTTGGATTCCCATTGCGCAAACTGGAACAATCCACCTGGGCCATGCTCAACGGCGGTGGACTCGTTACCTCAAACGACTCGACCAGACTACATCCGATGGCATCCGTCATGGTAACCGCATAGGTACCCGAAGGAAGACCAACGAGGGAATCCGTATCGGCACTTCGGTTTTCCCATGCGAATTGATAGGGAGTAATGCCATTTTCCACAGTAAGCAGGATGCTGCCGTCCTGTGATTCGTTACAAGTAGTAGACGTAATTGCCGCCTCGATACGCGGGTTGCTTTGCCGGACGAATACCGAGCCATCCGCCGAGCCGGCGCAGCCGGCATCGCGCACCCGGAGCAACCGGTAACTGCCGAGCCCGCTCACCGGCCAGAGGTAGGAATCGGATGCTTCAAAGCGGATTTCTTGCTCCGGACCTCCATTTACCTGGTACTGTAGCCAAAAGGGGGGATTTCCCTGGAGTTGTAAAGGCAAAAAGGCAGTATCACCCCGACAAATGGAAAACGTGTCATCTCTCAGGCTGGCGGATGGCGGTGTGGTAAGACGCACCTCCACTTCCCGGATCACCTCCTGCCTACAGGCATCCGTGACAGATACGGTGGCGGTGGTCAGGTTGTTATTTTCCAATTGGACAGTGGGACCAAACTGGCCAGTACTCCACTCGAAGCGGAAAGGGGGCACACCTCCTTCAGCGCTGGCCCTAAGCGCGGTTGGGGTACCGGGGCACCGAAACGCATCGGGTGCCTCGACTTCAAGCAAAGGAGGCTCAGTGATGATCAATTGGATCGAGTCGCTGTAGCAAGCACAGGGAATATCCAGGACAATCCACACGGACTCAGGGCCTTCCGTTTCGTCATCAACGATGCTTTTCAGCAGCAGCTCGGCCGTCTGCTCACCGGCCGGAATCGTAATGGAACCGGGCAAGGTTTGGTAATCCCTTCCAACTTCCGCCGTGGAGGAAGTCCCGATCCGGTAATTTACCGTTACCGGAAAGTCGGTGCGGTCTTCCGGGCGGCTGAAGATCACTTTTCCGTCGCTGCATCCCTCGTAGGTCATATTATTGCTACCGTCAATGCCTTCGGAACTGAGACTAATTTTTTGGCCGATGTTGAAACTCCCGGCTTCCAAAAAGACGGCAGAATCGTACAGGCCGTCGTTGACGTCTGCCACCAGCATCCGCAATTTGTAGGTCTCACATGGCTGTAGTCGCAAGACGGCGGTTAAGATGGTGGTAAAACCGTCGTATTCGATATACGAAAGGAAAGGCGACTCCACCTCTTCGAGCTGGCATTGCACCAGATTCGGCCCTAGCTCATTGCCCACGTAATACTGGCGGTTATTCTGATAGTTAATCGTGTTAATCGATACGTAATCCCCCGTACCCGGCACCACTGCGGCATTGATGCCATTGAGGTTGAATTCTCCTTCGATGCCCGGGCCACTCACAAAAAAACCGAACACGTCGTTGTAGAGAGAGCCGACGAATTCGCAGTATTCTTCAGAAGCAAATACGTACCGAAATGCAATTATACTATCTAGCGGGACGAAGTCAAACTCGAGGCCAACCGCATCGTAGATGACCGTATCCGCCAGGAGCCCGAGGTCGGGGTCGTCAAAGGAATATTCGAAATCGTCGTGGCGGTCGGTCGCTTCATTGGGGCCTGCCGCATTTTCGATACTGCCGGTAGCAAGGATGATCCCTCGGTCGAGACCGATGCTGCTCGATCCGTTTTCGAAGTAGCCGATCCCTCTGGGATCACCAATTGCCCGAATATTGGTAATCGTTTCGCAAACCCCGTCGGCGAAAATGTCTTCCACCAGCGATTCCGCGGATAGGTCCCCCTGAGTAACAATTCCGGAGTCGGATTGCCCCGACAAACAGAAGGGAAGCAGCAAGTAGATAATCAGAGAAAAGCTAAGCAACCGCATAAAAGATCGTTCCTGGTTTAAGTTCTTTCCTGTAAGTGCTTGGCCGCTGCTTGGAGATTAGGCAAATGTAGAAGATTCTCTAGCCTAAAACGGGTAATTCCACCGACCTCATGTATGTGAGGGAGTAAATTTTACCGATTCCTTCCGAACAAGCGGTAAATTTAAGGTGCTTATCGCTTCCCCTGACTTTCTGATTGAACAAAGCCCGATAAGCAGAATCCCATCCCCAGACTGACGGCCCCCCCCCGCAGCCACTGCTGATTACAACCACCTGAGCCCTTTCTAAACAGACACTAACGGTTATAAATCTGCGAATCTATGCCTTCACTCAATGCTTTTCTTAAGTATTCACTAATCTATGTGCTAACACTAGGTGTCGGATTCGGTGCCCATGCGCAGTTGGAAGACACTCTTCAGGACTCCGCCTGTATTGATACCGCCACCATCTTCATTCCAAGCCAGCCGCAGACCACCTCGCTGGAATTTTGCGCCGAAGATAACGTAGCCGATCAGATTCGTTTTCAGGTTACTACCAACGCACAGCAGTTCAGTTTTGTGGTAGTCAATGAATCCGATCAGATTGTGTACATCAGTCCGATGGCCCGGATTGATTTTGAGGCGTTTCCCATTGGAAATTATCGGGTGTACGGGTTTTCTCACCTGGGGGCGATCACCGCCGAAGTAGGTGATTCTTTTTCGGATACCCCGCTGGCGGGGATTTGCTTTGCACTGACCGCCAATTTCATTACCGTAGGAAATTTCGTTCCGGAAGTGGGAGCAGTTGCTACTTCTGAAGGAGAAACGAACGTGTTCATTTGTGGAATGGATGGCGTCGAAGATTTGGTCACCTTCACCGCCGATCAATCATCGGGTAACCTCGCATTTGTCGTTACCGACGACCAAAACACCATCCTGCAAGTCAGCGAAGATGCTACGCTGAGTTTCGACGACTCCGACCTCGGCCGACGAAGGGTGTATGCTCTTGCGTATAATGGCACGCTGAACGAGGTCGACGGGCAGCTCCTGTCGGATGCCGATTTTGCAAATTGCTTTGACCTGTCGGACAATTTCGTCCGGCTAACTCTCGCAAAAGCCGTGGGTGGAAGTGTTGCTCTCGAATCGGGAGGTACGGAAACCATTATCTGCCCGGGTGATGGTATGGCCGACATCGTGCGCTTCGATAGCAGCGGGGTGCGCGGACCGAATTTTCTCTACATCGTCACGGATGAAAATAACGAGATACTCGCCTTCCCATCCGAAGATTTCGTTGATTTCGACGGTACCGGTACGGGCATCTGCAGAGTTTGGGGATTGGCCTACGACGGCGAAGTCCTTCTTCAAATGGGGGATGACCTGCTGGAAGTGGAACTGGCTACCGGTTGCGATAACCTATCGGATAATTTCATCACCGTGATTCGAGTCGTACCCGAAGGCGGCACGGTAGCACTTTCCG
>CAZDET010000017.1:44689-84424 GCA_964504335.1 uncultured Saprospiraceae bacterium
CCTACACGGGCACGCTCACCGCGATGATAGGGCAGGATGCGGCTACGGCTGCGCTGAGCGACGATTGCTTCGACCTGTCGGACAACTTTCTGACGGTGGTGCGGGGCACGGCCGACGGCGGCCAGGTGGTCACCGAATCCGGTGCCACACAGGTAGTCATCTGCCCGGGTGATGGCATGGCGGATGTGGTGCGCTTCGATAGCATCGGGGCGAGCGGCCCGAACTTCACCTACCTTGTGACCGATGATCAGAACCGCATTCTGGCCGTGCCGGGTGGCGATTTTGCCGACTTCGACGCTGCGGGCACGGGCGATTGCCGGGTGTGGGGCCTAGCCTACGACGGGGATCTGACAGCCATGACAGGAGCCGATATCACCACGGCGATGCTGGCCACGGGCTGCACCGACCTATCGGACAATTTCATCACCGTGATTCGAGTCGTACCCGAAGGCGGCACGGTAGCACTTTCCGACGGCAGTACGGAGGCGGTCATTTGTCCGGGCGACGGTATGGCCGATGTGCTGACCTTCGTCAGCGCGGGCACGAGCGACGACACGCAATTCACCTACCTCATCACCGATGAGGCGAACAATATCCTGGCGATACCCACGGGCGCTGAATTCGACTTCGACGGAGCGGGCAGCGGCGTATGCCGGGTATGGGGGCTTTCCTACACGGGCACGCTCACCGCGATGATGGGGCAGGATGCGGCTACGGCTGCGCTGAGCGACGATTGCTTCGATCTGTCGGATAACTTCATCGCCGTCATTCGCGAAATACCGGAAGGAGGAACTATAGCCAGCGAATCCGGCGCAACGGAAGTATTTGCCTGTGTGGGCGATGGCATCGCCGACGTGGTGCGCTTCGATAGTGCGGGCGTAAGCGCGAATACATTTTTCACCTACCTCATTACGGACGATCAAAACCGCATTCTGGAAATCCCCGGAGCGGATCAGGCGGATTTCGAATCTGCTCCTGTGGGGGTCTGCCGCGTTTGGGGGCTTGCCTATACCGGAAATTTGACCGCTGCCGTAGATGCGGTGATTACCGAAGTGGCCCTGTCCGATGATTGTTTCGACTTATCGGATAACTTCCTCACGGTCGAGCGCGGCCAGGCGATAGGAGGTACGGTTGCTACCGAGGAAGGAAATTCGGAGGTGTTCGTCTGCCCGGGTAACGGTATTTCCGATCTCGTGCGCTTTGATAGTACTGGAGTAGAGGGGCCCAGCTTCGTCTACATCGTGACGGATGATCAAAACACCATTCTCCAGATTCCCGAAGGCGATGAGTTCGATTTCGACGACGCTGGCCTGGGTACTTGTCGCGTGTGGGGCTTAGCCTATGATGGTCAGTTGGTGGCCGCCATGGGCGACGACCTGCTGACGACCGAATTGGCCAGTGGCTGCTTCGACCTGTCGGATAATTTCATCACCGTCGTCCGGGAAGAGCCCAATGGAGGCACCGTTGCGCTTTCCTCCGGCGGAACGGAAATTGCCACCTGCCCCGGCGACGGCAATCCGGATGTGGTCAGTTTCACCAGCACCGGAGCAACCGGGCCCAACTTCACCTTTATCGTTACCGACGATGCTAACCGCATACTAGCCATCCCTACCGGAAATGAAGCCGACTTCGAGGATGCTGGGTTGGGTACTTGCCGAGTGTGGGGCCTGTCGTATACCGGAAGCTTACTAGCGGCGCCTGACGATTTGCTCACCGAAGCGGATTTATCCGATGATTGTTTTGATCTGTCAGACAACTTTATCACCGTTATTCGTCAGGTACCCGATGGAGGCACCGTCGCGCTGGAGGGCGGTGGCACGGAAGTCCAGGTGTGCCCGGGCGATGGTCTGGCCGATCTGGTGCGGGTAGATAGCATGACCTCGGCCACCGCCAGCTATACCTATTTGGTGACCGATGAGGATAATATCATTCTCATGATACCCGAAGGTGATGAAATCGATTTCGACGAGGCGGGGATTGGCATCTGTCGCATTTGGGGCTTAGCCTACACTGGCAACCTCACCGCTGAGGAAGGAGCCGATGCCGCAAGTGCTATGCTCGCTGACGATTGCTTCGAGTTGTCGGATAACTTCGTTACCGTCGTTCGGGAAAACGTCGATGCCGGTTCCGTCAGTTTGCAAAGCGGGCTGGACAGCATTATCATCTGTCCTTCTGATGGTTTGGACGACTTCGTGCGCTTCGATAGCAGCGGCCACACTGCTAGCCAGTTTACCTACATCATTACCGATGATCAAAATGTAGTGCTCGCGATTCCGTCGGGCGACCGCGTCAATTTTGACGACGCCGGCGTTGGTGTGTGCCGGGTGTGGGGCCTTGCCTATGAAGGCGATTTGCTCATTTCCGAAAATGGAAATCTGAACGATGATATACTGGCAACTGGATGCTCGGATCTATCCGATAACTTCGTCACAGTGATCCGGGAAATTCCCGAAGCGGGCACTATAACTTCCGATCAGGGAGATCAACTCATGGTCTGTGGGGGAGAAGGAGAAATCGACATCGTCGAATTCGTTACCGATTTCTCCGGGAATTCAGAATTCGTCTTTTTACTCGCACGCGACAGCATTATTCAGGGTACCATCTCCAATACCAGTTTTTCGTTGGAAACACTGGAAACCGGGGACTATCAGGTATTTGGCCTCGCGTACCTGGGAGACCTGACCGCAGGCTTTGGACAACCGGTGTTTGGAAGTGATCTGGCCACGAGTTGTTTCGATATCACCGACAATGCCATCCAGATTCGGGTAGACGCCGTCAATGGAGGGGACTTGACCACCTCTACCGGTGCCACAGAAGCCTTTGCCTGTCCAAATGACGGAGAAGATGATATCATCTTTTTCGAAACAGATAGCCAGGCCGACGCGCAATACGTATTTCTGATCACCACCGTAGACAACCTGGTATTATCCGTCTTCGGACCCGATGACAACAGCTTCAATTTCGACAACACGGGTATCGAAGAATTGCGGGTGTACGGCTTGTCATTCACCGGAAATCTTCTGGCCACCCTTGGAACCAACCTGAACGACGGAGAAATGCTCAGTGATGCTTGCTTCGACCTGTCGGACAACTTCGTCACGGTCTTTTCCGACGATCCCGACGGCGGAACCATCCAACTGGAGAGCGGCAATCCAAATTTCATTTTCTGTACGTCGGTCAGTGATCCGTTTCTCGAAATCAGCACCACAAGTAATTCGCTGGCGGGCTATGCGACCGTCCTGACCGATACTAACAACGTCGTGGTTCGATTCATGGTCGGTACCATGATCGATGTGGCAAATGTACCGCAGGGCGATTATCGATTGTACGGAGTATCCTACACGGGCGATCTCCTCCTCCAAGTGGGGTCGGATTTACTGGTAGATTCTATCTCTACCTTCTGCAACGAGCTCTCTGCCAACTTCATCGATATCGAACTAGGGCCCACCCTCGACGGCGGCGACCTCACGTTCCTGGACGGCAGCACGGTATTTCGGGCTTGCCCCAATGACGATCAAGACGATCTTGCGGTCTTCGTAACCAGTAGTATGGATACCAATTACCGCTACGTCATCACGGATACGCTCGATCAAATTGTCATACCCAATATTGCCGGTAGCGCTGTAGATTTCGAAAATGCGGGACCAGGCGTATTCCGGGTCTACGGCATTAGTCTGCGCGGTACCTATCAAGGGTTTTTCGGACAAAACATCTTCGATGCACAGCTTTCCGATTCTTGCTTTGTCATCAGCAACAACTTCCTCACCGTATTGCGGCAGGATTCGGAAGGAGGTACCATTTTCACAATCGACGGCGAGGAGGCAGTTACCGTTACCGTTGGAGATGGCCAGGCGGATGTTATCGAATTTGCTACCTCTGATAATACCCTTCCGACCTACGTGTACCTGATTACGGATGAAAATAACTCTATTCTGGCGATCACGGACATGCCCAGCTTCGACTTTGAAAACGCCGGTGTGGGTGTTTGTCGGGTCTGGGGCTTATCATTCAGTGGTGCTTTACTGGCAGATGTGGGTACCGATATTGATACCAGTCTTCTGGCCACCGGTTGCTTCGACTTGTCGGATAACTTCGTTACCGTGACGCGCACCGATGAACTGCTGAGCGATCCGGCTACCGAGCAGCAACGCACGGAGGTGGTCCTTCGCGTGTATCCGAACCCCGTGATCGATTTGCTCCGATTGTCTATCGACCAGCAATTGGCACAGCCGGCACGTGGGATGATACAGGTATTCGACAGCCAGGGGGCACTGATATTGAGCAGGGAGATCGATGCAGGAAAATCGGCAATGACCTTACCGATTGATGTGAATAGCTTGCAGGCGGGTATCTATTTGGTTCGCTATCAGGTGGGCGACACGCTAACGGCGATTCGGTTTTTGAAACAATAACACCTGCAAACGGGGCGGTTTTTAGCGATGCAGCGCAGGAACCACAATGCCCACGACTGCACCGACGATGTAGCCTACCAGCACATCCGTGAAGAAGTGTCTTCCTGCCCGCATGCGGCCATATGCCGTTAATGCGGGCAGGAGTATGGCCGTCCCCCACACGTAAGGCTTAAGATTACTATCTGGGTAGATATCATCAAACATACTCGCCGTTGCAAATGCAAAATAGGAGGTGGTCGAAGTGTGACCGGAAAAAAAAGAGTAGCGGGAATTCTTGCTGAATTTGAATTCCCTGGGGGCCGCTGGATTATACAGGTACGGACGGGGCCGTTGGACGAGTACCTTCGTGAGACTTACCAGACTGGAATTGATCAATAGCCCCTGGAAAGCGATTAGACTTGCCTGGCCGAAATTATCCCGGCCAGGCTTATCGATCAGCAGCAAGAAAGGGGCTGCAAAAGAACCTAGTACAACGCCATCGGAAAAAGACGCTGCTTTCCACGAAAACTGTCGGGTCGAATACCGATCGATCCCAGGCACCTGACTGGGGTCGAGTGTTTGGAGCGTGGCTTCGTCGAAAGGGGCCACGCCCTTATCGAGTGCGATACTCAGGGTAGTGAGCCCGCCTCCCAAACCGAGCATGGCACTGTGCAATCCAGTATCGTTGCGGTAAGCCTGATTGACCGGCTGTGCTGAAATACAGGTGAAGATTCCGAGGAAAAAGAAAAGGAGCGGACTGTACGACCGGAGTGAATATTTCAGTGCTGCTGTCATGTCGTTAGTTTCCAAATGATCACTATATCACCGCAAACTACGGCAACCGATTAGAAGTTCTTCACAAAATGGCTCATAAAAAAAGCGCGATACGACAAAGTGGTATCACGCTTTTGGGGGGGATATCTGTAAACTCGAACGAAAGGTTACTTGCGGTTAAACTTCGCTTTTACCTCTCCATCCTTATTCAGCCAGCGAGGGATGGCATAAGCGAAACCGCGTCCTTCGAACGGAACCTTTACAAGGTCATGTCGGCGGTTGGCCAGTTTTTGCAGGCTGCGGCTGATCTTGAGCCGTACGTCATCGCTATCTACTGGCTTACCGGACTCGCGGATCTTTTCTTCGGCGTAATCCTGCAATTCGTTCGTGATCAGCACTTTGCCCTTGCTATCCAGCGCCTCGAAGATAATCTGATCAATTTCGGACAACCGGTAGCCTTTGTCGCGGCCCTTTGGTTTTTGCTTAGTCGAGGCAGTAGGCTTAGCGCGCTTTCTTGGAGCCGGCTTGCTGCTACTTTTTGTAGTAGAGGCTTTGCGGGTACGCTTCCGGGTAGTGGCGGACTTAATAGTAGCGGCCGGTTTTGCTTCGGCGGCCTGCTCGCCGTTATCCTTTGCAGATGCAGGTTTGGCCTTCTGTTTGCTTGCTTTGGGGGCAGGGGCCGGTTCTGCGGCGGTGGATTCAGAATCCTGCAAGCGCGCCTTCCGATCGCGCGTTTCGCGGTTGAGACTATTTTTCAGATCTTTTTTGAGGGAGTCAATCGTTTTGCGTGTGTTTTCCTGCTGAAACTCCAACTTCGAAAGTTCCATTTCGTAGCGGATAATCAGCTCTCTGATTGCTCCACTGCTTAAATTACTACCAGCCATTTGAATGATTTTTGATGAAAATTGGTACCATATTCATTTGATAGCGGTGATCCTGGTCAAATTTTGACCAAACCGGAGCCATCACCCATATTATTGATACGATGTTGAATCCTCTTTAGAGAGGAGATATTTTACAAGGATTTTAGAGCTGATTTTGGGTGTAAATTTGTGAAGCCTAGTGTCGGAAAATGATATATTCGAACGGGCTAAAGGTAAAAATCGTATTTACGTAGCTCCAAATGTAGTTTTTTATCCTACAATTTTCAAAATTAACGCAAGTTTTTGATTTTTGTTTCTCTTTATCTATTTAAAATACGATTTTTTTCCAAAAATTAGTGCCAACAGGTGTTACATTTGGTCCGTCTGATACCAAATAAGAGTCACTTTTGTTCAAATCCCTCATAAGTAAAAAAAGGAATTTGGCTTAAGTGGATGAAAAGCAGTTAGTTACGCTGACTGTAATAATGAAATTAGTCTGCCTTTGGTCCAAACATCCTATTTTTGGAACTTGAGCAACTGGCCAAAGTTATTTCCTTCTTTGACAATTTTTGTGGTCGACACAAAACCGATGGCCGAAAAGGATTGAAGGCAGAGGATTTGTGTCGATATAACCACGAAAATTGTCAGAGAACCAATTATTTTTGGTACTGCAAAAAAACGGGAGAATATCAGGAAAATTTAGAGGTGCCGAACCTCTAAACTGCCTGAAGGATATCGTATTGAGTAACAATGTGTTGTTTCCCGGCCTGATCGGTGGTGATTACTGCGGGGATTCGTTTATTGACGTATGTCCGCAATTGAGAAATTGGAGTATCAATGGATACTTCGGGGAAAGCTTCTCCCATAATATCGCGAACTTGTATCTGACCATTTCCTTGCGGATGGTCGAGTAAATAGTCCAGTAAAGCCGTTTCTGTGAGCGCACCGACCATGTTTTCATGATCCATTACCGGAAGCTGACTGATATCCTTTTCGCGCATTAGGTGAAGTGCTTCCTGCACGGTGGTGTTTGCGTGGATGGAGATGAATTCATCGTCGTGTTTGAGAGAGAGTAGATCTTTTATTCTCAGTTCGCGATCCAGAAAACCGCGTTCGATCATCCAGTCGTCGTTGTAAATTTTGCCGATATACCGGCTGCCATGGTCGTGAATGACTACTACAACCACATCTTCTGGCCCGAGCCGATCGGCGAGCTGATGCAGGCCGGCTACCGCGGAGCCGGCAGAATATCCGAGTAAAATACCTTCCTCCCGGGCGAGCCGGCGGGCCATTACGGCTCCGCTTTTATCAGTTACTTTTTCGAAAAGATCAATGATGTTGAAGTCTACGTTTTTGGGCAGGATATCTTCTCCGATCCCTTCGGTGATATACGGATAGATCTCCGACTGGTCAAAAATACCCGTTTCGTGGTATTTTTTGAAAACTGATCCGTAGGTGTCAATTCCCCATACTTTTATATCCGGATTTTGCTCTTTCAAATACCGGCCAGTCCCACTGATGGTACCGCCCGTACCGACCCCTACGACCAAATGGGTAATTTTTCCGTTGGTTTGCCGCCAGATTTCAGGCCCTGTACTTTCGTAGTGAGCCAGACGATTGGATAGATTGTCGTATTGGTTAAACCAAAACGAATTGGGGATTTCCTCACTAAGCCGACGGGCCACAGAGTAATAGGAGCGAGGGTCGTTCGGTTCTACATTAGTGGGGCAAACGATCACTTCCGCTCCAACCGCTTTGAGGATGTCGATTTTTTCCTTGGATTGCTTGTCGCTCGTGGTGAACACACAGCGGTATCCCTTCACGGCACCAGCCAACGCCAGGCCCATTCCGGTATTTCCGGATGTACATTCTATGATCGTACCTCCCGGACGAAGGTCACCGCGTGCCTCGGCGTCCTCCACCATTTTCAGGGCCATTCGGTCTTTGATAGAGTGGCCCGGATTGAAGGTTTCCACCTTCATTAGCACAAGGGCGGGAATTTCGGTAACGACCTTGTTTAATTTCACAAGGGGCGTATTGCCGATCGTTTCTAAGATATTATTCCGGAAGTCCATGGCTGTAATTATTTAGCTGCTATTCTGTATACACTTGAAACGAAATTACTCCTTCGAATGCTTCACTCGAACGTAAAATCGATCATCTTTTGCGCCCAGTGCCCGAACGACGAGTAATGACACGACGACGATAGTGTTGCGATCGTATACCTGATCGGGTACCCTGCCGACCACTTTGAGGTAACACTTCTGGTTGTTCATCGGATTATGCACCTCGATTATACTGTTAATTGGAGCGGAACGATGCAGGGCAAAAAAGCCATTTTCCCCGGATTCGTTCCAGGCCGCCCGCCCGCGCTCTTCAATGAGATTGGAACTCGGTTGCTGTCGGAGAAACTGCTGCTTGTACTGAAGATTCATACGCTCGTAGGGGCCCATGCTGGCTTGCTGTAATTGCTCGGAGACGCCATCCGTAGAAAGCCAGCCGATAAATAGCATTCGCCCCGGCTCGAGCTCGTCGGAAAAAAGATAATTCCGGCGGCGGATCAGGTCGAGATCGACCGCGAAGTATCGCCGGCCAATACTGTACAGTGTATCTCCTCGTCGGACGCGGTAAAATACCGGAGCGTACCGATCTCGCAGAAAATACAAGGGTGGTTCGATCCGGATGGCCTGATAGGGGATGGGAATGCGAATGCGATCGCCCACGGCGTAATTGCCAAATCGAATGCTGGGGTTAAATGCGTACAAATCCTCCAGATGGAGACCGTAAAATCGGGATAAGCTGTACAGCGTCTGTTTTTCTTCTAATTGATGGGACAGCAAAAGGGTATTGTAGGATACCTCAATGATGGCCGAATCAGAGGGAAGTAGGTACTGGAGGCTGTCTCCGGTAGCGCGCGATTGGTGGAGCAGGAAGCAGCTAGTTGCTATCAAAAGGAAAAGGCGCATGAATTTAAAGTTGTATCGAACAGGGATGATCCATTTTCTATTCTAAGGTACTATGTTGCTGAGTAGGAAGCGAATTTTTTCTTTGGTAGCTGTATTTTATCTATCTCTGCTTAACATCCGTGAAATCGCAACAAATGCAACTTATTGGGATTATTCCGGCGCGCTATGCCTCCGTTCGATTTCCGGGAAAACCCCTGGCGGTACTCGCCGGGAAAACGGTAATTCAACGGGTATACGAGCAGGTGCGGGCCGCTGAGTTTCTAACTGACGTGATCGTGGCTACGGACGATGATCGCATTGCCGGCCACGTGCAGTCTTTTGGCGGGAAGGCGATCATGACCCGCCCGGATCACATCAGTGGTACCGACCGGTGTGCAGAAGTAGCCCGTCAGTTTCCCGACGATGCCATTGTCGTCAATGTGCAGGGCGATGAGCCTTTCGTGCAGCCCCGCCAAATTGAAGCCGCAGCTCGTCTGATTGGACAAACATTCGAAATCGCCACTTTGGCACGCGAAATCGAGCAGGCAGATGATCTATTCTCCCCGCACGTAGTTAAAGTCGTGGCTGATAATCGCAAACGGGCCCTGTATTTTAGTCGTCAGGTGATCCCTTTTCTGCGCGGGGTGCCGCGAGGAGAATGGCTGGCCCGGCGAGTGCACTATCAACACATTGGCCTGTATGCATTTCGCAATGCCTGCCTGCAACAATTAACCCAGCTCTCCCCCGGACGACTCGAACAGGTCGAGGGGCTGGAGCAACTGCGGTGGATGGAAGCGGGCTTTGATATTGCCGTGGAGTCGACGGAGGCGATCTCCATTGGGATCGATCTGCCGGAAGATATCCTTCGGGCCGAGCGTTGGTTGGAGGCAGTGAATGCTAAAAAATCGACAAAAAATGAATAAGCATCGCAGACGCTGGTTGTGGCAGGCACCTCTGGGGCTGGCGCTGGTAGGTTTTGGCGCCTCGCTCGTATCGGAGGCAGGCAATTGGAAAGCGCAGGGAGCCGAAACCGCAGAATGGGTGCTGCTGGGCGTCCTGGCACTCGTCTTACTCAATGGCGGGTTGTCGGTGTTTGGAAACAGCATCCTGGAACGCGTGCGATATGAGCGCTATCGAGAACGAGACGTATGAATTATTGTAGTCAGTGTGGCTCGGATCAACTTTCTTACCAGGTACCTCCGGGCGATAATCGCCCGCGGATGGTGTGTGGCAACTGCCAGACGATTCATTACACCAATCCCAAAATTGTAGCCGGCTGCCTGCCGATCTGGAAGGAGCGCATCCTACTTTGCCGTCGCGCTATCGAGCCGGCTAAAGGCCTGTGGAATATTCCCAGCGGCTATCTGGAAAACGGAGAAACCGTAGAAGCAGGTGCCTTGCGCGAAGTGTACGAGGAGGCGCTGGCCGAGGTGGATCTTATTGGCGTGCATGCCCTTTACAGCATCCCTAAGATCAATCAGATTTACATTCATTTTCTCGGAGGGCTGATCGAGGGCCAGTTTGGTGTGGGAGAAGAAAGCCTGGAGACTCGGCTATTTTCAGAAACGGAGATTCCCTGGGAAGAAATCGCGTTCTCTTCTTCCATCTTCAGCCTGCAGCGGTATTTTGCCGATCGGCGGGCGGGCAAGCGCCTGGTACATCTAGGTGCTTTTAGAGCGCGCTAGAGGAAGACTTCCTATATTCGCTCGAGTCATCGGGACTTCTATTCGGATCGCTTATAATCTAACGAATTATGACCAGGATTTTGATCATCGGGGCTGGGCGTTCTTCCGCAGCGCTTATTCAGTATGTATTGAATAAGTCAAAGGATTACGGCTGGTTTGTCATGGTTGTGGACGCCGATCTCGACGCGGCAGTTCAAAAGGTCGGAGATCATCCAAATGGCCGGGCGGCGTGGTTGGACGTCACCAAAGTTAATGACCGACGGGAACTGATCGATCGCTCCGATATCGTAGTGTCTTTACTGCCGGCCCACCTGCATCTCGAAGTGGCTCACGATTGTATTAAGCTCAAGAAGCATCTTATCACGGCCTCGTACGTCAGCCAGGAGATGTATCGACTCGGAGATGAAGCCCGCGACCGCGAGCTTATCTTCATGGGAGAAATGGGGCTCGACCCCGGAATCGATCACATGTCGGCGATGCGGAAGATCAATCAGATTAAAGCCGATGGCGGCCGGATCACGGCTTTCCGATCCTTTACCGGAGGGTTGATTGCGCCGGAAAGTGACAACAACCCCTGGCACTACAAATTCACCTGGAATCCTCGCAACGTCGTGCTTGCCGGGCAGGGAACCGCCCAGTATCTCGAAGACGGAAAATACAAGTTCATACCCTACCAACGACTGTTTGCCGAAACCTGGCCAATCCACGTTCCCGATCTCGACGGAGAGTACGAGGCCTACGCCAATCGCGACAGCTTGCTCTACCGAGAGCAATACGGGCTTTCGAACATCCCCAGCATTCTGCGGGGAACGATTCGCAAGAAAGGCTTCAGTGCGGCCTGGAATGCGCTTATTCAAATAGGCCTGACCGATGGCGATTTTCCCATCCTGTCCAGCGAACAAATGACCTACCACGAACTCATGGAAGCCTTTGCCCCGCAAGGAAGCGGCTCGGTCCGCGAACGCATCGCCCAGTTATTGGGGGAAACCCCTCAGTCGGAGGTAATGCAACGCCTCGACTGGCTGGGCTTATTTCGCAAAAAGCGCATCCGCCTCGATAACGCTACCCCGGCGTTTATACTCGAAAAGTTACTGCTCGATAAGTGGAAAATGGAGGAAAGTGATCGGGATATGATTATCATGCAGCACTGCTTTGAGTATGAAATGGACAATGAACACCGCCGTTGTACGGCTACAATGGTGCTGCGGGGAGCAGATGCCAACGACACGGCTATGGCGCGTCTGGTAGGGCTTCCGATGGGCATTTTTGTCAAATTGATCACCGAAGGGCAAATTACCTCCAAGGGCGTACAAATTCCGGTTCTGCCGGAAGTGTACGAACCCGTACTGGACGAGCTGGAGGAATTCGGCGTCGTATTCAAGGAAGAAGAGGAAGTTGTTGTTTAAGCGGATATTGGGTCGCATTCCGTTGGTTGGAGCCAATCAGGTCGCTCAGCTCAGCCGGCAAGGGGTCGCGGTACTGGTTGCCGTAGCCCTCGCCCAATCACCGATTCCAGCCTCGGAAATCGGGCACTACGAACAGCTTCAATACGTCGCGTATCTACTCAGTTTCGCCTGGACAACGGGGCTGCTCCAATCCCTGCTCGCCGTCTACGGTGGGCAAGAGGAGCGCCGGCAGAAAAGCCTGCTTTTTTGGGCCGCCCTGGCTTTTTTGGCCCTCAGTATCGCGGTGCTACTACCCATTTGGCTCCAACCAGCCGAATTGATCCAAATACTGACGGGCTCGACCTCCCTGAGCTATTTATTCCTTTTTTCGGGTTATCTGATCGGACATTGGCCCAGCTTGCTGGTCGAGTATATTTACAATTTGAAGGAGCAAGGCCGCTCTTTAATTTGGTTTGCACTGATCTCGAACGGGTTGTTTTTGGTGGCCGTCGTTGTACCTCCTTATATTGGGTATTCGCTGGAGGAAAGTTTCCGGCTGTTGATCGGGCTGGGGCTGCTGAAATTTGGATGGTTGCTCCGATTGCTGTACAAGTACAGCTACTGGCAATGGGAGCCGGAAGTGCTGCGTAAATGGGTGCAGACGGCGGCTCCGCTCATTCTTTATGCGCTGTTGGGAGCCCTCAGTATGAGTTTTGATCCCTGGTTTGTCGGGCAACGTTTTGACGGGGCGTCGGTGCCCTTTGCCATTTATCGGTACGGTAGCCGCGAATTACCGCTCGTAGGAGCTCTCACCGTGGGCATCTTTCAGGGGGTACTACCGCGCTTCAGCCGGCAGCCCGAAACGGCATTAGAGGAGCTGCGCCGGGCCTCTGTTCGATTGATGCATCTCCTCTTTCCGGTGTCTATTGTATTGTTGCTCACTTCCCGCTGGTGGTTTCGCTGGGTTTTTACGGAGGCCTTCGCCGATAGTATTCCCATCTTTAACACCTTTCTGCTGATTACTATTAGCCGAATGGTTTTTGCCACGGTTCCGATCATTGGGCTACAGCGGAGTAATGCGATGCCTTTTCTGATCTTGTTATCGCTCGGAGGGAACGCCTTGTTCAGCTATCTGTTATTCCCTTATTTCGGGCTGCTCGGGATCGCCTGGGGGACCGTGCTCGCATTCAGTTTGGAAAAATGGGGAATGATCCTGTATTTGCGCAGTCGACTCCAAATTCGCCTCGGGCAGTACTGCGGAACGGGATGGTTGTTGTTTTACGGGTCGTTGTTGCTTGGCGCTTATTTGATAGGTGGCGAGGTGGTGAGGTGGTGAGGAGAACAATGTGGCGGGGTATTTCCTTAATTACGGGTAATTACCAAAAGACTAACGGACGAAACTACTAATCCACTCATATGTCAAAAGTACTAATTATTGGTGCGGGGGGTGTGGGGCGCGTCACGACGTATAAATGCGCACAGCATCCGGAGGTGTTTTCCGAAATCATGCTGGCCAGCCGAACCCAATCCAAATGCGACATTATAGCCGAGGCAGCTCGGCAAGCCACTGGGCATCAGGCGATCTCGACCGCGCGAGTCGATGCGGAAAACGTTCCTGAACTCGTAGCCCTGCTCAACGATTTCCGGCCTGAGTTGGTCATTCACGTAGCGTTGCCCTACCAGGATCTGACCATCATGGAGGCCTGTTTGCAAGCGGGAGTCCATTATCTGGACACGGCCAATTACGAACCGAAAGACGAAGCGAAATTCGAGTATAGCTGGCAGTGGGCATTGCACGACCGATTTAAGGACGCCGGACTTTTGGCCGTGCTCGGTTGCGGATTCGACCCCGGTGTGACGGGCGTATTTACCGCGCGTGCGGCGAAGCATCACTTTGATGAGATTCGGTTTCTGGATATTGTCGATGCCAATGCCGGCGATCACGGTAAGGCCTTCGCTACCAATTTCAATCCGGAAATTAACATCCGGGAAATTACTCAGAAGGGTAAATACTACGAAAACGGGCAATGGGTGGAAACCGAGCCCCACGAAATCAGCCGGATGTTGACATATCCCGACATCGGGCCGAAAAAATCATATCTGATTTACCACGAGGAACTGGAATCGTTGGTCAAGCACTTTCCCACTATTCAACGAGCTCGATTCTGGATGACCTTCGGCGATGAATACCTCACCCACTTGCGCGTCATTCAGAATATTGGCATGGCAAGTATCGAACCGGTGTCCTTTAAGGGAACGGATATTGTGCCGTTGGAATTTTTGAAGGCCGTCCTTCCGGACCCGGGGGAGTTGGGCGAAAACTACTCTGGACAGACCAGTATTGGTTGCCGGATTCGGGGACTAAAAGGTGGTAAAGAGCAAACCTATTACATCTGGAATAACTGCAGCCACGAAAAAGCCTATCAGGAGACGGGCGCCCAGGGCGTGAGCTACACAACGGGCGTACCCGCCATGACCGGTGCAATGATGATGCTGCAAGGCCACTGGAGTGGTGCAGGCGTTTTTAACGTCGAGCAATTCGATCCGGATCCGTTTCTGGAAAAGTTAGGTCCGCACGGATTACCCTGGCAAGAGCAAATCGGGATTGATCTCGAGTTGTGAGGTGCCGAAGTGCCAATCCAAAGATAACGCCATTAAATTTGATAATTAACCGAAGCGAATGAACATTCACGATATACCCAGTCCTGCCTACGTACTGGAGGAGCGGCGGCTGATTCGAAATTTGGAAGTACTTCAAGCCGTTCAGGAACGGGCGAATGTGAGTATTATTTTGGCTCTAAAGGCTTTTGCGCTCTGGCGGGTGTTTCCCTTGATCGGACAATATTTAGGGGGAGCCACGGCCAGTTCGCTGAATGAGGCACGGTTGATTTTCGAAGAAATGGGGGTGCCGGCTCATACGTATTCGCCGGCCTATCTGCCGGAGGAGTTTGAAGCGTTAATGCGCTATTCCAGCCACATCACCTTTAATTCGCTTTCGGAGTATCAACGCTACTGCAAGCAACTCCAGGGCACTTCGGTTAGCGCCGGCATACGGGTAAATCCAGAATACTCGGAGGTAGCCACCGAGTTGTACAATCCTGCCGATCCAACCGGTCGGCTCGGAGAAACGGCTCCAAATGTGCAGCGCCTGCCCCGTGGGGTAGAGGGGCTGCACGTCCACACGCTCTGTGAGTCGAGTCCGGCGGCAACGGCGCACCTCGTTCGCACCACCGAAGAAAAGTTTGGATTCCTTTTTCCCCGGCTGAAGTGGATTAACTTCGGTGGCGGGCACCTGATGACGCGCGCAGGCTACGAACTCGATCGCCTGGTCGATACCTTGCAAAGCTTCCACCAACGGCACCCACACCTCGAGGTCATCATGGAGCCCGGCAGCGCCATTGCCTGGGAAACGGGTGTCCTCGTCAGCCGGGTTTTGGATATCATCGAGAACCAGGGAGTGAAAACGCTGTTGCTGGATATCTCCTTTACCGCTCACCTGCCGGATACCCTGGAAATGCCCTACCGACCCCGCCTCAACCTCGTTCGGCCCGGTGGTCAATCCATGAGCGCCACGGCCGAGCCGCAAGCGCACCACTTTCGCTACCGGCTCGGAGGCGTCTCCTGCCTGGCCGGTGATTACCTCGCCGAATACGGATTCGAAGCACCCGTAGAAGTGGGCGATCGCCTGGTATTTCAGGACATGATCCACTATACCATGGTAAAAACGACCATGTTCAACGGCGTCAAGCACCCCTCCATCGCAATAGAACGTACCGACGGAAACTTGGAAGTCGTCCGAACGTTTTCTTATGAAGACTACAAATCCCGAATGGGATGATTTTAATGCTGTAATTGGGTAATTAAGTAATTTACAGCATTATAGCATTACAGCATCAATATGTCTTCCGTAGCAAGTAAACTAAGTATAACAGACTACCTCCAACTGGAGCAAGAAACGGGGATGCGCCACGAATACATCGATGGAGAGGTATACGCGATGGCGGGTACTACCGTGGAACACGACTTCATAAACAACAATTTAATCCGGTTACTGGAAACATGTCTTAGAGAAAAGGGATGTTTTTTACTTAGTGGCCAGGTCCGACTTCACACCCCGCACTGCCGATCGGCTTTCCTTTATCCCGATATTCACATTTACTGTGGGGAAATAAAAAAAGAAAAGTTACCGAAAGGAGCTTACGTCCTCACGAATCCTACCTTTATTATTGAAATGTTATCCAGGGATAATCGAAACCGGGATCGGGAGGAAAAATTCGAATGTTATCGCCATATACCCTCGCTTCGGGGATACCTGATGATTGAAAGCGATCTGGAAAACCGGAGCCCTGCGCTCCATTTGCGCACCTGGGAGGATACTTCTTCCTACCGGGAAGAAACCTTTTCGAAAGAATCAACGGTCCAGGTGCTCGATCGTCCGTTAGCGGGCAATTTGGTCTACGATTTACCGTCAACTACCTGACTTGTCTACCAACGAGGCACTAGAGTACGTTGCGCAGGCGCTCGTAGCGCGTTACGGCGCGGGTGAAGCCCGGTCGATTAGTCGGATTGTACTGGAAGATGTGTTCGATTGGAAACCCGGTCGTCGTCCTTTCGTACTCCCTCCAAAAGCCATGACTCAACTGGAGGCGATCAAAACGCGCCTGGAACGAGGTGAGCCCGTCCAATACGTCTTGGGGGAGGCCGATTTCTTCGGCTACAAGTTTAAGGTCAATCCTGCCGTCCTTATTCCGCGCCCCGAAACGGAAGAACTGGTCGAATGGATCCTGGATACCCTAAAAAGCACCCCATCACCTCACCATTCCGCCACCTCGCTTCTGGATATCGGAACCGGCAGCGGCTGCATCCCATTGACACTCGCAAAGGAATATCCACAACTACGCGTGACCGGGCTCGACATTGCTGCCGCCGCCCTGACGGTGGCCCGGGAGAATGCCGAACGACTGGGAGTGGAAGCTACCTTCACCGAGGTGGATATACTGGCACCACCCGACGACCTGCCGTCTTACCAGGTCATTGTGAGCAATCCTCCCTACATCAGCCGCGACGAAATCGGATTGATGCCGGAACACGTGGTGCAACACGAGCCGGAAATTGCCTTATTCGTCAATCACCCCGACCCGTTGTTGTTTTACCGGCGCATCAGCAACTGGGCGGCGAAGCACGTATTACCCGGAGGCTTTTTGTTTTTTGAGTGCAATGAATTCAGTGGCCGTGCAGTAGCAGCCATTGTGCGCGATGCCGGTTTTCGGGAAGTTGAATTGCGCAGCGATCTTCAGGGAAAGGAACGAATGGTAAAGGGGAGATTAGGGGAGTGAAGCGAGGAGGTGATTAGTTGGCTTGTGCCGGCTCTCCCTGGATTTCCGCAATTTTTTCGAGCAGCCAGTTGGCATTGGCAATTTTGGACCGCCGTTCGATGATTTCCGACTTTATTTTACCAATGGATGCGTGGTCGTTGGGTAAAATTCGGATCAGTTTTCGAGTGTATCGGATCAATTCTAAATAGGGGCGGCGTCGGGATTCCGGAATATCCTTGTGGCGATTCAGATAGGTTTGGAAAGTCGACATGTGCGAGAGCAAGACTTCGATTTCGTCGAGCTCGTAGTAGGCGGCGGTCAGGATGATTTTCGCATTTAGCGTAAAGGCCAGATCGTCGTAATCGACATTTTGAAGTTGCTCGATGACGCTGGAGTAGTCCTTCTGGTAAAAGAAAAGCAAACCAAGCGAATACGACGAAATACTGGCCTTGGAATCCGGAGGTAAAAACTCTTTGTATTCTTCGATAAAGGACTTAACCCACTCGTATTTTCCCAATCGAAGGGCAATGGTTACGATATTCCTGAAGTCAACCTGGGTGACGAATCCAAGTTTTTGGATCAGATTGCTTTCAATCATCATTTTAGAGATATCGAAATAATGAGTACTGAACTCAGATTTACCTCTGTTTAATTTGTACAAGCAAATATTCTGGGCGTGGTGGAAGATGTCAAGCGCGTCTTTCGGCGGAAACAAGTCGATGTGTTCGTGGATGAGATCTCTTAGTTTGTCAAAATGGACATCACTGTTCCTATCCTTCAAATTCATGTACAAATAATAATACATGGCCACTACCGGGATACCTTCGAAATATTCAATCTTAGACCGTACGAATTGGAGGATTTCCTCCTGGAAATCAATTTGGTATTCAATCTTGGCAAAACTGGACTGGACGGATACCATGCAGAGCCACTTCAGCTTTTCGGATATGTAGAAGATGTCGATGTTGTTCGAAATCTCTTCGATGTTACTTTTTTCCGATCGCCTGGTTTCGAAACCCTCCAGCTCGTAAAGAGCCGCCTGAAACTTGTATTTTTCCAGATAAAAAATTGAGTTAGAAATGGCTCCTTCTTCGAAACTTTTTTGCGCTTTTTGCTTAAAAGAGGGATAAAACTTCTGGCCTTTAGCTTCGAGGATGGAGTCGATCAACAGATTGTTGAAATTTAATTCATTCCCCAACAGCGAGTCGATGACCAGGAACTTTTCTCCGAGCTTAAACAAATCGCTGCAATACTTTCGGAATCGCGTGTCATTGTAGGGAGCCTTCTTCTTTACCTTTTTCCATACGGAGGTGCTATCCAGGGGAGTCGGCGTTTGTTTTTTGATATGGTCTTCAAAGGCCTGATAGACCACCAGGAGGTCTTCACTAGAACTGAAATAGGGGGATTGCAGAAATTTTTTGAAGTCGCGCAGCTGTTTTGAATCGAGCAACTCGACAAAGTGGTACAGCTTGGTTTTTCGACAGTCCATCTAGGGGCGTGAGCCAGGTTTACGATCGATTTAACAAAATTCGCTCAGTATCAGAGCAGAAAATCGGTGAAGGATTAACAATTCGTCCGGAGAATCGGGCATTTTTTAAGATATGGCTTGACCATCTCTATCACAATATACGTATATTTACCTCAGCAATGATGTAAAACCACAGTCCATGAATGTATCTCTATCCAAGCTATCGCTATTTTTAGCATTGTTGCTTGTCCCCCTCGTCCATTGGGGGCAGGTAACGCAGGTGTTTTTAGAGACATACGAGGACGTTCCCGTTTCTCACACCATCGTCTCTACCCCTAATCCTCCCACGCGGGCCATCAACGCCGAGTACGGTACGGTGACCGTTCTCCAGCTCGATCCCCTGGACCAAACCTACCAAATAACATATACGCCAAATTTAGGATACATAGGTGCCGATCATTTCCGCTATCTGATCTGGACAGCGCAGGGGGCCCTTCAGTTCGTTAACTTCGAAGTCACCGTCAGCCCGGCCATCGTGGAGGCAAAACGCGATTATGCGGTGGCAATTTCCGGCCAGCCCGTGGCTATCGATGTATTGGCCAACGATTTTAGCAGTACCGGGATTAAGATTCTTTCGGCTACCCCCTACGTGGACCACGGCACTTCAGAACTAGATGGAGGAACGGTTACCTTCACTCCCGATGCCGATTACACGGGGATCGCCCACCTCAACTACGTCATTTGCAATGAATCCGGTCAGTGTGATGAAGGTACGGTAAGCATCACCGTGCTCGATGCGAGCGGAAGCTCAAACACCATTAAGGTTTTTACTAAGCGGGATGAAGCTCAGTACATCTTTGCACCGCCCTCCTTTACCGTTACCCAGGCTCCGGTAAACGGGACATTCGTCAGAGGCGGAGGCATTCCCACCTACTTGCCCAATCAGGGGTATACCGGTACAGATTTGCTTACTGTTTCCGGAGAAGGACACGACCTGATGTTCGACATTGAGGTGCTCGATATTGCCGACAATACCTTTGCCTTCGACGATCAGGCCTACACCATTGTTAATGGGGTTACCAACATTAATGTACTTAGTAACGATACGTACGGTACGTTGGCGGAATGCATTTCCTTCCAGCAACCGAAGTTTGGTACGGTAGCACCTGCCGGCAATACCGCGGCACTGAAGGGGCGATTCATCTACACGCCTCCTACGGGATTCGTTGGGGTAGATGAATTTACGTATACCAGCCACCCTGTTGGCCAGGGTTGTAACGGACAAGCGGAGACGGCGACTGTACGAATTTTTGTCAGCAATTTCGAACCGGGTTTCGGTACTTTCCGCATGATGACACCCCGGCAAACGCCGATGATCATCAGCTATGAGGTGCCGGCCGACAGCTACGAGTTTCAGGTCACCCAGCAGGGTACGCTTGGCAGAGCTGTTTATCTCGCCGGGCCAGTCGATACCACCATTTACGGTCTTAAAGTCGTTGGGGAGAACCTGCTTGTCTACATTCCGGATGCCGCAGTGACCAGCGGCCTCGACAATCTGCAGATTACCTATTGCCTGCGGGATGGCATCACGGGCGATTGCTCGGTTACCAAGGAGGTAAAAGTAGAAATGGAAATCGTCGATGTAGGCATGACCGGGCCTGGTTGCGTCGGTGATTGTGTCTGGCCGGGCGATACCAACTTCGACGGTATTGTAAATATGCAAGACTTGCTCCCGATCGGTTTGTTTATGGGGCAGATGGGAGCCGTAAGAGCCGGTGCCACACTCGATTTCTGGTACGGTCAGGACGCGGAAGATTGGAGCCGGACCGTTCAGCAAGCTAACGGTGTTGATCTTAAGCACATCGATACCGATGGAGACGGCATCGTTTCTGTGGGCGACACGGTGGCGCTAAATCGCTTTTACGACCACACGCATACGATGGTCCCAACTGACCTTCCTTACGCTGATTTTGAGCTGTTTTTGGAAGGAGATGTGTTTGCAGACCCGGGAGATCTAATCGAGCTGAAGCTCATTTTGGGTACTTCCGCCAAACCGGCCCAAAACGTCCAGGGATTTGTGTTCGATTTTCCCTACGATCCGGCGTTTTTCGATCCCGGGAAAATAAGCTTGTACTACCGCACCGATAGTTGGTTAGCCTATGATTCTCCCACACTTTCCATGAATCGGAATAACCCAAGTGCCGGTAGTCTCGAAACCGGATTCACCCGCACGGGCAACTTCCCGGCTACGGGATACGGTGAGATCGGAACGCTGGGGGTAGTCATCCAGGAAGAGGTAATTGGATTCCTGGAGGAAGTCGACGGACAAAACCTCGAGGCACGCAACTCGTTTGAGATAGAGCTCGGCGATCGCACAGCGATGGTAATGGACGGTGCTGGCAATATGTTCAGCGTGTATATCCATCCCTTTAAGCTCACTATCCAACGTCCATCAGACTTGCCTTCCATTGGAAACGTACCCATCATTAATCCGGAAGATGACCTGAAGGTGTTCCCCAATCCGGTGGACAATCAAGTTACGGTACACCACAACAACAGTCAGACCTTCCAAAGAGTCAAGCTGACCGATCTACAGGGACGGATCGTAATGGAACTTGGAGGATTAGATACCAATCATCAGGTAATCAACACCGCTGGCTTGGCCAACGGCATTTACACCCTCTCGGTAACAAATCAGGAGGGAACTATACACAGGAAGGTAGAGATCCTTCACTGAATATACTAACCCTTTTACTTGAACGTTAGTATATTACCAATCTGAAATTCATTGTTTTTTATATTCGTGGAATTATAATCATTGCTTTTGCAGCCGTCTGGTTTTACCGGACGGCTTTTTTGTTGGAGCGGTATCAACGGTTGAGAAAAGGGTCGTATAGAGTAGCGGGTCAGGACGCGGACCCCAAAAAACAGGAAAGAAGAGCATATTTGTTAAAAAATGGGGTGATCTGATGTTTTTTATTCACCAATAATCTGCATAAAGTATTGATTTTAGGTTGTTTATGCCTTTGTAAAGGTGTGTTTTTTATCACAATTGCCTCTTTTTGTCTTTGTTTCGGCTGATGTTCTATCGCATATTTGTAATGTCAAAGGAATTCAACGGAGTTCTAAACCTGCTGAAGAGAGTGATTTTTTGAGGTACAAGAAATAGCAGGTCAGAAATTGAAGGATATGTTCATGGGATTATAATTTGTTCGTGGCGAGTCGTCCACCTAGGGTGGGCGACCCCCGCTTTTTTCTCCTGGAACATCCACCGATATAATCAAACACTCACCCAACAACGGGGAGATCCCTAAGCCCAACAACATTGAGATCCTGGCATGTAATTGTCTCCTCCTAAGCGAAGCACAAGACATTATCCGGAGACAAAAAAAGCTGATCCGGAAGGATCAGCCTCGCAAGCATGTTCATGGGATTAAAAAGGTTGAAGCACTAAAGACAGTGCTAAGATAAGGTCTTTAGCCAAACTTACAAGAGCGTAAAATGTTAAATCATGCATTTTACGGGAAGAATATTATGTTCATGGGATTATAACTTCTAGCCGCACCTTTTGGTGTGGCTTTTTTTGTTGTGCCCGAAGGGTTACAGCCTATTTTGATTAATCATTTCCTGCAGCCCGTCCCGGTAATTTTTGCCCACCGGGAGGTGCTTAGCCTGCCCCTTTTCTTTCACTTCTACCATGTTTCCCATGACGGCATCGATCTGATCGAGATTGACGATGTAGGAGCGATGAATACGCCGGAACTTATCAGACGGTAGTTTTTCTTCGAGGCTCTTCATAGTTTGCAGGGTAATGACCCGTTCGTTCTCCAGGCGGATGATGACATAATCTTTCAGGCCTTCCACGTAAATGATATCATCGTATTTAACCTTCACGAGTTTCTTATCCGCTTTAACGAAAAAGAACTCGGGGGCCTCTTCGGTAGTCGTAGCAGGCCCTTCCGTTCGCCGCTGCATATTGATCTGCTCGATGGCTTTATTACACGCCTTCAGGAAGCGATCCATACTGATTGGCTTGAGCAGATAATCGAGTGCATTCAACTCAAAGCCGTCTAGGGCGTAATTCGGAAAAGCCGTGGTGAATATCACTTCGGGAGGATTGCTAACCGTACGGAGGAAGTCGATACCGGTGAGTCCGGGCATCTGAATATCGAGAAACATGAGATCCACCTCGTGTTTCTTTAGTGCTTCGTTGGCCTCGAAGGCATTTCCGCACTTTGCTACCAGGGTCAATTCAGGCATCTTCTCCAGATAGGTTTCTAATACTTCCTGAGCTAATGGTTCATCATCGACAATTATCACGTTAATCATAACGGCAGCTATTTTTGAAGTTCTAAATCAAGGGTTACGGCGTAGGTGGTTGGGGTATTTTCAATCCGGAGGTCGTAGCGATCCGGGTAGAGAATTTTCAATCGACGACGTACATTGACCAGACCGATGCCGCCGCTGGGACGACCACTTTCGGGGCGTACCGGCAGGATGTCGGTCTTTGAGTTTTCGATGAAAAAGCGCACGTAACTCGAATCGATATCCAGCTGAATGCGCACGAAGCCCTCCTGAATTTGAGCGTTAAGACCGTGCTTGAAGCTGTTTTCCAGAAAGGGGATGAATAAAAGTGGCGCAATCATCTGGTTCTCTGCCTGGCCGTTCACCGAGAATTTGATTTCTACGTTCTTATTCTGCCGGAGTCGCTCCAGATCGAGGTAGTTTTTCAAATACTGAATTTCTTTCCACAGGGGCACCTGCTTCTCATTGCACTCGTACAGCATGTAGCGCATCATCTCCGAGAGCTTGATCACGATTTCGGGTGCCTTATCCGATTTCTTTAGGGTGAGGGCGTACAGGTTATTGAGCGTGTTGAACAGGAAATGGGGGTTAATCTGGCTTTTCAGGAACCGGAGTTCCGATTGCATGGTCTGGGTTTGCAATTCCTGACGCTCCCGCACCTGGGTAAACCACTCCTTTATAATGTGCAGCAGCGTAGAGCCGGTAGCGATTAAAAAGGTCGGTAAGAAAAAACTATTCAGGTTGTTAAGCAACTCGACCCGCAGACCGGGCTGGGTATGGAACTTGAAGTACAACACAATAACTTTCAGTGGGGTGACCAGCAGAGAAGCAAGCAGCAGCAAAATGGCATAAGTAGCTAACTTGCTTCTGGTCAGATAATTAGGGATTAGATAGTACAAGTTGAAATAAACGACCAGGGCGTAGAAAAACAAGCTGATCAACTCGTTGGTCAGCGTAAACCAAAACTGGTCGTTAGGGTCGCGGACCAACATCATCAACAACAAAAGCCCACCCCAGGCCAGACCATGATATACGGCCCGGTGAGAAATGAATTCCCACAAGCGCCTTCTAAATTCACCGGTTGCAACGACTGATGTCGAATTAGGCCTTGTACCTACCATCGGGACTAAAATTAACAGAAAACGACGTGGCTCGTCTTTTATTTAGACGAATACGCGGTTTTGCTCTACTTCTTCGGCTCTTCCAACAACTGGAAACGATTAAATATAGGCCAAAATAATAAGGGCGCGGGAATAACTCCGCGCCCTTATCAGTTCGCTCCAACGACCGGTGGAATGCTAGCGATCGATAGAAAATCGATACTGAACCGTCTCCATAATGGGAGTGCCGTTTTTATCGAGGTTTTCCAGGAAGAAGTCGATATCGATGGTTTCGGGCTCGTCTTTTTCACTGCTGTCGAAGGTGACCTTCAGCACGGCGCTTTCCCCCGGAGCCAACGGGCTGGTATCGTACTCCGTGGTGGTGCAGTCGCAGGCTTGAACCAGGGCGATGGTGAGCGGAACGCTGCCCACGTTGGTGTATTCGAATTCAAAGCTGCGCGTTTCTCCTTTCTTCACGGCTCCGAGGTCAATCAGGCGGGTGTTGAATTGCATGATGGGTAAGCCGGATAAATCCTCTATACCGTGTAGGCTGGAGAGCGGATGGATCGTATCTCTAGGAGGAATGGGCAGGCCGTGTTCCGGCTGGGGTACGTCCATGCGAATCGGCTCCTCCGGTTGGGTGTTCCGATCCGGAGCGGACTTGGTGTCCTGATCGCGCTTGCGCAATCGCTCGCGCCTGATGATGATGCTGGTAGGCCCTTCGAGAATCTTGAATTCGGTACGACGATTGAGCTGATGGGCCGCTTCCTGTTGCTCTTCGGTTTCCAGTTGGTTGATGTAGACTTCGGTAAGGACATCCCCTTCTTGCAGATAATCGAAGCGGGCGGCGGTGCGGTCAGTGACGGTTTGAGGCACGGTTTCTCCGTATCCTTTGGCGTTGATGCGATCCCGCTCGATGCCTTTTCGCTGCAACCACCGGCGGGCCGATTCCATGCGGCGCTGCGACAGGTCGCGGTTATAGCGATCTTCGCCACGGGCATCGGTATGAGAGCCGAGTTCGATGATCATTTCGGGATATTCGGTCATCAGTTCGAAAACGACTTGCAGGTCACTTTCTGCGGCCGGGAGGATTTTGTCGTCATCGAAATCGTACAAGATATTTTCCAGTACGATTGCCTCTTCGATTTCGATGGTATCGAATTCCGGTTCGCGGATGATTTCTTCCAAAAACAGGCGGTAGGTATAGGTCTTGCTCTCGGTAAGGCCAACGGTGTTGAAGCTTACGGAATCGGGTTTGTAATCCGGATGCGTGGCCATGACTTCGTAGGGCGTTTCCAATTCCAGGCCAAAGTCGAAGCGGTTACCTTCGTCTTTTGTCTGCCGGCTGGGCGTTCCGATTTCGTTTGGGAAATTAGGCGTGAGTGACACCGTGCTTCCGAAGAGGGGCTCGTTGTCCTTTTTCCGGAAGACCCCGACCACCAGATCGGCGTAGAGGCGTTCGACGGTGAAATTGTAAATATTGTCGCAGCAGGTGCGGCCGAGTACCGATCGACCTCCGGGGCGGTTGCTGGTCATGAATCCGACATACCCCTCTCCGCCGAGGACGAAGGAGAGGTCGTCGACGGCCGTGTTGTAGGCCTTCCCAAGATTGTTGGGGGCACTCCAGACGGAGCCGTTCCATTCGCTGGAGAAAATGTCGAAGCCCCCGATGGAAGGATGGCCATTCGAGCTAAAGAAGAGGGTCCCGTCGAAATAGGAAGGGGTGATGTCGTCGCCGATGGTGTTAATGACGGGCCCCAGATTGACGGGATCGCCGTACACACCGTCTCCCTGGTAGGGTGCATAGTATATATCGAGGCCCCCGTAGCCGCCGGGCATATCACTGACGAAGAAGAGCACTTCGTCTCCATACAACTCGCCGAAGGCCGGCTGCAGGGAGAGATAATCGCCATTGACGCCCTCCAGCGGGTTGCCGCTGGTCCAGTCTTCCGCTCCGACGGTACTCCAGTAGATGGTGGCGGCAGTGGGTCGGTTACTAGATAGCTCGACGCGATTGTAGTACAACCGCCGGCCATCGGGTGAAATGGCCGGATTGGCCGTGTGCGCGCCGACGCGATTGACTTCGTTACCCAGCGGGGTGGGTTCGCCCCAATTTCCTTCTCCCTCTTCCTCGCCTTCCTCCCATTCTACTTTGAAAATGCGACTGAACTGATCTTCGGCGTTTGGATCGTCGACGATTACCGGATCGGTTTTATTCCAGGTACTGAAATAAAAGGTCTTCCCATCGGAAGCGATTGTCGGGCTGTACTCCGAAAACGGGCCGTTGATTTTGCGGTCCATAATATCCAGGACGACGCCTTTGGAAGTTCCCGGCAAGTCGATGGCCATTTCCGCACCGGTGAGTTCGATTTCAGCCAGTTGCCGGAGGCTGTCGTTGGTGGTTTGACGAATGACCTGTTGCAGCAGCGGGATGGCGTCTGCGGGTTTCTCCGTCATCTTGAGAATTCGGGCCTGAATAAACCGCGCCTGCGTGTAGGTGGTATCGAAATCATCGGCTCGGCGGAGGTAGCGGCGGTAGTAGCGTTCGGCGCCCCGATAATCGCGTAGTTGGTAGTTGATGTATCCCAGAATGGGCAACAGGGCTTCATCTTCCTTTTTTTCGTAGGCCTCTTCGAGTTTTTCCCTGGCTACCACATAATTATCGCTTTCCAGGGCAAGGGTGCCGGTTTTGATCAAGGTTTCGTAGGAGGAGCCCCGGATGGGTTGTCCGAAGAGAACCGTTGCGGAACAGAGCAAGCCAAGAAGGAGGACTATATTTCTCATAAAGCAGACGTAAAGGAGCTTGTAGATGTAAACGCACTACCAGCCGCACGGATTTATGTGCTAACAAAATCTTAAGATGCAGCTAGAGTTTTGGACAGAGGATAGTGGGATCGATTTCGGGTTCTTTATAAATCTTGATGATGTAGTAGGCGCTCAGCTCGAAGGCCCCCTGATTATCAACGATGCTACTGGCATCGGACAGGGTCACATCGTAGGCCAACGCAGCTCGGAGATCCTTGTAGTCGATGCCGAGCAGCACCTTTCCGGCATCCCCCGTGCGGTATCCGAGGCCGAAGCGCAATTGGACGTCCGGCTTGATTCGCCGGCCCATCCACGCCTGAATGGAAGCAGAGTTGGTACCGGCCGAGGATTGAAAGAACACACTCGGCAGGAAGCGCCACTTGTCTGAGAGCTGGTAGCCCAGGCGCGCGTGGGCATGCAGTGTACTGGAGCGCTCTGCCTGCGAACCACCACCGGTTAGTAGTTGATTTTCGGGGGAGGTGAGGTGATAGAGCGCCACTCCCAGCTCCAGTGCGTTGGAGTCGGTTAAGTTGGTGCGGAACATCAAGCCACCGCTAAAATCGGTGTAATCTGTATTCATCTCTCCCATACCCAATTCGGTGGGCGACACCTGGCCACCTCCGCCGAGCGCCACATCAATGGTTTCTTCCAGGATGAGGCTGTTGCCGGGATCGATCGATACACTGGTGCGAGTGTATTGGCCACCTAGCGTCAAGACGCTGGTGCGTTCCTTGTCGAAGGCGAAGTGGTAAGAGGCGCTCAGCCCCTGCCAGCCGGTTTGCAGATCGAACTGGCTGGCGTTGTCCTGGACAAACAGAAGGCCAACACCCACCCAGTCTTGCTCCCGGAATCCTTGAATGATTGGGGCGTCCACGTAAAGGGAGGGCGTGTTGATGCCATCCAGCGTATACCATTGCCCCCGGTAGATGCCTCCAATCCGGGCAGTACCCTCAAATGCGCCGGTGAGGGCAGGGTTGAGCCATAGGGGAGACATATCGTGCAGGGAAAAATGAATATCCTGAGCGGAAACGGCAAGAGACAGGCTTAGAGCGCTCCAAACTAGGAGGAGTCGACGTCGAATCATGAACCTTCGGATTTTTGGCCGACTGGTGATAGAGAAATCACCAGGGGAGCCAGGTTTTTCGGCTAACGCCGAAAGATAATCCTTTTTCCCTAATAGGATTGCGACAGGAGCTTAAAAGCAGGTTGCCGACACGATCTACCTGCGGGGTTTCTTATAGATGGGCACGGTAGAACAGGGTTCTCCAAACATAATGGATTTGGCCAAAGGACGCAACCGGCGGACGACCTCCAGATAGGCGGCCGGGGGGACCGGGTGGTTACTGCAGCCCTTTACTACGATGCGCTGGTCGGAATACTGTTCGAAATCCCATTTGGAAATGGCCCGCAGGAAGTGGGCTTTCAAGAATTCGGCCTCCGTTCCCTGGAAGACATCTTGGGCGAGCGGAGCGGCATAGCCGGCTACCAACATATACGCCCAGGTAGGAATGATCGCATCGGCCGAACAGTATACCAGCAGGATCTTGCCTTCGTAAGCCGACCAGTCGTGGTCCTTCAGGGCTGCGCGGAAGTCTTTCTCCTTCAGGATCATCTCCATGAAGAGGTAGTCTTTAAGGTCGAAGTGGGCAATTGTTGCCTGCGGGAAAAACTCTTCCAGGTTCAGGGTGATCAGTCCACTATTTGCGACGCGATTTACTAGCGGTTGTTCCATTATTGGCAGGTCTTTTACTCTTCTTCTTCTAAAACCAATTCTTCGATTGCCTCGGCCGAGCCGATTCGGTTTTCCGGCACCTTAAATTCTTTGGGCTTGGGCAAATCCCCGAGGTTGCGCAGCCCGAAGTAATCCATGAAGCGCTCGCTGGTACCGTAGAGCAACGGCCGCCCGGGGCCGTCGGAGCGCCCTGTAATGGAAACAAGCTCTTTTTCCAATAGTTTCTGTAGGGCGTAATCGCAACTAACCCCGCGGATTTGTTCGAGTTCACTTTTGGTGACGGGTTGTCGATACGCTACTATCGACAGGGTCTCCAGGGCCGATCGCGACAGGCGCTTGCGGGTGGTTTGCTTGAGGTGAATGCCCACTGTCTGGTGGTAAGCCCCCTTTGTCATGAATTGAAACCCCTCGGCGACTTCTACCATTTCGAAGGAGTAATCGTCCAGTGCGTACTTGGATCGCAATTGCGCCAGGCTCTGTTCGATTGCATCCGGGGTGAATTTGACCCCGAAGGCCTCTTCCAGGCACTGGGTAATTTCCTGCCGGCTGATCGGCTCGGAAGTAGCAAAAACCAGGCTTTCGATATGTTGAACGAGGTGTTCCAAAATAGCTTGCTTAAAATTGGATGGCAAAGATAAGGTTTCGTGGTCGGATCAGCTGTAGTGTTGCTTGAGTGCTTTCCACAACGCCCCGGCCATAGCCTTTCCTCCGGCTTCCCGTTCGCGTTGAATATCCAGCAGGGCATCGCTCTCTAAAAACAGGCAGCCATTCCAGCGTACTGCCTCGTAGGGGCGGCAGCGGATGTGAATGCCCAGTTCGGAGAGGGAGCTACCGAATAACAACACCTTGGTAATCTGCAGCGCCTGGAGCATCGGTACCAGTTGGAGTTGCTCCTGAGGCAGTAGGGGATAAAGGTAGGTCTGGGTCAGGGCCGGTGCATAACCAACGGCCTCCAAAATGGTTATTAAATAAGACTGCGCTTCGGCCTGTCTTTCCGGGGTAGTTCGATAGAGCGACAGCAGCTTAGCCTGTCCTTTACCCGCCAGCCGAGCCATGGAATAGGTCTGATTAGGCAACCGATAGAATTCAAAGTCCAGGAAACTATTCATAGAATTTTATTTGGAATAATCAGATTTTACTTTATTATGTTTTGAATAAAGTGCCTTTACTTGAAAGGATTAGAATTTTTAACTATTTTTGTCAAAAAGCGACTGCATGAAGTATCCTATTTCTATAACGAAAACGCAGCAAACTCGCCTCTCCGAAGTCGACTTCGACAACATTCCCTTCGGTCGTATCTTTTCCGACCACATGTTTCTCGCTGATTATCGCGGCGGGGAGTGGCAAGACATGCGCATTGTGCCCTTCGGTCATTTCACGATGCACCCGGCCACCATGGCCCTGCACTACGGACAATCCATTTTTGAGGGAGCCAAAGCAGCGAAGCGCTCCGACGGGACGCCCGTTCTTTTTCGCCCTGAGCAACACGCCAAACGCATCAATGCTTCCGCACACCGGATGATGATGCCCGCTTTTCCCGAAGATGCCTTCCTGGAAGCGATGCACCTGCTCATTGGGATGGATGCGCAATGGATTCCGCCCGCAGAGGGAAGTGCTCTGTACATTCGTCCGTTCATGTTTGCCACCGATGAATTTATCGGAGTACGGCCTTCGGAAACTTACCGCTTTGTGATCTTTACAGGCCCTGTTGGGCCGTACTACACGCGTCCGATCCGATTGAAGGTAGAGCAGCAGTACGTTCGCGCCTTTCCCGGCGGCACGGGAGAGGCCAAGTGTGCGGGCAATTACGCGGCCAGCCTGCGGCCTGCACACGAAGCGCAGGAACAAGGCTTCGATCAGGTAATGTGGATGGGTGGCCCGGACATGAAAACGATCCAGGAAGTTGGTACGATGAACATCTTCTTCGTCCTTGACGGGACCGTCGTCACCCCCGAAACTGACGGGTCGATCCTGAAAGGCATTACGCGCGACAGCCTTCTCACCCTGTTCCGTGATAAAGGCTACCGGGTAGAAGTTCGCCAGGTGTCTATTGACGAGATTGTTGCCGCAGCGGAAGGCGGCACCCTGGAAGAATGCTTTGGCACCGGTACGGCAGCGGTGGTATCGCACGTCATGGAAATTCAGCACGGAGAGCGTATATTACGATTACCCGATATGGATCAGCGAAAAATAGGTACTTTTGCCAAAGAATACATCGACGGCCTCCGCTTTGGCCGGATCGAAGATACGTACGACTGGACGGTACCGGTGGAGACACCAGCCGAAGTCGCTTAAAAAGTCAGCCAAACTATGATCGATAACGGCTCCTAAGCCAAAGACGTTTTTTGGTTACAATCGATTAGTAGAGCGGCCCTACACCTCAGCGGTGGTGGGCCGTTTCTTTTTTAGCAAATCGGAGATGATGATTTCGCCGTGGTCGCGGGTATTCTCGATGAACAAGGTCGAAGTTTTCAGGCCGGCGCAAATGACCCCTGCCATGTACACGTTGGGGAGGTTGGTTTCCAGGGTCTCCCGATTGTAGGCGGGAATACAGTGGTCGTTTTCTTCGATCTCCAGGCCGAGCTGCCGCAGAAAAGCGTAATTGGGCTGGTAGCCAGTCATGGCGAGCACGAAGTCGTTTTCGATGGTGAACGGTCCGTCGGGACCTTCTAACACTACCTCCTTCGGACGAATTTCCTTCACCTCGGTGTGGAAATACGCCTTGATACTTCCCTCCTTGATGCGGTTCTCGATATTTGGCCGAATCCAGTATTTGACCTTGGGGTAGATTTCGCCGCTGCGAATGGCCATGGTAACTTCGGCGCCCTTGGTCCAGGTTTCCAGAGCAGCATCGCAGGCCGAATTGGCGGCTCCCACTACCAGTACTTTTTGCCCGAGGTACAAGTGGGGATCGTCGTAGTAATGGCGCACCTTCGGCAGGTCTTCGCCCGGAACATTCAGCAGGCGGGGCGTATCGTAAAAGCCGGAGGCCACTACCACGGCTTCCGTGTCGTAGGTGGCTTTAGTGGTGTGGACGCGATACCCTCCGCCTTCGCTCGGTTGGAGGGATTCGACCGGTTCGTATAGGTGCACCCGCAAGTTGAACGACTGCACGATCCGGCGGTAGTATTCCAGCGCCTCCTGACGCGTGGGTTTGTCACCTTGAGAAATAAAGGGGACATTCCCAATTTCGAGCTTCAGCGAGGTGGAAAAAAACGTCATATTGACGGGGAAGTGGTAGATAGAGTTAACCAACATGCCCTTTTCGAGGACGAGATAGCGCAGGCCTGCGCGGTGTGCACTGATGGCTACATTGAGGCCCGTGGGCCCGCCGCCGATGATGATGAGGTCGTATGGTTGCTGCATGTATATTGCAACAGCGCACCAAACGCAGCGGTTTATCGATTTGGGTCAGGAGGCGGCCGGATGTCCGCTCTGGCGCAACAAGCGCATGATGCTGCGATACAGGTCTTCGGGTTGAAAAGGCTTGAGCATGTATTCGTTCATGCCCGCCTGTTGGGTTTCCTTTTCCTCCTGCGCGCTCACGCCGGCCGTCAGGGCGATCATGGGGCCGCGGTAGTCTTTGGCCCGCAGGATTTTTGCGGCTTCCAGACCGTCCAGTACGGGTAACTTTAAATCCATAAGGATGAGATCGAATTGCTCGTTTTCGGCGAGTTCGATGGCTTCCTGCCCGTTTTCGACCACTTTAACGCTAACCAACTGCGACCAGCTTTTGAGTACTTGCTGAATGGCCAGCCGTTGTAGCGGGTGGTCTTCTACCAACAGGAGATGGAGGGGCGCTCGGGGTAAACTAGGCATTTCAGATCCGGCAACAGTTGCCACTTTCAAGGGTAATTCGATCGTAAGCTGTACATTTTCGGTACGGTCTTTACTAATGCGGTGTTTGATACCCAACTGCCGGGCAATTTTGGCGATGACGCCATCGAGCAGTTCGGTATGGGGGCGTTCTTGTAAGTTTTCGTTGCGAAAGCTGGTTTCCTTTGGCCACTGATATGGCTGGCCTTTGTAAGAGAGGAGCATCCGGAGCAGGAACTCTTCGCCGGAGGTAACCCCTTCGATCTGGACCCGCAGCTCCTTATTGGCGTTCCGAAGCGTGAGGATGCGAATGATGAGGTTGTAGAAAAACTGACTGACGTGTTTCTGGTTGCCCGTTACGCGTGCGGGAAGGGAGGGGCTGATTTTAAAATCGAGATCAATGTTGTCGCGGTCTGCCTGAAAGTCGGCCAATCGCTGGATGGCCTCAAACATTTCGGGTAGCGCAAAGGAAGAGCTGGCCGATTCCTGGGGGCCGGTATCTTGAAGCAGAACGTAATTGAGCAATTGATTGACGATGAGATTGAATTCGTCGGTAGCGGCCTTCATGCCACTGATGAGGTCGGTTTGCTCTCCGTGCAGTTCGGTTTGCTCGAGGAGGTACAACAGTTGGGCCATTGAGGTGAGGGGAGTACGCAGGTCGAAGGAAAGTCGACTCAGGGCGGTATCATCCTTGCGGCTGGTCTTTGAAACAAGCGACCTGGGTTCGGGGAGCTCGGACACGTCCATGTCGCCGTCCGATTGTACCTGCAGGGTACCGAATAGAATGAGTTTATTTTGCGACTCATCAAAATTCATGATAGCCGAAATCGCTACGTGCTTGATAATGCGATTTTCGACCAGGAGCCGGCAGGAAACATGCTTGGCGGTATCAACGCGACTCACTTCGTCTAGAAAGGCTTCCACCTTGGCCCGGTCTTCCTTGTAAATCGCGGAGAGGAAGTCGCTTCGGGTGGGGTTAATGCGCGACTTGCGGCCCAGAATATCATACACCGCATCGGACCAGGTCATGGTAAGGTCTACGATATCCATCTGCCAATCGCCGGCCTGCACGAGTGCGCGCAGCACCTCATCGTCGGTGGTGCGCTTGCGCAGTTTCTTGATTTCCTGCTCCTTTTCTTTTTCCTGCTTAAAGCGGGCGATGGCGAAGCGAATAACGGCTATTAGCCGGCGGGCATCGAAATCGCCCTTGACGAGGTAATCCTGGGCACCTGCCCGAACGGACTGGAGGCTAATCAGGGGGTTTTTGTTGCCGGTAAGTACGACGAGCGGTACTTCTGAAACCGCTTTTTTGAAATTGGGTACAGTTTGATAGCCGATGCTGTCGGTAAGCGAAAGATCCAGTAGTACAATGTCGATTGGTTTGTCGCGCACTAGTTCGATCCCTTCGGCGAGGGACTCCGTCAAGTAGAGATTGTGGCGAAAGCTATGCTCCTCCAGACAAAACTTGATAAATTTTTGGTCGGCCGGGTGGTCTTCGATCAGCAAAATGTTCGTAATAGATGCGGTAGCCATGGCAGGAGACGGTTATTTCAATTCATTCCAGTGTGATTCGCTTGCAGGATAGGGGATACTCGGCTATTTTAGCCGCTCATTTTGCTGCTATGACCGCATTCATTCAGTCGCTTCGCCAAGCCTTCGATCAATATCTGGCAGACCAACAACTGGTACACGCTCCAAAGGAGCTCTACGAGCCGATTGAATACGTGATGAATTTAGGAGGGAAGCGCATCCGACCTATCCTTACTTTATTGAGTTGTTCGTTGTTCGAAGTGGACTTCCGAAAAGCCCTACCTGCAGCATTTGCCGTAGAAGTGTTTCACAATTTCAGCCTCGTACACGATGACATCATGGACGAGAGCCCGCTGCGACGGGGGCAGCCCGCCGTTCATATGCGGTATAATGTGAATACCGGTATCTTGTCGGGCGATCTCATGCTCATAATCGCCTATCAATACATCAATAATACAGCAGAAAAATCAATTATTCCGAATCTATTACATGTATTTACGCAAGTTGCTACAAAAGTATGTCAAGGCCAACAATATGACATGAATTTTGAGGCCTTGGAGGCTGTTTCTGTGGAGGAATACCTGAAAATGATCGAATTAAAAACCGCGGTGCTGCTTGCCGGTGCGCTCGAAATGGGAGCAATCACTGCGGGGGCAGGCGAAGTGGATCGTCGTCACCTCAGTGAATTTGGCCGACTCACGGGGATTGCCTTCCAACTACAGGACGACTATCTCGATGTATTCGGCGATCCCGAAACGATCGGGAAACGCGCCGGTAATGATATTGTCCGAAACAAGAAAACGCTGTTGTATCTCAAGGCCCTCGAACGGGCTGAGCCTGCCCAAAAGCAACAACTCACCGCCTGGTATGCCGATCAGCCTGCGGATCCGACCGCCAAGATCGAAGCAGTCACCGAACTCATGAAGCGGCTGGACGTCCCCGAATTCGTCACTCAACTGCGAGACACCTACCAGGCAAATGCCTACGAGCATCTGGATTTGGTGAATGCCCCCCCAGAACGAAAGGAGCCTCTGAAAGGGCTGGCGGAATCGCTGCTGAAGCGGGCTTTTTAACTAAGGACGTTTAAAATCAGCAGCAGGAGAGTAGTGTACTGCTTGAGCCGGTCGCGTAGAGAGCGGAGGGCTTTTCCCATTTGGTTTTCCACTGTTTTTTCGGAAATGCCGAGTTGGCTGGCGATTTCCCGATAGGTCATATCCTCGAACCGGCTTAACTGGAAGATCACCCGGCAACGCGGGGGCAGGGCGTTTATGGCTTGTTGGATGGCATCCTTTAATTCGGAGGCTTCCAGGTCGAGATCGGCCCCGGCGCTAGTGAAGTTGGGCAGCTGAGAGGGGAGTTCATCGGGGGCGAAGCGGTTTTTTTTTCTCAGATGGGCCATGGCCTCGTTGGCGGCCATCCGCCGCAGGTACGCAGGGAGGTTCGAATTGATTTCGATGCGGTGCCGTTTTTCCCAAAAGCGGACAAACACCTCCTGTGCGAGATCTTCAACCAAACCCGGATCGACGATGAAACGGCGAATGACGGAACAAACGGAAGTGTAGTGCGCATCGAATACCTGCCGTAAGGCGGTCCGATCATCCGATCGCAATCGTTGGAGTACCGTCTGTTCGTTAAGCTGTTTCATAAACCGGGCGTGCGGTCATTCAAAGGACTAAGGTAGCGGAATCCGGTTTTTCCCCTAAATGACTTTGATAAAATAGCGGCTTTTACCGATGAGCGTCGGATGGCGGGCTACTTTAACACCATTTTAAACCAACCCCCGCAGGGAAACGTGATCCCGAACCAACTCGATGGCGCGCCGGGATTTCCAGGGAGTGCGCGTATTGATTTTCACTTCCATTTGACTGATTTTGAGCGCCGCCCCGTAGGTGTCGAGTTGGGTGGTAACCAGGGGGATGCGGTGTTCGCGGATGTAATCGAGGTGCGGGAAATTGACTCGAAGGTCGGTGAGGTAATCGTGTTCGCCGTTGACCACAATGCCCGAAAGGGGGCTCTCCTGATAGCCGTCGCGCTCGGCGAGTTCGATTAATCCCTCGATGGCCTCTTTCAGGCGGCGATAGCTGACGATAATCAGCAGGTTGCGAATATCATCGATTTCCTTGCGTGCGATCAGGGAGCCGGAGGCGACGTTTTCGACGCGGTTATCCAGATATTCTTCGTTGTACAAAACCGTTCCCCGAACCGCATGGCGAACACTCTCCATAATCGGGTTGGCAAGCGAACGGTCGTAGGGGAGAATGCCCAGCAGCGGGATGCCCATTTTCTGGAGGTACTTCCCGACGTAGCGTTCTACTTTTTCAATTTTTTCGGGAATGACTTTGTTGAGGATCACTCCAACGACAGGTACCTTCCGCTCGCGGAAGAGCGCCGTATTCATATTCAGCGTATCGATTGTATTGCCGATCCCTCCCTCTACGATCATTACCACGGGGGCGCCGAGCATTTGAGCCACCTGCGCGTTGCTCAGATCCACGACGCTGCCGACCCCCGGGTGGCCCGTGCCCTCGTACACCACGAAATCGTACTGGCTGTGGAGGGCCTGGGAGGCGAACTCGATGGCTTCGCGAAAATTGAACTGGCTGGGGTTGTCGAGGTAGGCGGAGGTCACCCCGCGGCCGATGATAACCGGGCTGTGCCATTCGGCACGCAGGTCGAACTTCATGATGTCGGCGAAGAGGAGGGCGTCCTTATCGACGCGCAGATCGCCCAGGTCTACGAATTGTTGTCCGACGGGCTTGCAGTAGCCTACATGGTAGCCGCTGTGTTGAATCGCGGCGGTGAGGCCAAGAGTGGAAGTCGTTTTTCCGACGTGTTGGCTGGTGGCGGCGACGTAGAGTCGGTTAGTCATAATCGGTTGCTTGGCTGTGCCCCGCAAAGTACCTTTTTTCCGTATTCTTGTGCCAAAACCTAGAGCGCGTGCGGACAAAATATCTTCCCTTCCTTTCCATATTGAGTCTGTTCATTGCCATCGGCACGGGAGTCTCCATGTATCGACGCACGCAACTGGAGCAGCTGTGGGGATATCGGCCCCTCTTGTTGTTTTTGGCGGTTTGGGGGAGTTGGTTGTGCCTGCGCCAATGGTGGCGCGCGCGCCGGGGGCGGGCAGTCAACTGGAAGTATACGGGCTGGAGCCACCTCAGTGGCCTGTTACTGGGCCTTGGTTTTCCGGATTACCTGCCGCTTCCATTTCTCTTGTTTGGAGCGATGGTCCCCCTATTGATGATTGAGCGGACGCTGCGGGGGCAGGAAGACTCCTGGAAACAAGTGTTTCGCCACGGGTATCAGGCATTCATTATCTGGAACATCCTGTCTACCTACTGGGTAGCCAACGCAGCGGTGCCTGCGGGGATATTTGCGGTGGTGGTCAATAGTCTGCTGATGACTCTTCCGCTCGTTCTTTACCACCTTGCTGTGATGCGCATGCCCAGAACCGGGTACGCTGCGTTGATCGCCTTCTGGATGACCTTCGAGTATCTGCATTTGAATTGGGATCTGAACTGGCCCTGGCTCAATCTGGGCAACGGCTTTGCGGAATATCCGGGGTGGATTCAGTGGTACGCCTGGACAGGCACGTTTGGCGGCACGTTGTGGATACTTGCAGCCAATGTATTGATTTTCCGGGCGGTTCGCAGTTGGCAGGAGGGGCAGCGATCCTGGCGCGTATTCCTTCCGTCGCTGGGCACGATTGTGATTCCGATTTTACTGTCGCAAATCCTATTATTTGGCTACACGCCTCCGGCCGAGGAAAGTGCCCGGGTAGCCATTATTCAACCGAATATTGAACCGCACTACGGCTACCGCACCCTTTCGAGAGAGGCCCAATTTGATCGTTTCTTGGAGTTGTCGCTCGACGCTCTCCGGCGGGCTCCCGAAACCGAGTATTTGGTATTCCCGGAGGCGAGTTTTGACGCTTCGCGAGAACGGCGGCTCGATTCCGACCCAATAGTAAACCGACTTCGGGCTGCGCTGGCGGATTATCCTGATTTGGTGTTGGTCATGGGGGTCAGTGCTTACCGCCTCGTGGAGCCCGGAGAACCGAAGCCGGAGGCGGTCCGGCGCGTGGAGCGGCGCGACGGCAGCATCCTGGAATACGAGGCACTCAATGCGGCGGTTCAGGTGCCCATTGACGGCGACTCGGTGCAGGTGTATCGCAAAAGCAAACTGGTGCCAGGACCCGAAAGCTTCCCCTTCCGCCGATTTCTCTTCTTTTTGGAGCCGATTATGGAGGCCTTTGGCGCTACCTCGGCGGGCCTCGGTACGCAGGCAGAGCGGTCGGTATTTACCAGCGACCATGGGGCAGTGGCACCTATCATTTGCTACGAAAGTGTTTTTGGAGAATACTTTGGCGGCTACGTGCGCCGGGGGGCGCAGGCCGGTTTTGTGATGACCAATGACGGCTGGTGGGACCATACCGCCGGGCACCGACAGCACCTGCATTTTTCCAGCCTGCGGGCGATCGAAACGCGAAGGGCGTTTATTCGATCGGCTAATACGGGCATTTCGGCCGTAATCGATCCGACGGGCCGGATCGAACAACGCACTAATTACGACGAGCCGGCCTTCCTGCTGGCCTCCATACCACTGAACGATCAGATCACGTTTTACACCCGGTGGGGCGATCTGTTGGCGCGCATTGCACTTCTAGCCGCACTGGCCTTCCTGCTCAATCTCGTTGCCAAGACGTGGCTCCGACGCGCCCAACGCGCAGACCGTTAAAATCCGTCTTGCGGGCGTAGTGGGTGGGTTCGGGTCGTTTTCTTCCAAAGGTATCCCATGAGGCATCTCCTTCCCCCTTTAGTACTGTCCATATTATTCCTGACCGGCCTGAGAGCGCAGCAATGGCAATGGGGTGCCTATTTGGAAAGTGGATACAGTTCGGTGATCATCGAACCCCGTCCTACCTTGCCGTCGAATACCGGCCCGCTGTACACGACGGAAAGCGGCCGGATTTACTGGCAGCTAGGTATCACGGGCCGCACCCAGCTTTTTGGCGGGTTGCACTGGCGCCCCCAGATGAATATCACGCATCAGCGGAATGAGATCACAGTGGCCTGGGCCGACCTCACCAATCGCACGGCTGATCTCAGCGGCCTGAGTGTCGGCCTCACGTCCCTTTTTGAGATTCAATATTCCAGACTGCCGGCAGCTCCCTTTGTGCTGATTGGTCCACAGGTACATTATTACTTTTCCGGCGAACAGCAGGTACAGGCGCCCTATCTGACCCTCGACCAGTGGAGCTTGAGTGCGGTACTCGGTTTGGGCTTCGACCTCCCACTGGGACAACTACGTCTACGGCCGGCTGTACAATTCGACCTGGGGCTGACCTCTCGATTGCGCGGGGCCAGCGAGCGGCGCTTCCTGGAGGCATTTTCAGGGTTGCGGCAGGATTTACTGGGAGTGCAAATTGGGGTGTTTTGGTGAGTAGGAGAGAGGGCACACGCATCAAATGCCGGAGGCAGTAACGTCAACCGACGGGACATAACTTGGGCCCCCCGCCCTCCGGCCGGTGGCTGGGCCCGGGGCGCCCCACACCATGTGGGTGGGTATATATAAGACGGCCCGCCCACCATACCTGCCAACCTCAAGGGCTGCAGGCAGCC
>CAZDET010000018.1:0-83531 GCA_964504335.1 uncultured Saprospiraceae bacterium
CCCATATTGGAATGATATGCGCAACAGGTGGCTCCTTCGAAGGGAGATCCTGACCCACCATACCGGCATTTCCCCTAGGTTAGGAACAGGCGACCGTCAACTACTACCAATAAATATAAACAGACGGTATAATGTGAGCAAGCAACCGTGAAAGAAAAACTCGGGAGAAAAACGTTGAGGCGATTATTACTCCTGGACCCAAATAGCTATTTAATTATCTCCTCCAAAAAACCGGCAATTTCCCCCACCAACACCGGGTGCGCGTACTGCTCAATGGCATTTTCCTGTGGCGCGGAGAGGGTGCCGGTTCGGTAGCGGGCAAACAAATCTTCCAAAACCGATCGAATGCCCGCGGCATCGTCGTAGGCGCAGGTGAAGCCACTATTGGTGCGGCGGAGAATTTGCGCTACATCACTCTCTGGCGGCCCCAGCGCCAGAATCGGCCGGCGGGCGGCGAGGTATTCGAAGAGCTTGCCGGGAATACGCCCCTTGGCGTTGGGCTGCTGGTTGAGGAGCAGGAGGAGCACCGGGCTGGTGCGTGTACGGCGCAGTGCTTCCTGGCGGGAGACGCTGCCGACCAGATCGACGTTGGCTTCGATGCCCGCACGCTGGTAGGCCGTTTGTACGGATTGGTCGACTTGCCCGACCAGCTGCAGGCGGAGGGCTTGCTGAAAATGCGGATCGGCATCGGCCAGTTCGCGGAGGATGTGGAAGAGGGTTTCCGGGTTGCGGTCGTAGCCCATGATGCCCAGGTGGGAGAGGGTGAAGCCCTCGGCGATGGGAAGGTCCTGCAAATCGCGGTAGTCGTCGGGATCGTAGCCCCAGGGGATGACCGATACGTTGGTGGCGCCGATGGCTTCGAGGTCTTCCTTCCAGGTCCAACTGACGATGGTGGTTTTATCGGCGGTTTGCAGGGCTTCGCGTTCGAGGCGGTGGTGCTTGCGGTCGGCCCAGGGGAGGAGGGAGAGTTGTTGGTAGTAGTCGACCTGCGTCCAGGGGTCCTGGAAGTCGGCGAGCCAGGGGATGCCCGTCATCTTCCGTACCAGCGTAGCGATGCGGGTGTTGGAGTGCGGCGGGCCGTCGGATAGGATGGCGTCTACGGGATTTTCCCTCAGGTAGTTCACCAAAAACCGCACGGAAGGCCGAATCCACGACGCGCGCGCATCGGGGATAAAGAAATTGGATCGAATCCAGACCGACAGGCGGTGCTTCCAGTTCGAATCCTGAAAGTAGAGTACGTTATTCACATTCTCATCCGCGGCGCGGCCGGTCCATTTTTTGTAGAGGGCGTAGGGCTCCCAAATGGGTTGTTTCAAAATGGTGATGCCCTCCGGAATGTCCTGGTCGTTGCTGTGATCGATAGTGGGGTAGTGGGCGTTTTCGGCGGTGTACACGATCGGCTCCCACCCGTGCTGGCGCAGGTATTTGGCGATCTTCAGGCAGCGCAGCACGCCGATGCCGCCGGAGGGGGGCCAGTAGTAGGTGATGATGAGGACTTTTTTCAAAGGAGTACTTTAGTCTTTTAGTACATCAGAAAATCAGAACATCAAAACGTTAGCATATCATTTTTTCTTCTTCTTTCTATTTTGGCCCTTTCCCGTTGGTGCTTTCTTCTTGGCGGGTGTTGGTTCGGTTTTGGCTGGTGCCGGCTCTGCCGGGACGGGTACTGTCGGTTTATTGCTGTAGAGTTGCCAGGCGATGAAGCCGAGCAGGGCCAGGATCAGCAGGGAGCTGGAGATCAGGCTGATGGTGACGCCGGCGCGGTAGGTGGCCGGGGCAAATTCGAATCGAATGGTGTGCTGGCCGGCAGGCACGCGCAGGGCGCGCAGCGCATAGTTGGCGCGGATATGGTCGACGGGCTCGTCGTCGATGTAGGCTTGCCAGCCTTTGTCGGGGCCGTACCAAATTTCGCTGAAGACGACGAGCTGCTCGGCGTTGGAATTAAAGGAATAGATCAGATTGTTAGGCTCGTAGCTCGTCAGGTCGATGGTGCCGTTGCCGGTGGGGGAGAGGCCGTCGAGATAGTCCGAAAACTCCTCGTGGACGATGGCGACATCTTTCAAGTTTGGGCGGTTGAGGGCGTCGATTTCGGCATTGGCGTCGGGGACCGGGATGATCGCATTGACCACCCAGGCGTTGCCGTAGGCGGCGGGGTTTTGCTGCGCTACGGCCGGTCCGGGCTGGCCCGGTTGATTGGATTGGCCCGGCTGAATGATGTATTTCGTATTGAGCATGTTGAGCACCGCCTGATTGAATTGGCTGAGGTGGCGGTCGATCAAATCTTGGTAGCGCTGCAATTTGGCGGCGTGGTAGCCTCCGATGGTCTTGTGGAAGTAGGAGGGCTGGCTCGATTGGAAGGTGCTGACGGTGAGGTCGAGCACGCGGTAGTTGAGATCGGGGTCTTGCAGGATTTGCTCGTCTACCTGGCGGGGTTGAAACTTGGCTTCGTAGGCCCGCTTGGGTTCGAAGTCGTCGCTGTTGACGTAGCGCTGGTCAATGACCCATAAATCTCCGATTGTTATTAAGGCCAATCCGGCGGCCAGGAAGGGCAGCTTGATCGTTTCTCGCAGGTATAAGTACAGTAGCCCCGAACACAGCCCCACGATGAAGAGGCTGCGCCAGGCATCGCCCGACATCAGGGCCTTGCGATCTTTAATAAGCGCCTCCTGGCCGAGGCTTTGGGCGTACTGCGCATCGCCGGGGCTGGTGAAATCGTAAAACGACGGCCCGAGCAGGGCGTAAAACAACGCCATGGCGGCCGCAATGCCGGCACTGATTTTCAGGGCGTTGGCGGCCTTGGCTTTATCCGCCTTCCCGCTCGCGATTTGATGCAGGCCCAGCAATCCCAGCAGGGGCATCAAAAACGAGGTGATGGCCATGATGGAGTTGGGCGTCCGGAATTTGCTGTAAAGTGGTACGACCTCGAAGAAGAAGCGGTTGAAGGCCTCCAGGTTTTTGCCCATCGACAGCAGGATGGTCAGCAGGGTGCCGAAGGCTAGCCACCATTTGACAGGGCCTTTGACTAGGAAGAGTCCGAGGAGGAAAAAGAATACGATGGCCGCACCCATGTAGGTGGGCCCACTGGTGAAGGGGAGCGCACCCCAGTAGAGCGGTCCGGAAAAATCCGCCGGTACGTTGTAGCCTTTGGCCCGGAGGCTTTTATAGGTGGCCGATTCCTGGTCGAGGGGCTCGGCGCTACTGCCGCCCGCCACGCCGGGGATGTAGAGGGAAACGAGATCGATGACGCCGTTGCTCCACTGCATGGCGTAATCCCAGGCGAGGCCTTCGGTCTCGCTGCTGCTCTGGGGCTCGGCGGTGGCTTCGCTCGTGAGAATGGGCTGCCCGCGCATCGTATCCTCGGCGTATTCGTAGGTGACCAGCAGGTTGGAGGCCGTGGCCCCCACGGCCAATAGGGCACCGATGATGAGTGCCGCGGAGGCTTTCGCAAATTCGAGGAAAGCGCCCCGGCGGGCGTCGAATATCAACTGGGCGATGCCGAAGATGAGGATGGTCAGCCCCAGGTAGTAGGTCATCTGCACGTGGTTGGCCGTGATGTTGAGCCCCAGGCCGAGGCCGAAGAGAAGTCCGCCGAGCAGGTATTTTTGCCGAAAGGCCAGGATGAGGCCCGCGCCGATGAGCGGGAAGTAGGAAACGGCCTTGAGCTTGGTCAGGTGGCCGGCTTCAAATAGGATCACGCTATTGGTGGTAAACCCAAACCCGAGCGCCCCGACGATGGCTAGCCACGGATGGACGCCCAGGAGCACCAGGAGGATGTAAAAGCCGATCATGGCTACCAGAAACTGCCCGATGGGTGGCTGGATGCCGAGCCGGACGATCTGATCGAGCCGGTAGAGGAGGTTGCCGTCCTGCACGGTGCGGATCTGGTAGGTGGGCATGCCGCCGAACATGGCGTTGGTCCACAGTGTCTGCTCGCCGGTTTCTTCTTCAAAACTCCGCAACTCCTGCGACATTCCGTAGTAGGAAGTCAGGTCGCCCTGATCTACCACCTTGCCTTCTATTTGGGGGAGGAAGTAAATGGCGGAAACCGCCAAAAACAGCAGTACGGCGGTCAGGTGGGGCAAAATGTCCTTCAAGTTGATGTTCATAATCGTGGCTTAGATAAAATCGACATCGACGTCCCCGGGGATTGACATCACGTATTCCAGGGCTGACTCAATCGAAGTTCCTTCAAAAACAACGCGGTACAGCGATTCGGTAATCGGTGTATGCAAGTGATAGTACCGCGATAAGTAGCGGGATATTTGCAGGGTTTTGACGCCTTCGGCCAGCTCGTGCGAGGAGGCTTTAATTTCCTCAAACGACTGGCCCTGCCCGAGGCGGAATCCAAAGGTATAATTCCGGCTCTTTTTACTGGTAGCCGTGGCGATTAAATCTCCGATGCCCGCCGTGCCAAAAAACGCTTTAGTATCGCTGCCCATTGCCCGTCCGAGGTTGACCATCTCACCGAACCCTCTGGTAATCAGCATTGCCTGAATGTTTTTGCCCAGGCCGTGCCCTTTGAGCATGCCCGAGCCGAGGGCAATGACGTTTTTCAGGGCCCCCGCCAGCTCGGCACCCAGCAAATCGTGGGAACCGAAGACATAAAATTGTTTTGACTTCAGCACCTCCTGGCCGCGTCGGATGACTTCGTCGAATTTACTGGCAATCAGGGTGGCGGTGGGTTGGCCTTCCAAAATTTCCGGAGCGAGGTTGGGACCGGATAAGCACCCGACTCGCACGGCTACACTTTCGGTCTGGATGACTTCGCTCATCGTTTGCACGTTGGCGCGGGTGATGCCTTCCTTTTCAATGTTTGCTTCGTCGATTCCGAGGAGGTCAAAGCCTTTCGTGCCGTGAATCAGCAGGTGGTAGGGATGCAGATAGGGCGACAGAGCCTGCATCATGGCCCGGAAACTGTTGGAAGGCACGATTGGGATCAGGAGCCGGCAGCGGCCGGCGATTTCTTCCAGGTCGTTGGTAGCGTGCACATTTTCCTGCATCCGAACGCCGTACCGGTTGCGGTTGGCATTGATATCGGCCACGTCTTCCGGATTGCGCGCGTATATGAGCACATTCGTGTTCCTGGAAAGCAGGTTGGCAATGGCCGTTCCAAAAGAACCGGCACCGATCACTCCGACGGGGGAGCCTTCCGCTTGGTTAGGCATATTCAGTGGTAGAAAATCCGAACGCGGTAAAGGTAATGGTTTTAGGAGAACCTGATAAAATTGGTTCCTTTGAGGTAGGAAGTAAGGTAGCCTTATGTGATATGCAGTACCTTGTATAACCATTATTCACTTAAATAATACATATGCATCATTTTACCCGATTCATTTATTTCCTGGCCCTGGGCGCGATCACTATGCCTGTAGCAACCGCTCAGATTACCGTGACGGAGGCTGATTTTACAGCCGTGTACACCCTAGGGGCCAATCTGACGCAAACGAGTAATCTGGATTCCGACTCGTACGACATTGGTAGCGAAGGAGGCGGCAATGTGTGGAATTTTGCCTCTGCTACCTTCACCGACACGGTGACCTTCGACATTCAAACGCCCGGCGATACACCCTCCGGGAGTTCCTTTCCGGCAGCCAACCGCGCCTTTACGTTCACCGTCCGGGAATTCGTAGAAGACATCAATGATACACTTGATGCTCAGGTTGCTTCCTATCTGGCTATCGATGCCAATCAGCTTGCACTGGTCGGATCGATACTCGAGAGTGAAGTCATGGGCATCTCCGGTCAGTTTATCACTTTGTACGATCCACCGGCGGTCCAATTTCCCTTTCCGATGACCCTGGGCACCACGGCGAGTAGCAGCGGTGATCTCACCTCGACCTCTACGATAGCGGGCGTGCCCATTGAGACCACCGAGGAAACTTACGAAGTAAGCCTGGAGGCAGATGCTTTCGGTACGATTCAGTTTCCCGATGGCAGCACCGAAGACGGCCTGCGAATGATTGCAGTGGAGGAGTCGGTAGACGACAATATGGATACTACCCTCAGTATTACGTATACCTTTCTCGCCAAGAGTGGGAAATTTTTGGTGCTCGATTCGGATGATGAGACGGTGGTGACTTCGGGCAGTGTGCCGGGTACTCTGACATTCCTGACTGCCGGCACCGTCAGCAATACCCTCGACCGCGCCCTGCGGGCCGGTGCTCAGATCGATTGGCTGGGGCCCAATCCGGTAAACACCCGGGCGGAACTCGCCTTCCAGCTCGACCAGGGCGGCATTGTAACTATTGCGTTATTCGACGCTTCCGGCAAGCAGCTGCAAACGGTGCTGAATCAGCGACTTCAAGCTGGTAACCACCAGTTGCCCTTCAGTATGGCGGGCTGGCCAAGTGGGGTGTACCAGCTGGTGCTGGAAACGGAAAACGGGCGCATCAGTCGGCCGATTGTCAAGCAATAGCCCCTTGGGCAAACCGAAAGGCGATCCGGCTGTTGTGCCTCCATGCGCTACTTTCTGATCGTTTCTTTGGTCTTATTTCTTTCAAAGACCGCCACTGCATCGGTGTATCCGCACGATTCGGTGGCGGTCTTTGATTTTTACGATTCGGAGGAAGGTTTTTTTCTGTTCGAGCCCCGTGCTCCGCGCCCCGAGACCGCGCCAGTAGTCTTTTTTCTTCACGGATACGGCGCCATCAACCCCTCTATTTACGGCGGTTGGATCGAGCACCTCGTGCGCCAGGGGTATACGGTCGTGTATCCGCGCTACCAGCGCAATATATTCCTTCCGCGCACTCCCGCTTTTCCGACAAATGCGGCCTCGGCCCTTTTACGGGCACGCGAAGTGCTCTGCGGAGGCGAGGATCACATCCTTCCCCAAACGGATAATTGGGTATTTGTGGGGCATAGCTACGGCGGAGTGATTGCACCACACATGGCTGTGCGGGCAGACGAGTTGGGAGTGCCCGAACCGGCGGGTATGCTATTGGTTGCTCCCGGTTCCGGGCCGTTTACGGGGGCGGTATTGGATTCCTACGCCGGCCTTCCCTCCGGAATGCCGTTGCTGATGATTGCACACGCGGATGACTGGGTAGTCGGTACCGCCCTGGCCGACCGCTTGTATGCGGAGGCTCCGTTTACGCGCCCGCGCTACCTCCTGGTGCAGGAAGAGCGCGCTTGCGGTGGCGAGCAACTTACAGCTACTCATTTCGAGGCCTACGCGCCGACGGATCAATTCGACAATGGCTACTACAACGTCACTTACTACCGCGCTCTGCAAAAAGGCAATGTGGATCGCACCGATTTCGGTTTGCTGTGGCCGCTGCTGGATGGCTTGCTTTCGAAAGTTTATTTTCCCGGAGTGGGGTCCATCCCCTGGGACGGATCGGAAGAGGCATTGCAGTGGCAACTGGATGGTTACTGCGAGGAAGTGGCTTTTGAGGTCCGCGTGGCAGGATAAAAAAAGTCCCCCGCCGTCTGGCAGAGGACCGAAACTATGAACAAACACTCACCCAATTTATCTTAACGATTACTCGTGTATTGCATCGTTGACAATTCAAAGGTAAGATGATGCCTGGTCGGGGGAGGGGAAGTTTTTGGATTTTTGTGACAGGGTTTGTGGATGTGCTGATGCTGTGATATTTTGATGTGCTGATGAATCCCAGGGCATTTCGCTCGCGAATTGTAAAAGTGGTTAAGATTGAATTGCCGAATATTATTTGGAATAATTACATTTGGACCCAAACAATAGTCTATGGTCATTGGGGTTTTGAAGGAGCCGAATATTAAGCGAGTGGCGCTAACGCCGGCACTCGTAAAGAAGCTCATCGATCTGGGAGCTGCGGTCCACATAGAATCGGGAGCTGGGGCGGATGCCTTTTTTCCGGACGCCAGCTACGAAGAGGTAGGTGCGACGATCAGTACTGCTTCCGGCATCCTGGGGGCGGTAGATCTACTGATTAGCGTAGAGCCCTTACCCTTGGAGCAATACGATGCATTGAGCCCTGGTACGAACGTCTTGTCGGCCTTTCAGCCGTACAACGACCCGGAAATTACCAAGGCACTCGAGCAGCGGCAGCTGACGGCCTTCAGTCTGGATATGGTGCCCCGCAGCACCCGCGCGCAGCGGATGGACCTGCTGTCGTCGATGGCCAACGTAGCGGGCTACCGGTCGGTATTATCGGCGGCTCAGCACTTGCCCCGCTTTTTTCCAATGATGATTACGGCAGCCGGCAGCATTCGGCCCGCCAAGGTGCTCGTACTGGGTGCCGGGGTAGCCGGGTTGCAGGCCATTGCCACTGCCCGCCGACTCGGGGCCATGGTGGAAGCATCCGACGTGCGGCAAGCTGCGAAAGAGGAAGTGCTTAGCCTCGGTGCGAAGTTCGTCGAAGTGGAAGGAGCAGTAGAGGATACCGGGGCAGGCGGCTACGCGGTGGAGCAATCGGAAGACTACCTGGAGCGCCAGCGGGCAGAGGTACAACGCCGGGCGGCCGATGCGGACGTGGTCATCACTACGGCACAGGTGCGCGGCCGCAAGGCTCCGCTCTTGCTACCTGCCGCTACGGTGGAACAGATGCGTGCGGGGTCGGTGGTGGTCGATTTGGCATCCTCTACCGGCGGTAATTGCGAGTTGAGCCAGGATAGCCAGATCGTACAACAGCACGGAGTGACCATTATCGGTAATTCGGCCTTGGCCGATACCATGCCGCAAGACGCCAGTACGCTGTTTGCCAATAATGCTTTTCACTTTTGCCAACTCATCATCAAAGACGGAGCGCTGCATCTTCCCCTCGAAGACGATATTGTGGAGGCGGCTTTAATCACCCCCGCCCCGGCAACCGTTCCGAATTCTGAGAATTGAAGTCACTATGGATCAAGTATTTGAATTTTTCAACAGCAATCTCATCTTCATTTATTTGCTGATTTTCACGGCCATTCTCGGCTTTGAGGTTATCTCGAAGGTGCCGACGGTGCTGCATACTCCGCTCATGTCGGGAGCCAATGCGATTAGCGGGGTCGTCATTATCGGAGCCATCTTGCTCGTACGGCAGGCCAGCCCGGATGATTATCTGTCGCTCGCGCTGGGCACCCTGGGGATCGTTCTGGGAATGATCAACGTGGTGGGCGGATTCGCCGTCACGGACCGCATGTTGGAAATGTTTAAGAAAAAACGCTAAATCGCCCCCCTTACATGATACTAGCTACTACGATCAATTTTTCGTACCTCGTCGGTGCACTGCTCTACATCGTAGGCATTCGGCGGCTCGGATCGCCGGACACGGCGCGGCAAGGTAATCAGCTTGCAGCAATTGGAATGGGGCTGGCGATCGTAGCCACCCTGATCGCACCGCTGTCGGGCGATGGCAACTACGCCTGGATCGCCGGAGGACTATTAGTCGGCGCCGCTATCGGTTGGGTGGCCGCGCAGCGCGTGGCCATGACCGCCATGCCGCAAATGGTATCCATCTTCAACGGACTGGGAGGGGCTTGTGCGGTGGTGTTGGCTATGGCTGAGCTCTACCGCTATTTTGACGGAGCGACCGCCATGGAAAGTGGCGCTCGGGTCATTGTGGTACTGGCATTGCTCATCGGAGCGATTTCCTTTACGGGCAGCTTGCTGGCCTGGGGCAAACTAGAAGGCCGGGTCAACGACCGCAAGATCACCTTTCAGGGTCACAACATTTTTAATCTGGTACTCCTGGCAATGCTCATCGGATTGGGCGCCTATTTGTCGATTGCCGGACTGGATGCCGGATGGGCCATAGCTCTGGCGTTGCTGGGGGTGGGGCTGTTTTACGGATTATCGTTTGTGGCACCCATCGGCGGGGCAGATATGCCGGTGGTGATTTCCCTGTTGAATTCCTTTACTGGATTGTCGGCAGCGACGGCTGGACTGATTTACGGAAATCAGATTATGATCGTCGGCGGTATTCTGGTGGGGGCATCGGGTACCATTCTAACGATCTTGATGTGCCGAGCTATGAACCGGTCGCTGGCAAACGTACTCATCGGCGGCTTCGGTACGTCGGGTGGCGGTGGCGGTGCTGCCACCGGAGATAGAACCATCAAGGAAGTGACGCCGAGCGACCTGGCGATCCAATTGTACTATGCGCAATCGGTTATGGTCGTTCCGGGCTACGGACTCGCAGTAGCACAAGCCCAAAAAGCCTGTCGGGAACTCGATGAATTACTCGGAAAGAATGGGGTGGAAGTTAACTATGCCATCCATCCCGTAGCGGGGCGGATGCCGGGGCACATGAATGTGTTGCTCGCAGAAGCGGACGTCCCGTATCCTCAGTTGCTTGATCTGGACGATGCCAACGAGCGCTTCCCGAGTGCGGATGTGGTGCTGGTGATCGGTGCCAACGACGTGGTCAATCCGGCCGCAAACGACGATCCCGCCAGCCCCATTTATGGCATGCCTATCCTGAACGTATCGGATGCCAAACGGGTGGTAGTACTTAAGCGAAGCATGCGCAGCGGCTACGCCGGCATCCAAAACCCGCTATTCTTCCACGATAAAACCAATATGTTTTTCGGGGATGCCAAGGCCAGTTTGCAAAACCTGATCAAAGAAGTAAAAGACTTATAAAAAAGAACTCACCACCTAACCACCTCCCAATTATTTCACCACCTACTTAAAATCTTCCCACTTCGTATCCATGAAGTGATCACCTCCGATGTAGCGGAGTTCCTTGAGCATTTGCTCCTTTTGCTTATACCCGGGGCTGACGGTGATCAGCTGCTCTTGTTCGTTGAGATAGACCACGCTGGGGTAGCTCATTTTGCCTTGCAGGAGAGCGGCGGCAAGCTCGTGGTAGCCACGGCGGCCGGAGGCAACGAATTTGAAGGTTTGGCCCTTGTAAGTGATGTCTGGCTTCTGCTCGGCATCCAGTTTGATGGCGTAATAGTTTTCGTTGAGGTAAGAAACCACTTCCGGATCGGAGAACGTAGTCGCGTCCATGCGCTTGCACCAGCCGCACCAGTCGGTGTACACATCGACGAACAGTTTGCGCGGCTCCTTTTCCATGGCCTGGATAGCTTCTTCCCAACTCATCCACTGCACCTCAACAGCCGGTGGTGGGGTGGCAGTGCTGGAAAAAAAGAACCCAGCAAGCAGCAGTGTAAAGAATGCAACATTTTTCATATTCGTTCCTTTATAGCTCGTTTCAATAGAATTGACCAAAAATAAGTAAGCTTTTGGGAATCCTTTTTGGGAACAATCGGGATTAACGATCAAATAACAGCCCGCTTCCCAAAGAAATAAATGTAATGGCGCACAAAATTGTTATCGCAGTAGCCGGATCGAGCGGCTCGATTTACGCAAAAGTGCTGTTCGACCGGCTGGTGAGCCTGCGCGATCAGTGGGAGGCAGTGGGAGTGGTAATGAGTGATAATGCCCGGTATAATTGGGAACTCGAACTGGGCCAGCCCGACTACGATCAGTATCCGTTTGATTTCTATGCCAAACGCGATTTTAGAGCTCCCTTTGCGTCGGGTTCCGCCCGCTACGGCAGTATGATCGTGTGTCCCTGCAGTATGGGGCTACTCGGCCGCGTTGCAAGCGGCATCAGCAACGACCTGGCCACCCGCGCTGCCGATGTCATCCTAAAGGAGCGTCGCCGGCTGATTCTCGTCACTCGTGAAACCCCACTGAGTTTATTGCATTTGCGCAATATGACTACTGTCACGGAGGCCGGAGGCATTATCCTGCCGGCCGTCCCCAATTTCTACAGCCTGCCGGAAAGTACCGAAGCGATCGCGGCAACCGTCGTCGATCGTGCCCTCGATCTGATCGGGCTCGAGCTGGATACATACCGATGGGGGGAAGAATAAAGGGAGGTTTTGCCTTTAAGCGAGTTTCGCCATATCGCGCACCAAAATTTTTCCGCGATTGAAGTAGATCAAATCCATTTTCTTTAGCTCGTTCAGCACGAGGGTAACCGTCTGACGGGAAGTGCAGGTAATATTAGCAATATCCTGGTGGGTCAGGCTGTGCTTGAGCAGCATTTCGTAGCCAACGCGGCGACCGTGCTGCTTGACACTATCTTTGATGAATTCGATGATGCGGGTACGGGCATCTTTGAAAATGAGGCTTTCCAACTTCGTTTCGGCGGCCATCAGGCGGTTGCCGAATAGGTTCATCACGCGGCTCGACAATTCAAAATTGTGCTGGAGCAATTGCTTGAAATCTTCTACCCGCAGGCAATACAGGTGTACGTCTTCCTTGAGGGCCTGCGCAAATTCCTGGCGCTCGGTTTCACCGACAAGGCTCAACTCGCCAAACATGGCCTGCGGATGGAGCAGGTGCTTGATCACCTCCTTGCCATCGACACTGTGGGTGCCGAGCTTGATGGTGCCTTTCGACAAAAAGTAAATCGTATCGGAAGGATCGCCGGGAAGGTAGATAAAGCTGTAGCGCTTCTTCACGCGCAACTCCAGCATGTCGGAGAGCAGATGTTTTTCTTCAGGAGAAAGTACGGAAAAGAGCGGAAACTGGTCGAGCAGAGCGTTTTTCATCGTCGTTGTCATAAGGCTGCCAAATTGTGCCCCTGTTTGTGAGGCAGATTCATCTGTAGAGACACGAATATTTGGTCGTGCCCCTATCGGAGCCGTATTTTTTTTAGGTGGTGAGGTGGTGAGAAACCAAAAGACCATCCCTACTCGTGAGAGACTTGTGCCTCGGCCCTGCTGGTGCTGAAGCCGGCGAATACGCCAACCCCATTATCGATATTGCTGATGATGAATACGGGCGTGCTGAGGCCACCGCTGCCGCTGTTTTGTTGGCGGCTTACCGAGGCGTAGTAGTCGTAGTATTCTTTGGAAACGGTGTGCAGCTCGGCGATCAGGCGGCCGAGTTTTTGGTCCTTGCGGTCGATTTCGATGGTAAGGTCAAAAGCGAGCGACCCGCCAAAGGGTTTATCCTCGATGAGTAAGCCACCAGTGACGGCGGGCAGGAAGCTATTGTTGTCTCCCAGGCTACTAAATATAAGTGGCTCGGTAGAAATGCCAGTGACGGAGGTGTCTTTGTTGATGACGTCGAATTCGATGAATTCCTGGTAAAAGTTGAGTTGGTAGAAGTTGGGCGCATTAGTCGGGTCCTCGTAATCGATGGCCACTTCGTAAAACACGCGGTTCATGGAATTGTCCCGGCCATCCATTTCGTGCACGCTGTTCACCGCCAAACTGACGGGTACTGCTTCGGGGATGGAGGTAGACGCGAAGACTGGTTCAAAATCGGGCGCGCTGATTTCCAGTTGATAGGCTGCGCCCACTTGGGGCAATATCTCGCTGATGTAGACCGAATCCATCGTGAGGCCATTGGGTACGAACGAGAGGTGTTCGACAAATTGTCCGTTTTCGAATAACTTGACGGAGGCATTAGTGACTACACCGGCCGGCTGGGTATTGAAGATGGGTTGGGTGGAGCTTAGGCGGACCTCAACTGCTTTGCCCACGGCTACATTAGCGGATACGCTAAGCTGCGGTTCGGGCACATCGATATTGTGATCGAGCGGCTCCTGACATGCCGTCATCAGCAAGAAACCGCTCCAAAATAGTAGCGGAAAACAGCGCCGGTAACCTGTGAACAACCACATGGGTATCAATTTACGTGGGAAATTAGGCAAAATTAAGCGGACGCGAAAGGGGTAATCAGTGTAGATTCGTCCATATAGCTTAAAATGTTATACTGTAATTCAGGCTTGGAAGCAGCGGTGCGATCCAGGCCTGCACGAGCTCGCGACTGGTCTGAAACTGACCGTCCCGCAACTGTAAAACGGTACGAAGGTCGTAATAGATTGGGTTGCGCCGGTCGTAGGCGTTGTACAGGCCAACGCTCAGTTGGTGGCGGAACACATCCGATTGCCATTGCATGGTGGCGCTGAGATCGAGGCGATGGTAGGTAGGAAAGCGCAGTTGGTTTTTATCGCCCAGTACAAAGGTGGTGATGACGTCATTTTCCAGGCCATCGATGGTTGTTGGCGTCTCGTAAGTGGCTAGTGGGAAACTGAAGGCGGAGCCGGAGCTGCGCAAATAATTAGCGGAAAGCAAGAGCCAGGGCCGGGCCTGATAGGCGAAGGCGATCTTGAAATCGTGACGTCGATCGTAGCGAAACGGGAAGGTTCGCCCGCGGTTAACGCGATCGAACTGGCGGTCGGACCGAGCGAGGGTATAGCTGACCCAGCCGGTGAGCCGGCCGCGTTTCTTGACGAGGAGCACCTCCCAGCCGGCGGCTTCGCCGCGGCCGCTCGTCAGGTTGTCGCGGTAGTCTTCGATGCCGTCGGTGCCTTCGCTGAAGCTCACCAGATGGGTCATGTTTCGGAGGTAGACTTCCGTTTCGAGCGCGTACTCCTCGCCGAGATCATAGGTCAGTCCGGTGCTGTATTGATCGGCAACGGCCGGAGGCGCTTCCAGCGTGGCGGGCACCCACAGGTCGCTGGGTAGGCCAATACTATTTGCCGAAAGGCGGTGGATGTACTGGACCGTTCGGTCGTAGCTGGCTTTCCAGTCGAGCCGTTTGGTGAGTTGTACGCCCAGGGCCAGTCGGGGCTGAAGATTCCAGTAAGTGGTAGGGTTGATCGACCACCCGCTGAGGTGCAGGCCGGCCTGCCACCACCAGCGGCGGTATCGACGGCGGTACTGCAGGTAGAAATTAAACTCCTGGCTCTCGCTGGTCAGGTCGGTTGGCCGGACTTCAAAATCCTCCACACAGGGGGGAAATTCGCGGGCGTTTGGAGTGAACCGATGCGCAGTTAAGGCGGCACCAAATCGCCAATCGCGGCCCGGTAGCGGCAATATATGGCCGTCGAATCGCAATCCGATATCGCGGATACTGGACTGAAAGATCCCCTCCAGACATTGAAAAATGATCGACTCGCCCGTCACCAAATTTTGAACCGAATCCGATTCGGTGTAGCCACCGTCTGTGGCCAGCCGGCTATAAGTGGCCGTGAGATTGCCGAAAAATTTATCGGAAAACAAATGATTCCAACGCAGTGCAGCAACAGTATTGCCCCATTGCAAATGTTCGCCCACCTGCTGGTCGAATCTCCAGGGGCGGAGCTGATTGGTAGTTGTATTTCGAACAATCAGCGTATCCGACCGCGTCGATCCATCACGGTATTCGTCAAACCCTCGATACACACTCAGGTACACACGGTCTGATTGGGAAAACTGGTGATTCAGCTTGACGTTAAAATCGTAAAACTTGTAATCGGTGCTACCGATTTCTCCACGCTTGGCTTTATCGCGGCGGGTCAGTTCCTGGATGAAGTGCTGAACGTGTGAGAGCCGTCCGCTAACGAGAAAGGAGGAGGTGCCGACACGGAGGGGCCCTTCCAGGGTAAGCCGGGAGGTCAGCAGGCCAATGTCGGCCTGGCCAGCCAGTTCGTACAGATTGCCCTCTTTGGTGCGCACGTCGATGACCCCGGCTAGTCGGCCCCCAAAGTTGGCCGGAATGGCACTTTTGTAAATATCGACCGATCGCAGGCTTTGCTCGTTAAAAATGCTGAACAGCCCGCCGGCGTGATTGACATTGTAGACGGGTACACCATCCAGCAGCACGAGGTTTTGGCCCGCGTCGGCTCCCCGGATGTGGATGCCTTCCAGACCGTCGGCTCCGGACGTGATTCCCGGAAGGAGTAGTGCCAGGCGCAGTGGATCGGCTTCGCCTGCCAGGCGCGGAAGCCGTTTCATTTCCTGCAGAGGGAGGCTGACGGGTTCCGCCGTGCGAAGGTGGCTCGAATCTCCCGAGATGACCAGCACCTGGGGGATTTCTGTCAAATCGGGCAAGAGCTGAATCCGTAGCCGCTTGTCTTTGCCGGAGGGAAGCGAACGGTAGTCCGTTTTATAGCCGAGGTAGCTGATGGTTAGATTTACCGGTCCGCGGGGAAGGGTCAGGCTGAAAAATCCGTATTCATCGGAGGCTGTGCCGAAGCCGGATGCCCGGTCGAACACGTTGGCACCAATTAATCGCTCCCCACTTTCCCGATCCTCCACAAAACCGCTGATGGTACGTCGTTGCTCGACCGGCCGCTCCAGGATGAGAATTTGCTGGCCTGCTTGCCGGTAGTACAGCTGGGTGTCTTCCAACAAAAAATCCAATACCCGGCGCAGTGGCCAGCGGGTGATGTGCACCTCTACTACCCGGTCGGGAATTTGATCGGATCGGTAACTCATCCCGATGCGCTCTTCGAAAATCAGGTAGTTGAGCGCATCCGTCAGGCGGGTTTCGCCCAATTCCATATCAACGAGGCGATCCAACGGCGAATCCTGCCCCGACAGGCCAGTCAGGGAGCAAAAAAGCAAGAGTAGAGATAGCCATCGAACCATGCCGTATCTAGACTATGCCTCCAACCAGGACGACAGGTCGCTCGGAGGGACGGGTTCAGATTAAATGACGGAAGGGGTGCTGCAGCCGTTGGGTAAATGTCGGATTTTAAGAAATGCTTAACGGCAAACGCCTTCCAGGCGATAAGCGTTGCGATCTACCATCGAGAGCGATACCCCGAGTTGGTCCTTCAAGTATGCCTGAACGGCGGAAAAATCATCGAGGGTTTCTCTTTTCAGCAAACCGGTGAGGGGGCAGGTATCATTGCCCGCTTTCAGATCGATCCGGATGGTATAATATCGCTCCAACATTTCCGAAACCTCCGGTAGGGTGGTATTCCGAAATTCCAGCTGATGCGTGTGCCAGGCTTGCCGGTTGAGTAAGGTATTCGTGCGGCGCTCCATGCGCTGAGAGCCATGGTGGTAGATGCCGCATTGATTGGCTTCCAGAGGTAACGCCTCCTCGGTGGTCAGGGCACGAAATTCAACCAATCCGGTGGTCACCTCCGTTTCGGTGAAGTCCTCCTCCGGGTACGCTCGCAGGTTGAACGACGTTCCTTTTACCACCACCTCTATCTCTTCGGTGCTAATAGAAAAGGGCCGGTCGGGGGCATGGGCGATTTCAAAAAAGGCCTCTCCGGAAAACCTTATGGCCCGTCGGTCCTCCTCGAAGTTAGCTGGATATTCCAGGCGGCTGCGCTCGTTGAGCAACGCCGTACTGCCGTCGGGCAGCGTAACCAATTGCTGCTCGCCCGGGGCGGTAGTCACTACAGAATAGGCCCGGGGCGCGTCTAAGTGCTGGTTGTTGTAAACCAGGTAGGCTAAACCCGCTGCAACGACCAGGGCGGCAGCTGCCGCAAAACGCCGCAGCGCCACCAGCCGGATGCGCTTCTTGCTTTGCATCCGATCGCGCAGGCGCTCCCAGCCGGCATCGACGTTTGGTTCGAAGGACTGGCCGTACCGAGCGCTCTCTTCCCATAAACGATCGAGTTCGCGAGTCATTTTATCTTCTGATCGATCTGGTTGATCGCGTTCGCGTAACCAGTTTTTGTATTGCTGTTCTCTATCCATAATGCTCCTCTCCACTAGGGATAACACGAATATGAGGCAGAACCCCCAAAGATGGCATTTCAAAGACCACCTTCTTTGTGTCAGCGCCCTGACGAAGCAATTGTTGCCCGGGTTGAGGCTGCCAAATCAGCAAGGTAACCGACAAAACGAGGGTGATGAGCCGCGAGAGTTGGCTGCGCAACAGCCGCAGAGCTCTGGTCATCTGATTTTCGACCGTTTTAACGCTAATGTCCAGCCGATCGGCGATTTCCTTATTGGAAAGATCTTCGAAGCGGTTTAGCACGAACACGATGCGGCAGCGTTCGGGTAGCTGATCGATTGCCCGTTGGATCGCCTGTTCCAATTCATCGCGTTCGAGGCGCTGTTGGGCACCGGTGCGGTCATCGGCCAGGGGAAGTTCTGCGGGAGACTGATCGCTGAGCGGCAGCCGTTGATCCCGCAGATAGTTCAGCGACCGGTTTACGACAGCCCGCCGCAAATAAGCACCTACGGAGCCCTTGATGCGCAGCCGGCTCCGGCTGCGCCACAACTCGAAGAACACCTCCTGCGCCAAATCCTCGGCTAGATTGGAATCGCGCAAAATGCGGAAAGCCGACCGGCACATGTCGGCATAAAACTCGCGGAACAGCCACTCCATAGCTGCTTCGTCGCCCCGCTGCAGGCGGTTGATCCACTGATTATCCGAAGCGTCCAAACGTAACTAATAAAGATTGCTCAGGTAAAATAAAGATTTTAGTCGTCCTTAATAAGGCAAGCCCGAAAGACTGTGGCAAGAGTCGGGATAATAAACTTACGAAAAAGTCAAAATGTCATACTCATTTGTCCATATGCCATTAAACCAATACATTGCCGCGGTTTTCTCGCGAGATTCCAACATCACCGATTCCAACTTATGAAGCGATTTTTGACCTCCAGTTTAGCTTTTCTGCTATTACCCGTTATTCTATGGAGCCAACAAGCCGAACCCGCCGAAGGGGATACGGTCACCATGGACGATCGGATCAATGAAATTTTCACGCCCATTACCGATGCCGTGGAGAGCGCCATTTTCTTCACGATAACCATTGGCGACTACACGATTCCCTTCGTATTGATCTGGCTCATCTCTGGGGCAGCCTTCTTCACCGTCTACATGGGCTTTGTTAATATCCGTGCCTTCGGCCATGCGATCGACGTGGTGCGGGGTAAGTTTGACAATCCGGACGACGAAGGGGAGGTCAGTCACTTCCAAGCCCTTACGGCCGCTCTTTCCGGTACGGTCGGTGTGGGTAACATTGCGGGGGTAGCTATTGCTGTTTCCCTCGGCGGACCCGGAGCGACGTTTTGGATGATTGTTGCCGGATTGTTGGGGATGTCTTCCAAATTTGTGGAATGTTCCCTGGGGGTCATGTACCGAAACGTGTACGCAGACGGCTCTGTCTCAGGTGGCCCCATGTACTACCTGAGCAAGGGGCTCTCGGATCGCGGCACTGCCATTGCGACACTGGGTAAGATTCTCGCGGTTTTATTTGCTATTGCTTGTATCGGCGGCTCGTTCGGCGGCGGAAACATGGTGCAGATCAATCAAGCTACCACCCAGCTGATCGCTGTTACAGGGGGAGAATCGAGCTTCCTGGCCGGGCGGGGATATATCTTCGGCATTGTTATGTCGGTTATTGTAGCCATTATCATCATCGGGGGTATCAAGTCGATCGCCCGTGTGACGGATAAAATCGTTCCGTTCATGGTTGGCATCTACGTGGTTGGCGCGCTAATCGTTATTTTCGGAAATATCGGCGAAGTGCCTGGTGCATTTGGAAGCATTTTCTCTGGTGCCTTTAGCCCGGAAGCTTTCTACGGGGGGTTAGTGGGAGTGCTGATTCAAGGCTTCCGGCGATCGGCGTTCTCTAACGAAGCGGGAGTAGGATCGGCCTCTATCGCCCACTCGGCAGTGAAGACCGATGAGCCTATTAGTGAAGGAGTAGTTGCGCTGCTCGAGCCCTTCATCGATACGGTGGTCATTTGTACAATGACGGCCTTGGTGGTTATTATTTCCGGCTACGGGGACATCGGCCAGGAAGAAGCCTACCGCAGCTTTGCCAGCGGGGCGGGTGATAGCGCCGCGATTGCACTGACCTCCTCCGCATTCGAACAGACCATGTCCTTCTTCCCGGTGGTGCTGGCGTTTGCCGTCATTCTCTTTGCCCTTTCCACTATGATCTCCTGGTCTTACTACGGCCTTAAGGCCTGGACCTATTTATTCGGAGAGAGTAAAACCAACGAATATATCTACAAGGCCGTGTTCTGTGTCTTTGTCATCATCGGGTCGGCCATTTCCGCCAAGGCGGTATTCAACTTCGGGGATGCGATGATTTTCGCTATGTGTTTCCCGAACGTGCTTGGGCTGTACTTTTTGCTGCCGAATGTCCGAAATGCGTACAGAGACTACATGGGCCGCATCAAATCCGGGGAGATTGCCCGCTTTGATTAGCCCTACACCGTAGCCATTTTCCATTTCCCGCGCCGGAACATCCACAGCGTGAATAATCCTACGGACGTTTCCGAAAAGAATACGGCCCAGAATACCCCCGAGTGCCCCCAATCGAGTACCAGCGCCAGCAGGTAGGCCAGCGGGATTTGTAGGAGCCAGAAAAAGATCAGGTTGATCCAGGTGGGCGTTCGGGTGTCGCCCGAGCCGTTGAAGGCTTGTACCGAGACCATCCACCAACCGTACACGAAGTAGGAGTAGGACAGAATGCGCACCCATTCGCCACCGATGCGGATAACGTCCGGGTTGTCCGTGAAGATGGCCACCAGCGATTCGTTGAAGAAGAAATACAGGAAGGATACTGCGATGAGAAAAATCATGTTGTACCAGCCGATTGTCCAAACCGCCGATTCGGCGCGATCGGGATTGCCAGCCCCCAGGTTCTGACCGACCAGCGTAGCCGCCGCGTTGGAGAGGCCCCAGGCCGGCATCAGCGTAAACATCATCAGGCGAATCGTGATGGTGGCGCCCGCCACGGCTACGCTACCCACATCTGCCAGAATGCGCATGAGAAATATCCACGAGGTCATGGCGACGATCATCTGGCCAATTCCCCCTATCGAGGTGCGAATGATGTTGAGTATAATCTCGGCCTCGAAGCGCAGATGCGACAACGTCGCCTGAATGTGTTTGCCCCCCTTTGCCAGTAACCAAAGCTGGGTCATCACGCCAATCCCCCGACCAACCGTGGTAGCGATGGCGGCTCCTTCGATCCCGAAAGCGGGGATCGGTCCCCAGCCGAAAATCAGCAGAGGGTCGAGGATGATGTTACAGCCGTTGGCAATCCATAACACCCGCATGGCAATAGCTGCATCACCGGCACCCCGGAAGATGGCGTTGATCACAAAAAGAAGCAGAATAATGGCATTGCCACCCAGCATCCACTGCGTGTAGCGGTACCCGTTGGTGATGCTCCAGGCGTCTGCACCCATGATGGCCAGAAGGTCCTTCGCGAAAAAGACACCGGCAACGGTAAAGGGGATCGAAATCAAAAGCGCAAGCAGAATGGATTGCACTGCCGTTCGGGATGCTTCCTGCTGGTGTTTTTCACCAATCCGGCGTGCGACGATAGCGGTCACCGCCATTGCCAGGCCCATTGCCATAGAGTATAGCAGAAAAAGATAGGTCTCCGTGAGGCCGACGGTAGCTACTGCCGAAGGCCCCAGCTTGCCCACAAAATAAATATCGACCACCGCAAAAGTAGACTCCATAACCAACTCGAGGATCATGGGTACTGCCAGTAGAAAAATGGCCCGCTTGAGGTTGATTTGCGTGTAGTCGGCCTCCGTTCCGCGAATGGCTTCTTTGAGCGCTTGCCAGGTAGTCCTTCTGGATGTTGCTTCCTCCTGCTCGAGTATTGGAATTTCCGGTTGTTTATCCACCTGCTGCTTGATTTGAGACGGTTATCCAATTGCAGGGCCGGTAGGAAAGTTCCCGGTTTTTCAACTAATTGCTACGACGTCAAAACCTAATAACAGATCTATTCCAAAACCGAACCCGCTCCGGAAACAACACAAATTGCAACCAGTGCCAAAATAAGGCAAGCAGCACACCAATTATTGATCCGAAAAGAACATCTTCCACAAAGTGCTGTACCAGATAAACTCGGCTGATTGCCACGATTAAGGCCAGGCCAAACAGCCCGACGGCAGTCCATCCTTTTTGCGATGAACTAAAGGCCAGAAAACCAAACAGCGCGAAGGCGGACAGGGTATGGCCGCTCGGAAAACTCGTAAGCCCTTCGGCTAATTGGTAGCCTTCTTGTATTTGTAATTCTTCCCACCGATTGAGTCGTTGGAAGTACGTCATTGGGCGCTCTTGCAAGAACAGCGCTTTGGTCAGATGACTTAACCCGAGAGCGGAAAATCCGATCAGAGGAACCACCAATACGGTGCGGAATTGTACGAACAATAATAGGAGAGTCAGAATGAGATAGGTGATGGGTTCCCCCAAACGAGTTCCATAAAGGAAAAACCAATCGAAGACCGGGCTGCGCCGGGCATTCATCCACAGAATGCCATCTCCGTGAGCGGTCTGTAACAGGAAAAGGAGTCCAATCACCAGATAGAGCGCAAGGAGGATAAAAAAAATGCGATTCTTTGGAAGAAAGCGGCTTGACCGCCCCTCAGGGGAAATGTTAGGTGGTGGCAGCATGAGGCTTCTGTTTACGGCGGCGCCACAAACGACGGAAGAACTGAAAATAGCGATCGGAATCGATCACCTTGGAGTCGTTCATCGCCCGAATGGTGAGGATTAGTCCGATGGGAAACAAGACCAGACAAGGCATCCAGGCTGCGAGCGCTGCGGGTAGCTTAAAGGATTCGGCTAGTTTTTGGCAAAAAATGGTCAGAATGACGAAAATCATGAAGAAAATAATCGATACGAGGATGGGGTACCCGAAGCCGCCCTTTCGCACAATAGCGCCCATCGGCGCGCCGATAAACACAAAGATGATGCACACCACCGCCATGCTGTATTTGCGGTAGAGGTCGTACACGTGCTTGACCCGGTTTTCGGCCATGCGATCGAGAGTCCGCTCCGCGGATTCAGCCTGGCTCTGAATGCTGCGGGCCGTCGATTGGGCCCGATTAAAAATGCGGTCGCGTTTCTGTATAGACAGTCCCAATAACAGGCTATCCAACGGAAGGGGATGATCGGTCATCCGGAGTAACACCTTTTCTTCAGTGCTTATTTTTCGGTCCTCTTCTTTAGGCTGGAGGCGTTGCTGCTCGAGGGTTGCCCGGAAAGTAGCTTCTTGGTTGTCGGGGGCAGAAATTCCGGGCGGTTTGGAGTCGTATTCCACCTCTCGGATGCGCGCTCGCATTGCCGGGGTATCAAGTGGCTGGATCGCATTGGAATCGGTAGATACGGGCAGGGTGTCCTTGAGTCCGTATCGAATCGAGTCGGTTTCCGATAATACGGGAGAAGCGGGCTGGTTGCGGGATAAACTTGTATCGGGTTCCACAAAGGAAAAGTAAACTGCTACGTGATTCGCCAGCCCGATGCGCCGCTCTTCGATGTGGTACTCAATCGAATCGATGGCAGTGGCCAGTTGACTGCTGCTCATCATGCTGCGGTTTTGCTCGAAGAGCTTTTCGTTGGTACGGGCGAGCTGAAATTCGCTCAGATCGAACACTTTTGTCCAACTATCAAAGGAGGTCCTTACAAACGGATAGCCGTCGCGGCGCCCGGCGGTGGGCTGCATTTCCGAATATTGATAGCCATCCTGGAGATTCATCACAAAGTACCGCCCGTCGGGGGAGGCAAACATTTCCCCTTCGCCGGCCACAATGGCGCTGAGCTGCCCCGTATTACTCTGAGTATGATCGTAAATCAACACATCGTTGATCGTGCGGCCGTCTCCCTTTTTACTGCCGATATGAATGGCGTAATCGGAGAAGTCGTAATTGAACATCCCCGCATCCAGGCTGAGTGCCGGTTTCTTCTGTTGGATGTCGTACATCCTGGACCCGAACTTCAGGTTGGCTACCGGAATGACGTAGTCCGAACACAGCCACGATACGATAGTCATCGCCAGCCCGAAGAATACAATCGGCCGCATCACGCGCAATAGCCGGACGCCCGCCGACTTAAAGCTCGATAATTCGTAATGCTCCGCCAGTCCTCCCAGTACCATTACCGAAGAAATCAACACTGCCAGCGGCAAGGCCATCGGCACCAACCCAACGCACTTGTAGGCCAGCAATTCCACCAGCAGGAAAAAACCCACTCCCTTCCCCGCGATATCGTCGATGTAGAGCCAGAGGATTTGCATGAGCAGCACGAAAATGGCAATCAAAAACGTAACGATAAAGGGCGGTACGAAGGTGGCGACCATCAATTTGTCCAGCTTCTTCATAACCTAAATCAAACTAACGAATGAGACTGGTCCTTTGGTTGAATGTGTCGATATTTCAATGTGCCAATATGCCGATTTATTAGCACATTAGCACATCGATACATTAGCACATTGCCATGTCTATCCAAGATCTCCATCAACTCCTCGACGAAGCCAGCTTCAAGCTCCGCTCGGCTACCTTGAGCGATCCATTCATCAGTCAAGCCGATTTAAAGGCCCTGCTCGAAGGAAGCGAGGGCAGTGAACGTCAATTGTTGGAGGCGCTCTATCAATTGGCGCGAGCCATCGAGCCGGAAACGGGCGGCCGCATTACGCGCAGTGACATCGATCGGGCAGCTGTCTACATTCGCGAACAACTGCTACCCCAGTTGGCCCTTCCGGCCGAGCCCCTATCTACCGATGAGCAGGCGCGCCTCGCCCCCTTTGGAAAGGCCGCCGTCGGCTTCGCAAGGGCTTGGAAGTCCTACGCCCTCGACCGACCTAGCCAATCAGCGGAATCCATTGTCTCCAGCTTACGCCCGCTGCTGGAAGGCTTGCACTACAATAGCTTCTATCAAGACCAGGCCGATATTCAGGCGTACTGGGTGCAACGACCGCTGTCCGAACTGAGCGAAGAAACCTTCTTATCCGCCCTCTACCGATCACAAGAGCGCGAGTTATTCGATATCCTCAACTATCTGGAAAATCCGCGTACCGTCACTCCGGTCGATCAGTTCTTATTCAACTTCCTCGACGTGCAGGCCGATGATCGCATCGAACAAGCCTACCAGGTCATTGAACTCCTCCTCCAACAACTCCACGACCTCCGCCAGTTTCGCTTCGATTCCAACCACTTCGAAACCACCACCTGGATCATCGCCGGTCTGAGCCGGGATCAGCAATTGGTCTTTCTAATGCAACGAGTTTTTTGGACGTGAACAGGTGGTGAGGTGGTCAGAATGAGAGGTAGGGAACTTTTGGCCATGTCAAATGTTTTAAGATTAGGATTTTGCCAAAAGTGGTAAACTCATAGTTAGTTGACAACAACTCACTACCTCACCACTTCACCACCTCATTATCTGGGGACGTACAGGTATCGACAGGGAAGTGAACGGTATAGTAAGCATGTCGGAGCAAGATGGTTACTCCGTTAAAAAATACGATCGAACCTCTTTTATATGGCGAAGCTAACTACGCCATGGCTGCCTAAGACCAGGTCTTAGAATGCCTTTGTGCCGCGTGTTTGATGTCTACTACACAATGCGTCGCATACCATAACCTCGTAGGCTGGCCCGCTGTCCTGCTCTGAACAGGGGGTGAGATTTAGGAGCTAAGGTGTGGTCTCGGGTGCGTGAGCAAACCTACCCCACACTCGAAAATCTCAATTGGTCAATAAGCATGTAGAAAGCTGTATCGTGCTTTTGCTGGACGCGAGTTCGACTCTCGCCGTCTCCACAATCAGAAAAAAGCCCGGATCGCGCAAGCGGCCGGGCTTTTTGGTTGCTATACTAACGGGCCAATACCTGTCCGAACCACGGCCTCTAAGCAAAAAATCCCCAATTTTCGGGCTAATACACTAAAAAATCCAGGTTTTCCAGGATATGATGAATTTCAGTGGAATAGTACATTTGCTTCATAGCCTTTCCCGAAATCAATATCCCGATCTGTTTGCCAGGCTTCCTGCCCCGACGGGACTAGCCATTGCTTTTCGTAAATAACTTCATGTTTCCTCTGGGAATCATGTCAGATTGCCACCCATGACCCGAGCCCAACTTTTAGCTCAACAATCCAAATACCTCACCTTCCTGCCCCATGTGCGGGCGCAGTTCGGTCAACTACCTGGTGTCCTCACCATTGGATTGGGTGCGAAAGAAAAAGGCGGAAAGCTGCTGGATCAGTGGGCTTTCCGGTTTTACGTGAGCCGAAAACGAACGCATTCCGATCTTCCCGAAGCCGAGCGCATTCCCAATCACCTCTTCGGCCTTCCTACTGATGTCATCTCCCATTTCGAGCACGAAGCCCTGACTTGTCCGGTGGATCAACTAGATATTCAGGATGGTGAATTTCGCGATTTGGGCATTCGTGGTGGGATCAGCATCCGCAACGAATACTTCGACAACGACCATCCCGCCGGCTACGGCACCCTGGGCATTCTGGCCCGGCGCAAGAGCGATAATGCCCTCGTCGGCCTGACTTGCGCGCACGTGGTTAACGCAGCGGCAACCTCTCTGACCGCCGTAGACACTAAAATTGGCCAACCCCGCTACTGGATCAGTTGCTGCTGTTGCCCAAGGGGGTATATCGGGGATGTGAAGAAGGCCACGGCTACCGATGAACTGGATTGTGCCCTCATCGAAATCCACGAAGATATCCGCAACAAAGTGGCGGAACACAGTACCGAAAACAAAATTGAAAGTATCGCTGAAGCGATTTCCGGGGCCGCTCCGGTCATTTGTTTCGACGAAGTGCGAAAGTACGGCCGGGCCACCGGACTCACTACCGGACGAGTCGCGGATGTCGCCTACGGCGACAATCAAATGCTCATCGAGCGAACCGGACCGGATGCCAACGCCCCCTTCGCCTGTCACGGCGACTCCGGTGCGGTCATTCTCAATTCGGCCAATCAGGTAATCGGACTGTTGGTGGCCGGAGCTCAAATCACGGATGTTTCAGGCAACAAGCAGCCCCTCACCAAAGCGATTGCTACCTATATCAAGCCGGTGATGGAAGACCTCGGCATCACTATTGCGGGTACCGATGCCGTGGATATTGGACCGCCCGTCGGCGGTGGAGGGGCCGGATGCGAACTTCACGCCTGGCCCGGAGGCCATGCCGATACGGCCCTCAACCCGGTGGAAGTATTTGATAGTACCGATTTTGGACTTTCGGGTAATGTAGACTGGGACATCTCCGAAGGTGCCGCCGGGGCCACCATTATAGAAACCAATGGCCAGACAGCCAGCAATCGATCCAGCATCTCCGTGCGCTACGATACCACCTCGGCGTCCCGCAATGCCACGGATGCCGTTTGGGTGAAAGCGACTAACGGAACCGATGAGGTCACCAAATTCCGAACCGTTTTCACCATTACTCCGAGGGCAGTCAACACCTCCGGGGCACTGGATAGTGATAATGCCCTGCGCTTTGCCGCCACCGGCGGAAGCACCGATCAGGCGGGCGTGGCTGTGCCGGGAACAGACGGCGCCACCTGGTTTTTGGCCAAGGCCGAAATTGCTTTCGAGGTACTGCCGGAAGGTATCAATTGGGCGGGCAGCGGTGCCATCACCTTTGTGCCCGGCGCACCCGGTGGAGTAGAGGGCAACATGGCCGCCCGCCGCCAGACTCAGTTTACCAAGGGCGAGCAAGCCAGTGGAGCTGCCAACCGCACCCACACCAGCGAGGCCGATTGGGTGTCGGCAGGAGATAGCACCGCCGACGACTACCAAGGAGCCACGCCGGCGGTACCCAACGAAATATTCCGTCTTGCCAACGAGGGGTTCGATCCAGCTAACCTGCTGCAAGCTTACTGGAGGGCCGACTTTCGGGATTACCTCGAATTTCACAACGGAACGGCCTGGGTACGCATCACTCCCTACGCCGAATGGCACGCCAACCTCACCGCTACACTGAGCGGCAGCGGCAATCCACCTCCCTCCGTAGGAACACCCAACACCAGCGGAACCGGAGCGACCACCGAAGATATTCCCAACCAGACGCCCACCGTTACCCTCACCAATTCCTTCATCGAAGTCAAACCGGGCGAGCAAGTCACCCTGGCCGCCACCTCAGCGGACCCAGACAACGATGCCGTAACCATCCACTGGGCACAAACCGATGGGCCCAACGTCGCCCTAAGCAGCCCCACGGGTGATTCGGTCACCTTCAACGCACCCAACGACGATTTCCAATTCAAATTCACCGCCACCGCCGACGATGGGACGGGTGGCCTGCCCCGTACTGCCGGCAATCACCAAAGTGCCGCAGAGGAGGTGGTTGTCAATGTGATCGAATGGGATAATATCGGCGGCGGTGATCCCGTGCCTGAACGCAACATGACCGAAGATTTCAATGCCGCCGATTTCGGCATTGGTGCGGGAGCACTCAACTGGGATGTTACTACTGGCAACGTGAATGCGGTTATTATCGAAGCAGATGGTGCACCTGTCGCCCCGACCGGTACCCACAATGGGGCTTCTACCATTAAGGTGCGCTACGACAATCAATCCGGTAATCTTACTCGTGCCCAAACCGTCCGCATTCAGGCTACCCACCCCGGCACGGGGCGATCGTGGTTTAAACGGCGCACAGTATTCAGAGTGCTGGTGGCCGTCCACGCCACTGATACAAAGTCTCATTGGATTGCTAGTAATCAGGGAGCGACCGGGATGGACCATTTTTGTACGGCCAAGCAGGCTGGTAATCTGATCTTAGATGCCACATTGATTCCCAACCCTCCACATGCCGATGTCGGCTGGACAGCGACCGGTAGGGCCATTACCGTGCCTTCTGTGGGTGCCGATCGAACCACCGCTCACATCAACCGAAATCCGGGGGCGGGCATGCGAATACCTGTAAAAGTGCAAGTTGATGGAGATGATGTGTATGAATGCCTTGTCTGGATCATTTGGTCTACATCAGCCGCAGTGGCCATACCCATTCCGACTCCGGTGGTTCCTGGAGCCACCAGCACCGCTGTATCGGGGGGGTACGACTTTACATTTACCATTCAGCCCGCTTCCATAATTCCCGCCGGTGGCGCCGATGTTCCTGATTTAACGGGTGCTAATACCAATGACCCTCCGGATGTACCTGCCGCAGATGCAACCACTCCCAATCACGGAGATTCACTAGCTGGTGGAGCGACTCTAATGTGGGATGTAACGCGCAGGGTTCGAAGAAAGATTATCAATCCAAGTAGCATACCATTTGACACGAATGGCAATCACAGTAATCCCGAATTTTACCAAACCTTCCCCGATTTTCCGAGCGTAGAAGTAGTTGGAAATGATGATAAGCATACCGGCGATGAGAACAATAATCCCTATGCTAATGGTGGGGTAATTACCAGTACGGATAGTCCCACCAGGACGCCATTTCACAATGAAGGATCTATTGGAGACACCTTTGAAATACGCCTTCAGTTTGGTGAGTTTGCCAGAGTAGAGTTGGACGGAAATTGGTATAAAATATCCGATTTTCATAATTGGAAAATCCATTTTCTATTCAGAAAAGATTTTACATTAGGTGGAGGAGAATGGAATGATAACGGAAGCTTTATCGCTGAGAATAATACCGGTTTTTAAAATTGGTGAATCCAAAAACATCATTTAGTGAGGAAAGTGATTTGAGAGCTGAAATACGATTGAATGAGATGTTTGGTACAAATGATATTGATTGTATTTGTTTTGTTGCCGTTTGGTGGATGCGGGTCACAAGATCTCGAGCAATCAGAATCGGGGGCGAAAAAAAATAAGATTATGGCGAAGAAGGAAAATAAACCTGTTCAGTCGGCTGATTTGGTGCAAAAAGTAGGAAGTGACGATGTTTACTCCCGGTTTGATGCCATCGACGAATTACATTCAAGAATGCTCGATCCCCAAAAACAAGGAACGCAAGAGAGAGGGGCCTCCCGTTCTATGACAGGGGATATCATGGACAATTCTGAGAAAAGAAATCTAATTGAAAAACTGGTAGTGGTGGTTGATCCGCACAATATCGTCGAGGGTAGTGAAGAAGCTACCCTGGATAGGTTGTCAAAACAGAAGGCAATTGAATTATTAAGAGTGCTCGCAGCGGAACTTCAACTACCGATCGAGAGCAACCTTTCGGACTCAGCTTTTTCGGTGGCTTTGCTAAAATGGCATTCAGAACAATGAAACCCCGCAAGCTCGAATACTTCGAAGACCAGCTCAAGGAATCTCCGCTCGGCCGGGAGGTGCTGCACATTATGCGCACCCACTCCAAAGAGGTGCTGTATCTGGTCCAGAAAAATCGGGCAACAATGGTCTGCTGGCAGCGGCACCAGGGGCCGGCCTTCATCAAATCCTTTGTTGATAGTGGCTTTGAAGAAGACACCCAATTTGTCCGCGAAGTAAAGGGCATTCGACTGGAGAGCCTGATTTTACATATGGCTGAGGTGCTGCAAGACAATGGCACTCCTCCGCTCAAAGCAGCAGTCGGTAAATACGTAGCAACGGTACTTACCATCGCCCAACAAACCCATTCGCTGCGCGAGATCATTCACCGCATTAACACCACCCCCATTCCACAGCACTATGCCTAAAGACACGTACATACCGAGAAATGAGCTCATCGACATGCACCGCGCATTCAATGAAGTGCGGGCGAAAGCGACGGAAGAATTAATGGCCATTCCCGGCGTCGTGGCCGTCGGGGTGGGGCTCAAACAGGTGAAGGGAGAGATGCAGCGCGAACTCTGCTTCAAGGTCACCGTGGAGAAAAAGCTCCCCAAATCGAAACTGAAAGCAAAAGAGCGCATTCCGGAGGAAATTTACGGGTTTAAAACCGATGTCAACGAAATGGTGGTCGTTCAACCCGGAAGCCCGGATTCCTCTAAATACCGACCCTTAATTGGAGGATGTCAAATCGAAGGAAGTAGCGGACCGGGTAAAGGCTCCTTAGGATGTTTTGCCCGTAGAGATATCGATAGTAAAATAGTTCTGATCACCAATTGGCACGTTGTACTGGGCAACCCTGATAACATCAACGGAGACCGGACGGGCCAGCCCTCCCACAATGGCTGTTGTTCGTGCTGCGCCACCGGCGAAATCGGAGAGGTGGTCGACGGTCGTTTTCGCACCAATGAAATGGATGCGGCCATCGTGCTGCTCCACGGCCAGGAGGGAGATACGACCCCCGACGAGCGCTTCCTCAACGAAATCCTCGACATCGGAATCATTGCGGGTAGTGCCGTGCCCCTTGCGGGTGAAACGGTCTGGAAACGTGGTAGAACCACCGGACTGACCAAAGGCCAGATATCCAACGATAACATCCCCACCTCTACACCTTATTCATTCTACAACAATACTACCGTCGTTCGGACGGGACAATTCGAAATCACGCCAGTGGATTCGACCGATTTTTTTATCAAAGGAGATTCCGGGTCGGTTTCCGTAAATGAACACAATGAAGTGGTTTTGCTCAACTACGCCTTCGACGGAAATACCCACTTGTCCTATTCTTCCAAAATAACCGACGTGGAATCCGTCCTGAACGTCTCCGTGATCAATAGCGCGTTTCACACGGCTACGGCGGGCAAGGAGGGGGTCCCGCTCGGAGCCATGGCCGGCGGCCTGATGGCCACCAATCTGGCCAATGCACTTGGTGAGTTGGAGCAGGAACTTCGCGATTACCCAGAAGGCCGGCGGCTCTTCGAATTGTTCAAACTCCACCGCCCCGAACTTCTCGATTTGGTGCGTCACCGCCGGGAAGTGATGGCCGCCTGGCATCGCTATCAGGGGCCGGCCTTTCTGTCGCACATTGCCCGCAGCGTGCGTCGGCAAGGCAAGCCGATACCCGAACAAATCAAGGGTATTAGCCTGCAGAATTTACTCCTCAAAATGACAGCTGTGCTCCAACGCAACGGCAGCCCGGCACTTCAGCAAGCGGTTTCCGACAATTATTTACAAGTCATGCACGTGCTGGCCAGCGGCCGCAGCCCGGCCGAATGGAAAGCCCATCTGGCAACCTTCAATAATCAAACACTCGCTTAAACAACCCGGCTATGCCAGAGAATGAAATGGGCACTCTAGAAGCGATTGGCGTCGAAATTGCGAAAGTCTTTCAGCCATTTAAAGACCGCGTCGAAAACGACGAGATTCTACTGCTATTGGCGGAGCTGGGTATCGAATTTCCTGCCAGTCTGGCGGCCGATACGGACTTCCAAAATGCTGTTTCCGGAGTGGCCGATAAGGTCGGGCAAATGCCCGAACGCGCCAAAGAGCTCATCGATGCCCTGGAGGCCGAAGACTACACCCTGGCCGGGGAAGCCCTGTTCGAACTTATTCAACTCATCGCGGGGATCGTCGACAACTTTCAGACGATTGCGGATGAAATCAACGCGAATGGCCCCTATCCCGGCTTGACCGCCGAGGAACTCGGCGATTTTGTGACCGAGCTGGCACTGAATATCATCGATTACCTCATCATCAATTACTTCCAGAATAGCATTCCACTTTTTACGCTTTTCCTGGAGTTTTTCGGGTTGGTAGAGGAGCGCACTCAAAACGAAGGTTCGACCAATCCGGTAAAGCCCGAGTACCTAAAGAAAAGCCTGCATCTCGATCGGATTCCAACGTTTCTGGAAAACCCGGCCAAGCTCGCGCAGGATCTCTACGGCTGGGGCGGTAACGATCTGGAGGGCAATCCGTTTACGGGCCATAAGTTGTTTCCCAAACTCGAAAAGATTCTGCAATCCATGGGCTGGCCAGCCGTGTACGATGACAGCGGAGCGGAGCCGGAACTCGACCTGCTGTTGGCGCGCATGGTACCCCGTACAGATCTCAATCCACGGGGGATCGAATTGATTATCGAAGAATCCATTTCGGGGGGACTCACCCAAACCTTCGATGTGGATAAATGGTCGCTGGAGGTCGGTTTTTCCAGCGGCCTGGGAATAGAAACGAGTTTGGTCATCCAACCCAACGGCAATATTTCCATCCGCCCGCCCGCCGACTCCGGGCTGACGGTAGAGGGCGATGCCTTTTTCCGATGGATCGCCCGCGACAATGTCGAGAATCTCCCCCTCCTCATCTTTGGCACCCGCGACGGCAGCCGTCTGGAGGCCATGGAAATATCCGCTCTTTTTGGGGCAGAACTCGACTGGGACGTCGTCGCGATGGAAGCCTCCGCCAGCGCCACCGTCGAAATGGCCATTACCGAGGGGAAAGTCGTAATCAAGCCGGGTAATCCCGATGGCTTCCTGGCAAATGTCCTGCCACCCGATGGCTTTTCGCTCATCTTCGATTTGCTGGTCGGACTCAACAGCGCCAAGGGCTTTTATTTCAGCGGCAGCGGCACCCTGGAGTTCGATATTCCCGTTAGCGTTTCCATCGGTCCGATTTCGCTACTCAACCTAACCCTGGGGCTCACGCCCGGAAGTGAATTCAAAATCAACGCCGGTGCGGATATCCGAACCGAGCTGGGGCCTTTCGTGGCGATTGTTGAAAATATGGGGGTGAGCACCGTTCTGACTTTCCCCGACGATCGAAAGGGCAACCTGGGGCCGGCCAATCTGGATATCGGTTTCAAGCCTCCCAACGGTATCGGTATGTCGCTTGATGCCGGCGTCGTTAAAGGGGGAGGCTACCTCTTCCTCGATTTCGAGAAAGGCCAGTATGCCGGAGCGCTCGAACTCGACTTTCAGGGGCTTTTCGGATTTACGGCAATCGGAATCATTACGACAAAATTTCCCGATGGATCGGAAGGCTTCTCTTTGTTGTTGCTCATCAATGTCACATTCGATACCCCCATCACGCTTGGATTCAACTTCTATCTGGCGGGCATTGGCGGCATTATCGGACTCCATCGTACCATTTCCACCAGAGCCCTTCAGGAGGGCGTCAAGGACGGGTCGGTCGACAACATCCTGTTTCCAGAGAACGTCATTGCCAACATCACGCGCATCATCAGCGATCTGGAGGCTATTTTCCCCACGAAGCGCGATCAGTTCGTGCTGGGTATCATGGCACGGATTACCTGGAATACGCCCGCGGTGCTCACCGTTGAGGCGGGCCTTGTAGTCGAATTTCCGAGCCCCTTTAAGATCGTAATTCTGGGGGTAATCCGCTGTGCGCTACCTACAGCCGACGAAGCCATTCTGGAGTTAAACGTGGCCTTTGCAGGCATCATCGATTTTGAGAATAAAATCCTGATGTTTGATGCCTCGATTTTCGATTCGCGCATTCTCACGATTACGCTGGAGGGGGATATGGCCCTGCGAATCAGTTGGGGCGATAAGCCGGATTTCTTGGTGTCCGTCGGCGGGTTCCACCCGGCCTACACGCCGGGGGCGCACCTGCAGTTGCTGCCCATGCGGCGTATTACGGTCAATATTTTGAGCGGGAATCCCAATTTGGTATTGACTACCTACTTTGCGGTAACGACAAATACGATTCAATTTGGGGCGGCGCTCGATTTTTCATTCCGGGTCTCCAAGTTCGGGGTGTACGGCAACTTCGGATTTGATGTGCTGATCCAGTTTTCACCCTTCCGCTTCATCGCGGGAGTGCGGGCCAGTGTATCGGTGAAGCTGGGCAGTGCGACCCTTTTCTCTATCGGGCTTGAATTCAACCTTGAAGGGCCTACACCCTGGCGGGCGCACGGCTATGCCTCTTTCCGGATTCTCTTCGTCAAATTCAAAGTCAAATTTGATAAGACCTGGGGAGAGAAACGAGAAAACTCCCTGCCGCCGACTTCGGTATTGCCTCTCCTGCTTCAGGAAATCGAGAAGAATTCGAATTGGGATTCCAAACCGGCATTGGTGCTCGCCGAGCTAGTCACCCTTGCCGACATCCCCGAGGAGGAACCCCAATTGCTGGTCAAACCAAACGGATCCCTGGAGGTGAACCAGAGTGTGGTGCCGCTGGATCTGACTATGTCCAAATTCGGTAACTACCGACCCGACGATATCTCGCGAGTCACTGTTAGGTCGGTGCGTCTGCGTGGGGAGGCACTCAGCAACTCGGAGTACCGCTCCCTGAAAAACTCGTTTGCTCCTGCGGCCTATAAGGAAATGGCCGATCAGGACAAGCTCAAAGCACCGTCTTACGAAAATCAGAATTCAGGCACGCGCATCACCGTTACCGATGAGCGCACCTTCGACTACGGGATCAACCGCCTGGTCGAATACGAATCTATTATTTCGGATTATGAAGAAGAACCCATCGGCCGCTTGCAATTCCGTCCGGTGTTCTTCAAAGGCTTCGTCAGTGGAGGTGCCGTGGGGCAATCCTATCTGTCGCGGATAACTAAGCAAAACCAGGAAAAGGCCAGTAAGGTAGTCTCTCTGGCAGGGGAGCAGTATGCGGTGGTTTCGAATGTCGATCTTTCAAATATTCACGGAGAAAATCAGGTGTTCAATTCAAAATCTGAGGCCGATGAATTTCTCAAAGCGACCGTGGCAGCCAATCCAAAAATGAAGGGTAAAGTTCAACTGAGCCCGGCCTTTCAGATGGCCTAAGCTGCGCAATTAAAAATTAAGAACACATGAGCGACCCACTAGCCCATTATTCGTTTCTTCCTTGGCTTCGGCAGGGCATCGGCACCCGAATTTCCGATGTAGATGCCAAAGGTGCCCCCACGTCCGGTATGGCCACGGAGCGGGCGGAGCTGGAGGTGGGCCTGACCCTGGAAAGTACCGACGTAAACGATGGAACCCCCATCACCAGCGATCTGGATCGGACGGTTAAGATGATTGGCCCTCCGGATATCCTGGCCATTTCGACCAATGCCATCGTCCGTGTAGAGCCCAAACCGAAGGTGAATAATTACGAGGCAAATGGGCTTCCCTACATCGAATTCTACGAGGAAGACTTCCCCTGGCGGTACTCGCCCGCTGTGGCCGGCACCGGTGCCGATGCAGGTAAACTCACTCCCTGGCTGGCACTCATTTGCCTCCGGGATGACGAATTTGAACTAAAGAACAGCCCCGATGGACGCGCTTCAATTGTCATTCCGACGGAGAAAATAGACGCTGTTTTCCACGACCCTACCCAACACTGGGCCTGGGCACACGTTCATTTGAATACTGAATTGGAGGCTTCCGATCTGAATGGTCGAATGCTGGAAGTTAATTCGGAATTGGAGGCCAATCCCGATTCGGGAGTAGCACGGCTTCTCTGCCCGCGCAAGCTTTTGGTGGAAACCCAGTATACGGCCTTTCTCATTCCGGCCTTCGAAACCGGTCGCCGGGCGGGGCTGGGGGCCGACTTTTCAGGGGTATTGGCGCAGGAACTATCCTGGGGAAGCGATCCCGCCGCCAAACCCCGTGGTGCGGAATATCCGGTCTACCACCACTGGACCTTCCGCACTGGCCGGTACGGCGATTTTGAATCGCTGGCCCGAATTCTCAAACCAGTGGTCACGGATCCGGAATTGGGCAAGCGCGATATGTTTATCGCCGAAGCCGGCTACGGTCTGGAAGATACTCCGCCCGATTCGACGGTGCTGGGCCTGGAAGGTGCCCTGAAGCCCCCGGATTTCGTATCGGATGCCTGGACAAATGGCTCGGGCGACGTTGCCTACCGCGAGCATTTGCGCAAGTTGCTGAATTTGTCGATCGACAACGAAAAACGACAAACAAACGAGCCCGCGGTAGCAGTAGATAGCCTCACGGCTAATCCGTTTTATTCGGCGACCCTGGGCGATGATCCCATCGTTACCCCTCCCATTTACGGTCGCTGGCACGGCCTCGTCGATCGCCTGCGCACTGGATTTCCCAGCAATGCCCCCTGGGTAAACGATCTCAATTTAGATCCGAGGAATCGGGCCACAGCGGGACTGGGAACCACCGTGGTCCAGAAAAATCAGGAAGACTATATGCGCCGGGCCTGGAAGCAGGTCGAGGAAATTAAGGAGGCCAACAAACGCATTCAGCGCGCGGCCCTTTCCCGTATGATCAGCCATGCTATCTATCGCAAGCACATTCGGTACGCCAACACCGATATGGCGGTGCGCCTGACGAGCCCTATGCACCGCTTCGTTACCGATTCCGGCCGCACCGTACAGCACCTGATTTCCCGCAGCTTGATTCCCAATGCTTCAAAGGGAGGAGCATTTAAAAAGGTTACCCGCCCCGGCAAGAAAAGCATTCGAAAAATGAATGCCGTCGCGATCACAGGCGCCAACACCATCCACCGGACAGTCGTCCAGAATTTCAACAGCGAAACGGTTAAGGCTGCAAAAGACAAGGAGGCGCCGCCACTCGCCATTGATATCGCCACCGTTTCTTCTGCCATCACGGTTTCGCTGGCCAACTATCAGGCCAACGATACGGCCATGGCACAGCAGGGAGTGTTTGATGCGTTACTGACGGAAACTTCGTTTTCCGATTTACAAACTTCCGGCCGAAAGAATCAGCTGAAAGACAAAATCAATGCGAACGACGAACTAAATACCGACGCCAAGCGACTGGCCCGCGATCTGATCGACGGTATCGAATCTTCGGTAGATGGGGGCACTACCGCCTCCCACAATATCGTGGTACTGGAGGCACCCTTCAAGGCCGTTTTCGGAACGGAGATTACGGCGAAGTCGTACCAGAACATCATCATTAGCCGGGATACGGCCGGACAGCCCGGCGTGTTGGGTCGGGCCACGTTGCTACAGGATTTAGGGGCCTACAACGATGCATTCACCGTTTTTAATACCAGTATCATCGGTACCCTGGCGTCCATTCCAAAGGCTGATCCCATTGCCAATATCGGCCAGTTCTCCTCTCGCATTACTGCCTTTTTACAACCCAAGCAGCAGCTTCTACACCGGGTCGCTAGCGCAATTACCCTCAATGTTTTCGATGAGTTGACCGGCACCTATCAGCGCAGAAATATCGATCGGTTGCGGCCCATTATGGCTTATCCCAAATTCGACGATCCGATGTTTCGCAACCTGAAGGAGCTGTCGCAGGAATACATCCTTCCCAACATCGACAAGGTGCCGATCAATTCGATCACGCTCCTGGAAACCAACCAGGCATTTATCGAGGCCTACATGGCGGGGCTGAATCACGAAATGTCGCGCGAGCTCCTCTGGCGCGAATTCCCTACCGACCAGCGGGGAAGCTACTTTCGACAGTTTTGGGATATCAGCGACAACATTTTTGAAACCAACCGGGAGCGCAAGTACGATATTAAAAAAATGCACACCTGGGACGATGAGCTCGGCAAGCATACACCCCGGGTTATCACCAACCCTTCCGGTAGCCGCTATCTGGTACTCCTGATCCGCGGGGAACTGCTCAAAAAGTATCCCAATACCCAGGTGTATGCCCAGCAGGCAGAATTTAAGAATACTAGTAACCCCAGTGCACCCCGTCGGCTTTCCGACGATGCAGTGGAGGCGAATATTAAGTTGCCGGTGTTCATGGCGGAATTGGACCCCGATATTTATCTCTTCGGATTCGACTTGGATATCGATGAAGCCAAGGGGGACAGCAGCGATGCTTCCAAGCCAGGTTGGTTCTTCGTGCTGCGCGAACGTCCGGGCCAGATTCGCTTCGGCCTCGATGACTGGACACCCGTAAACCCCGATGACCCCGTATTGCCCACCGGCGATCCTACCGACTGGAACGACCTTTCCTGGGAGCATCTGGTCGAATCGAAAGAAGCCCTTGAGGCCTATCAAATTGATGCACAGCATAGTTTCGCCGCCAGTTCGGGAAGTGCGAATACCCCGAGGGCCACCTGGGGTAAAAACGCGGCAGACATGGCCTACATACTTTACCAAAATCCAGTGTTATTTGCCCGGCATGCTCAGGAAATGCTGCCCGATTAAACGCAAAACCCATGATCACCGCTACAGATTTTACCGATCCCCGGATTAATTCGATCCGCAGTAATGTGGGCAGGAAGGACGACGGCATTCCGTTTTTGCTCCTGCCCGTCAAGGTCGAAACGCGTTTCATGCGCGTGGATCGCCCGGCTGGCTTGGAGCGTGGTGGCTTTGTGAGCGCCCTGGGCAGCCTCTATGCCATCAACGACGAGCAGCAGTACGAGCCGGGCAAACTCCCTGAGCACGAGGTGCTAGGAAAAGTACGCAATGCTGGCACCAAAGTGGCCGCGCTAACATCCGAGCTGGAAGCACTCGACCCATTGCCCGATACCGATCAGGAACAACTCCGGAAAAAAGCGAAACAGATCGAGCAGGACGGCACCAAATTAGATGCGAAGCTCAGCCGCGTTCCCTGGACGGATACCGCACAGCGCAAAGCACTTAAGGAACTGCGCAACGAACTTCATTTTCAAATAGCTCGTCTCCAAGGAGCCGTCGATCAACTGAATACAGTCCCCGTGGAGGAGCCTTCCAGTATCGCTCCATTGTTGGATTGCCTGGAGGCGGTTAACTCAGGGCTGGTACACGTTTGCGAATCAGATCCCAGCGCCTCAGATCGGCAGTCGAAACGCGCGCTGCACAGCTATCTCGATGGGCAATTGGTGGATATCGATCGGGCGATTGCTCTTGCCAAAAAAGAATTGAATAAGAACCCGGAATCCAGTCCGGCCCAACTGGCGAAGTTGGATCAATTACGCGACCGCCCGGATGCTATTTACAAGGAGGCCGTTGCCAACGTTCGAAAATTAAAATCCAACTACAAAAAGGCAACTTATCTGGAGGCGCTGAAGGCACGCAGGGAAGCGATTAGTGGTCTTTACCAAGAGATCGAAAATCGATTCAAGCCAAAGCTGGAAATGCAACTTCGCCTGGAGCGGATTCCGGCAAAAGATCTCTTTTGCCGAATTACGGAGCTGCGCTATCAAATCCGAAGCGAAAACCGCCGCTCCATGAAACGGTTTGCCGACCGGCAATCCAGCGCTCAGCGCCTGCTAAAACAGCTGGAGCAACTCAAAGGCGACATCCATAAAGTGATTCAGGGCGGCCGACCAGAACTGGACGCCATTGGCCAGGTATGGGATGGCATAGAAAAGGATCTGCGGCAGTACCTCCAACGCTTGGTGGCCTTCAAGGGAACGGAGGCCGAGAAACAAGCACTTGACCAACTTGCGCTACAATTGACCTCCCTTTTTGATCGGGATCTGGCGGGACTCAAATCGGCCAATAAAAGCAACTTTGCGGAACTCAATAACACCACCCTTGAAAAAAGCGCCATCGCTTTTAGCCAGTGCATGAAGCAACTGCAGGAAATAGAATCAAAAGTAGCCGAGCACTCCGGTAAATCGGCCAGCCGTTCCCTGAACAATGCCGTAAAGCAGCTTATCGACTTTCGCGCCTCCTTCGAGGAAGCCACTGAACAATTACACGTATTGCCCGCTTCGGCCCTCACGGAGCTCCACGAGGCAGCTGACCGGGTAGCGACCCAGGTAGATCGGGCAGTTGCCGCGGATGAACAAGTGTCGACGCGGTCGATGAGTCGCAGTACCAGCAACCATGCTAAAGAAGCGGCGGAAGCGGTACGGGCTCTGACGGGTGCCGTATTCAGCGATACTCCCGACCGGCCGGAGCGCCTAGCCGAATCGCCGCGCAATGCCCTGGTATTTGCCCGCAATACTGCCGCAAGTGACGAACTGTGGGTGCGCATTTATCCCGATGATATTGCCGTTCACAGCCACGAAGCTGCGCTCACGGCGGATGAAGTGGCTGCCGGGAAGGCCTATTGGTACGAAATATGGGCGGCCAACGACGATTACGAAATCAAACTTGCCGCTTGGCGGGCCATAAGTACGGCCTACGGTTCGCAGCGGGCAGCGTGGATTGTCCGCAGCCTGGAGCCGGCTCCTGAGGAAGTAGAAGCTGCCCAAAATCGATTTAAAAAGTATTCCCGCAACACCGTACGCGCAACTGCACATCTACAGGAACTCGTAGAACTCCTCAGTGCCGATATTCCAAGCACTGAGCTCATCGAGACTGTCGGTACGGCTTATCCGGTTCTGGAAAAAGCCAATCGGACCCTCGACCGGGTGAAACGCGATCACTTGCATTTGCTGCAACGTACGCAAAACCTGTTGATCAAATTACAATCGCTGGTCGGTAAGCTCGTCCAACGCATAAACGAAGAACTAATCCCTGCGAGGCGGGTAACGGAAGCGCAAATGGCCACCGTACGTGCCTTCATCTCTACATTTACCGCCACCGCACGCCACTTCACGACTATTGAAAAAGTGGCCTCGAAGGAAGTGATTCGACAGGAAGTGGAGGAAGATCTTTTCCCCGAAGTATCGCTCAAAGACGAAAGCTGGACGGAGGCTCCGCACTCCAGGGTGATGCCCGATCGCTTTGCGGTACTTACCATGCGCGGGGAGCAGTTTATCCACATTGCCGTAGGCAACCCACTGCCTGCAGATCGACTCGTGGTAGGGCTCGACCCTGCCACTTTTGACACCGACACCTTCGAATACGACGAAGACGGTAACCTTATCGTTGATCCGTCTATCGAATGGCTAACCGATTTCGAAGCTGCCAGGCAGATCGGAATGGCGCTTACCATCCCGATAGACGAAGAAGATGTCAACCAGGGATTCGACCGGGTATTAGTCCTCGGAATCAAGGATACGACCGAAGCGGAGGGGCAGGCCTTGATCGAACAACTCATTGAAAATCACCATTACCTCCCGGAGGGTGCCTCTTTTTTACCCATCGGCACGCCCACGAATAATACAGAAGTTGGGAAATCGGGCTATCGCACCTTCGAGGAGGATGCGGCCGGAAGTTTTGCCGTTGAACGCAACAACGAGGAGCCCGTCAGCCAGGCCCTCGACCCTGAGTTTCCTACGAATGCAGAGCGTCTGGCAAGCGGATTGGGTATTCAGACAGGCGTTTTTCTCCAACTGGACCATCAGGGGCGCACCGAGATATCGGAAGCACTCACGCTGAATAAAGCCCTTTTTCACGGAACGATCGGCAATTACATGGAGGAAGGGCTGGATCAGTTATTTACCCTCGACAACATCAACTTCACCAAAGAATTCTTCACCAATTTTGTGAGCGCCCGAGGGTTCCTTCCATCACTGCGGATCGGAACGCAGCCCTATGGCATTTTGCCTACTACGGCCTTTTCCGAGTTCAACGCAACAGCCAACGATAGTTCCCTACCCGTTTTGATGCCGGCGGATTTTGACCATCCTGCCGTCATTGCAGACGATTTGAGAACGCGCTACGATATCCGCTTGCGCCGCCTGCTCGATCAACTCGACCGGCAATGGACGACCATTCGGGAAGCCAAGGTGCCTTATTCCGGGAATACCAATCCGGCGGATCCACAGGGCCATTTCATGGAGATGCTAGGGCTGCAAGCTACTTCAGAAGAGCACTATTATCGCTACGGGCTCAACGTAGCCGCCCGCAAGGCCGCTGATGAGGCTGGCGGATTCAGTATCAGTTTTGGTACCGACGATCCCTGGGGGCCAAACAATGCGGCAAATACTTTCCGCATGCGAATGCTCGACGGCTATTATTATAATTCCGACAAATTTGCCGACGAACGAGAGGGATTGAGCCCACTGGAGGCATTTACCCAGCGCTTTACGCGCATTACCGAGCAGTTTACCAACGCTCGCGTTTTTGCCACCCGCCACCTACGAGACCAGTCCCAGTTGCTCGGCCAACTCATCGATAGTCGCGAGCTGGCAGGAGCTGTCGTGGCCAGTGCGAATCCGTTTTCCGGTACGCCCGAAGAGCGGGCAGCCGCCCAGGCTGAACTGCAAAACTACATCGATTGGCTTATCAGTGAAAACCCCTGGGAAATTCACGCTCAAAACCGCTTTGCAGAGGTGGTCGAAGGTGCACTTATCGAAGGCTTGCCCTCCAAATCACTGCTGTTTCTATTGCTCCGACATTCCATTCTTTCCGCCTATGCCGATGCCATCTTGAAGGTGCTCGAGCGCGAAGGACTAACGGATCAGGTCACGCGCAAAAAGCTAGGCCAGCCCGGCCATTTTTACAATCGCTTTGCGGGGGGCTACAACTACGTGACAAAATGGTCGTACCTCTTCAGTCGCATCGATCGCCTCGACGGGCTGATGGGATTCAAGATGGATACCAACAACGCATTCTATGCCTATATGAATGGCCAGTCGGGTTCTAACGGATACCTGAACCGCTACCTTTCCCCAAGCAGCCCGTCGGTATTTCAGGGGTACTCGAATCGAAATCAGCACCAGAGTATAGTCATGGAGCTGGATGATACCAGAGAGGCGATCGGCCGGCTCAAAGATATACCCACCGCCCATCTCAATCAGTTGCTTCAGGAACACATCGACCTATGCACCTACCGGCTCGATGCCTGGCGGCTGGGTATGGTCAACAAACGCCTGCAGGCTCAACGGGCCGCTCAGCCAACGGGCATTTTCCTCGGAGCCTACGGATTTGTGGAAGACTTGAAGAAAGGGGATTCCCTTGTGCCCTTACCGAGGCGCGACCTGCCCGATGGGCTCTGGAAACGCGGGGACGATCCCATCTATCCGGGTGGCGATAACGAAGTCTTCATTCACACGCCGTCTCTGAATCACGCCATAACGGCCGCAATCTTAAAGGCCGGCTTTGATGCAAATAAAGATACGGCGGAGATCGACAATCCGCTAGCCGTCAACCTCTCTTCCGCGAGGGTCCGGATGGCGCTCCAGTTGCTCAGCGGCATTCGCGCGGGGCAGGATGCCGCCGCCATGCTCGGCTACCAATTCGAGCGGGGGCTCCACGAACGCTATCTCCACATTCCGCTGGAATTGGACCAATACATTTACGACTTCCGCGACGAATTTCCCTTGGCTGAACCCGTGGATGCCAGCCTGACCCTTGGCGAAGCAACCGTGACGAACGTAGTAAACGGCATGGAGCTGCTGGAAACCGCACAGGATTTCATTGAAGATACCGGTGGCCCGCCCAACCCGGGCGACAGCTTGTACCAGAGCCTGAAGGCCCGCGAAGCCGCCTGGTGGAGCCATATCGGAAATGCCAACCTCAGTGCCGCCAGTGCCGCCAAGCGCGACGCCATGCTGCAGGAAATCGACCGAATGGCGGATGCCTTCGATGCGCTGGGCGATCTTTGTATCTCAGAAAGTGTCTACCAGGTCGTGCAGGGCAACCACATTCGGGCATCCGCCATCATGGAGAAGCTGGCCAAGGGCGACGTGCCCAACGATATCAGCATTGCGGATACGCCCCGGACCGGGACAGTACTGACTCAGAAGGTAGCGCTGTTCGTGGAAGCAATTCGGGATATTGATCAGGCACTTACCGATTCCGGTGCCCAGAGCCTGCCCCTAGAGGATAGTGCGCTGGAAACAGCGGTATCGGCTGCCGGGGCCCGACCAGCTGGCTGGAACGGTCCCTTTACGCCCCGCGCCCTGGCCGATCCAAGCCTGAATAAATGGGCCGGCCAGATGATTGGCGACCCCGCCCGCGTTCAGTGTCAGGTACAGTATACCATCGGTGATATCCAGCAGACCCTCACGGTAAGTCTTGCCGATTTGGCGATTCAGCCCCTGGATGTGCTGCAGCTGTTCGGTACCGGCCCGCTCGACGGTGGAGCAGAGTTGAACGCCAGGATTGGCTACTACACCAAGCAACAACTGACACTACCCGTCGACTTTGAAGGAACTGCCGATGAGGCGGAACTGACGATTCTCTATACCAAGCGCCACCCGGACTGGACGCCCGATGTGACCTCCTTTTACGAAAAAGCTGCCTACATCCAGGCACTACGGACCTTACTCACTAACAGTGGGGTGTTGGCCGCCGATCACCTGCTCATTCCAGGCGAGGAGGAGGTGTCTCCCGAATTGGTCCGCAACCAAGATGTAGGCGAGGCGCTGGTTCGCATCACTAATTTATTCGTCCGGTTACAGCTGATGGAGAACGACTGGAACGCCTTCCTGACTAATGAAGTGGCACTGGACGAAATTGACGAGCATTCCTTTGCCGATTCGCAGATTGATGCCTTGCGGAATTTGCTGGTTCGTTCAGCGGCCTTCGGTATTCCCGGAGCGGTACCCGACAATCAATTTGGCTATGGGGATGCGGTCGGATCGGAGTTAATGAACGCTGCTGCCGGAGTAACGAAAGCCGTTTCCGGCCGACTCAAGCAGGCTGCCAAGGAACTGGCTGTGGCGGAGGATGAGACGAAAACCAACGAGGCTCGCATTGCGGCTATCCGGGAGGCAAGTAAACGGATATTGGGGAAAGCCTTTGTGTTTCTGCCGCAATTCTACCTGCGCAATGCCGCGGCGCTTTCTGAACAACTCACCTTGCCAACCGAAAAGGGTTTGTTGCGCAGCGCCTCTTCTTCTCTTATCCTGGAAGAATGGGCGCAAGGGCTATCCAGGGTGCGCGAGCGGATGGCCGTATTGGATACGATTGAAATGTGGGCGGAGGCCTTTGGGGCAGCCCTTCCGGACCGGAAGCCGGTTCAGTTTCCATTTTCCCTGGATGAAAGCGGCACGGCCATCGATCATTGGCTCGGCATGGAGCTACCTCCGGATTACCAGTCGGAAGAAGACAAGCTGTCCGTAGTGCTCATGAATACCTCTCAACTTACGGTTGCCCCTGAAGCTCCGAAGACCGCACTGCTGCTGGACGAATGGGTGGAGATCATACCAAGTAAGGAAGAGACCACAGGCGTTACGTTTAATTACGATCAGCCGGATGCCAAGCCTCCCAACAATCTCCTGCTGGCCGTTACCCCCCGTATCTCCGGCACCTGGCGCTGGGATGATTTGGTGCACACCCTTGTAGATACCCTCGAATTGGCGAAGAACCGGGCGGTAGAACCCGAGCATCTTGACGATACTGTATTCGGACAAATCCTTCCCGGAATTATGATGGAAATCGTACCGCCCCAACTGCTTCCCGAAGACGGCGAAGATTCCGGCGATGCCCAGGATAATCCACTGGGCCTACAAGTGGTTACCGACTTTGGAGTAGTGAATGATACATACGAACCCGAAGAATCCTAAATCATGGCAACGCGATTAGACATAACGACCTGTGAACCCTTTCGCTCCTGGAACCGCCTGGAGTCGAGGCCCCGCGCGAAAGAATTCGACCGCGTACTCAGCGCCGAAATCCACGACCCGCTCTGGATGCTGACGCGGCAGTGGCAGTTTGGCGAATTTCAGGGAGAGGACACGGGGTCGGCCGTTTTTGCCAAGGTGCAAATGGAAACGACCCGGGTGACCAAGCTCAAAAACCGGCAGGGGAGTGCCGTCTCCTTCGACGAGGAAATTCCCCTGGAGGCCCGAGTGGAGCGAATGCCCGTTCAGTACGATATTCGATTTCGGGCCCGCGCCGGACAATATTGGTTGAAGTTACTAGCCGAGGCAGGTACTGCCTACAACCTGGATTCCCCGAGTGTGTTGTTCGAATTTCCGGTGATGAAAGCTTTCTTTGTTTCAAGCTTTGGATTCGAATTACCGGTCATCGATACCGAAAATGATGCTACGGCATTGCAGGTGGCCAAAGCAAAATTACTGACCAATCGCTCGGCCCATCAGGCCCTCACAGCGCTGGCCGGCCGGTCGATGGATGGCGTGCGCTGGTACGAAGCGCTGACCTCGTCGGGTAGCCCCGCCTTGCCCGCTGTACTGACCGGTAATGCGGGTTACAACACTGCCTTCGCTACCTTCATTCTGGAAGCGGGTCAGGCATTCGCCCAGTGGTTTGAGGAGTTTCACGAGCAGCCCGATACCGAAGATGATCGCAGCTGGCAGCCTTCCAATCTGGAATACAGCTTCGCTTGCAGTATGCCCAACAAAGGCAACACGGCCAATACCATTTTAAATGCGGAAGAATTTTACCACGGTAGGTTGGATTGGTACTCCTTCGATTTGAATTTGAGTGGGGATGATTCTGGTTTGGCCGACCGATCTCGGGCGGATCGCGAGGCTGCCGTTAAAACGGAAGTGCTCACAATTATTCCTGCGGAAGCCCGCTTCGGCGGGATGCCAAATAGCCGCTGGTGGGAATTCGAAGATGGTGCCACGGACTTTGGAGACATCAATGCAGAAACTACCGATCTGGCAAAGATTCTGCTGGCGGAATTTGCCCTGATGTACAGCAATGACTGGTTCGTGGTTCCCTACACCGTTCCCGCCGGATCGGTCTCCGAAGTAAAGGGAATCGTGGTAACCGATACTTTTGGGATACGAACCCTTGTTGCGCCGGCCAATCAAGGAGATGCTAACGACTGGACTGCCTGGACGATGTTCAATCTAAGCAAAACAAGTAGCAGCGACGGCCAAGACGGAAAAGCCGATCCCCGCATTTTCATCCCGCCTGTAGTCGGGAAAGTCCTGGAAAGCAAACCCTTGGAGGCCGTAGAAATGGTGCGCGACGAGATGGCCAACATGGTGTGGGGTATAGAAACCACCATCCCCGATTTGTTGGGTGGAGGACGTGACGGCAGTGCAGCTGCACAGGAGCTATCCAATTTCTTGTTAGCGCTCGACCGGAAGCTGGACGTCGAACCAATGGCGGTACCCGATGGTGTCAAATTGCGATACACGCTGGGCAATACCGTGCCGGAGTGTTGGATTCCCTTTTTGCCGGTTCATCTACCCGGGCAGAATCGGGCCATTCAACTGCAGCGGGCCTCCATGCCGCGTTGGTTCAACGGAGCCTTCTCCGTGGTGCGGCCCCGCACGGATATCCTGCGGGAAGGGATGCACGAAGATCCCAGTGCCGCGGAGCACCTGTTTGTAAATACCTCCGAAGACGACCAGGACCATCCGTATTTCATATTTGAAGAAGAGGTGCCGCGTTCCGGTGTTCAGGTACACGCCACGTGGCAACGTACCCGCTGGTATAATGGTAAAATCGTTTGCTGGTACGGCCGCAGAAAACGAATGTCCCGCGGAGAAGGAGCGAGTGGCCTGGCCTTCGATACCATCCTGGATGTCGATTACGAAAACCGCGAAGCATTTGTGCCGGCGGAGAAGGGAGTGTGAAGTGGGGAGTTTTTTTTGATTTTTTCTTTAGCTAAAATTGGATTTTGTAATGATTGATTCGTATTTTTAAGTGCTGATTAATTTGAAGTAAATGCAAGAGGTTTGCTTGCGTTAAATGCATAAATCGGGTTGGTTTTACCCGGTGTAAGAGCCGTCTCGCTGGTCATGCAGCGAGTGGAGTGCAAGTCGCCGAAAAGGCCTGGACTTTTAATCTAGTCGAATCTGAAAAGAGGAAAGACAAGTGCTAGTTCTTCGGAGCGTCGTTCCCGCGGTCACCGCTGCGGGTTCTTTTTTTATAGTATATCCGTCAATTGAAAAATGCGGTCAATGGTCGTTTCAGGGGTATCCGGATCGTGTGGTACCCGGATGGTGAGGCCGCGCCAGTATCGCTGCCTTCTTTGACTATAAGCCCGGTCGTAGTATTTCAGTAACAGTGCAAAGCACTGCTCCCGTTGACCACTGTCGTGGTAATGGAGTGCCTCTGCGTGTTGGTCGGCACCCATTCGTTTTTCGAGTTGTTCCAATGCAGACCGAAACGGGGTGCCATGCAAATGATCGTACTCTCCCAGTAGATGCGCTAGCCGCCGGTGAAAGGGTACTTCCAGGTGGATCAGAGGCGCCGCCTTCATAGCGTCGTAAATGGGAACCGGAATGCTTGCCTTGCCCAGAAAGGGGCCTTTTTCTTCTAGCCATAGCGGAGCCGAGCGGTTTAGCAATAGCCAGTTTTCGAGGAGCGAATTTTGAAAACATTCGGAAGGTCGCTGCTCGCCCTTGACAGGGTAGCCAAATGCGGATCCACGGTGGCCAGCGAGGGCCTCCAAGTCCATGACTTGGAAGCCCGCTGCCCGCATTGTATTTAGAAATTTTGTTTTTCCCGATCCGGTATAGCCACCAACGATCACCATTCGTTGGGTTTGTTCGAACGCTTGATTGCGCCATTGTTGGAACGCTGCGTATCCTCCTTTTAGGTACGAATAGGGTAGGGAGGGAGGAAGTATCTCTTCGATAGTCCCGTAGGCATCGACTAGGTGGATTGGTCGCTCAAATCCTTTTTGCGAAAGGGAAGCCAGCAACTTCTCCGCCTTCTGATAGGGTAGATGGATGGCTTCGCGAAACGAGCCTTTGGCAAACGCTTTCGCCGGGCGGATATCTACGATCGCCCTAGGCTCCTTACAATTGAAAAATGATTCCGGACCGAGGGGGTTCATAGTGGCTATTCCATGATGAGCAAGTTTTGGTAGGTGCTTTTGTTATTGCTGGTCAGGCGCACCCTGTACATACCCGCAGGCAGGGCCGAAACCGACCAATTTAGCCAATTGGGTCCACTGAAACCATGGGTAATTCTTTTCAGAACTGATTGCCCCAATTCGTTGAAAAGATCAATGGATACAATGCCCGATGCAGGGATGGTGTATTCGATGGTGACATGATCGGAAGCGGGATTCGGAAAAAGGCGGTCTATTGAAAGAGCGGTTCGATCGGAAGGCCAGTTTTTATTTTCGGTGACTGCCGACAAGTCGTATACCTGAACTCTCCCACTGGGTCCCCCCTCGTCTGAATTGGCCCCTATTGCCAGTTGATTTCCATCGGAAGAGAAGGATAGAGCGATGCCATAGAATTCATTGACTTGATTGCCGGTAATGCTGTTTCCAAATGGTGACCAACTGATGCCATCCCATTCGAATACTTGTACTTCACTAGAAAAATCGTCTTCGTTGTCCGTATCAAGTCCTATCACCACGGCAATTCGATTTCCATCGGGCGATAAGGTCCAACCCTGCGTGCTATCAATTTCCAACGTTGGGCCCAGCTGGTTCCACGCGCTGCCATCGTACTCAACTACTTTGATTTTCCCTGGGTTGACGATAGTGACCTCACTCGTATCCGTAACAGTGGTATTTTCCGAAAGGGGATTTCCCCAGGCCAATCGATTACCGTCGGCAGATAAGGAAACGCAATCCCGGCAACCCGTAAAATCGTCTCTTACATCCGTGGCAACTCTGCCAATAGAAATAAAGGTATCATTAGGTTCGTCGTATTCGTAGACGTCTACTCTTCCAAAATTGATTCCATCATCTCCTGCTCCCACTGCGATTCGGCTGCCATCGCCCGAAATGGAAACAGTGGTGCCATAATCAAAAGCATCGGGTGGGTTTAAGTCCTGACCGATTTGGGTGTAAATTTCAAAGGGAGCTTCTTCGGTGATCTTAAATTCGAATACAAAGGCCCCTTGCCCGCCGGAAGCGATTCCGATCCGCTCCGCGTCGGCCGACGCGGACAGAGAGATTCCGAATTCGCGGGTGTCAAATCCTCCCAAGACTTCCCAGGCGGTTCCAGTCCACTCGAACACCTGCACCAGGTTGCTGCCGGGCGCTGCGACAGCAAGGCGGTTGCCATCGTCGGAAAGCGCTACAGAGACACCGAATTCCAGGATAACACCCATGCCGCAATCCTGGCAAAGAATGTCCTCACCGACTTGCTCCCAATCGCCATTTACTAGTTCGTACACTTGCGCAAGACCATTAAAATCATCGTCCTCAAACCCATCGAAGGACATGCCGATTGCCACCCGGCTACCATCCGCTGACAGGGAAACGGATTCTCCGTAGGTATCGCCAGATGCCAGCCCCTCAATGGTCGATCCGATTTGAATCTGAGCGAAAACCGGGGAGCAGGGAATGATCAGTGCCGAAGCGATTATCAAAAATGGGTAAAAGGCTTTCATAGTTTTTTATTGAATATAGATGAATAGACGCAGAAGGGGGCCATTTAAGAGCTTGCATGAACTAGGGACTCTTCCTAAAGAAATAAGTAGTTTAGTCAGGTTTTGGTTTCCGAATTATTGTCGGGGGCATTCACAGGGGTTTTGCTCCGCTGGTCGTTTTCGCGAAATTGAGCGGCGGCTTGTTCTTGAATTTTATTAATGACCCCGAAGACGCTTTTATAGGGGCGGTCGCCCAAACTGTCGAGAATCAAGTTGACCTCCTCTACGGTCAGGTGTAATCGGATTTCCTTCATCGGTTGGTGAATATGAGTGAACTAGATTTGCTCCCGAGTAAGGTACAAAACTCTTGGACATTTGAACCTTTTCGCTCTAGCAGGTCTTTTATCGGGCATTCGTCGACGTTCGTTTTCACCGGCTGTTGGTAGCCGGTCCGTAACGGGCGAAGTGCTATTCTTCCAAGAAAACCTCCGTATTTATGTCCATATCAGTACTTATAATCCACCTGGCAATGCAGCTCGCAAGCTCTGCACTTATGATTGATTTTGGGACGGATAAGGCCGGTCAGGACTGGGTGGTGATCAACGACGGCGTAATGGGCGGATTGTCCGAGGGAGACGTGGAGTTTCGGGAGAACAGCGTGCTGTTTTCCGGGGCGGTGTCGCTGGAAAACAACGGTGGCTTCAGCTCTTTCAAAAGTCCCTTTCAACCATTTGATCTTTCAGGATTCGATACCTTAGAGGTACGCTATCAATCCAGGGGATATCCGATTTCGTTCACCCTGGAAACGGAACGGCAGTTTTACAAACCCTACTTCAAAAAAGGGCTGCCTTCAGTCGAAAAAGGCTGGCAGACCGTGCGTCTGGCATTGGACCAATTTCAAGCCTACCGCATTGGATATCCCATGAATGCTTATCTCAACAGTGCCCTAAAGGAACGCATTATTCGAATCGGTTTTATCACTGATGCCAAGAAGGCGGAGTCATTTGGGATAGAAGTGGATTACATTTCCTTCAAATAGGGAGTAGATCTCTATTTGATGAACTCCATTTCCCGCAGCGCAGCCATGGTAATCTGCGTCCGAATAACGGGAAATAGATCCATATTAAACGATTGCTTGGGATCGATATTAGTGGCAAAGTAATACACCTGGCCGGCATTCTCCACGTAGCCCACGAACCAACCGTTGTTGTGCCCGTCGCGGATGGCCCAGCCCGTTTTGCCGCTGAGGGTATATTCCTCGTTGGAATCAATTACGATCAGCTCTTTGATGATTTTACGATTACTCGGAGAAACCGGCAGGCTTTCTTCGTAGAGCCGACGTAAGAAATCGATTTGCTCGAAGGAGTTAATTTTAGATTCACCGCTAAGCCAAAAGACGTCAATCGAGTTGGAATCGACTACCATGTTTCCGTATTCGAGCCGTTGCAGCATGGAGTCCATCCTATTTACTCCGACCGTGCGCGCGATACGCTGATAGCACGGCACACAGGATACGTGAAAGGCATCGCGCAGGCGCAGGTCCTGCTCCCAGGCGGCCAGTTGCTTTTTAGTTCCGTCCCATTCGAACACCGTGGTGGTATCGGCTACTCTCGTCTCCAGTGCGATCAATGAGTTGGGAATTTTAAAGGTAGAAGCCGGCAGTCGGCCCAGTTCGGCCCATTCAAAGTCGTTGGAGTAATAAGTGGCCTGCTTCGGGTCGAAGAGTAAAATACTGCCTACTACGCCCACCGAATCAAGTATAGACTGGAAAGCAGGTTGAGCTTCGTAGGCAACCGTATCCTGTAGAATCGATTGTTCGGAAGGAATCTCGTTTGGTGTGGTATTGTTGCAGCCGAATATACCCGTACCGGTGATCAGGCATATCAGTAATTGAGGAAGCTTCATAGATGGAATTTGCATGGCGAAGATAGTAGTTATCCCAACCCAATAGAAGCTCATCAGGTAGATAATTGTTGCTGAGCTGACTACAGCGAGGTTACTCAAATTCAACTTCCAGTCGGGTATTTCCCCGGCTGTAGCTGAATGCCCAGACATCGCTAACCTCATCATTGTTATTTCCCCAGGAAGATCGGAACCGCAAGGTGAAATTTTTAATGTTGTTTCGGTGGGCTAACCGGACGGCGTCGGTGATATCGATGGGGGTATTTGGGGTCAGATCGCGAATTTTGACCCGCTTAACGAGAGTCCCATTCTTGTTGTAGTCGCTGCCGTCCAGGGAGCTTCCAATTTTGACTTGCTCGATTAGGATGTTTTCGAATACGAACGGGTCACCCGATTGCCCACCCCGCTGGCAATAGAGATTCGCGTTGACAATTTTGCTACCGGAAGGGATGTCTTCTAAAATGAATGTTAAAAAACCTCTCCGCCCTTTCCCGTAGCCATCGTCGCCAAATGAAGGCGGCGAAAACGCTTGCCCATGATCACTGCGCAGACTGCCGGAAAGGCCCCCACCGCCTGCTCGGCCCATGTCTTCAATATCCGGGACCAAGGTCAGCGTTTGGGTGGTGGGTTCGATGGGTGCAGGGGGTTCCTCTCTTTCTGGTGGTTGGGTTTCTTCCGGAGATGGCTCAGGGGATTGATCATTATCGCGGGGAAGAACTTCTTGCGGGGTAGTGGTCGTTCTGCCGGTATCAGGCGTGGATGAGAACGTATTCCACACCAGTATGCCACCTACAATAATTATTGCGGCTAAAATGAAAAGGTAAGGGGGTGGTCCTTTCCGCTGAGTAACGGTACTCTTCGGAAGGGGATCCTGGATGAGCACCCTTTTTTGCTTTCCGACGCGGGCTAGGTTATTGTTGATATTCAGCAATGCCTGCCGGATTTGATTTCGCTTTAACTCCGCATCGTCGCGATCAATGATTCCGGACATTTTGGCATTTCGTAGTTCATTCAATTGACTGACTTGGTGTATTGTCTGATTGTACAGTTGAAATACATCCTTATCTTTATTTTCTAACACCTCCTTGTCGAAGAAGGAGATAATTTCTTCCGCCGCCTCCTCCAAATCACCCTTTAGAATAAGCGTTTTTACCTGTTCGGATAATGATTTATATGCTTCCATGTTGACCCTTAATTTTGAGTGGTTGATAGCTTACGACAATAGAGGGAAGCTGTATCCTTGGATACAAACCTAGCTTCACTCAATTTATGGTAAGTTCACTCAATAGCGTAATGACATTTATCATGGAGAGCCGTGATATTCTGTGCTACCACCTTTCAACAGATAATAAAAGCGTGTTTGGAGAAACCCTAATTGTCCTGCATCATAGATACCATTCGGTTATGCGTTGCAACTACCGCTCCAACAACCCCCGATCCCAATTTCCCGTCTCCGCCGCTGCCACGTAAGTAGATTGGAGGAATTCCATCAGATAAGCCTCTGGATTGCTCGCCTTCCGAACGGCATCGTAGGGCAGAATAAACTCTCCCAAATCGGCAAGCCAACTCGCTTCGGCCGGTTGGATGGGTTGTTCCTTAAATGCGTCCGGACTCGGATAGCAATACGAATAATAGATGGGCATCGGAGCTTCTGGAGAACCGGGCCACAGGCCGGCGCTGCTTACTTCGCGGGAGTAGGCCTCCTGCATGACTTCCAAGGGCATATTGGGGACCTGGCCCTGCCAAACCGGCGCGGTGCGGCCGGAGAAGCGCGTGACGGCGATGTCGAAGGCGCCCCAAAACAGATGCACAGGGCTGCACTTGCCGAGGAAGGCGCTGCGAAATCGCTGGAAGACGTTGTGGGTGCTGACGGCCACCTGCCAGAAATCGATCACCTTCTGCCGGTCGTAGGGGCGGTCTTCGGTGTCTTCGGCAAACGGGGTGGCATGGGGCAATTCGTTGGGTGCGGCGTGGATGTCTACTTCCACACCGATGTGTTGGAGGCGATCAAAAAGCGCATCGAAAAAATTGGCCACGCTGCCGGGCTTCAGCTCTAAGATGGCATCCTCGTGAAAGGTAGAAGAAATGACCAGCCGGTGGTTTTCAAAATCGAATTCGATTTCGAAAATGCCGTCTTGGTAGGGAACACTTCCGGTGGTAAAGCCACGGGTAGAAAGGTAAAGTGTGGTATGCCAGGAGTGGTTTTGCCACGGCATGTGGTCCATTCGGATTTTACCGACGATTTGCGTCCATAGGTGGACGGCCTGTTGGGTGCCTTGCCAGCTGGCGTAGTCGAGTTCGGGCCAGGCACTGCTGCAGGAGGGGATGTGGGTAGAAACCATAATTAGGACGAGGTTGAGGATAAGGTTAAGGTGCGGAAATTTTTGCGATGTAACCTAACGGGAAAGCTTAAAATTGGGGCAGTTTGAAGTGTAGCGTGTGGTGATAAAGTGAAAATGCCGTATTTATGCCGGTCAACATAGTGTAAACGGTTAAAAAATTGGCAATTTAGCCCCATCAAGGCACCGAAAATTTTCTATCTTATACTATCATACGATCAACTTTCACTACATATGAGACACACCAATTTATGGAGTTTGCTTGTCCTTTCCCTGCTGGTTTTGCCCCTGTTTGGCCAGCAAGAGCAAGCTTCTCAAGCAACATTTGACGAACAACTATACGAGAGCATCGAGTGGCGCTCGATCGGCCCTTACCGGGGCGGCCGTGCTGCGTCGGTCACCGGCGTGCCGGGTAAGCCGAATCTCTACTACATGGGTGCTACCGGCGGCGGCGTCTGGCGGACGAAGGACGGCGGGCAGACCTGGGAAAACATTTCCGACGGCCACTTTGGCGGGTCCATCGGAGCGGTAGCCGTCAGCGAGAGTGACAACAACGTGATTTACGTCGGCGGTGGCGAGGTGACCGTACGGGGTAACGTATCCTACGGCTACGGCATGTATAAATCTGTGGATGGCGGCAAAAACTGGCGCCACATCGGACTGAAGAATAGTCGGCACGTGCCGCGCATTCGCATTCACCCACGCAATCCCGATCTCGTATACGCCGCAGTGCTCGGAGATTTATTTAAGAGCAGCGAGGAGCGCGGTGTATACCGTTCGAAGGACGGTGGAGAGACTTGGGAAAAGATCCTCTTTGTCAATGCGGACGCCGGTGCCGTAGATTTGGTTATGGACCCTAACAACCCGCGGGTATTGTTTGCCTCTACGTGGCGAGTACGGCGCACGCCGTATAGCCTCGAAAGCGGTGGGGAAGGCTCCGGACTCTGGCGCAGTATCGACGGTGGCGACAACTGGGAGGAGATCACTGGAAACGAAGGCTTGCCCGAAGGCCTCTGGGGCATCAACGGCGTCTCCGTATCGCCGGTAAATAGCAACCGCGTATTTGCCATTATTGAAAATGAAGAGGGCGGCGTCTACCGCTCCGACGACGGTGGAGAGACCTGGCGGCGCGTCAACGACAGCCGCGCGCTGCGGCAGCGGGCCTGGTACTACTCCCGCATCATTGCGGATACGCAAGACGAGGACATCGTCTACGTCATGAACGTACGCTACCACAAGAGTACGGATGGCGGCCGTAGTTTCGAAGCGAGCAACGCGCCCCACGGCGACCACCACGACTTGTGGATTGCCCCCGAGGATAATCAGCGAATGGCCATTGCCGACGATGGTGGTGCCCAGGTATCGTTCGACGGCGGCATGAACTGGTCCACTTACTACAACCAACCAACGGCCCAGTTTTACCGCGTAACCACCGACAATCACTTCCCTTACCGCATCTACGGAGCACAGCAGGATAATTCCACCGTGCGCATCCTCCACCGCACCGACCGCGGGACAATCGGCGAACGCGATTGGGAGCCCAGTGCCGGTGGTGAAAGTGCTCACCTGGCCATTGATCCGACCAACAACGACATCGTCTACGGCGGGAGCTACGGCGGGTTCCTCACCCGCGTCGACCACGAAAACAGCCAGATACAGGCGATTAACGTATGGCCCGACAACCCGATGGGCTACGGTGCTGAGGGTATGAAGTACCGCTTCCAGTGGAACTTCCCGATTTTCTTTTCGCCCAACGATCCGAAGAAGCTTTACACGGCTTCCAACCACCTGCACGTCAGCATGGACGGCGGACAGAGTTGGGAAACCATCTCACCCGACCTGACGCGTGCCGACTCCTCCAAGCTCGTTTCGAGTGGTGGACCCATTACAAAGGACAATACCGGAGTGGAATACTACGCTACGATTTTTGCCGCCGCAGAATCGTCCAAAGAGCCGGGATTGCTGTGGACTGGTTCCGATGACGGTTTGATCCACGTCAGCCGCGACGGTGGGAAGATCTGGGAGGATGTCACCCCTTCCTCCATGCCGGAGTGGATGATGATCAACAGCGTCGATGTCGATCCCTTCCGGGAAGGAGGGGTGTACGTGGCCGGAACCCGCTACAAGTTGGGTGATTATCAGCCCTATCTCTACCACACGACGGACTACGGAAAGACGTGGAAGAAAATTACCAACGGCATTCCGGAAGATGACTTCACGCGCGTCGTGCGCGCCGATCCCGACCGCCAGGGGTTGTTGTATGCCGGTACGGAGTCGGGCATGTACATCAGCTTCGACGATGGGGCCAACTGGCAGCCCTTCCAGTTGAATCTACCGACGGTTCCGATTACCGATTTAACGATTAAGAACAAAAACCTGATTGCGGCAACCCAAGGCCGGTCGTTCTGGCTGATCGACGATCTGACACCACTGCACCAACTATCGCCGGAGATGGCCAACGCCGACATGCACTTGTTTAAGCCTATGGATAGCTACCGTATGGGCGGCAGCCGCGCCGAAAGCAAGACTGCCGGTACGAATCATCCGGGCGGAGTATTGGTCCACTTCTACATGAAGGAAAAGCCGGCCGATAGCGTCGCTGTGGAGCTTTCGTTTTATGAGGCCGACGGCGATTTGATCCGGACGTATTCCTCTACCGCGAAAGAAAAGAGCGACATGCTGAAGGTAGAATCCGGTGCAAATCTATTTAACTGGAACATGCGCTACCCCGACGGTAAGAAATTCGACGGTATGATCTTCTGGGCGGCAGGAGTCAATGGCCCTATGGCCGTGCCCGGCACCTATGAAGTACGCCTGAAAGTAGGCGACCAAGAACAAAGCCAGACTTTTGAATTGCTGAAGGATCCACGTTCTAAAGCAACTCAAGAGGATTTGATGGCGCAGTTCGATTTCATGCAGGAAGTGCTCGACAAAGTGAGCGAGGCGCACCAGGCCATCATCGATTTGCGGGATGTGCGCAAGCAAGTGAAGTCCTTTAACATGCGACTCGACAAAGAGCAGCACAGCGACTTGCTCGAAAAAGGGAAGGCCATTGTAAAAACGCTGACCGAAGTGGAGGAAAACCTGTACCAGACTAAGAACCGCTCCGGTCAGGACCCGCTCAATTATCCGATCAAACTGACGAACAAATTGGCCCACGTCAATTCTCTGACCGGGTACGGCAATTTCCGTCCGACCCAGCAAGCCTACGAATTCAAAGACGAAATGATGGCGGCGGTCGACGCTGAACTCGAAAAATTCCGTCAGGTGATGGATACCGAATTACCCGCCTACAACCGGATGGTTCGGGATGCAGAGATCGACCTGATTCAGTACAATGCCAGCGCGGAGGAGGACGATGCCATGGAGGGAACCCAGGGTAGAAACTAAATCCGTCCGCAATCTAACGAAATCGACAGACCCCCGACAGCTACGCTCGTCGGGGGTCTTCGTATTTTTAGCGAATGCACGCATTTCCATTGCTCCTTACTATTCTCATCAGCTTGTATGTGGATCTCTACCTATTCCGCGAATGGCATGGCGGGCAGGTGGGGATGAACCATATCCTGTTGGGGAGCAGTACCCTCCTTGCCGTATTGTTTGCAGGATTTCGAACAGTTCAGCAACTGCTGCACGGCCCTGCACTGACCGTCACCCGAAGGCAGGGGTACTTATCGGCTCTTTTTTTATTGCTATTTAGCGGCTGTCTCTTGTCGATGCTTCTTTACCTAATGGCTACAGGGTAATCCTGACGATTGTCGAGTATATTTCCAATAAGCGTCGTTCTTCACGCTCCCAATTCAGCATTTCGGCGGCTTTTGCGGTTTTGTCCAGTAGTTCCTGGTATTGATCCGGCGCTGATTTTAGCTCTAGCAATGCCTGAGTAAACGTTTCCGAGTCCAATTCGGCTAGCATCAGAAAGCAGGCGTACTCTGCCTGTAGCCGGCTGTATTCCGGAAATTCCATTTGCACGGAGGGCAGCCTGTCCTGGATGTAATCGAAGGTCTTGTTTGCCAGGCTATAATAATAGCTAAGTCCGCGGGCCTCCAGCAGGTTGAGGCCCAACCAGGCTGCCTGGTTGATTTCCGGTAGTCGGCTGGGCGATTGAAACCCCCAAAATCGAACGCGGTCGGTAATGCCTAGTTGGCGCACACGGTCTTCCAGGTCGGCTTTGATGTCGCCATCTCCGACTAGCCAAAGGTGGAATGTCTCAGGCAGTAGCGCCAGGGCATCGATGGCTGTTTCGAGGCCCCGGGCGGCATTGAGCATGCCCTGATACAGGAGAATGTGTGGTTCGGAGGGCTCTCTTGGCGTTGATGGGAGGCGTCGATGGGGCACATTGCGGACGACTCTGAACGATTTTCCGTATCGCTTAGAAAGCAATTCCGCCAGGGCCGGTCCCACGGTATAGGCCGCCCGGACCTGGGGAATACACCAGCGGGCCAACTGTTCCCATACGAATTTGATCAGCGGACGATTGACCACCTCCGGAGTTTCCGTGAAGTATTCGTGCGCATCGTAAATACAGGGGATGCGCCGCAGCCGAGCGGCAATGACTCCTGGCAGAAGCGTGTCCAGATCCACGCTGTTGATGGCATCGGCCCGGTGCCGAAGCAAGAACAGGAGCAGGCGTAGGTTGTATTCGAGATAAAAAAGTTTACCGCGCTGGAAGTGGCAGGGGAGCCGCCGGGTGTAAAAAGGCAGGCTGACGATCGGAGGGCTGTTCGGTCGGTGCCTACCCACGAGCCAGACCTCGAATCCGGCCCGGTACAAGCTGCTGCAAATGCGGTGCATGCGCTGGTCGTGGCTGAGATCGTTGGTTACGGTGCAAATAATTCGGGTGGGCATAGCGGGGCGCATTAACCGTTCCATCGGAGTTGGTCGCCGTCTTGCTCGATGAGTCCTTCGGAGAGGCACCATTCTACGGCGCGCAGCACCGTGGGCACATGAGCGATGGCAAACTGGTCGGTCAGCTGCGCCATGCTTAGCGGCTGCTGGGCACGTAGTAGCCGCTCAATCTGGTGGGTATATTGCTCCAAGTCCTGTGGGGTCGCGGGACGTTGCTTCCGAGCCAGGCAGACGTCGCATTGACCACAGCGCGGCGGATCGGCCTCGCCAAAATAGCGGAGCAGTTGTTGCGACCGACATTCGTCGAGGCTTACATATTGTAACATGGCCTCGATCCGCAACCGCTGGCGTTCCTTCCGCCATTTGTACTGAGGTCCGTCAAAGTCGAGATGTTCGGCCGGGATGCGTTCCCGCAAGAACGTTACCTGCGGCTGATCCTTTGCGGGCCGGTAGGCAACGATTTGCTCCTGGTGCATTAACTGTAGTAGCTGCTGAACGTCCACCTTGGATATTTTGAGGGCATTGGCCAGTTGCCCTTCCCGAAGGCGGACGGGATTGGAGAAGGCCCCCTGATACGTACGTAAAATAGCTTTCAGTAGTTTATCGCTTTTGGGGTTGCGCAATTGGTAGTCGTACAATTGATCTTTATCGACCCGAACTTGAAGAGTAGCCGGGATATGAACGGCTTCCGTCATGGTGAGCCAGCCTTCTGATTCGAGGGCCCGGAGGGTATAGTAGGTTTCGAGCCGGTCCAACTGATAGGTAATACAAAAATCGACTAGGTCGAAATCGTAACTGACGCCTTTTCCGCCGCCCGTTGCTAGTTGCAGATAACTACCAATTGCCCGATAGACTTTTCGAAGGGCCTCCAAATCGGGATAGGCGAGGTTAAAATCGCGCAACAGCCGATTTTCATCGGCCTCCTGGAAGAGCAGCACGGCATAGGATTTGTTGCCGTCTCGCCCCGCACGGCCTGCCTCCTGAAAATAGGCCTCGGGGCTATCGGGCAGGTCGAGGTGGATCACCGTGCGTACATCGGGTTTATCGATTCCCATTCCGAAAGCGTTCGTACTGACCATCACGCGCACTCGCCCGGCAATCCAGGCTTCCTGGCGCTTGGCGCGTTCGTCGGGTTCGAGGCCGGCGTGGTAAAACTGGCTGGAAATGCCCCAACGCTGAAGTTGCGTGGCCACCTCCTTAGTTTTCCGCCGATTGCGGACGTAGATGATGCTGGTCCCCGCCACGCGATCCAGAATGCGACGCAGTTGGGGTTCCTTTGCCTCGACCGTTCGAACGACGTAGGCCAGGTTATCGCGTTCGAAACTCTTTTGAAAATGCTGATGACCATCGCGGAATTCCAGTTTTGCCCGGATGTCTTCCACGACCTCCTGGGTAGCGGTTGCCGTCAGCGCAATGACGGGCACCTGCGGATGCACCTCGCGCACCTCTGCAATATCGAGGTAGGGCGGCCGGAAGTCGTAGCCCCACTGGCTGATGCAGTGGGCCTCATCAACGGCCAGTAGCCGGAGCGGCATCTTCGGCAGTCGTTCCTGCAGGAGTTCCGTTTTCAGTCGTTCGGGAGAAAGATAGAGGATGCGCGTATTGCCATAGATGGCATTATCGACCAAGCGATCGATATCCGCACGGTGCATGCCCGAGTAGAGTGCATCTGCCGCAATCCCACGCTTGCGCAGCTGCTCCACCTGATCCTTCATCAGGGCAATGAGCGGAGATACCACTATCGTAAGCCCCTCCAACGCCAGGGCAGGCACCTGAAAGCAAATGGATTTGCCGCCACCCGTCGGCAGCAATGCGAGGGTGTCGTGCCCCTCGAGCACGGAGTCGATAATTTCCGCCTGCAAGGGGCGGAAGGCCTCGTAGCCCCAGTACTGTCGCAGAATCTCAAGTGCGGGCGTCATGGCGGGCAAAGATAAGGTTCCGGTGCGACTTCATGGTTCTGCGGTGTGTACATCGCAGAACCGGTTGCAACTGAAAGCGAACAGCAATAAGGATTGAGGTAGTAAGCGTCTTAAAACAACCCCGAAATGTTCCCTTCGACATCCACGTCGATCCCTTCGGCAGCCGGGACGGAGGGAAGGCCGGGCATTCGCATGATGTTGCCCGTAATGGGGATGAGAAATCCGGCTCCCGCGGCGATTTGTATTTCGCGTACAGTGATTTCAAAGTTTTCGGGGCGGCCTAATAATTTAGGATTATCCGACAGGGAGGTTTGGGTCTTGGCAATACAGACCGGTAGTTGATTGAGATTCAGTTGGTTGATTTTCTTCAGATCCCGTTTGGCCTGCCGGGTGTAGTCAACGGATTTCGCCCCGTAAATTTTGGTCGCTACGGTTTCAATTTTTTGTTCGACGGACCATTCCCAGTCGTAGAGGGGGCTAAAGGGCTGGCTACTTTGGCTAACAGCCTCTACCACCGCGTGTGCCAGTTCTGTTCCTCCCTCTCCTCCTTTCGCCCAAATATCTGCCGGTACAGCCTGAACCCCTAACGTGGCACAATGATCTTTCACAAACTGGATCTCCTCGTCTGAATCGGTCGTAAATTGATTGATCGCTACCACACAGTTGACGTTGTAGTGGCGCACATTCTCCAGGTGTTTATCCAGGTTGACAATCCCTTTTCGCAAGGCCTCTAAATTGGGGGTATTCAAATCGCTCAGTTGGGCACCACCCTGGTATTTTAGGGCTCTGATGGTAGCCACCATGACGATTGCGTTCGGAGATAAGCCGCTGCTTTGACATTTGATATTCAAAAACTTTTCGGCCCCCAGGTCGAATCCAAATCCGGCCTCGGTCACTGTATAATCGGCCAGGCTCATACCCAAACGGGTGGCAATGACGGTATTGGTACCCTGGGCAATATTGCCGAAGGGGCCTCCGTGAATGATGGCCGGATTACCTTCCGTTGTTTGCACCAAATTGGGTTGGATCGCATCTTTGAGCAGGGCGGTCATTGCCCCCTGGGCATTGAGGTCGCGGGCAAAAATGGGTTGTTTTTCGTAAGTGAACCCTACGAAAATATTCCCTAATCGTTTTTTCAGATCGATCAAATCATCGGCCAGACAGAGGATCGCCATAATTTCCGAAGCGGCGGTGATGTCGAAGCCCGTTTCACGGGGCACGCCCATAGAAGTGCCTCCCAACCCAATGACCGTTTGGCGAAGGGCGCGGTCATTCATATCAATGACGCGTCTCCACAATACCGTGCGGGGATCGATATGCAGGCTGCGTTTTCTACTTTGTAAGTTATTGTCGATTAGGGCGGCTAATAAGTTGTGGGCTTTCTCCACGGCCGAAAAGTCGCCGGTGAAATGCAAGTTGATATCCTCCATGGGAAGCACCTGAGAGTATCCTCCTCCGGTGGCCCCTCCCTTGATTCCAAAAACAGGGCCTAAAGACGGTTCCCGCAACACCACGACGGTTTGTTTGCCAATTTTGTTAAGCGCCTGGGTCAGGCCAATGGAAACGGTGGTTTTGCCCTCTCCGGCAGGAGTGGGAGAGATGGCGGAGACCAGAATCAGATTATTTGACGAAATTTTCTCATAATCGATCAGAGACTGAGGAAGTTTTGCTTTGTACTTTCCGTAAAGCTCGAGGTGCTCCTCGGAAATGTTTAATTGCTCGGCAATTTGCTGAATCGGCAAGAGCTTGATTTGCTGGGCGATCTCGATATCGGTGGGCATTGGCTGGGCTTCTTTGGTTAATATCTGCCCGCTCAAAATATTGACAATTTTTGCTACTGCAAAAAGACGCCCGGAAAATGATGAGACTCGGAGATAGGATATGGTACACAGTAGGATGATATACCCGAAACCTCACTAGTAAATTTGAAAGCGAAGCGGCAATACCTCCGAGTGCGACAGATGCAGCACCATCGTGTAATGTCCGCTTTTCAATTGACTGGTATCAATGCGCTGGTCGCCCCCTGCGTACTGACCGGTGCCCCTGGGACCACCAGTGGATAATTCGATGATGGTGAACGTAACGGGGCGGTCCCCGCTGAGGATGATGTACTCCCGGGCGTTGGTGGGATATAACGTATAGTGCCCCTGGATCGGCTCCTCTTCTATCGAAACGGCGGCGGTGGTCGAATAGGTGGAAGCCCCGTTGGAACCGATTTGTCGCAGGCGGAAGAAAGTCGTTTCGGCCAGAATGACATCCCGATCGGTATACGAATAGGTTTGCTCCAGTTGGCTATCTCCAGTGGCTGCTACTCGTCCGATCTGTTCCCAGGAGTGGCCGTCCGAAGAGCGTTCAATCGCGAAGTGAGAAGTATTTGATTCCATTACGGTTGCCCACTGGACCAGGATGGAGCCGGTCTGTTCGGTGGCGGTAATGTACTTCCATTCGACGGGCGCAGCTTGCACTTTCGGAGAGAAGCTGGTCGTGTTGTAAGCAACAAAGGCCGGGTCGCTGTCACCGCTATTCAGTATTTGAAAGGTGTTCACCCGCTCGTAATTGCCGGAGTGAATTCCCAATTCGCTCAAGTCAAAAGCATACATCCGTATTTGGTGATCGGTGTTTGAGTAGGGAGTGGGCTGACTGGTTTCGGGCACGAACAAGTCGGCCGTCCAGTGACCGACGGCGGGGAGCTGGTCCCACCGCAGGTTTTTCTTACTCCCCACCTGATCTCCCGATGCGTCGATAAAGCGAAAGAATTCCTTTTTGTTTTGATTGGGATCAGCTAGCTGGGTGACTAAAATATCCGGTACGCCATCGCCAATTGCCAGCGGATCGATATTATTTATGGCAAAAGAGAGATTGCCTTTTGCCAGATTGGCGATACAAGTGCCCATATCCAGCCCTTGTGTTCCGTAGGTTAGGTAGCGCTCCATCGATTCCAAAGTAAGAGCCGTTGAGCCGGTTTGTGGAACACCGTCTGCCTCCGACCCCAAGCCGATGAAGGTTCGATTGGTGGCAAGGGGGAGGCTTTGGGCCAGGTCGGCCGCTTGGAAGGTCGTGGGTACGTAATCTAGCTGCTGCTTGTCGAGTAGGCTATCGTTCACACCGGTGGCGTAGCGCGTTCCACCGATGGAAAAAGCTACCAAATGATGGTGATTACCTGGTTGATTGGGATTAGGATCCACAACGGAGGACTCCCAATACCCTTGGTAGTCGGTAATTATTTCTTCTACCGATTGGGCGGCAAGGGAAGTACTCAGCAGCAAGGAAATGGTGAAAATGAAGGTGGAGGGAAGGAACTGGTAAAGGTTTCTTGTCATGGCCTAAGATTTTGACATCTCGACCTATTCAATTGATGTACCAGTAGTGCGCATACCTGAAAAAGGTGGTTCTATATTAAATTGATAATCAGATTTTAAGATTAAAAAATTGATTGGTCAAATCAGCTGGGCTAAATCCCCTCCTATACCCTTGGTACACCCAAATAGGGGATTAATTTTCATTCTGGGAAGGAAATCAGAGTGATCTGTAGGCGGGAGAAAGTGCCAAGGTGGAGTAGGTCCTCTTTTCTAAAGGATAAGATTCTTTTACTACCTAATAGTTGTGGTATCTTGCAAGATACCCGCCACCACAAGGCTTGATCCATGACATTTGACCGCCAGCCGCTAGAACTTAGTGCCGATTTCAAGTATGCCCTTGACCGTATTGAGCAGGGGGCCAACCTCTTTATTACCGGAAGGGCGGGCACCGGCAAATCGACCCTGCTGCAACTTTTTCGCTCCACGACGCGGCGCAAGACGGTGGTGGTGGCTCCCACGGGCGTGGCGGCGCTCAATGTGGGGGGGCAAACCATCCATTCGTTCTTTGGTTTCCCACCGCGCTTAATGCAGCCCGAAGACATAAAGCGCCGCCGCAATCGCCGATTGTACGAACGCATGGAGTTGCTGGTGATCGATGAAATCAGCATGGTACGGGCCGATCTGATGGATCATATGGATCGGTTTTTGCGCCTCAACCGAGATGATCTGCGGCCCTTTGGTGGGGTGCAGGTAGTGGTGTTTGGGGATTTGTTTCAATTGCCACCGGTCGTCGCCTCGCCAGTGGAGCGGCAGCTTTTTTCCACCCGCTATTCATCGCCCTATTTTTTCGCGGCCTACGTGCTGCCCGAACTAGGGTTTGAAATGATTGAACTGCAAAAGGTCTACCGACAGGAGCAGCGCCACTTTTTGCGGCTGCTGGAAGCCATTCGAACCAATCGCATCGATCGGGACGACCTACAAGTGCTCAACGAGCGAGTGGAGCGAGACTTTGATCCGCCTCCTTCTTATTTGACACTTTCTGCTCGCAATGCGAAAGTCAATCAGATCAATCAGCAAAAACTGGAAGCGATTCCGATGCCTACCCAGACGTACATGGGGCAAGCCAAGGGTAAATTTCCGCCCGCTCAGTTTCCGGCCGAGCAATTGTTGCAACTCAAAATCGGCGCGCAGGTGATGTTCGTGCGCAACGACCCGGAAAAGGGCTTTGTAAATGGCAGCCTTGGTCAGGTGACAAAATTGCAGGAAGAAACCGCTACAATCCGCCTCGACGCCACCGGTAAGGAAGTTGAAGTGGGGGCCTACGAATGGGAAATCAGTAAGTACAAGGTAGACCCTCAGGACACCCAGGATATCTCCACGGAGGTGATCGGCACGTATCGCCAGCTTCCGCTGCGCCTGGCCTGGGCCGTTACTATCCACAAGGCCCAGGGAAAAACCTTCGACCGGGTAGTCATCGATCTGGGGCGGGGAGCATTCGAACACGGGCAGACCTACGTAGCTCTCAGTCGGTGTCGGACCCTCGAAGGGATCGTGCTGCGCCAGCCACTGCGGACGCAGGATGTGCTCGTAGATCAGCGGGTAGTGGATTTTTACTTGCAGCATCGATAATTAGCCAATCAAACTTATGCATGGACTCAATTGGCAGCATATTTGTTGATGATCCTGCCGAAAACCACTATATTTAATCTACTATAAATGATGCCAAATAATGTTGCACTTACATTGAGTTGAGGCATCCAATCAATGTGCCATCAGTATATTTTTTGTGGTTAAAATCAACGACCAATGAGTAACCGACCACGCCCGCGCAACCGCCGTGCAACGCGCAAGGAGGTTCAGGAGGTGAAGGGCTCGGCAAAGTTTTTTGCCATCCTGGTGCTTTCCACCCTTGCAATTCTGCTACTGTTGTACGTCGTTTATCTCGGATTGTAATTTAGCGGTAATCAATCCGCTGTTTGAATGACTAGCCATTGCCGAAGTCGGAAAAGGGACCGACCTCGGATAGTATCGACTTGCGTAGTGGCCCGGGCAATTGGCCCGGAGGAGTCGACGGAAAGTACCTGAATGGAAGGGGGCGGTGCATTCGTTCGCAGGGTTGGCTGGTAGCCCGACCGTTCCAGATAGGCAGCGGCGGGCAGGGTAGCCACATCCTCACTAAGGTTCACGGGTTGAGGATCTGCCGCTTCGAGTTTAGTGATTAGCTGTTTAGGCCAGGCGCGATCCACTTCGACGTAGGGGTATACCTGCACCCAAAAGAAAAGGACCGCCAGCGAACCAGCCAGTAAACTACCCCCTAGGACGTAGTCGCGTCGGCCACCGTACAAACCGATCACCGCAATGAGGCTAAACATCCAGTAAGCTACCACCATTCCAAGCGCGGCCCGAAAGCCATCGCCTTGTAATTCGAAAAAGAGGCCCAGTAACAAGATGATCCCGGCAATTGCCGCAAAGACCAAATGTAGTACAGCACCTGCTTTCACCCAGTTGCCCCAGGGGTAGCCGGAGCGGTAGTAGTTGGTTAGCTGTTTGGTGGTGAGCAGGATCAGCGCAAATGGAAAAAGGGGCGAAACGGCAATCCAGGAAGCAATAACCGTAAGTAACAGCAGGCGGGACAGCGCCTCTCCGCGGCGGACGTTGTACACCAAATCCCGGAATCCCGCCAGGGTAAATCCAATTAGCGGGAGCAATCCCAACAGGCTGTACAATAGTAATCGGCCGTGCGGAATGCCCCCGGACAAAGGCGACCAGTAGCGAAAAGCGGCGGCAGCCGCTCCCTGATCGGCGATCCATACCAATAGACTACCCAACAGGGCCGCCCCAACTCCCACGTAGGTGCGTTGGTTGGCCGGCTTCCACAGCCATCGGCTGCCGACGATCAGTAGCAGGGCGAATAGAAAGGTACTTAGCGGAGCCCACAACCCGCCAATCAACAAGGCAATAATCATCGTGATCAGCCAAATGGGGCGTGGGCCTTGTTGGTAACGTATAAAGCCTAGCAAGGCCGTAAGATGCAGGCAAAACACAGCGGCATCCCCACTGGCAATCTTTCCGAACACCGGAAGAAACAGCGATGCCCCCATAATGAGGACGCCCGTCTCCACAAACGGCTTTCCCAGCACCGGTCGCCCCCAGAAGTAAAAGAGCAATGTAGCGGCTACCATCCAGGCGACGCTCATCAGGCGGGGCCAGAACAACCATAAGTCGCCCTGTGCAAGCCAGGCAATCAATTGGACGGGAAGGTAACGTTCACCCACAGAAGCAGAGGCCAGCCAAAACGCCTGCCCCTCGGCACCCGGCCAAATGGTCGTCACGTCATTTTGGACCAACAACGCACCCGCGGCCAAAAACAGAACCGTCCACCGAAAAAAACGGTACCGCGATGAACTGGGCATTGCGTTGGGAGAATCTTCCTTGGGCTGCTTCGATGAACTCATGCGTGTAACTTGGGGTCAGTCGCTAACAATGGTGCCGTAAAGATCGTATTCCGTCGCCTCCTCAATGCGCACCCGGGCGAAATCACCGATGCGGGCGTAGTTAATCCGTGCATCCACCAACACCTCATTATCTACTTCCGGCGAATCGAATTCGGTTCGGCCGACGAAGTAGCCGCCCTCTTTGCGGTCGAAGAGTACGCGCAGGGTTTGCCCTACCTTGTTTTCGTTGGCCTCCCAACTGATATTCTGTTGAATTTCCATGAGGCGATTGGCGCGTTGGGCCTTTACGGCCGCCGGCACGTCGTCGGGGAGTTCGTAGGCGCGGGTATCTTCTTCGTGTGAATATTGAAATACGCCCAGCCGGTCGAAACGCATTTGACGGATGAACTGGCACAATTCTTCAAATTCTGCATCCGTCTCTCCGGGAAAACCGACCAACATGGTGGTGCGGATGGCCATACCCGGTACGCGCTCCCGGGCCGTTTGGATGAGGGCCTCCGTTTCGGCCCGCGTGATCTGACGGCGCATCCTTGCCAGCACGGAGTCGCTGGCGTGCTGGAGGGGAATATCCAAGTAATTGCATATCTCCGCGCGCTCGGCCATGACGTCAAAGATATCCAGTGGAAACTTGCTGGGATAGGCGTAATGAAGGCGAATCCATTCGATGCCCTCGACGTCGGCCAGGGCGTGGAGCAGTTCCGGAAGCGCCCGGCGTTTGTACAGGTCCAGACCGTAGTAGGTCAGCTCCTGGGCAATCAGCATGAGTTCCTTAACGCCCCGGCGGGCGAGGTTGCGCGCCTCAGCCACTAGTTCATCAATGGATCGGGAAAGGTGTTTGCCCCGCATCAACGGAATTGCACAAAACGAGCAGGTGCGGTTGCAGCCTTCCGAAATTTTGAGGTATGCGTAGTGGGGTGGGGTCGTGATGGCCCGCTCTCCGATCAGCTCGTGCTTGTAGTCGGCGTTGAGCCGTGCGAGTAGCCCGGGTAATTCGAGCGTACCGAAATAGGCATCCACCTCGGGAATTTCCTCCTCCAATTGATCTTTGTACCGTTGCGACAAACAGCCCGTTACGTACAGCTTTTCGATCCCACCCGCCTCTTTGATAGCTGCGTAGTGCAGGATGGTATTCACGGATTCTTCCTTTGCCAGATCGATAAACCCACAGGTATTGACGATGACAATATCGGCCTCCTGTTCCGCCTGCTCCGGGATCACCTCGAAGGCATTTCCCTGCAATTGGGTGATCAGGTTTTCGCTGTCCACCAAATTCTTAGAGCAGCCCAGTGTGATGACCTGTACTCGTTCGCGTCTGAGTGTTTTTGTTTTCATGTATCCCTCTAAAGACTACAATTCCGCTTCTACCAGCCCGTAATTGATTGCGGCCAGTACCAGCTCGGAAGTAGAGCTAACGCCCAGCTTTTTGAGAATGTTTTTCCGGTGGGTGTACACAGTGTGGGTGCTGAGGTTGAGGGTATCGGCAATTTCCTTGGCCACGAAGCCTTTGGCAACCAATTGCAAAATTTCGAGCTCCCGGGCACTAAGCGGGGTAGAGATTGCGGTTTCCGGGTCTTTGGCAAAGCTTTTTTCGAGCAAAATATCCAAAATGCGGGTGCAGTAAAATTTCTCGCCCCGGGCTACGGCCTTCAGGGCGTCGGAAACTTCGTCCTCTCCGCAACTCTTTGTGAGATAGGCATGCACGCCCATTTCCAGTACCTGGTAGATACTTTGCTTTTCCTCGTCGGCACTGATTACCATGATGTGGCAATCAGGATACTTTTGTTTGAGCAATTGAAGACCACTGAAGTTGAAGTGGCCGGGCTGCTTGTAGTCGATGATTAGAATAGCGATGCGGTGCGTTTGCATGGCTTCTTCCAACTCCGATTGGTCGGTGGCCTCAAAAGCAATTTCCAGCCCCTGCTGTTCCTCCAGCAGACTCCTAATTCCGAGTCGGGTAAGAGACTGGCTATCGGCTATTCCTATCGAAAGCAATTGACCCATAATTAACTTAGTCAAGTAAAAATAACAAAGTTAGCCTGTTTTTATTTAGACTCTTTCAAAATAAATCTATCTGTACAGGTAATGATTTGAATCCGTCCTTGGTTTACTGACTCCTTACACTGTTTCGAGTTCAATAAATATTTCGCGATCCTTTCTGGGGGGAATGCTGTGAGGGCTGGGGTCCAGTTGGAGAATGCGAAAGTGATGTTCGAACAGCGCGCGGTAGTTTTCCGGATGCAAACCGAACGGCGGACCTTCGTGCGGAAAGGGCCGGGCAAATAGCACGCCGCCTAATCGGCCGCCGGGCCGCAGTAATTCTTTCACTTTAAGCGCATAGGCCGATCGCCTGGTAGGAGGAAGAGCGCTGAAAAAGGTCTGTTCCAGAATCAGGTCATAGCTGGGTTCGAGTTCAAAAAAGTCTGCAATTAGAAGGTGCTCCTCCGGGAAGTTGGGGGCAGCCCGGCGCAGATGGTCGAACGCATCACTGACCCAATCGCAGACGTACACGGCGTTGTAGCCACGTTCGTGGAGAGCCACCGCTTCGTAGGCGCTGCCTGCTCCCGGGATCAGGATGCGGGTATTTGGTGAAAATTGTCCGGCGTAATGCATCAGTGGAGGAGAGGCATACCCCATATCCCAAGGCGTATTGCCGGATCGCCAACGATTGGCCCAATAATCGGCAGTCAATTCAGTCATCCTTGTTACTCGGCTTAGTTATACCGATCCACACTCGAAACCGGATCACTGGGAAAGGGTTGAGGGTCGCTGCCTCCATAAAATTGTACTTTCAGGGTGTACCGGCTGTTGAAGGATTGAATGAGCGGCGCAAACATGGTATTCATCAGATCAACGGCCTGTTCTTTCGATCGTTCCAGCATGTTGCTTTCGTAGGCTTCCCGTCGAAATTCTCCCCGCAGCGAGTTGATGCCCTCATTGATACTGACGTTTTCTACTTCCCGGAGCCAGCCGATGTCGAGCCGTTCGATTTTCGGATACACTTCGTGACTGAGGATGGTGGGTTCGGGAAGCGTTACGGTGACGATGCTGTTTCGGCTGTCGAGTTCCACGTCGAAGTAATCGTTGATGCGAAAGCCCACCTTCAGGATGCTGATGGCGGTAATTTCTACATCGGATCGAGATACATTGAAACCCCAGATTTTGGTCTGCATTTGTTTGTTAATCCCCTTTTTATCGCGGACTTCCAATACGGCCAGCTCGGCGATCACGTTTTCGACTTTTTCCTGGAGCAATCCCCGCGATCGGCTGAAGTCTTCAATGGCGGCTCGTTCTTCCATCCGATTGATCAGGGGGGTTAGCGCTTCGCCCATAGCAATCCCACAGGGCGTTTCTAGATCGGTTCCCTTGGCGTAGATCCGTCCCTTGTCGGTTTGGATGACGGTGGCCAGTACCTGATTGACTAAAAAGCAGGTGTACTTGGAGGCCACTTCGTGGAATATTTCCGTCGAGTTGGCGCTATTGTTGTCATACCAGGTTTCATACAGGGTGCCGGAGGTATCTTTCAGGTTGATGAAGTCGTTGTAGTACAGCTCGCGTAGGTAGGGGTGCTGCCGCTCGTACTCCACCTGAACGGCCGCCCGCAAGCTATCGCTCAATCCCATCCGGTTGGAAACGTGGTCGAGAATAGAAGAATTGATATCGTAGACCAATCGGTCGAATTCTCGTTTGTAGCGCCGGGGGTTGTTAATAATTGCCAGCGCTTCTTCCGGGTCGATATTCAGTTGCAGTTCCGCCGGGCGGTACTTGAGGCTGTACTCAGCCGGAGGCCCCAAAACGCCGCCGGGCTGAGTGCTCAGGTAGCGATAAAATAAGAAGCCCGTGATGGCCAGCAGCAATCCCAGCAATATGATGCGACCGGTTTGTCTTCTGCGCGTGGTGGACGTGGCCATATCCGTTTTTTGAGTAGTTTATAAACTTTTATAACAATTACCCAGTTGCCAGGGTTGATTCCCAGTGGTGATGCCCGCAGCAGCGAACCGCTGGAACTCAAGATCATAAGCGCTTAAAAGTACGCGTTATTCCTTCAATTTAAGCCGGATGGGTGGGCAATTTACGGTGCGGTACCGAATCGGGTGCCCGGAAATGGGGAAGAAGTTGTTATTATTGATCGCTATGTTGGATCAACAGAAGACGCTTAATTGCCGCGGCCGATTATTGGTACTCGACCAGCCGAAAGTGATGGGAATTCTCAACATCACGGATGATTCCTTCTATGCAGGAAGCCGGTTGCCCAACGTCGAAGGCGCCATTGAACGGGCCGGTAATATGTTGGCAGGCGGTGCCACTATTCTGGATGTAGGGGGCATGTCGTCGCGTCCCGGAGCACCATTGAGCGAAGCGGTGGAAGAGGCCGATCGCGTTGTGCCCGTCATCGAAGCCCTGGCAGGTGCCTTTCCGGAGGCGCTGATCTCCGTAGATACCGTTCACGCCCTGGTGGCCCGACAGGCCATCGCCGCCGGGGCACACCTCATCAATGATATATCGGCCGGCCGATTCGATCCCGATTTGTACTCGACAGTGGCCAAGTTGGGCGTACCCTACATCCTGATGCACATGAAGGGCAAGCCGGAAAACATGATGCAACAAGCCGTCTACGAATCACTACTAACGGAAGTCTGGGATTTTCTCGCCGCCGAAATCGGTAAATTGCGGGCGCTTGGGGTTCGGGATATCGTAGTTGATCCCGGATTCGGGTTTGGAAAAACAGTGGCTCACAATTTTGAATTACTCCGGCAATTACACGCTTTTCGAACTTTCGATTTGCCAGTGCTCGCCGGTGTGAGCCGCAAGTCAATGATTTGGCGGACTTTGGGCACCAGCCCCGAAAAGGCGCTCAACGGCACCACTGCCCTGCATATGGTAGCGCTTCAGCAAGGGGCCAGCATACTGCGCGTACACGATGTAGTGGAGGCCGTGGAGGTCGTTCGTTTATGGCAAGAACTCTATCCGAATGGAGCTGATCCGACTCACTGAGAACGATGTAAAGCGGGTGGCCCTTGGCTATTTAAAAAACTACTACAAGGTGCGCCCACGCATGGAAATGAAACCCACCGTATCCGGGCTCGATATGCGTGGGGAAGGAGGTATTGTTGCCGACGGGTTCATCAGTTTTGAACAAGCAGACGGCAACGTATTTACCGCGACCTTCGAAGCTACGGCCATCGAGCAGCGCGAAGAAATTTTCTTCGAAATACGTCGCTTACTGCTCCGCTGGGACAGCCTCACGCTGGGCATTGCTACCGTGACGGGAATTATTGGGCTACTACACTATTTCGGTACCTACGTGGTGTTGCTATACAGCGGGTGGACAGCCATATTCCTTGCGCTAGCAGGCCTGTTACTTGCCTATCTGTTCTGGTATGCCGTGCTTCGCTACCACCGGCGCTACCGGGTAATTTTTGCAATCGAGCAATTCAAGCGCTACTTCGTCGATGAACAGTGGGTGGCTTTTGCCGAAAATGTATTCGACGAATCGAATCAGATCTACTACAACGAACTGAAACGCCAGTGCATCCGCCTGGGGGTCGGGCTTTTTAGCGTCGATGCGGTCTATCGCCCGCACCTCATCGTGGCTCCGAGTCGGGTGAATAACTTTCGCCGGGACCGGCGGATCATTCGATTCGTACCATTACAGGATTTGCAGTCCCGCCTGCAAATTGCTCCGATGGGGGAGGCCTTGTACAAAACCGGAAGCCGCTTTCGCACCCTAATCCGCGGAGCCCGGCGCTTGCTGCTACCTGGTAGTGCCGAAGGACAATTGAAACGGTTGACCGGCCCTCTGGTCGAGCAATACCAGGTCAGCTTTTCGCGGGATCGCTGGAATAACTTTTTACGCCCTTTCCGTGAACGCTATCGGCGAGGTATTCGAAAAATCCTCCCCCACCAATTGATCCTGGTGGCCTTTTCGGGATTGGTGTTGACCTTATTATTTGTCAATCAAATCAACCGGCTTCCGGTAGCCAATATGGAGCCCGAGCAGTACCGGGCACGCGTTTCGGCTATTCCGCCGGATGAGGAGACTTCGTTTTTGATTATCGATGCGCCGATTGCGCCCTTCGATGATTCCACCTTCAAACCCTTCGATATTCCGCGTCCGGAAGAACAGTTCGAGCGCCTCATTCAGGAAGATGCTCCTACGGGGCAGCCGGTAGCAGAGGTCGATGTGCGGATTGTCATTTCTGATCCCGGAGAGTTGCCGCGTTTTTATTACGATTGCAATCGCTTTCTGGGGCTTACCGTCCCTTCTTATATTCTGCTGGATACGATTGTTCCTACGGTGGAGCAGGCGCGGCGACGCCTAGACGATATCAATCAGCAAGGGTTATCGGGCACGGTGAGCTGGTCGCCCTGCCTGTCGGTTCCCGGGAGGGGCTATTTGGTATTCATCGATCAGGTTTTCACCGATAGCCTGGAGGCCGCTCGTTTGTTGCCGCTTTACGAAGAATCCCTCCGCTTACTGGATGCCCGGTTGGCTGTTCAAACCCTGGGGCCCCCACGCAGGCGCGGAAATTAATACAATCAATAAAAACACACATTCATGCAATTCCGTCTACTACTATTATCAATGCTTTTCGGTCCATTCTTGTACGCTCAGACCACTTATCTGCACTGTGGCCGCGTATTCGATGCGACCTCTGATGAATTGAAAACCGAACAAACCATTATCGTTCGCGACGGCCGTATCGAGGCCGTTCAAGCGGGCTATACCAATCCGCCCGATGACTTGCAGGCCGTCGATTTGCGCAATCACACCGTATTGCCCGGTTTGATGGATATGCACGTACACATCGAAGGCGAAAGTAGTCCGACCCGCTACCTGGAAAACTTCACCCTCAATAAAGCGGACGTAGCCCTGCGGGCCACCCTCTATGCCAAACGCACCCTGCAGGCAGGCTTCACGCTCGTGCGTGATCTCGGTGGCTCTGGGGTGAACGTGAGTCTGCGCAATGCTATCGATCGCGGGTACGTAGAGGGACCGCGCATTGTAACGGCCGAAAAAGCCATCGGAACTACGGGGGGCCACGCCGATCCGACGAATGGTGTCCGGGATGACCTCAAGGGTGATCCGGGGCCCGACGAAGGGGTGATCAACAGCCCGGCCGACGCGCGCAAGGCCGTTCGACAACGGTACAAAAACGGTGCTAATTGCATCAAAATCACTGCAACGGGGGGCGTACTGAGCGTCGCAAAAGACGGCTCCGGTCCGCAGTTTACCGAAGAAGAAATCCGCGCCGTTGTCGAAACTGCCCGCGATTACGGCATGCACACGGCGGCCCATGCCCACGGGGCCGAAGGTATGAAGCGGGCGGTACTGGCCGGCATCACTACCATCGAGCACGGTACGATGATGACCGACGAGGTCCGCCAATTGATGAAGGAACGCGGGACATACTACGTGCCGACCATTGCCGCCGGAAAGTTCGTCGCCGAAAAAGCCGAAATTCCGGGTTACTTTCCGGCCGTGATCGTACCGAAGGCCAGGGCCATTGGCCCTCAGATACAGTCGACGTTCGAAAAGGCCTATGCCGCCGGCGTACCCATCGTGTTCGGCACCGACTCGGGGGTGTCGCCCCACGGCGAAAATGCCAAAGAATTCGAGTTCATGGTCGAAGCGGGAATGCCCGAAGCAACCGCACTGCGGACAGCAACGAGCATTCCCGCTAAATTGCTGGATATGGATGATCGGCTCGGCACCCTGGAGGCCGGAAAAATCGCCGATATCGTTGCCGTACCCGGGAACCCCCTGGAGGATATCAGCGTAATGACGAAGGTCGCCTTCGTCATGAAAGACGGAAAAGTGTATCGATCCGATTTGGCCCAATAGTAAAACCAGGAGATGCCGTATTCGCCTTCGTTCCCGCTTACCTGGACCCACTTCAATACCATCGGCTCCAATGTATTGCGCCGCACCGGAGCCTGGAGTTACCAGCGCGAAGTATTCGACCTTCCGGATGGCGATTTCCTCGATCTCGACTGGCGGCGTTCCAACCGGTCAGATACCCTTCTGGTCGGATTACACGGCATGGAAGGTAGCAGTCACAGCCATTACATGCGCGGGATCATGGAAATGGCCCACGGTGCCGGATGGGATGGCTTAATTGTAAACTTCCGGTCTTGCGGAGGACGCCTGAACCGGCTTCCCCGCTTGTACCATTCGGGAGATACCGATGATTTGCGGTATGTATTGCAGTTTGCGCTGCCGGCTAAGTATCGACACCTCTTGCTGATGGGCTTCAGCTTGGGGGGCAATGTACTACTGAAATTTCTCGGAGAAGAAGGCGATGGCGCCGATGACCGGATACGGGGCGCGGTTGCCGTTTCGGTACCCGTTCACCTACCGAGCGCAGCTGCACAGATTGACCGGTGGGAAAACTGGCTCTACCGCATGCGGTTTATGCTGCGCCTGCGGGCGAAAATGCGCGCAAAGAGTCAACAATTTCCCGGGGAAATCCCAATGGTGGACCGTCGCCCCACCACCTTTGCCGAATTTGACGATTGGTACACGGCACCGCTGCACGGCTTTCCCTCTGCACAGGTGTACTGGGAGGAAGCCGCCAGCCTGAATTATCTTCCGTTTATTCGGGTGCCTACGCTTCTGATCAATGCCTTGGATGACTCTTTTTTAAGTCCGGCTTGCTATCCCCGGGCATTGGCTCGCACCCATTCGTTTCTGCGATTGGAGGCACCGCGTTTCGGGGGGCACGTCGGTTTTGCGGAAGATGTCCGCTTTCGCTATTTCTGGACGGAGCGACAGGCGCTGCAATTTTTTCGTGATCTGGCCGTATCGAATGATTAAACTTTCGTTAATAGTAGCGAAGGGCTCATCGACTGGAAGGTTTACAGAGTTCTTACCTTTACGAGTATTAGTCTGATTATGAAGGAGCAGGAGCAGCCCAAAGACCAATCGCCCACCAATCAGGAAGTGAAGACTTCCCGCCGCCCACCGGCACTGCGTTGGTTTCGGCGCATCTTCTTTGTGCTGTTTGGCGTATTCGTTTTGGCGAACGCCTTGGTCTTGCTGCCCGCATTCCAAAATTGGGCCGTCAACACAGTAGCTCAGTCATTGAGCGATCGCCTCGAAACGACGGTCAAAGTCGACTACCTCTACTTTTCGTTTTTCGATAAGCTGCAGCTGAAAGGGCTTTACCTTCAGGGGGTATACGGAGACACCCTCCTGTACAGCAATACCCTCCGGGCCGACCTGAATCTCAACCCGATTGTACTCCTGACTCGTGGATTGGAGGTGGAAGCCGTCAAAATCAAGGGGGCTCGGTTTTTAATCAACCGGCCACTCGGCCAGGCGGAAACCAACCTGGAATACGCTCTCCAGCGCCTGTTCCCGCCCCGGGAAAAGCCGCGCAACCCCTTTCGAATGAACCTCCGATTGTTGGAATTGGAGGACGTACAATTTATTGAGCGGGATAGCCTTCGCGGCAACCACAATCGGGTACACCTTTCCCGGGGAGAGGCCTACCTTCGGCAACTTGACCTTCCAGGTAAATTCATCAATATATCTTCCTTGACGTTAGATCGTCCCGTCATTCAATTGGAAAAACTCCCCTTGGATACGCTGGATTTACCAATTGCCGATACCACGGAGCAGCGGGAGGAAACAGCAGATAGCACCAAACTGGCGCTGCGCATCGAGCGCTTTGCTCTATCGGGGGGGCAGTTTAAACTGGATAATTTCAAAAAGGCACCTCAGGTAAACGACCTGCCCAATCGCATGGATTGGAAGCACCTCGATTTTCGCGATATTAATATCGATATCGAGCAGTTCGAACTTCGGCGGGATACCTTCACCGGGCAGGTCGGAAATATCCAACTGCAAGCCACAAATGGATTCCAGTTGAGGCAGTTTTCGGTGGAGGATGCCGTCGTTTCTCCCCAGGAGGTTACCCTCAACGGGCTGCAATTCATCACACCCAATAGCCAGATTGGCGACACGCTCCGCTTTACCTATAATCAGTGGCTCGACTGGACCGACTTCGTCAACCGCGTGCGGCTCGATACCCGCCTGAACGGCGCACAGATCACCCTGCAGGATATCATGACCTTTGTGCCGACGCTTTACAACAACCCTTTCTTCAACTCAAACCAGGCTACCGTCGTCCAGCTCGACGGGCGGTTGCGGGGGCCCATCGATAAGCTGCGGGGCCAAAATATTCGCCTGGCCCTAAGTGATGGCTCGTTGCTGGAAGGTAATTTCAATACCCGTAACCTGACGCGGCCGAACGAAGAAGTAGTCAACTTTGAACTGGATCGGCTGCGCACCCGCATGCAAACCCTTCGACAGTTAATTCCAAATTTCAACCCTCCCGTCAACTTCAACCGGCTCGGGCGACTCGACTTCAGCGGCCGCTTCGACGGCTTCTTCCAGGATTTTGTGGCCTACGGAGACTTGCGCACCGATATCGGTCGGGCCGAGCTCGATATGCGGATGAATCTCAAACCCGGCCAGCGGAGGGCCACCTACAGCGGATCGCTTAGCGTTAATCAATTCGATTTGGGAGCCTGGACCGCCAATCCGAATTTTGGGCTAGTGTCTTTCCGCAGTAGCGTAAATGACGGGAGAGGCCTGGTGGCGGAAACGGCCTCGGCCGATGTAACCGGCACCATCGATTTGTTTACCTTCAAGAACTATCCCTACCAGAACGCTCAAATTGCCGGCCGGCTGAACGACAACTTTTTTGACGGCGATTTCTTACTGCGGGATGAAAATATCGATTTCACCTTCAGCGGGCGTGTCGATTTTCGGGATTCGATCCCCTCTTTTGATTTTGAGGCCAATGTAGAAAAACTGGATCTCCAGGCCATCAATTTGAGTGAGGAAAAACTGGTCATGGCAGGAGCGGTCGAATTAAATCTAAAAAATACCCGGATCTCCGATTTGGAGGGCCAGCTGCGGGTCGAAGATTTTGATATCGTGAAAAGCGATACTGAAAGTTACCACATCCAATCCGTCTATTTGTTTTCGGAAATCGATTCGGATGGCCGGAAAAGACTTAACCTCGAGTCGGATGTGGCGGTTGGTGCCATTACCGGAAGTTTTGATTTCAACGAATTACCCCGCAGTATTCAACAGTTTGCGGCACGCAATTATCCCGAATTTGCCGCCCGAATGAACATTGAGGTTGTCAATGAGCTGTCGAACGAGAATAGTTTTCAATTCGATTTTGATATTCTCGATTCCAAGGGCTTGAATTACCTGATATCTCCTAAGTTAGGGCGGCTTGAAAATGCGGATATTTCCGGAGGCTACGACGGAGTGAAAGATTCCTTGGCCGTGGCTCTGGATTTACCGGCTTTTCGCTTTGGAGATCTCACGCTTATCGACCTGGCGCTCAACCTTCAGGCAGAGCAATCGGAGGGAAATTTATCCTTTCACATCGACAGCATTGCAATCAAGGAGAAGAACTGGTTGTCCGACCTACATTTCATTAGCCTACTGGAAGGAGATACGATCGATTTCAGTATTCTTTGTCCCCAGAAGCGTGGATTTCAGGATACCATCGATTATCTGGAGATGGATGGTCTGTTTTATCCCACGGATACCAACCACTATCAGGTGCGTCTGGAGGAATTAGACCTTCAGATACTCGATGAAAAGTGGATCATCGAACCGGGAAATGTGATCACCTTCGGTAAGCGGTTTATCGATGTACAGGATTTTGTCCTTCGAAATGGAAAACGCCGCGCTCAGATACAAAAATTCGGTGAAGAAGGATTGCGCCTCGATCTGACGGATTTCAGTTTTACCCTGATCGATCGCTTTTGGGACTACAAGCAATTGGATTTCAATGGGCAGTTCGACGTCAGGGTACAGGTGCGGAACCTCTTTGATATGGAAGGCCTGCGAGCAGCCGTTGAAGCGGATTCCTTTTTCATCAATCAGGACGATTACGGAGCGTTGCGACTCGACCTGGAAACGGAAAACCTCAAGAATAGCCCCTTGCTCGGGCTGCTATCAATTACGCGCGACACCACTCAGCTCCAAGCGGAGTTGCAATTCAATATTAATGATCTGGAACCCTCAAAAGGAGCGGCCCAGCTCGCTGAAAAAGAACGGAAAAACTACGTGAGCCTGGGCATCGATATTGCCGGATACCCCCTTGCTTTCGGCAATTACTGGATTGGTGAAACGGTTTCCGATGTCGAGGGTAATTTCAATGCAAACGTGCGCATTAAGGGGTTTTTTCCCGACCCGAGGATCAATGGCTATATCCGAACCAATGGCGGGGCGCTCACCATCAACTATTTGCAAACGCGCTACCAAATTAAGCCCTACAGTATTATTATCAACGATAACTTATTCAGTTTAAAAGGCCTGACGCTGTTAGATAAGAACGGCCGGGAGGCGATTGTCGCGAGGGGGGGCGTCACGCACGACCATTTCCGCGATATGGGGTTAGATGTGTTGATGCGGGTTTATCGGTTTTTGGCCCTCGACTTGGAGAAAGGGGACAACGAATTGTTTTACGGCCGAGCTATGGGGACGGGTATTGTCGAATTTACCGGCAACTTCGTGCGGCCGGATATTGCAGTAACGGCTATTGTAGGGGATAGTACCGAAATTAGCATTCCCGTAGCGAGTGGAGCCGAGGCAAGCGACCTCTCCAATTTCGTAAAGTTTGTCGACCGGCGGGCGGAACAAGAACGGGCCGCCGCCACGAAAGAAGAACGCCGGGGTAGTACCGGAGTCAGCCTGGAAATGAACCTGGCCGTCGGAGAGGAAGCGGAAATGGAGTTGATTTTCGACGAAAAGGCCGGCGATATTATCCGTGGGTCGGGTCGGGGTAATCTGCGCATTCTCGTGCCCCGGGATGAGGATTTCCAGATGTTTGGCGACTATACCATTTCCGAAGGTAATTACCTGTTTACGCTGTACAATGTGGTCAATAAAGATTTTAGTGTGAAGCCAGGGGGGCGCATTGTCTGGACTGGTGATCCCTTCGGAGCGCAAGTGAGCTTGGTCGCCGAATACAAGGAGTTGCGGGCTCCGGTTCGGAATTTCATTGCCGAATATCTGCAGGAAGCCAGCCCGGATGTGCGAGAGGAAGCGACTCGGCCCACGGCGGTAGATCTATCCCTGATGCTCGAGGGGAATTTGCTCCAACCGGATATTAACTTCGACATCGACATGCCCAATCTAACCGGCCGATTGGAAACGTTGGTCGAAAACAAACGGCGCCAACTCCAGAACGATCCGAATGAACTCAACCGACAGGTATTTGGCCTCATCGTGTCGGGCCAGTTTCTTCCGTCCGATTTTTCCTTTGGGCAGCCACAGTCGGTGGTCTTCAATACGCTCAGCGAATTTGCATCCAATCAGCTCAGCCTGCTGCTAACGGGATTGTTTCAGGAAGTGTTTGGAGAAGATAATGTACTCTCCGGTGTCGATTTCAACGTGGCTTACAACCAGTACAGCCGGTTCGACGGTGCCGACCAGCAGGGGTCGAGTTCGGGTAATCAATTCGAAGTAACGGTACAACAAAAATTCGCCAATGACCGGCTGAGCATTCAATTGGGAGGAAACGTGATCGACGACGATGATATCGTCACGCGCGAAAATGGCGTCTTCGTCGGCAACGATCTAATTATCGAATACAGTCTCAATGAATTCAGAACGCTGAAGCTCCGTCTCTACCAGCGGCTTCAGCCGGACATCGGAGGCGGCACCCGCCTGCAAATTGGAACCGGTCTGAGCTGGCGCAAGGAATTCGATTCGTTCTCCGATTTCCTGAATGGTATGAAGAAAGACACCCAACGCGCCGCCGGCCGAAAGCGCAACTCCAAGACTCCTTCCGACGAGCGCCCGTTGCAGTAGGAGGCGTCCGGCGAATTCGTATCTTTTCCGGCAATCAACTACTACGAAAATGATCCGAATCTTCCAATTTGCCCTACTAGTACTGACCTGCCTGGCATTATTTCCCAATGGCCTTTATGCGCAACCAGCTTCCTACTTTCCGGAGCCGATGGCCTCCTGGGAAACCCGTTCCCCCCTGGAATTCGGGATGGATACGGCTCAATTGCAGGCGGCGGTAGCCTTCGCCCAAGACAACGAATACAGTGGTGCACGCGATTTGCGTCAAGCTATTCTAAAGGGATTCGAGCGTGAACCCTATCACCAACTACTTGGCCCCACCAAGAAGCGCGGCGGCCCCGCCGGGATGATCCTCAAAAATGGCTATCTCGTTGCTCAGTGGGGAGATATTAAGCGGGTTGATATGACCTTTAGCGTAACGAAGAGCTATTTGTCAACAGTAGCCGGGTTAGCCTTGCAACGTGGGCTCATTCGGTCGGTCGACGAGCCGGTGGCGGGCTACGTGTGGTCCGGCGAATTCGATGGTACCCACAACCGAAAAATCACTTGGGCAGATTTGCTCAACCAATCCTCCGATTGGTCGGGCAGGCTTTGGGATTCGCCCGATTGGGCCGACCGGCCGCCCCGGGAAGGCGAAATCGACGACTGGCAGCGGCGGGAGCTGGCCGAGCCCGGCACCAAATATGAATATAATGACGTCCGCGTGAACCTATTGGCCTATGCCTTGCTGCAAGTGTGGCGCAAACCATTGCCTATGGTATTAAAGGAGGCGATTATGGACCCCATCGGTGCCAGCTCCACCTGGCGGTGGTACGGATATGACAACTCCTGGGTCAATGTCGATGGTCAGTGGATGCAATCCGTAAGCGGTGGTGGGCACAGCGGCGGTGGGCTGTTCATTAGCGCCGAAGACCACGCACGCTTCGGCCTGCTGTTTTTGAACAACGGAAGGTGGAAGGACCGGCAACTGATCGATCCGGAGTGGATTGAACGTGCCACGACCCCCTCGATGGCTAATGCAAGTTATGGATTTATGTGGTGGCTCAACCAACCCGGGAGTCGTCATATGGAGGGAGTTAGCGATGAGGTCTTCTACGCGTCCGGTTTTGGAGGCAACTATATCGTAATTGATCAGTCGAATGATCTGGTCATTGTAACCCGGTGGTTAGAGCCCTCTCAAATGAGGAAATTTGTACAAATGGTCGTGCAGTCGATTTTGTAATTGAGATTTCACTCCCATCCACATGGCTTTCGTGTTGTTTTGAACATGTTAAACCACAGTCTGTTATACAAGTGTATTTTGATAATAAAAAATTAGAACATCGAAATGGAAATGTTAAGAGGTTATAAGGAATACGAGGGGAATCCAGTCGGTTTATCGGAAAAAGTATGTAGTCTGATGCGGACGGAATTGGATCGACATTTGGCCTCCTTTTGGGTGCTGTACGCTCAATACCACAAGCATCATTGGTTGGTAGAGGGACCACAGTTCCGGGATATTCATCTATTTTTGGAGGAAAATTACAAGCAGATTCACGAACATCTCGACCAAGTAGCAGAGCGAATCACGCTGTTGGGATATAGTCCTACCACCCGTTTGGCTAATTACGTCGAGTTGGCCTACATTGAGGAAGAACCCGAGGGTGTTTTCAGAATTCGGGATAGTTTCATGCGAGACATGGAAAACGAAAAAACCATGGCCATAGAGCTCCGGAAATCGATTCAAAAAGCATTCGAAAATGGAGACTATGGAACGAAATCGCTCTTGGAGGAAATTCTCGCGGAAGTCGAAGATCGTGCTCACCATTTAGAGCACTTCCTGGGCGAAGACAGTTTGAGTATCGGTCTACTGCATAAGCCCGCAGAGTTGGAAACGAA
>CAZDET010000019.1:0-81149 GCA_964504335.1 uncultured Saprospiraceae bacterium
GATAGAAGTAGACGGCACCCCGGTAGGCTTCGGGATCATCCTCCGTCTCGCTCATCGCACCGATCGCCAGGTATTGCTCGCTGAGGCCAATTCCGGAGCCAAACTGAGGTTGCTCCGTCTGGCAATTCTCGATATGGGGCACTAGGGTCTTGTAAAGCATCCAGGGCTCCCCCCCCTGCGCGTTTCGATAGTAGGCAAACGCCCGGCCGATCCGATTGTCGGTCGGTGAATTATCCAGGGGGCAAATCTTATTGCCGGGGTCGCCGCCAATGGCGTAATCGCCCGAGATCGCTCCGGTGGTGAAGCGGGTGGTTGGCTCATCGCTATGCCGTAGGGTGAAGGCTTGTTCCCACCAGTCGCCATAGCCGCGCTTTTCAAACAGGTAGGTCACCGGCACATATTGGCCCGAAGCATCTGCTTCTTCGAAGGGCACCACGATGCCGTCGCCGTCGCTCACGAAGGCATACCCAAACCCTCTTGCTTTGGCATTGGCGTTGTACGGAGGCAACTTCCCGTAGAGTGTCCACTCGTGGTCGGAGCCGGGGATCTCTTCGATGACCCCTACGTAGCCGGTCTCCTCGAGGCCATAATCATCGGCGGATGACGAGGCGGCGATCAGATTGCGATCGGCAATCGTTACGGCTTCTCCGTAGCTACTGCCTGCGGGCCCGGAAAATTCCTGCCACGTGCGCCAACGTCCGGGCAGGCTCGACTGATCTTTGAGTAGCAAATGTACCGTGGCCGTGCCGGGTTCGCCGATGGTGGCCTTTCGATCGCGCATACTCAGCGCCGAGCCAAAATAAGCGTCGGAGCGACTGCCTTTCCATTTGGGTGGTTGAGGACTCACGGCCATATCGGCTCCCGGTTGGCCGGAGTCGGCCGTCAGTTTGCTGAACGAATAGAGGAAAACCGCACCCTGATTCTGGCTTCCGGGCCAGAAGGTTCGGTACGTACTGGCGCCCACCATGATATCCTCGCCGTTAAATGCCAGGGCACGTCCGTAATTGTCCTTTTGGTTGGGCCGGTTGCTCGTCAGTTTTTTCAATTGTGTCCATTGACGTGGCTCGGCTTCGTTCTCAAACAAATAGACGGCTCCCGCACTCGGACAGGATGTAGTTCGGCAGGGAAAGATCAAATCAGAAGCACCGATCAATGCGCGTTGCTTCTCAAGCGCCAGCGCGTAACCAAACTGCTCATTTTCTTTTGGTTCGGCAGCGGTAATAGCACCCACCTCTTTCCACCTTCGCCCGTCAGAGCCACGTTCAAACACATAAACTGCTCCGGCATTCCTTTTTCCTGCCACCGTGCGGCTGGGAGCACTTACCAGCAGATACGTACCGGAGGTGGCAATGGCATAGCCAAACTGATCACCCGCCTGGCCATCCGAAGCGCTGAGCGTCGCTTCTTGCCACTGGTTGCGCGCTCTCCAGTACAAATAGACCGCGCCGCGTCGTTCCGATGCCACTTCGGCATTAGGTGCTCCGACCAAAAACTGCCCTTGGTTGTTGCCGAGCGCATGGCCAAAAAGCGTCTTTTCATTCGTCCCGGGCGGATACAAGACTTTCTCCGGCGACCAGAAAATGCGTTCGCCCATCGCATTGCGCCGATATAGATAGACGGCACCGCCGCCTGTGGCCCAGGTGTCATCTCCTGGCATGCCTACTAGTGCATAGCGCCCGTCTGTGAAGACGGAAGCGCCAAAGCCATCGCCGCTAACCGAAGCATCTACCGGATACAGTTGCTGTGCCTCCTCCCAGTTGGTGGCATACTCTCTCGAACCGCGGTTAAAATTATTCTGCCGGATTTTGGGCCAGGCGCTATCGGCCAGCCCATAACTATTGCTGACCACAGCGTATAACTTCCCGTCGTCATTACCGAAGTAGATCGTACCGTCGCTGCCGATCGTAGGGGAAGAGCTGATGCCGCTCCCGACGGATAAATCCCATTCGATGTTGCCGTCTTCATCCAGGGCGTAGAACGTGCCGGAGCTGGTTCCTACGTAAATCAGGCCGTCGTCGCCAAGGGCCGGTCTGGTGGAGACCAGGCCTTCCAGGGTTTTCATCCATTTGGTAGAACCGTCCTCCGGATCGAGCGCCGCCAGCACGGACTGCTCACCATCCTCCCAATCCATCTTCGCCACATAAAGGGTGCCATCGGTACCAATGGACGGCGGGTATGGATGAGCGCTGGTAATCCATTTTTTGGTCCCATCCGAATTAAGCGCACTTAGATCTTGGTAGACATTAATAACATACAAGACCGTATTCGCATCGATGGTAGGAGCATGCCGAGCTTCGTTGCCAAGGGCATCCGTATTCTTCCACTTTTCGGTGCCGTCGGGGTTAATTGCCCAGAAAATCAGATCCGTACCTACGTAAATCGTACCGTCTGGGCCAACGGAGGGGCTTTCAAAGTTGATAGATCCATTTTGAAACACCCATTTCTCTTCGCCGAAACGGTCGATGGCATGGAGCCCATCGTGTGCCCCTACGTAAACGCTGCCGTCTGCGGCCAGGGCCGGAGAAGCGGAATAAACGGGTTCTTCAAAGGAATGAATCCACTTTTCCGTGCCCGCTCCGGGGTCAAGTGCCAACAGCCGATTGTCGTTAATGAAATAAACGGTGCCGTCGGTACCTACGGCCGGGATGGCACCAACCGGGCTACCGGCATCGTATTTCCATTTTTCGGTACCGTCCGGGTGGACGGCGTACAGGTGCCCATCGTCGCTACCGACGTAGATAGTGCCATCCAGGCCGATGGCCGGGGAAGAGTGGATGGCATCCCCTGTGGAGAACGTCCATGAAATGGTTCCGGCTCTGTCGGCCAGTTCGATGGGCATCCGATCCTGAACGCCACAGCTTACTAATGCAAGTAATAGGAATAGGAGATATGGCCTTTTCATTGGTGTTTTATTTGGACTAGGGAATAATATCAGTCAGCGCATTAATTCCTCTGCGCAAACCTTCTTTGAAAGAAAAGACCTAACAGGTACATTTTTGATGACAAAAATCAACTTAATATATGAATTCTATCATATTAAAAGGGCCTGAATAACAAATAGCTTTAGGTTCTTCATCGCGTGATATACATTAGTGAAAAAACAATGCTTGAGTGATCTTTATCATTATTTTTTGGCCTAAAATAAAAGACCATGCCACTCTATCCCAAATTTGTAGAATCAGAACATTGGCTAGCCTTTAAAACAAATGACCGCGTCGGAACTCAAGACGTCTATTTTGTCTCCGTTTCCGGAGTTGCACATATTGAATACAAAGGGAATTCCGGTTCCTGGTTTACGAATGACGTGACCATTCATGTCAATTTGCCCGTATGGGATATTCCCGTACCGCCTCCTCCGGATGAAGGTACAGATATGATGCACAACCCTATATTCAAAAGTAAAAACTGGGTGGTATACGCTTCCTTAAATTCAATTTACAACCACAGCCGCGCAATCAATAGTGGCCACGCTGTCAACAACTTTAAATTGCACAATCCACACCATCTGAGTAATGGTCTAGCAAAAATTGGCATTAGAGTTTCGGTTAGTGACAGAGATGCCTATTTGTACCGAGTGGGCTTTAAAGCCGATCTGCTGGTCTATTTTAGTCATTATTACTCTCACCCTGCTTAGGTCTTTTATTCCGCCCAATGTTCCCGGTCGAGGTTGCGAAAATGGATGGCTTCGGCCAGGTGCGCCGTCTGTATGCCGGCACATCCCTCCAGGTCGGCGGCCGTGCGGGCCACCTTCAGGATGCGATCGTAGGCCCGGGCGGAGAGTTGCAGCTTTTCCATGGCGCGCTTAACCAGCAGCGTGCCGGCCTGATCGATTTGGCACAATTCCCGCACCATGCGGCTAGGCATTTGGGCATTCGCATGAATGGACAGATCGGTAAACCGCTCGGCCTGAATGGCGCGGGCGCGCTCTACCTGCTCGGCGAGGGCCGAACTGGTGAGCTTTGGCCGCTCGATGCCCGTTAGCTCGTCGTAGCTGACCGGTGTCACTTCCACGTGCAGATCGATGCGATCGAGTAGCGGCCCGCTGATGCGATTGAGGTAGCGCTTGACTACCCCCGGCCCGCAGACACATTCTTTGTCGGGATGGTTGTAGTAGCCGCAAGGGCAGGGGTTCATGGAGGCAATGAGCATGAAATTGGCCGGGAAATCGACTGTAATTCGCGCTCGGGAAATCGTCACCTTGCGGTCTTCCAGCGGTTGGCGCATCACTTCCAGTACCGTGCGTTTGAATTCCGGCAATTCGTCGAGAAACAATACGCCGTTGTGGGCCAGGCTGATCTCCCCCGGTCGGGGGAAGGAGCCACCGCCTACTAAGGCCACATCGCTGATGGTATGGTGCGGGGCGCGGAAAGGGCGAGTAGTAACCAGTGCCGATCCCTGCGGCAGGGTGCCGGCCACGGAGTGAATTTTTGTCGTTTCGAGTGCTTCCGGCAACGAAAGCGGCGGCAGGATGGTAGGCATGCGCCGCGCCAGCATTGTTTTCCCGGCACCGGGCGGCCCGATGAGGATGACGTTGTGCCCTCCGGCGGCGGCAATAGTCAGGGCGCGCTTGATGTTTTCCTGCCCCCGCACGTCGCTGAAATCGACGCCGTAATTGTTGCGGTTGTCGTAGAATTCGTCCCGGGTTTCCACGAAAGTAGGGGGCATCGGGCTTTGCCCACTGAGCAGATCGGCTGCCTCCCGGAGCGTTTCGACCCCGTACACCGGAAGGTTATTTACAATGGCCGCTTCGCGGGCATTTTGCTTCGGCACGATCAACCCTTGAAACCCTTCCTTGCGGGCCTGAATAGCGATGGGCAGTGCCCCGGTAATGGGCCGCAGGCTGCCATCCAGCGACAATTCGCCCATGATCATGTAGCGATCGAGCTCATCAGCCTGGATTTCCTTGGTGCCGGCGAGTAGGGCAAGGGCAATGGGCAGGTCGTAGGCCGCTCCCTCCTTGCGGATATCCGCCGGAGCCAGATTGATGATCGTTTTTACCCGGACATTCTTGAAGCCCGCGCTTTTCACCGCCGCTTCGATGCGAAAAGAGCCCTCCCGGATGGCATTGTCGGGTAGGCCCACGAGGTGGTACCACGGCTTGTTCGCTTCGATGGTCGCTCCCCCGGTGTGTACTTCTACGGTGATGGTCTGTGCCTCTACGCCCTGAACGGCGCTGGCAAACGTTTTTACAAGCATATACGCCCTGTGTTTACGGGCGGTCAATGTAGGGAGATGGCGGCAAAAAGAAAAGGCCGCAAAATGCGGCCACAAGACTCCTAGTAATTGGGATAAACGAATTCGGTTTTTTCCTTAACGTCTGTTTACCAGCTCGTTGTAAAACGAGAATGCTTAATTCCGCCCTTGGCCTCGGCGGCGGCTGCGTTGGCGGCGCTTATCGCGGTTTTCCTTCAGCATTTCCACCTGTTCGGGTGTCAGAATTTCATCGATGGCGGCCGATTGCTCCTGGTAGACCTGCTGCACCGCGGCGCGGCGGTCTTCGGGGCTTTCGTAATCGGTTTCCCGGATGGTTTGCAGCTGCTCTTTCGTCTCGGCAGCCAGGGCGGTTAGTTGGGTTTCCTGCTCCTCGGTGAGGCCCAGGGCTTCCTTCTTCGCTTCGATTTGTGCCATGCGATTGGCCTGGCGCTCTTCGCGGCCGGTTTGGATCTGTTCGATTTGCTCGGGCGTCAGGATTTCCATGATGGAAGCGCGCATGTCTGCGCCGAGCTGTCGCATGGCGTCCTGGCGTTCAGTTTGTGTGTAATCGCCAGTCCGGAGTTCCTGCATGGTGGCGCGGGCCTCTTCCTGTAGGGCCAGGAGTTGCTCCTCCTGTTCGTCGGTGATACCCAGTTCCTCTTTACCGTCTTCGATAAGCCGTTGGAGGGCCTGGCGGTCCATACGCGGCGGGTTTGGCTGCGCAAGCAGCACGACCGGGCCTGCGAGTAATAAAAAGCTAAGGACTGTCAGGATGATTTTGTGCGTTCGTTTCATTGGTTCGAGATTTATGCTTTTGACGGGATAAGGAACGCTGGGTTTAATTGTACTCGGTTTGGAGCGCGTTTTTTGAAATTTTCCAGAGTCGCCTAACCTGCTTAGCAATGACCTGCTCAGAAAAAATCGGCAAATCCTTTGTCCCCGACCAGGCCTGGAATTACGACGGAGCCGGCCACGGTACTCATTGTGCCGGGACGATAGCCGGAGGGCAGACCGATAAAGGAATACGGTACGGAGTTGCCCCCGAGGTAGACCTGCTTATTGGAAAAGTGCTCGCCGATGGTGGTGCCGGGCGCGGCAGTTGGATAATTGACGGAATCGATTGGGCGATTGAGAAACAGGCCAAGGTGCTCTCGCTCTCCGTAGGGGCTCCGGTGAAAATCGGCGAATCGCCTTCTCCAATTTTCGAGCGGATTGGCAAGCGGGCACTGGACAACAACTGTCTCATTGTCGCGGCGGCGGGGAATAACAGTCGACGGCCCCACCGACTCCCGGAGCCGGTGTGTAATCCCGCGAATGCCGATTCGATTCTCGCCGTGGCGGGAGTCGATCGCGCGCTCCAGGTAGCAGCCTTCTCTAACGGTGGGCTGAATGCCTTCAATGGCGGCCAGATCGACCTGGCAGCACCGAGCGTGGACGTGCTGAGTGCTTATAGCGATAATGCACCCAACGGCGGTCATTATCTAAGTATGCGTGGCACGAGTATGGCGGCTCCTCACGTGGCCGGAGTAGCTGCCCTATACCGGGAAAAGTTTCCCGATCTCAGTGCTAAAGCCATCTGGATCAAAATGTGTGAAAATGCCAAACACCTGCCTACTCAAAAGTACCGGGATGTAGGGCACGGACTCGTCCAGGTTATCTGATCCGTGCTCCGTCACTTCGCGCTATACAGCAACCGCTCGTTCAGCTCCTCGATTCCCACCCCGGGGTCGATAGCATCGTATACGGCGGCGTGTACCCGTTCGCGAATATCGAGCTTATTAAGGCGGTAATTGCGCATACTCGGATACGTGCGATTCGACAGAAACACAAAAATCAGGTCTTCCTTGGGATCGACCCAGACGCAGGTGCCGGTAAAGCCCTGATGGCCGAAGGTCCGGGCCGATGCAGCATCGGCCATGTTTAGGGAGCGGTCTTCGTTGAGTTGTTTCATATCGAAGCCCAGGCCGCGCCGCGTATCGGTCTGGTAGCGGTGGGTGAAGGCGCGCACGGTACGCTGGTCCAGGTAGCGGCGGTCGCCGTAGGCACCGTCTTGCAGGAGCAGTTGCATGAGCACGGCCAGATCGTGGGCGGAGCCGAAGAGGCCCGCATGGCCGCTCACGCCTCCGAGCATGGCAGCACCCATATCGTGCACGTAGCCCTGGATGCGTTGGCCGCGGAAGTAGTGATCTTCTTCCGTGGGCACGACCTGATCCCGTGGGAATTGCTTGAGGGGTTGATAGGTTAATTCATGAAGCCCCAACGGCCGGTAGAAGTGCCGCTGTACGTAATCGGCCAGATTTTCACCGCTGACGTCTTCGACCAGCTCCGCCAGCAGGTAAAACCCGAGATCGCTATATCGGTAAGAGCCGGGCTGCCGCAGGTCCGACTGAATGATTTGATCCCAAATTTCGCCTACATAGTCGATGTCCATGTAGAGCTTATCGGTTACTTCTACGACGAAATCCCCACCGGGTTGAGGACGATAGTACGTGGAAGAAGGCTTTGGCCGTTGCCGGGTCCCACTCATGGTTTTGGTGTAGAAGGGAATCCAGGCCTGGAGCCCCGCGCGATGCGCCAGAATGTCACTAATGACGAGTCGACCTTTATTGGTGGCTTTTAGTTGAGGCAGGTATTCGCCGATGGGATCGTGAATATCCACCAAGCCCCGCTCGAAGAGGTCCATCACCGCCATCGTGGAAGCGGCGATTTTTGTGACGGATGCTAAATCGTAGAGATCGTCTGTTTTGACGGGGCGCTTCCGGGCATAGGTGTGATGTCCGTAGGCTTTTTCAAACACAATCTGGCCCTTTCGGGCAACGAGCACCACACAGCCGGGCGTGGCTTTTTCTTCAATAGCTTCTGCTACGATATCATCGACCTGCCGTTCCAATTGATCGCCCGACAGGCCGACCCGAATCGGAGCGGCGTAACCCATCCGGAAATTCTTCTGCGTAACCACGCCGGAGTTGAAATGGCTCCGCCGGGATGCCGTCACAGGGAGGCGCCCGGAAATGGGAATGGCACCGAATATTCCCTGAGCGGCAACGTCTTGGGCCATCTCTTCATTGGAGTAGGCCACTAGTACATTGTCGAGGGCATCGAGCTTTTCCAGTGCGTAGGGGCTGCCAAAGACCGTTACCAGAACTTGCGTCTGCTCTTGTAAGCGGGTGAGCAGGTTCACGACACTATTTTGAACATCCACCGGTTCGAGGAAGGACTTTCCGGAAGCGTGAAAACTGACGATGACGAGATCCTCCTTGCGCAGTCGTTGGAATAATTCTTCCTGGGCCGCGGCCGACAAACTGTTGGCCGTTTGCAGCAGGTCGATGCTCGAATAATCGGCCAGTCGATTTTGGAATGTATTGCGTTGGCGGGTTCCAATCGCCAAGGCAGCCAGGTTGAGCGAGTCCAACGGCCCGATGGGCAGCAAGTTGGGTGTGGCGCGCACCAGGGTCAGGGAGTGCTCGTACAACTGTTGCTTCAGATCAACGGCGGCGGACTGATTGAGGTCCGATCGCAAATTAGCAGCGGGCAAATTGCGCGGTTGGAAAAGGCCCAGGCGGTACTTGGCCAGTAAGATGCGCTTAATGCTGCGATCAATACGCTCTTGATCGATTTTGCCATCTGCCACGTATGCCCGGATGGTGCGTACGGCGGCGGGGATATCTTCGGGCAGTAACAGCACGTCGGCTCCGGCGAGCAGTGCTTCCGCTTCGACGGCACCGGGGTCGAAATACTTGGTTACCCCTTTCATATCGAGGGCATCTGTGTAAATCAGGCCATCGAAGCGCAGGTCTTCGCGCAGTAAATTCGAAACGGTACTTTGACTGAGCGTAGTGGGGCGATTTTGCCGGTCGTCGAGGGCTGGCACTTCGAGGTGGGCGACCATCACACTTCCGACGCCGTGTTGCACCAGTGCCCGAAACGGATACAACTCTACGCTATCCAGCCGGCTCCGCTCGAACGGAATGACCGGCAAATCTTTGTGGCTGTCCACATCCGTATCACCGTGGCCCGGAAAATGCTTGGCGCAAGCCATCACGCCGTGATCCTGGAGCCCCTTCATATACATGTAGCTCTTCACCGTGACGTTGTAGCGATCCTCTCCGAAGGAACGGGTACCGATCACGGGGTTTTCCGGATTATTATTGATATCTACGACCGGCGAGAAGCTGACGTGTACGCCCATCCGCTTCAACTGGCGGGCAATTTCGGCCCCCATTTCGTAGATCAATCGATTGTCTTGCAGGGCCCCCAGGGCCAATTGCTTAGGGAAGCTGATGGTCGAAGCCGGCATGCGCATGCCCAGTCCCCATTCGGCATCCATAGAAACCAATAGCGGCAAATTGCTCCTGCGCTGGTAGCGCTCCGTAAGTCGCAGCTGTTCTTCGGGTGTTCCCTGGAAAAAGCAAAGCCCGCCAATGTGATGGTTGGTAATGAGTTGCTCGACCTTTCGCACGTGATCGGCACCGAAGTTGGAATGAGCCCGCACCATGAAGAGCTGGCCCAGGCGCTGGTCCGGGTTCAGTGATTGAAAGACCGAATCAACCCACTGTGTTTCTTGAGGGGTAAGCTTCGACAAATCCGACTGGTAGGATTGTCCCCAACTAGTTAGATAAAAGAAAAAGAGGAGCATGCCCGGAAGGACACTCCTGGGGGAGTAGTATTTGCACGAATCAATCCATTGCCGCATTGCCAAACAATCGTTTTACCGGGGTTTATAAATTTTACCTAGGCGGCTCAATCAGCACTAAAAATGTGTGTGTATATATATTAACGCTCCAAAGAACGCTGCGGGATGGATCTCTAAGTTAAAGTTATCCAAAGAAAATTCCGCACTTAGCAGTGTTTTCTTTTATCTATTTGGCGCTTGACGCCGCTTTTGGTCAATTTCCGGGTCGATACTCCGGGCGCGTTGAAAGGCAGATTGCGCCTCGGGGCCCCGCCCGGCTTGCGTCAGGGCAATCCCCAGGTCAAACCAGGCATCTGCCTGCTGCGGATCGATTTCGACGGCCCGTCCAAAATATTCCACGGCCCGCTGCACGTCGCCGCTGATGCCGTACGAAACGCCCAGCAGGCGGGCCGTTTCGTAATCACCTGGATCTAAGGTAAATGCCTCGGTGAGCATTCCTTTGGCCCGTTCGAGGTCGCCGCGTTGCTCTCCGTAATAGCGTCCGGCATCGCGCAGGGCGATCGGCAGGTTGTTGAGGGCTTCCTGATAGCCGGGGTCGAGCGCCAGCGCACTGCGGTAGGCCGCAATGGCCGATTCGAAATTGCGCAGGTAGTAATTGGCATTTCCCAACAGCAGGTAGGCATTCTTGTAGCGCGGATGAATCCGAATGGCTTCCTGCAAGTGTCCAATGGCTTCGCGCAGGTACAATTTGGACGTATCCACCCCATCGGCGTAGCGGGAGGTCAATTCCCCGCCGAGTGCATTGCGCAGCTTCGCCGAATTGGGTGCGTGTTCGATATCCGAACTGAACAGCGTGTAGTTGTCCGACCAGACCGGGTTGCGCTTGATCGTCAGGCCTGAAAAAATCAACGTCACAACCAGGAGCAGCCCCATTGCCCAGGCTACCGATCGCCGCTCAGCCAGACGGTGGAGGAATACCCCCCCCAGCAACGCAAACCCCACTGACGGCATGAATAAAAAGCGTTCCGACAAATTGGTGCCAACGGGAAAGACCACGTTGCTGACAATGGCAATCGTCAGGAAATAATACCAGATCGCGTAGCTATACGGCCGGCGCTTGCGCAGCCCCCACAGCGCCAGCAGCACCAGTGCCACGTGCCCCAGCAAGCTCAAGATAACATGCAGATCCGCCCAGGATGCAATTGGAATGTGCCGGGGGTAGTAGTCGTGAGTGAGCGGATAGGGCACGACGAGCAATTGCAGGTATTTCCCCAGATTATAGAGAATGGTGGCACTTTTTTCCGCGGCAGAGAAAGGCTCGTACTGACCATTCACCAGCTTGAGAAACGGATTGTTCATCAATTCGGGGAGGGGATCGCCCAGATCGTAGCCCACAATACTTCCTCGTATCAGGAGATAAGCGCCCGAGGCGACCCAAATAGGCAGGGCTGCCAGCAACCAATCGCGGGGCCGGGTCGATACGAAGTAGTAAACCGTCAGCGGAATGACCGCCGCGAAGGTGATGGCGTTTTCTTTACTCAAAAGGCCGAGTAGGAACACGGGCAATGCTGCAACCAACAACCCAATCCGCTGGTTGCGGATTCCTCGAATGACTAGCAAGCTCGCTGCGAGCGCAAACGCGAGGCTCATAATTTCGTCCCGCCCCTTGATGTTGGCCACCGCTTCGGTATGAATGGGATGAGCCAGAAAAAGGAGGCCCGCCGCCAGAGCGACGAAAGCGGAGCGATGGTCGGAGCGCGGAAACAAGGCGCCGCAAAAAAAGTACACTAACACTACGGAAAGACCGTACCACAGCGCATTGACGATGTGCATCGAGCCGGGCTGCCCGTCGAACAAGTCGTATTCTACCGCAAACACAGCCAGGCTTAACGGCCGATAGCGCCCCCCGCTGACGAGCTGGGCCTTGGAGGCATCCTGGAAAAAACCGTAAAAAGTATCGTATCGAAAAATATCACCGATCCCGTCGATCCCCGCTTTGGTAAATACATTGTCGGTAATAACGATGGCATCATCGAGTGCGAAATCGTGTGAAAACGTGCCAGCATAGAGCAGCACACTCCCGACGAACAATATTACTGCCACGAGGCTGCGCTGCCCGATCCAGGATGGGAAAGTGGGGTTTTGCTTCGTTTTTTTCGCCATGCACGTGAGAGATATGCGCCAAAATACGCATTCGCGCCCAACTGGAAAGCCCCTCAGGCGGTCGTACAAATCCGAATCCCCGAAGCCAGCGCGGCGATTTTGTCCTCCTCCGTGGGTATAAACTCCTGGGCGATGTAATCCTGATAGCCGGTTTCTTCGATGGCGCGAACGATGGCGGGGTAATACAGCTCCTGCCGCTCGTCGATTTCGTGGCGGCCCGGCACGCCGCCGGTATGATAGTGGGCGATGTAATCGTGGTAGCGTTGAATGGTCCGGATTACATCCCCTTCCATGATCTGCATGTGGTAAATATCATACAGCAACTTGAAGTTGGGAGAGCCGATCTTATCGACCAATGCCGCTCCCCAGTGGGTGCGGTCGCACTGGTAGTCGGCATGATCAATTTTGCTATTCAGCAACTCCATGACCAGTGTGATGCCGCGTCGCTCGGCCTGTTTAACGAGTGGGTCCAGGCCTTTGGCGCAGTGCTCGAGCCCGGCCGTGTCCGAAATGTTCCGGCGGTTACCGCTAAAGACGATCACCGTAGGCACTCCGGCATCCGCTGCCTGGTCAATCAGCCCGGTGTAGTTGGTTTGGAGAGATTGATGTAACCCTGGATCATTAAAGCCGTTTTGTATATCGGCAAAGGGGGCGGTACCGACCGTACAGGACAATCCGTGCGAACGGGCGATTTCCCACTCCTGCGGCTGGAGTAAATCGATGCTTTGCATACCAACCGATTTTCCGCGCTCGCAGAAGGCTTCCAGCGGAATGTCGTCGTAGCACCACCGGCAAGCCGAATGGCGGATTTTCGAGGCGGAGGTCTCGGCGGATTGGGTCTGACCAATAGCCTGCCCCAACGACAAGGCAGCGACCCCCAACAGGGAACTTTGGATGGCGGTACGGCGATTCATATTCCCAATATAGGGAAAATCCGCACCGGCCCGTGATAGTCCTTTGGGGGACCTTATATTTGCAAATATCTAATAGCGAATAGTGATTGATTCGCCATTCACGGTTCGCTATTCACCTTTAATTAGTGTCATGACTGTTTCGCTTAACTGGCTCAAAGAATATATTGATATCGACCTGCCGCCCGAAGAGGTGGGAGAACTCCTGACGGCTATCGGGCTGGAAGTAGAGGGGATGGAAGAAACGCAAAGTCTGCCCGGTGGGCTGGCGGGCATTGTGGTGGGTGAAGTCCTCGAAAAGGATAAGCATCCCAACGCCGATCGACTATCCGTGACGCGGGTGCAGGTAGGCAATGGCGAACCATTGCACATCGTTTGCGGTGCTCCGAATGTCGCTGCGGGGCAGAAAGTATTGGTAGCAACGGTCGGTGCAACGCTCTATCCGAACGAAGGCGACCCGCTGACCATAAAAAAAGGCAAGATTCGCGGCGAAGTCTCCGAGGGAATGATTTGTGCGGAAGATGAACTGGGCATTGGAAGCAGCCACGAAGGCATTCTTGTGCTCCCCGAAAATGCCCCCGTCGGCCAATCCGCAGGTGACTATCTAGGCAACGTGACGGATTACGTCTACGAAATCGGCCTGACTCCCAACCGCTCGGACGCTACCAACCATCTTGGGGTAGCTGTCGATCTGGCCGCCACCTTACAGGTCAATTTCGGTGCTACGCGGGGTGTAACCCGACCGTCGGTCGATGCCTTTGAGGTCCATTCCAACGATCTTCCCGTGACGGTGGAGGTGCGCGATGCCGAAGCCTGCCCCCGCTACTCGGGTTTAAGTATAAAGGGCGTTACCGTAGGCGATTCACCGGAATGGCTGCAGGCCCGCCTGCGGGCCATCGGCGTGCGCCCCATCAACAACATCGTAGACATTACCAACTTCGTCTTGCACGAATTGGGGCAACCGCTGCACGCCTTCGACCTCGATCAAATCGCAGACCGCAAGATCATTGTCGAAACCCTGCCGGACCAGTCCAAGTTTACTACCCTGGATGAAGTGGAGCGCGATTTGCTCGGCACCGATCTGATGATTTGCGACGGCCAGGAAAAAGGGCTTTGTATTGCCGGTGTGTTTGGAGGAGTCGGTAGTGGGGTGACCACCTCGACCAAAAACATCTTCCTCGAATCGGCTCACTTTGAGGCCAAGCATATTCGCCGCACGAGTATGCACCACAACCTCCGTACCGACGCCGCTCGCATTTACGAAAAAGGCAGTGATCCCAACATCACCATTTTCGCCCTCAAACGGGCGGCCCTGCTCATCCAGGAGCTGGCTGGCGGTACCATTGCCTCCGATATTAGCGACTTCTACCCCTCCCCCATCGAGCCGGTTTCGGTAGCGGTCCGCTACGATCGGGTTAATACCATCATCGGCATCGACGTTGCGCCCGAACGGATTCGCCACATCCTGGAGGCGATGGAAATGGAAATTACCGCCTCCTCCGATACCGCCTTCACAGTGCGCGTGCCGACGAACAAAAGCGACGTAACTCGCGAAATCGATATTATCGAGGAAATTCTACGGATCTACGGCCTCAACAACGTACCGGTTCCCCCTCGCATGACCAGCGCGATGGCCAACGCCCCCCAACCCGATCCGATGGAAGTGCGCGATCGCATCGGCGATGTGCTGGCAGCGGCCGGATTTCACGAGATGATGGCCCTATCCCTGAGCGAGAGTCGGTACTACGGAGATGCCGTGAATTCCGGTGAAATGGTCTACGTCAACAACACCAGCAACGTCCATCTGGATATCATGCGACCAACCATGCTGTACGGGGCGCTGGAAGCCGTGGTACGCAACCAGAACCGGCAGGAGAGCGACTTGAAACTGTTCGAATTCGGCCGTACTTACCAGCCAGGATCGCAGAGCAATTACGACGAAACCGAGCACCTTTGCCTGCTCCTCACCGGGCAGCGAGCGTCCGAGAGTTGGCACGACGTGCTGGAAGGCCCAACGACCTTCTATTCATTGAAGGCCTACGTACAGTTGGTCCTCGACCGACTGGGCATTAATTCCTACCAGGTGGAAGAACTATCAAACGATGACTACGCCTTCGGCCTGCGCTACCACCGCGGACCGATGGAGCTGGTTCGGTTCGGCCGCATCGACAACCGGCTGGAGCAGCAAATGGATATCCGCTCCGAGGTATTCTATGCCGATTTCAACTGGGGCAACGTGATGCGCTCCATCCCGAAGCAGCGGGTCCAATTCGAAGAGCTGAACAAATTCCCTTCCGTTCGGCGGGATTTGGCACTGGTTGTTGATAAATCGGTGAAATTTGAGCATATTCATGCCTTGGCTGCCAAGCAAGCTAAAAAGCTGTTGCGTGCCACTAACCTCTTCGATGTGTACGAAAACGAATCGCAGCTCGGAGCAGGTAAAAAATCGTACGCGGTCAGCTTCGTATTTGAAAATCCGGAAAAGACCCTCAGCGACAAGGAAATTGATAAGGTGATGAGTAAACTCATAAATTCCTTCGAAAAGCAACTTGGAGCGACAATTCGACGTTAGCACTTAAATCGTTTTGAATTAAGTGCCCATATGGATCTGTCAAAAACTCTTGACAGCATAGAATTAAAAGTCCGCCACATGACCTCCAGGATGGAGCGACTTCACTCCGAAAATGAGCGACTGACGGCGGAAAATCAACAACTGAAAACGGATTTAGACCGCCAGCAAGGGCTGGTGGGTGTATTAAAAGACAAATTGGAACGCACTCAGCGCGAGATAGACGAGCGGAAGCAGGGAACGGACACGATCGATCGGGAGGCCATGCGCCAGCACATCGATCAATGTCTGAGTGAAATTGATAAATGCATTGAGTGGCTTCAGCAACAGTAAGGAATGGAGGAAGCAGATATGATCACCATTACGGTCGTCATTGCCGGCCGCCCTTACCCCTTGCGCGTCAGCACGCAAGAAGAAGCCGCCATCCGCAGAATAGTCAAAGAAGTGAATGAGAAAGTCAGCCACTTCCAAATGACTTATACCGATCGGGATAAACAGGATTGCCTATCGATGGTAGCCCTTACTTATGCGGTCGAATTGTATAAAATGCAGCAACAGGCATCGACCGAGGTGCCGGAAGGTGTTGCCTCCCGGCTGTCCGAACTCGACGACCTACTCAGAAAACTGCTGCAATAGTTGATGGCTATTCACTTCCCGCTGCCTTTCCTCTGCGCGCTTGCCGGTCCGGTTTGCTCTAATCACTTATCTATTAAATGCAACGCGTATGGAACCTGTACTTGGACTTATCATAGGCATTGTCGTCGGAGCGATCGCAGGATACTTCCTCATTCGAACCCAGAGTAAGAAGCTGGCGCAGGCTAAAATCGACGAGCTCAATGCCAAAGCGGACGAAGAGATTAAGCAGGCCCGAAAGACGGCCGAACGCATCGTCGAGGAGGCCGAACAGAAAAGCAACAAGCTAGTCGGTCAGGCGGAGGCCAAAAATGAAAAAATTAAGCAGCGCAAAATTCAGGAGGCCAAAGAGAAGTTTGCCCGTCTGAAATCGGATTACGAGAGCCACAAGGCTGATCGCATGGTGGAGCTCAAGGAGCGCGAGGTAGAAATTAAAACGCAGGAAGCGGAGCTGCGCCGCCAAACCGGAGAAATGGACCGGGAGCGCCAACAAATTAAGCAGTCCGAAGAGGACCTGGAGCAAAAAGAAGCGGAGGTGGCCGCCATTCGGGAAAACCTTGAAAAGCAATTAAAGGTCGTTTCGCGCAAACGGGAAGAATTGGATACTGCCAACGAGCGTTTCATCCGGGAGCTGGAAACAGTGGCTAAACTATCCGAAGCAGAAGCCAAGGAGCAACTGCTGGATGCCGTACGCGCCAAAGCCGAAACGGACGCGATGGTCATCGTTAAGCAGCACGTAGAAGAAGCAAAAGCGACTGCCGGCAAAGAAGCCAAGAAGATCATCATCCAGACCATCCAGCGGATGTGCGCTGAAACGACGATCGAAAATACCGTATCCGTTTTCAATCTGGACAGCGACGACCTAAAAGGACAAATCATTGGTCGGGAAGGCCGCAATATCCGGGCGCTCGAAGCGGCAACTGGTGCTGAAATCATCGTGGATGATACTCCGGAGGCAATCGTCATTTCGAGCTTCGATCCCATCCGTCGGGAAGTATGCCGGCTGGCCCTCAAGCGATTGGTAGCCGATGGCCGCATCCATCCTGCCCGCATTGAAGAAATCGTAGCCAAGACCCGCGAGCAACTCGAAGAACAAATCCGCGAGATCGGTGAACGCACCGTAATTGAACTCGATATCCACGGCCTCGACCCGGCATTGGTTCGTATGGTTGGTCGGATGCGCTTCCGCTCTTCCTACGGACAAAACCTGCTCAAACACTCTAAGGAAACCGCCAATCTTTGTGCCACGATGGCCGCTGAGTTGGGCCTTTCCAACAAACAGATCAAGCTGGCCAAGCGCGCCGGATTACTCCACGACATCGGCAAGGTGGCCGACGAGCAAAGCGAACTATCGCATGCTCTGCTCGGCATGGATATGTGTAAGAAAGCCAAGGAGCACCCCGCCGTGATCAACGCCGTGGGGGCCCACCACGACGAGATCGAAATGACGGGCATCATCTCCCCGATCATTCAGGCATGCGACGCCATTTCTGGTGCCCGCCCCGGTGCCCGGCGCGAAATTCTGGAAAGCTACCTCAAGCGCATCGGAGAGCTGGAAGAACTGGCCATGGATCACGACGGCGTACAAAAAGCCTTCGCCATGCAGGCTGGCCGCGAACTGCGTGTCATTGTCGAATCGGAAAAAGTAACCGACGAATACGCCGACGAGCTATCCTTTAAAATTTCACAGAAAATTCAGGATGAAATGCAGTATCCCGGTCAGATCAAAGTAACGGTCATCCGGGAGAAGCGAGCGGTTGCGTACGCGCGATAGGATATTGGTTTGATATGTCGAGTCTTTCAACAGCGGAGGAAAATTATCTGAAAGCCATCTTCAAGCTGGGTGAAAAACAGCAGAAGCCGGTGCGTAACAACGCCATTGCAAAGGAGTTGGAAACGAGCGCGGCCTCTGTTACCGACATGTTGCTGCGCTTGTCGAGCAAGGAACTGGTCCACTACGAATCCCATAAGGGGGTACGCCTGACCAACCTCGGCCGGAAGCTAGCCACCCAACTGATTCGACGCCACCGTCTTTGGGAGACGTTTCTAGTAGACAAGCTCGGTTTCAACTGGGACGAAGTCCACGAACCCGCTGAGCAATTAGAGCATATTGATGACGAGAAACTGGTGGATCGCCTCGACCAGTTTCTCGGCCATCCTCAATTCGATCCCCACGGCGACCCGATTCCCGATGCCGACGGCAATTTCACCGAGCGCCGCCAGGTGTTGCTATCTCAAATCAGCCCCGGAAAATCGGCCATCGTTGTCGGGGTTCACGATCATACGACCGATTTTCTACAGCACCTCGAATACCTCGGCCTCGTGTTGGGTGCCCGCGTGGAAGTCTGCCAACATTTTGCGTTCGACAATTCCCTTCAAGTTCGCATTAACAATAGCACCGAGCGGACGATCAGCCAGAAGATTAGCCAGCATTTGTACGTGCAGCAGACGTAATGGCGAATGGTGAATATTAACGCTTAGAACATTCGCTATTCACCGTTCACTACTCACTATTACTTCACCTGTTTCCCGTGTTTCATCACCATATCTACATTCTGTAGCAGATCGATGTAGCGTAGCACATCTCCCTGCACGGCGATGATATCGGCGAATTTACCTTCGCTGATGGTGCCGTAGTCATCGGCTACGCCCATGAGCACGGAGGGCCAGTAAGTCGCTGCCCGAATGGCGTACATCGGATCGATACCGAATTCGTTGACCCAGACGTCCAGTTCGTTCCAGGTAGATTGGCAGTGAAACTTCATGGGGATACCGCTATCCGTTCCGATGAGCAGGACGACGCCGGCTTCCATCAGTTGCTTGACTTTGGTTTCGAGCGTTGGCCGGCGAACGGGTGTGATTTGAAAATACGGGAGGCGATCCGGATGTTGGATCGACTGCTCGATGTCGGCAATAATATCCTCCGGCAGATCGAGGTGCCAGCAATCGTTGTCGAGTTTTTCCGGGTTATCGCGGACGTATTCGTAGTTGTAGAGGCCCTCTACGGTGGGCGTCCAGAAGAGGGGGCCGATATTCATCTGCGCAGTGCGTTCTTTGAGCATTTCCAGCACATCGTCGGGATAGCGCGGAGCGGAGGAGAGGCCCGTATGTTCGAAGCAATCCACGCCGGCAATCAGGCCGCGGCGGATTTCCTCCGGTCGGTGGGAGTGTGCTACGACGGTGAGGTTGTTTGCATGGGCAGTTTCCACCACCGCTGTTACTTCTTCCATCGTCATCTGATCCTGATCGATGAGCTTGATGCAGTCGACGCCGGCATCGGCCAGCTGCTGTACTTTGGCGCGGGCATCCGCAACGCCATTGACGCCCCAGCGAAAGGCTTCCGTGCCCGGATAGGGCTGATGCTGGATGAAGGGGCCGGACATGTACATCGTCGGTCCGGGAATTTCGCCGGCATTGATGCGGTCGCGCACGGAAATGCTGGCTTCCAGCGGCGCCCCGAGGTCGCGGGCGCTCGTCACTCCCGCCATTAGCAACTGGTGAGCCGAGGCGGGCATCACCACATCGGCAAAGCGATCGATGTAAGCGGTATCCCAGTGGGCGTAATCAGAGTGGCCGTTGATCATCAGGTGCACGTGCATATCCCACAGTCCGGGCAGTACCGTCATGCCCTCGGTAGAGATGATTTCGGCGTCGGTGGGGATATCAATTTGCCCCTGCGTACCTATGGCGGTGATGCGCTCTCCCTCGACGAGGATGACACTATTGGGAATGGGATCACTGCCGAAGCCGTCGATCAGTCGGCCGCCGACCAGGGCCTTTGTCTGAGCGAATAGAATGATGCCACAGAGGAGGAATGCTAGCGAGAGGAGAGTGTGTTTCATATAGTCCGGTTTTAGGCTCAATATAAAATGAAATCGCCATTTTCTAAGGTTGCCGTTGGTGCTGAAGCAGTGAATGGAACGCGCAGGGAGCGTTGTCGAAGCCTGGTCGGCGGCGATCGGCGGGGCGGGACACCATATACGTGGGAGGGGTAAATGCCCGCCCTCCACCACCACGCTTCACGGGATGCAACGAGCCGGCAGCCCGGTCATTACCAGCCTTATAAGTACAGGATCCTTGTGATCAGATTGGATGCTCCTTTGCAGGATTACAAAGATGCGCCTATCAAACGGTATTGTCAAGTTCGAAATCCAACTTATCCGTTTATAAACGTTTAGCCAACTACGGCATCGGTACCAACCGCACATCGATGCGATCAATGTAAATCGTAGTCGTGCCTTCAAACCCGGAATCCGTACCGAACAGCACCCACAAATTTCCGTTTTCGTCGGTGGTGGCCCTGAGGGGTGGATTCGTTTTTCGCTCGAGTAACACGTATTCCCATTGATCGGTACCGTTAGCATAATTGCCGATTACGACAGCATCCGCTCCTCCCACCGATTGATTCCCCTTGTCGAGATTCATACGCAACCAAGGGTCATCGGGCTTGAGGATAGCGTTCGGTTCCTCCGTCACGGCACCGAACTTGAGCGTTACAGCCTCCCCGGGGCTACCGCCGATACCAAAGCTGCCATCCGGTATATCTGATGCATAGAATACCGTACCTTCTATCTCGTAGATTCGATTAGGTTCTAGATTGCTAAGGCGTTTTTTAACGAACATGAAGAGGTCGTCGCTGTGGTTATTGCCGTTCAGCACGAGTGCCCCCTCCAATGTGTCGAGGGGTGCAGGCAAGCTATCGTGGCTAAAGGCCAACTCGTAAAAGATCTCCTCCCCCGGTGGATAATCGGCAAAATCGCCTTGCCAGCCATCCGTATCGGTTCGAAAATCAAAAGAGCGGGTCTGCTCAGAGCCACTTCCCTCCTTGTCGCAACTAGCAATCAATAGGGCTAGAAGAAATAGAATGATGAACGATGAGTTTTGCATGGTTTTTTGTGGTTTACTAATCGGACAGACGGACCACAAAGAGAGGGCGTTGGGTGTTTTTCGTTAATCTGGTGTTAAAGCGATCTGATGTAAACTAGAACATTAAATCCAGGAAAACCAGGATAGCGACGCTTCAGGAATCCGGTTACTTTTACTTTCGAGCGCCCCATACGAGGCTCTTTTTTATTCACCTAAACCCAATTCACATGTTTCCCTTTTCATGCAAGCAAGGCCACAACTGGCCGTCCCTGTGGCTCCTGGCCATTATTTTCGTCGCCACGCTCCTGATGGGCTGCCGCCCGAATGCAGCAGATCCGGACCTGACTCCCGAAGAGCAATTCAGTGAGGTAATAGAGAATTATCCGACCGTCGCGAATTACCTGGTCCGGTCGGACATCGCCTTCGAGCTGTTGGAAAATGCTGGAATCTCGCAACTAGCGGATTCCATCCTTATCACGGGAATCAATCCTGCACTAGAAGAGTCCCTTCGCGAAAACGCCAGATTAAATCGATGCGAGGGAACGATCTTGCGCAATTGCTTCACTATTGTTTGTACGGACCCAGAAGAGGTGTGTGATTTTAACTGCGAAAACGAGCAGGACATCGCCCAGGCAGCCTGCCAAGTACGAGAAGCCTGGTGTCGAGCGCGGACCGGAACAGAGTGTCGGTTAGTACCGCTGGATTAACGGATAACCAGCCTTCCCGTTGCTTCCCGATAGTTATCGGTAATCCGATAGATATATACCCCCTTCGGCAAGCCTTCCAGGGAAATAGTTGCATACTCCGCTAGGTTGGAGGCTTCGCGCAGCAGTTGGCCCTGCACACTGTACAAACTAAACTGGGTATTGCTGGAGGGGGCTATATCACTGTAGACGTTTAAATAGCCATTCCGGGGTGCCGGATTTGGGAAGACGACGAATTGCTGCCGGCCGGCATACAATACATTGGTCGTTGCATAAGCAATGACTTGCCCCCCTTCCCGAATCAAGCGCACGCGATACTGGTTGTGGCCCGACGCGGCCGTGGTATCCTTCCATTCGATGTCCATTTGATTCGGTTTTAGCGTAGCAATTTGTTTAAATTCCATCCCATCAAACCGATCTACGTAAATCGCGGATAATCCATAAATCGAATTTAAATCGAGAAAAAGTTGGACGCCTTCCTCGAACGTGGCTTCTCCAAAAAAGGAAGTGATGTAACAGGTAGGGGCCTGCTTTCGAAAATCGTAGGTATAGCTAGCCGCACCGTCATACCCATTGGGAAAGGTAGGCTGAATACGATACCAGCCTGCTAGTAAGTTTTCTTTTGGCAGCACTATGGTTGTGTCCTGGGTTTCAGCGGTTGGTATAAACCGAGCCTGCATCGTATCGAACACTTCCAAGGCGTAAGCGCTCGCCATGGAAGTGCCCGACCATTCTAATCGGATCGTATCGCCGCAAACATAGGCCGGAGCAGCTACAAGTGGCCGGGTCACCGCGAAGGTATCCGAAAGAATCGATCGATTACCGATTACCATCCGGGCCAGATACAGCCCCTCTTTTTCCGGAACATCCCACCGATGGACTCCCAGGCGAAGGTTAATATCCTGGCTAATGCGCTGCCACTGTTTTTCCTCAACCGCTCGGACTTCCAGGTGGCCGAAGTTTTCTTCAACGTGACTTTCCCAACGGAAGTAATCGGTTTTCCCTCCGTAAGCGGGCATAATCTCTTTCCCGAGCGGATGGTGCCAGACGAATTCTCCCGCATGCTCCCAATGGTAGGCAAGTGCAAAGGGTTGCCTCACTGGGTTTTCGGATGCCGTGGTCACTACCAATTCGTAGGCCCCGGCGGGCAAATGCTCTGCGCGGATAAGTTCTTGACTATTCAGAGTGTCTACCCCGCGGTAGGCTGGCTTTTCCAGCCGCACACTCTCCGGGTGTTGTGCCAATACCCACGGAAAGTGGTGGGTCCCATCGGGTCCAACTAACTCAATATTTAGATCGTTCTGCAGTGCCTTGGTAGCCCCCACCGGTGCCGGCGGATCGATCCAGGCGATAGCCGCCGAAAAGCTGGAACCGCTAGTGGCCAGTTTGAGGGGGAGTCGGAAGGTATCCCGAGCGGCTATTCGCCCTTCTACAAATTGGGCGGCCTGGAGGACGTCCATTGCCTTAAGGCTATTTACATTTCCATAGCCCGTTTTGAAATCCGGGCCGGGCAGGTGCACATCTTTGGCCGAACAGAGGAGTACGGATCGTATTAGGGCAGAGGAAGGCACCCGACCGTAGGCTTCCTCAAAAGCCTGTTGGAGCAGCACCACCACGCCAGAGACCAGGGCGGCACTATTGGAAGTGGCAGGACCGCCTGCCGTAACCAAATCTGGTTTGATACGGCCGTCGTAGGTCGGGCCATTGCTCGAAAAAGCATACGGTGATAAATCGGCAGCTACCGCTCCTATCACCAACGTATTCTTGGCCGATTTAAAATTACCGGTCAGAGTAGCTGCATTTGGGATGCCTGCGTAAGGACCGCTTTGCACGGTATCCAGCCCGCGGTTGCCCGCGGAAAAGACGTGCACTAGTGAAGAAAGACGATGCACATTGGCGTCAAAGCTCCGGGCCTCCGGCCCATAAAAGGATTCGATTTCAGTTCCATACGAGTGGTTTTGCACCCAGGTATTCAGGTTTCGATAAGTGGCATCCGAATCGGGCATTGGCACGGCAAAGGATACGTTCGCCAGCATTGCCTCGGGGGCAACGCCTAACCCGGCAGCGGAAGAATGCCCCGCACCGGCCACAATGGTAGCCATGTCTGTGGCGTGGGTACTCATTCGTCGGGCCTCTTGCCCTGTAGGCAAATACCGCCCCCGCAAGTCGAGATCGGTCGTATCGAAGCGCTCATCCTTAATCGATACGGCGCGCTGCTGCCCTCGCAGGTCCGGATAGTAGTAATGCAGGGCGTTTATCTGGTTAGCCGTTAGATCAATTCCGATAATTCGACTTTTATCATGTCCATTTTGGGATTGGGCGACGGGAATAACAATTAAAAAACCAGCCACTACCAATATTGAAGTTAATTTCGTAAAAATTGGTCGAAAAACATTATTTATTGGAAGAGCCATTGTTTCACTATTTGAGGCTATAACCGAATAAGAGAACCCTGCTTTGATAAAGCAGCCGCCGGCAAACACCGGCGGCCATCCAAGCATCTACTATTGCAAATCAGAATTCAAGTTAAATCAGTATAATATGCGCAGCGCGTCCTTATCGGCATCACTAAACTCCCCATCGGTAGAGGTGCTGTAGCATGCAGCCATAATGGAACCTGAGTCGAATATGGGCGTTCCGCTGATACGGATGGCGCTGCTTTCGCTACCCCCGCTACCACATGAACGGGACCGGTTGTACCAATCGGAGTGGCGCAATCCGAGGCAATGGCCAATTTCGTGGGTCATTACGTGTTCGATGGCATCTAGTGAATTGGCGTCCGTTCCGGAATTAATTTTGATGGTTTTGTGCGGATCGCCCTTCGAATTGGGGAACCCGGCTACTCCACCGCCTCCTTTTTTATTTCGCTTTCTGACTACGATATCGTAACCACTCTTATTTTCTCCAAAGGCCAACGTAAACCGTAGGCGTAGATTTAGTGCGTTGTAGTTGTCAATTGCCCGTTGCAGTCCCGTCCGCATTCTGGCCGTCAGGGCCTTATTGCCTTTAGTATATCCCAGTACTCGGATCGTCCGGGGGGCATCTACCAGGTTTTTGTGGCGATACTGCTCACCGTTGGGGCCAATATGGTGGATTTCACTTTCGAGCATATCCTTGAAGTTCTGCTTAGTGATCATGATATCACCTTCCAGCAGGTAGGCCTTTTCGCCAAATTCGGCCATTTCTTCATCATCGACATCGGTTAATTGGATATCGCTGACATCAAAACCCAATTGCCGAAATTGCTCCTTTACTTCTTCTGAAATAACGGCTTCTTCTGGCACGGTAAACTCCGCTTCCTCCTTACAGGACACAACGACCATACTGAGAAGCAGAAGCAGAAAAAACGGGCGAGCCCATCCGATCAAGGAGTTACTAATGGTAGAAATCTTCATTTAAAGTACGATTAGCGGTGAAAAGTGAATTCACATGTGGGGGATGTGAGTTAGTGTTCATTCCTCTGTAGATACCGGATGAGAATGTGACCGGGGTACTCTTCTTTTTTTATTTTTTTTGACAAATGGAAAATCGGGCTTGATTGTCATCCCCGAAAACCCGATCTTTGTGCTACCAATCTCACTCTCGAATGCCTGGAGGGCAATCGGAAACATCCAATGTTACATATTTAGTACGGCCGTTTATGCTGTACTTCGATCGGTTTGAGCTTTTGAACCAATTGAACGTCAGCAGACATTGCTGGTAGTCGCGTGCGGAGCGCACGCTTGGGCTACTTGCGTACCCTTCCGGTAGGCAGGATAGGCGGGCGGGCGTATTCCCACCCACGTATAATGGTGTGCAGCGAGCCGAGCCGAACAACCGGCTTCAGCAGCCAGGATGCATACGCTTGCCCTTTCCCTCCATCTAACCCGACATTAGGTTCTTCCAGGATGGCAATCAGCGATTACTCAACAACTCTTCCAAATAATGCCGCTGCACCCCAAATCGCTCCTTGAGCTGCTGAAGCTCTTCCAGGGCGGCAAGACGCGGCTCCGCCCGGGTGGCGGTGATCATCACGTTTTTGGAAGTGTGTTCGGTAGCGATAAATTCGAAGACTTTGGTCCGGTAGCCGTGCGCCTCGAGCAGGAGCGCACGCATACCATCGGTGAGTAGTTCCGACTGGCGCTCGAGGAGAATCCCGTGCCGCAGCAGCGGCTGGAGGTGTTCGGGCAGTTCCGTGTCCTTGCGCACTTGTTTCTGGCAACAGGGAGCCACCACAATAACTTCGGCCCCGGCCCGGATGCCCTTGGCGATGGCGTCATCCGTAGCGGTATCGCAGGCGTGGAGGGCGATGAGCATGTCAATACCCTCCGCAGCCAGGTAGCTTTGTATGTCCCCTGATACGAAATGGAGGTGTTCGAAGCCGGAAGCTTTAGCCAGTTGATTGCTATTATCCACTAGCTCCGGCCGCAACTCCACCCCCGTCACCGTTACGGGCAGCTCGCGTTGGTGGCGCAGGTAGTCGTAAAGCGCAAAGGTAAGGTAGCCCTTTCCCGAACCCATATCCACGATGCGCGCATCTGCGGGCAGGTCGGCCGCCTCCAACAGATGACCAATGATTTCGATGTACTTGTTAATCTGCCGAAACTTGCGCTGGCCGGCCTTGCGTACGTTCCCCTCTTGGGTTGTAATGCCAAGGGCGGTAAGGTAGGGCTTGCCGGCACTTTCCAGGGGGCGCATTTTCCGCTGATCGTGGAGGGCTTCGGGCACTACCTCGTGCTGGGCTTTCCCTTTCCGCAGATGGGGGCGGCGCTTTTTGGAAAACTGAAGCGTCCAGTGGTCTTCCAGGGTAAACAGATCGGCGTTGTAGAAATCGTGCTCCAACCAGGATTGGAGTTGCCGGGTTCCTTCTTCGACGGGAAAATTATGGGTGTCGTCGCGGCGCTCGTACCGCAAAACGCAACTGAGGTGTGGGGCACCCTTCAATTCGATGTGCCGGGCAAAGACATTGCGCCAGTCTTCCTGCTTGCGCACCGGCTTACTCATCGTCAGTTTGACGAACGTACCGGCCTGAAGGGCTTCTTCAAAATGACTCCAAAATTGCAATTCTACCTCTTCCATACCTACAAGTTACTTGGTGCCGTAATTCCGAGGGCTTCGGCAAGCTGAGTGATATCCCTGCCAGGCCAACTACCTTCCAGCCGATTGGGCCGAAAGCGGGCAAATAACTCTTCTTTGTACCAGCCCAACTCCCGGGTTTTGCGGACCACCGCCAGATGCTGCGGCTGCTGATAGGCGTATTCCCGCATAGCTTCTGCACTTGTCCATAAGCTAAAGGTTGCCTGGACAAACCAAGGTAACTCCCCGATGCCAATACTGAGCAAATGTTCCGGATGCTTTTGTATAGCCGCACTTACCGGAGCTACGTACTTCCAAAACCGAGGCACCATGTGCGGGTAGATCGTTGCCCGGGTAATTACGGCCACCGGCCCGTCTTTGCGGTGCGCCACCGTGGGAGTAAACGGCTCTCGCCCATCCCATTGCCCGTGGGCTTTCATCGCATCCAGGTAAACGGTTAGCACGTTTGCGGTATGCTGCCGGAAACCCTGCCAGACGGGGTGATTGTTAAAAAACTGCTCGGCCGCACCGGCGTGGTCCCAACTCCCCAGGAAGGCGTAAACTCCAAAATTTGGTAGTCGATTGAAGCCCTCCCCATCGCCGCTTCCCAACAGCTTCACAAAGCGCAGGCCGGCCACCTGCTTAAACAGTCCCGGCCCCCGGCCCATTTGCACAAACGCCCAGGTCTGATTTTTCCATCCTTCGAAACGCAATAAACTAACCGTGGTAATCGGTAAATCAGTAGAAGTTATCATCCCCTAATCAACAGCCGCCTAAAATCCTGGTTCACCACCTCAACGAGCCGTCGCCTCTAAAAGATATCGTACCTTTGACCGGGAAAGTGTTCAAATCATTAAGTTGATTCTGACTTCGAACCGGTTAGCCAATTGACACGCATGAAACAAGGTTGGATCACCCTCCTGCTGTTACTGCCTGTTGCCGTAGTGCTCAGCCAGGAAAACAGCATCGAGGAACTCAATAAAGCCCTACAAGCCTCTACCGATCAACGGGAGAAAGCCGCGCTGCAGTACGAGCTTGCCCAAGCCATGCTCCGCTCCGATCCGGAGGAAGCTATCGACATCGGTAAAACGGCTTATTCCAGCGCCGTCGACCTCAACGACGAAAGCCTGGCCGCCCAAACCGCCTACCTGCTTGCCCTCGCCTACGAACGCGAACGCCGGGATAACTACGTCGAAACCTGGCTCAAGTCGACCCTCAACTACGCCAAGCGCGTGGGCGACGTCGATCTGATCATGAAAAGTGTGGACAAACGATCCAAGCTGGCCACCAAAAAAGGCAATTACCGCCGCGCCTATACCATCAATCAGGAAGCCTTCAACTATTTCACCCAAAACGGCCAGAGTATCAGCGAATTGCGCAACCAGTACGAACGCGAAAAGCGACAACTCGAGCGACAACGGCGAGAATTGGAACAACTGCGGAAAGAACTGACAGACGAGGTAGAAATCCTGCGAGAAGAGCAAGAACTGCTGGATGAAGAAAACCGCAAACTGTCAAATGTCGCCCGTCGCCGGACGGTCCAATTGGAGGAAAAAGAGGGAGAAATCGATTCCATCGCCCAGCAGAAAGCGCAGGTGGAGGAAATGGTCCAGGCAAAGGAACAGGAAGTGAAACAACTGACCCGACAAGCCCTCGAACGCAAGGCCGCCGAAGAGGAAGTTAAACGACAACTCGCCGAACAGGAACAGGTAGAACTCCAGCTCAAACTGATGGCCCAGCAAAACGAAGAGCGCGCCAACTACGCCATTATCGCCGCTGGAGGCCTCATCCTCCTTGCTCTGCTGCTCTACGGCCGCTTTCGGGCGAAACGCCGCGCGGCGGACGTCCTCAGCAGAAAAAATTCGGTGATCGAAGAGGAGCGCCTGCGCTCCGACAACCTGCTCTTAAACATCCTCCCCGCCACCATTGCCGAGGAACTCAAAACCAACGGCAAAGCCAAAGCCCGCCAGTTTTCCGAAACCACCGTGCTGTTCAGCGACTTCATGAACTTCACTTCCATCGCCGAGCGGCTCAGCCCGGAAGAACTGGTCGAAGAACTGGACCGCTGTTTCAAAGCCTTCGATGACATCATTAGCAAGTACGAGGATATCGAGAAAATCAAGACCATCGGCGATGCGTACATGTGCGCGGCCGGCCTCAACTCCCGCAAGACCAATCCCCACAACCTCGTACGGGCGGCCCTGGAGATGCAGCAGTGGCTCGACCAGGAACGCGAGCGCCGCATGCTCATTGGCAAGCCCTACTTCGAAGCCCGCATCGGCCTGCATACGGGCCCGGTCGTAGCCGGAGTCGTTGGCTCCAAAAAATTTGCCTACGACATCTGGGGCGATACCGTCAACACCGCTTCCCGCATCGAATCGAATGGCCAGCCCGGCCGGGTCAACATCTCCGAGGCGACGTACAACAAGATCATGTACCACTTCGATTGCGAACCGCGCGGGCACGTGCAGGCGAAAAACAAGGGACTGATCAAGATGTATTTCGTGAATCGGGAAAAGCGTTCTACCGCTGCTTATGTGTGAGTAAGCTTCAACGCCTAATCGAAAACGCCCGTCGAAGGAACCTTCGACGGGCGTTTTTCATGCAAGCGGCATCGTGCCGCAGAAGCGGTATTAGTTCAGGATCAACGTCCGCTGCTCCATGCCGTCCTCGGTTTCGAGGCGATATAGGTACGTGCCTTGTGCCAGGTTCAGTGCAGCTCCATCCAAATCGACGATGTACGTGCGATTTTGCTCGACGCTACCGGAGAACAGGTTAGCCACCTGACGACCAGATATGTCAAACAGATTCAGTGTTACCTGACCTGCCTCCGGTACGCGGAAGCCGATGCGGGTCATCCCGTTGGCGAAGGCCGGGTTCGGGAAGTTCTGGGCCAGCATGCTGTGGCCTACTTCGTGGCTGTGCTCGGTCTGAACCGTCACCGGAGTGGCAGGATTCACGCGGCCGCCAAACGGATAAAATGTCAGGGCGTGGGCGGTTGCGGCGGTCGTATTTTCTGTTCCGGAGAATAACTCTCCAAAAGAATACGTATCCGTAACGAAGTCCACATCAATAGTACCACGATCACCAAAGACCCCGGTTGCCGGGTCTACACCAATCAGGTTGAAGAGCCCACCGGGGCCTTCGTCCATGATGTTCTGGATCGGAGAGAAACCGTCGGTGTGCCAGTTGCCAAGGTAGTGGCCGGCTTCGTGAGCGGCGACGTTACCAACGGCCGTTACTACGAGGTCTTCGATGGTTTTACCACCCGCCAGTGGAACGTTGTTAAGATTGAAGCTGGATGGTAACTGACCGCTGAGGATATCCAGCAATACGATAGACACCTCTTCGGTATCGTAGTTACCTACGTCGATAGAGTTCGCGACTCCGATAGTATTGATGCCGGAAGAAGCGATGGTACCACCAATGAAGACGTTACTTGTGTTGGGCTGCGGGAAAAACTCAGCATCATCGCCCGGTGCAGAGGTATTAGCTACTACTTCCACGTCGAAGTAGGCATTCAGGCCGGAGCGTTCCAAATCGGACTTGAGGTTCTCTTCTACCACCCGACGAATACGCTCGATCAGGAAATCCGCGCGCGAGGGGTCGATTCCCCAAAACGGTAGGAAATCAGCAAAGGGCTCCAGATCGCGAATGTCAACACCGGGGGATCCGAAGATACGACCAACGTCGAACAAGCCACCGTTGAAATCGAGGAAGATCGTCTGCTTCTGGCGCGGCTGGAACTCAAGGCCCGGCTGCGTGCGCAGCAGACGCAGGACATAGTCCCCATCGTTATCACGAACCCCCACAGAATAACGACCGGGTTCCGCTACCACGAAGGCACCATTCACGCCTTCGTCAAAGAAGGCCCCTAAATCACTTGAGGCCGGGTATCCGCTGGATGCGAAGGAAGACGTAGCAGCCACTACTTCACCATCGAGGCGCTCGATACTCACTGCACCACCGGAAACGTTCGCCAGGTAAGCGCCCAGTATATCGCCGCGGTTCAGCGTTACGGTGTAGTAGTCGGGGTCAGCCGGTGGCAGGCGGGCAATCAGCACTTCGTAATCACCTTCCGAAACCGCTCCGAAACCAGAGGACTCATCGAACGGATTAGCCGGTGTAGAGAAGATCGAAAACGGGAAGCCGGACACCAGCAAGTAGTAGTTGCCGGTAAATGGAGCGGTAAAGGAAATGAAGCTGTCGAAGGAGAAGGGCTCGTTCGGCAGCAATCCATCGTCGTTTGCCGCCAGGATGTTGCCAAACTGATCGTACACCACTACGATCGGATCCAGATCATCCAGCGGGAAGGGCGTGAGTAGATTGGCCGAAAAACGTTCGCCGGCATTCAGGAAGATTTCGAAGAAATCGAAGTCGCCGCTTCCGGTACCGGAAGACCCGTAGAGGCCGTCACCGATGGTACCTACGTAGTTGACCGATTCGCCCACCTGCAGATTCGTCTGTTCCGCAGTGGGGATGGAGCCGTTCTCCTCGTCCGCTACGCGATCGGGCAGTTGCGTACCAGGTACGGTGAAGCTGTTGCCGAAAATGAAAGCTTCCTGACGCTGTCCGGAGCTGAAGCGCGGGATCATCTCCCCGGAGCGTGGAGTGTCGTTGCGCCCAGAATTGCCAGTTTCGCGCTCGTTCACACCGAACGCGCGGCCGGAGCGCCCCTGCGCCGGAGCGGTGCTACGGCCGTAGCGCAATTGCTCGCGCCGGTAGTTTATCCAGCCCTGCATATCCGTCGGGGTGCCTTCCGGGTAGAAAGATACCGTTGGGTCAATCGCCGTCGGCATCTGGCCCGGCATCATCTTGGGACCGTACCGTCCCTCCATTAATTCTTGTACTGCCTTAGTAGCCTTTGTTGGCCGATTCTGTGCAAATGCTACATTCACAGCCAGGAACAGCACCAATAAGCCCGTTATCATCCGGGCGATACCAAATTGAGTAAATCTTGGCATAGGTAAACAAATTAAGGTTTGTGTTTGGTTAATAATATTCCTTCCTCTACCCTTGGGACATAGAAGGAATCAGTCATATAATAGATGAATCCACTTCGAGATTACCCTACAACATGCACCTTTCACTATCAGGCGATAGCCTATGGGGGGGAGAGAAGCGCTAAATATAATAGTACGGAACGATTACATCACCCCATATCCATCTTAAATAGCACCCTTTAATAAACAGAATAGTCTGGAGCTGCAATATAAAACAAACCTTCGTTTGGTTTGAGGATTTTCGCACAAATAATTAATAAATATAATGCATTTAAGCCTTACCTGGGAATTCTCGTTTTGAAATATTCGGTGCTCCTGCGTCCCATAGAGACTAAGAAGTCGTTTAAACGACTTTAATACGAGGTTTGCTTTTTCGGCCAGCCCACATCCTGGATAGGTTGGCTTTCGGGCCCAAGCCTTACGGTAGGATTGAGGTATTAGTGCGGCAACCGCTCTCCGCAGTGCGGGCAAAACTTGGGTGGCGGGCTCTTTTCCGCCGCTTCCACTTTTTCTTCATCCAGCTTTTCGATGAAGGCAGCACTTAAGATGCCCGTCGGGAGTGCCACCAGGCCAATACCCAGCAGAGCGATGATGCCGCTCATGAATTTTCCCCAGCCCGTAACCGGATATACGTCTCCGTAGCCAACCGTAGTAAGCGTCGCTACGGCCCACCAGAAGGTGGAGATGATATCGGGAAATTGATCCGGTTGAACATCGTGCTCCAGGTTGTACATAATCGTCGACGACATTAGCAGCATGATGAAGGTGACCATGACGGTCATAGACAATTCCGAGCGCTTTTCCCGAAAAATATCCGATACGATACTCAGCGCCCGGGTGTACCGATTGAGCTTGAAGATGCGCAGCAGGCGCATCACCCGCAAAATCCGGACAAAGCGCATGTCCAGGCGCACCAAATAGGGCATGTAGAACGGCAAAATGGCCAATAAATCAATCACTCCGTACGACGACCCCATAAATCGCAGGCGCGCCCCGAGAGGGCTGCTTTCCGGATATTTCAGATCGGCGGTCCAAAGCCGGAGCAGGTATTCGATGGTGAATACGGCCACTGAAAACAGTTCGAATCGCCAGAACAACTGATGGTACCGGGCATTCAGAGATTCATACGACTCGAGGATGATAGCCGTGACACTCAGCGTGATTAAGGTAATGATGAAGGAATCGAACACGCGGTTGGCCCGCAGGTCCCGCCCCGATTCGTCGATGAGTTGAAAAACGCGTTGCTTGAAAGTCATAATTTAATAGCTAAAAACAGTGCCCTAAAGCTAAAGAATCCCCTCCACCTCGACCTTAGCCTCCACCCCATCAGTATTATCCAAAGATTAAATCACGGTCCGTACCTTTTCATCTGTCCGGGCGTTCTATTAATTTTGTCATTTACGCACATTGCGACCTATGCAATCAGATCTGCGCGAGACCTGGCAGAAATTAAAGGGCACGGAGAAGGACGTCGCCACGGTAATCAGCATGCATTACGAACCAATCGCGCTGAACGATTTGGTGCGCATGCTCAATAAGCTGGATGTTCGCACCGAACTTCAGGAGAAGTTCTATCTCAGCAATGTGCGGGATTACATCAACACCCTCACGGAAAAGCAAATCGTGGAGGGGGTCCTCAACGGTCAGGTGCAAGTCCATACGGCCTGGCGGGAACCCATCCTGCGCTGGGCCTCCGACCGCCCCCACTTTCTGTACCTGGCCGAAGATTTTCGACAGCTGGCTCCCTACAAGTCGTTCTGGCAACCCTACTCGAAGGAGGCGATGCTCCGGGAGTGGCGCCTGGCCTACTACTTGCGGAATAAGTCGCGCTTCGAGGCCCTGGAGCGCGAGCTGAATTATTTCTACCCCAAGGAATACCAGAACGGCTTCTTTCACAAGGCGCTCTTTCAGGATACCGATCTCGACTGGCTGTTCCGGCAGGCCGATTTTTGGCAGGAAGTGAGCTTGCAGCCCACCATCAGCAAGATCGTCGATCAGCTGGAATCGCCGGCGGAACTGCTCGCCCACCTCGAAACCGACGATCACATCAACCGCATTCACAGCAGCGAACTGCTCGGGTTGTTGCACCGGATATACGTGCTGACGGGCCGCTGGCAATCGGCCGATGACCTGATCAAGCGCGAAAAGGAAGATTGGCTCGCCACCAGCCGCCAAGGCGAATTGTCTGCCATCCTGGGGCAAGACAACGAAGCCCTCCAGCACTTCGACCGCTCGCGAGCCAGCTACCGCCGGCGGCAGGGGAAGCGGCAGGGCTTTCCCGACAACTGGGGCGGCTACATCTACCTGCTCACGTTGCTCCGGATGCAGGGCATCCGGGCTGTTCCCATCGTGGAGCAATTGCTCCAGCAAATCGAGCCACAATCGGCCCCTCGGTACTTCCAGACCCTGCTGGCGGCCATTCAGGTCATTCAAAATAAGGAGGAAGCCGGCTTTCACACCCTGAAGAAGCTCGAGGGCGGCAACTACGAGCCCCTCGACCTGCTCGCCTGGGGGCAAGCTGTGTACTGGACCGAATACGAGATCGGTGCCATCATGCAAGCACACCTTCGATCGCTCTTCGATCGGTCGTACCAGGCCGGCTACCACTGGCTGGCGTTCGAACTAGCCTCCGTGCTCGAACTCGTATCCACCGATCCGGAAAACCGCGAGCACTATGGGTTAAAAGCCCAAGAACTCGGTAATCAGTTGAAGGTGGAGAGCTGGTTACACGCCGTTCCGCGGCTCGAGCGGTGGGAACGGGCACTGGCAGCCCTCGAACAGTTTACCAATGCCAAGGTCTCTCAGAATGGGGCCGATCACCGCCTGGTGTGGTGGATCGACTTCGACAATGAAGAAATAGAAGCCCGCGAGCAAACGCTGGGCAAAAACGGCCAGTGGTCGAAGGGCCGCCGCGTGGCCCCCAAGCGGGTCCGCTACGGAGAGGTAAATAGCATGCAGGCCGAAGACCTGGCAGTGGCGCAGGCCGTAGTGGAGCTTCAAGAAAATAACCGCTTCAATCCGCCACTCACCTACGATTTCAAAAAGGCAATTCTGGCCCTGATCGGCCATCCGCGGTTGTTCTTGTTGCGCAATCCCGGTGTCGGGATCGAACTGGTACGGCGCGAACCGCGCCTCTTGCTGGAGGAGCACCAGGAAGAACTCGAGTTGCGCTTTGCGCAGGAATTTGAAGACGAGGGCATCCAAATCATTCGGGAAACCCCCACTCGCTACGCGGTACTGGAAATTGGCGAGGATTACGCCAAGGTGCGCCGCCAAATTGGGCGGTCGCTGCGCATTCCCGGTGCTGCGCGTTCGCGGGTGCGGCATTTGGTGCGTCATCTTGGGCACCTGGTGCCTGTCCAGTCTACCCTTCCCGAAGATTTGGAAGGCATCCCAATTTCCGAGGGAGATACCAAAATCTACGTGCATTTGCTGCCACTGGGCGATGGCTTCAAGATGGAATTTTTCGTCCGCCCAAAGCCCGATGAGGTCTTGTACCGAAAACCCGGCCGGGGCCGCGAGCGGCTGTACATTCAACCCGAAGGAGAGGGCCGGCCCCAAATAGTGGAGCGCCAATTGGAGGCAGAGCTGGCCAATGCCCAAGCCGTCGTAGCACGGTGCCCCACCTTGCAGCGCATTCCGGCAGATAATTGGGAATGGCCCCTCGACGCAGTAAATGAATGCCTGAGCGCCCTGCTGGAGTTACAGCCCCTCAAGGAGGACGGGACGATCATACTCGAGCACCCGAAGGGCGAGCAAATCCGCCTCGCCGGTCAGGTGGGCCTGTCCGACCTTTCGCTGGTAGTGGAGGGCGCTACCAACTGGTTTGAGGTAGACGGAGAGCTGCAGTTAGATAATCAACACCTGCTCCATTTTCGAGAACTCCTTCAGCGTGTAAAGAAAAGCGACAACAACTTCATTCAGCTAAGCAACGGCGATTACCTGGCGCTCACCCAGGAACTGGCCCGCCGCCTGCACGACATGGAAAGCCTCCTCACGGAAAAATCGGATGAGCTGCGGCTCCATCCGCTGGCGCTCAGCCTGCTCGATGAGATGAGTGATGAGTTGGCCGAATTTGAGGTGGATATGGCCTGGCGGCAGCAACTCGATCGCATTCAGAAAGCGCGCGAAATCGAACCGGTAATTCCAACCGATTTCCGGGCAGAGCTACGCACCTACCAACGCGAGGGCTTCGATTGGTTGATCCGCCTGGCCACCTGGGGAGTCGGTGCCTGTCTGGCCGACGACATGGGCCTGGGAAAAACCGTACAAGCGCTGGCCGTCATCCTGGCCCGCGCCGATCAGGGGCCTACGCTGGTGGTAGCGCCGGCTTCGGTGACCCGCAACTGGCGTCGGGAAACGGAAAAATTTGCCCCCACCCTCAACCCCATTCTACTGGGCTCGGCCGACCGCGGCGAGGTGATCGACCAGTTGGGGCCACGGGACCTGCTGCTAGTCAGCTATGGGTTATTGCCGTTCGAAGGAGACCGGTTATCGCAACTAACCTTCACCACGATCGTCCTGGACGAAGCCCAAGCCATCAAGAACCGCAACACCAAGCGATCGAAAGTAGCCATGGAACTCAAGGGTGAATTCCGCATGGTGACGACCGGAACGCCCATCGAAAACCACCTAGGCGAGCTGTGGAATCTCTTCAGTTTTCTCAATCCCGGCCTGCTGGGCAGCCATCGCCAGTTTGGCGAGCGGTTTGCCATCCCCATCAGCCGCTACAACGACAAGGATCGGCGCGAGCAACTCCGGCGGCTGCTTCAGCCATTCATCCTGCGTCGCCGCAAGAGTGAAGTATTGCAGGAACTTCCTCCCAAAACGGAAGTCATCCTCACCGTCGAATTGTCCGAGCAGGAAAAGGCCTTTTACGAAGCCCTGCGCCTCAATGCCCTTACCGAAATTGAGGAAACACCCGGCCCGGGAAAGCGCTTCCAGATTCTCGCCCAACTGACGCGCCTCCGACAGGCCGCCTGCCACCCACGACTGGTAAAGAAAAACGTAGAACTGGAAAGCTCCAAGCTGGAATTGGTCGGGAGCACCATCCTGGAGTTGCTCGACAATGGCCACAAAGCGCTCGTATTCAGCCAGTTTGTGGAGCACTTGCGGATCGTCGAGCAGTGGGTGAAGGACCATCGCATTTCCTACCAGTACCTCGACGGCCAAACGCCCGGCCCCAAACGCGATCAGGCCGTACAGGCATTCCAGGCAGGAGAAGGGGATCTCTTTCTAATCAGCCTCAAAGCCGGCGGCACCGGGCTCACCCTAACGTCCGCCGATTACGTGCTACACCTGGACCCCTGGTGGAACCCCGCCGTGGAAGATCAGGCCAGCGACCGCGCACACCGCATCGGCCAAGACCGCCCCGTCACGGTTTATCGCTTCGTTTCTGAACATACGATCGAAGAAAAGATTGTCCAGCTCCATCAGGAAAAGCGGGACCTGGCAGACAGCCTGCTCTCCGGCACGGAGGCCAGCGCCAGCCTTTCAACGGATGAGTTGATTGATTTGATTCGGCAGAAGTAGGTTGGTCTTTTGGTACTTTGGTCTTTTTTTGAATTTTAACTAAAGTCCCAGATAGTTGGACGGGGATGGAATAATTTTGACGATAAACAAATTCCCATGGCCTCATCCAAATTTAAAAGCTGGCTTGCTTATGAAAAGGCTTTCCAACTAGCTAAAGCGATTTTGAACCATTCTAAGACTTTTCCTTCGGAAGAGCGATTTAGTATGACGGATCAAATAAGACGGTCTTCAAGATCTGTTTGTGCTAACCTAGCGGAATGCTATGGTAAACGAGCTTACGAGAGGCATTTCAGAGCAAAACTTTCCGATTGTATATCAGAGAATTTTGAGACCCAAGTATGACTTGAGCTTGCACTTGACGCATCCTATCTTACTCAAGCCGAATACGGTCAACTGTCGGAATTATCGGAGCGAGTCGGGAAATTATTACTTTCCTATATGCAAAACAACCCCTCTCAATCCATCTCCGTTAAGAAAGACCATCCTTCAAATGGAAAACAGACCAAAGTACTAATCAGTCCTTAGAGCCAAGCCGCCCATCCAGGGTAATCAAATCGTGGACGATATTAACCGCTTCGCGGATGTAGCTGTCTTTACTGACTGATTTTTTGAAATCGTTGTTGCGGGCGCTGCGGCCTTCGTCGAGGTTGATATTCTCTAGATCGACCTCCAAATTCAGCACGTCTGGATTCACCACATCATCGAAGATATTGTCGTATTGTTTGGCTTCTTCTTCAATCCGGGCTTCCCACTCCTGGAAAGCAGTGTAATCGAGCGGATAACGATCATTATCGCGCTGCCGCTTCAGGCGCTCTGCGTTTTTCAGAACTTTCTGCATCTTAGGGTCTTGAGCGATGCGCGCCTCGCTGCGCTGCTTGATCATCGGTAGCACATTGCGAACCTGGAACACATCCTGGTTGTAGTCTACTGGTGCAATTTCGGACCATTCCATGGCGTAATCTTCCTCCCGCTCACCGAGTTCGATATAGTAGAAGTTATCCGGTAGTACAACGTCCGGGCGTACGCCGCGTAGCTGAGTAGAGCCGCCGTTGATGCGGTAAAATTTCTGCGTAGTCATCTTGACATCTCCCAGCGGCTTCACTTCCTGAAATCCGGGTAGCATCTGGTCGAGGTTGACAAATCGCTGGACCGTCCCTTTGCCAAAAGTAGACGAGCTACCAACGATAACTGCCCGGCCGTAATCCTGGAGGGCCGCTGCGATAATTTCTGACGCGCTGGCACTAAATTGGTTGACCAGGATTACCAACGGACCGGAATAGTGAACCCGCTGATTCGAATCCGTCATCACCTCCGGCTGCCGGTTGCGCGATTTGACCTGTACTACTGGCCCCTCTTCGATGAAGAGGCCCGTCATCTTGATGACCTCGGAGAGAGATCCCCCTCCGTTATTGCGTAAATCGAGGATGAGTCCATCGATGTCTTCTTCCTTGAGCTTGCTGATTTCATTGGCTACGTCGCGGGCGCAGTTGCGGCCGTTGCGATCATTCCAATCGGCGTAGAAACGCGGCAGAGAGATGTACCCCACTTTCTCCTCTTCGGTGGTGCCTTCAAGGATCAAGGACTTTGCGAAGCTTTCCTCGAGGATGACGACGTCGCGAGTGATACTGATGGTTTCCTGCGTATTATCGGGCTTGCGGATTTTCAGGCGAACAACCGTACCCTTCTTTCCACGAATTTGCTGAACGACATCATCGAGCTTCATACCCTTGATGTCCGTAAATTCTCCCTGCCCCTGTGCTACTCCAATAATGAGGTCGTTTTCTTCCAACTCCTTGCCCTTCCAGGCGGGACCACCGACTACGATGGAACTCACCTTTGTGTAGTCGCCCCCATTGGTGAGCTGGGCTCCGATACCTTCGAGCGTACCGGTAAAGCCAATCTCGAACGTTTCCTTGTCGCGTGGAGAGAAATACTGGGTATGCGGATCGAAGATGCCCGTAATGGCATTCACGTAACGGCTGAAGAGTTCTTCGCGGGTTTCTCCGAGCAGATTCTTGTAGATGCGATCGAATAATTCGAGCACTTCCTGGCGCGCTTCGGCCTCCAATTCGGCTTCTGATTTTTGGGCTTCCTCCGATTCCGGATCGTCTTGTTTGGTTTGCAGCTTATCGTCGTAGCGCTGCAATACTTCGTATTTCAGGAACTTCTTCCAGTAATCCTGTAGTGCGGCATCGTTCGGGAGGAAGTCGTCATCCGCGTCCCGCACCTTAATGGTTTCCGGCTTGTCGAAATCGAAGGATTCGGACAGGATGTCGCGATAGAAGCGTTGGGTTTTTTCCAGGCCGTCCCGATAACGGCTTTCCGTCAGATTGAAAAACTCACTGCTTCCCTGGCTGGCTTCGTTATCGATGCGATTGCGGTAGGCGTTAAAGGCACGAATATCTTCCTGGGTTAGAATGCGCCGGCCCCGATCGAGGGCATCGAGATAGTAGTCGAATACCTGGCGGGAAAAGGCGTCGTTGATCGCCGGCGGATCGTAGTGGTACTGACCGAGACCACGCACCACGACCTGCATGAGGACCGCTTCTTTCTTGGCATTGGGAATACTTGGCAAGTAGGATGCCGCCAGTACAAATAAACCAACGACGGATAAAAAGAATGGACCTCTGAATTTCATCATCTTCATCATGATCGAACTATGCAAGCGTGTGAGGGTATGCGAAAGATCAATACCCAGGATTAATTGAAACTTCAATCCGGGTGGGAAATTGTGCGATTGGGTACATACTTCTTTTAAAGTAGGTAAGGTGGTTCGGATGGCAAAGATTATTTCCCGCCTGATGTCCCGGTACACTACAATACTCCAATTCGCCCTCAATGGTTTAAAATAGGCAAACCTTTGGATTTATTTAACAGGTGGTGAGGGGGTGAGTTTTTGAGGTGGTTATCTGGAGAGTTCGCCTTCGATTAGGAATTGAAAATTCCAGTTCGATCCGTCCGAATCAATTGTTTCCAGGGGGTAGCTGGCTCGGATGCCCAGGGTGATATCGGCCAGGTTGAGCCAGCGGTTGTCGAAGCGTACCTCTACGCCCGTGGAGCTCAGGGGTGCCGTTGAGCGGCCGGTTTTCGAATAGCGGAAGTTTTCGAGCTCGACTTCTCCCCGGTCGTAGAAAAAAGTGGCCCGTACTCTTCGGAAGTAAGTGATTCCGGCAAACCCCCAGTCGGGATACAGCAAGGGAAGTTGATAGTTGATGCCCCATCGGATGGCTCGATCGTTGAGTACACTGGAAAGCCCCCGCGGATAGGCCAGCACATCCGGAAACTGAAACTCATTGGTGAGGAGTTCGCGCTGGTAATCCACATCCAAACGGATGCCGTGGTTGATGAATAATCCCGGCAGAAAGACCTGCCCGCGCAGGAAGAAACGCTCTCCGAGGTTCTCCTGGGCCGTTTTTCGGTAATCGACCAGTAGGAGTCCGCCCCAACGGGGCTGTACATGTTGCAGGGCCGTTCGGTGCAGGGTGGAGGCCACCAGGCCGGCCTGCCAGACTCCAAACGAACGGTCGCGTCCGGCGAATTCGTTATTGTAATCCGATACCCGGTATTGACTGTAGCCGATCGAGGGCGACAGCGAGGAAAGAAGGTTGCCGCGCACCCACCGAAACGGTACACTGACCAGCCCGCCGTAATTGAGCTGATCAAACTCCTGCCCGACGAGCCGAAGCGTATCGTCGATCACCGGTGTGAAGGTCGTGTTCCGCTGCCGGAAGCTCACCTGGCCCGTTACCCAGGGAAACAAACCCGCATAGGTCAACTCACCCTGATAGCTAAATCGGGCCTCGTTAAGGTTGTAATCAACTCCAACGGCAGCACGAATGTCGTTGAGTACGTTATCAACGAGAATTTCCATCCCCGGCTCGGAAAGCTCTCCATTGAAGGCCCAGGAGTGCAATTGCACTCCGCTGATGCCCCGGTAAGGACGTTCCGGATAAATCGTATCGATGGCGAAATCGGAAAGAATATCGCCGCCCTCTTCCTGTAGTGCTAGGGAGGTAAACTGGGGCGCGGCCCCCGAGCGCGCAGCTTCCCCCGCTGCACGAGCAACTGGCAACCGTTGCACGTCGTATCCAAGATGGCTAAAGGTGCTGAACACCAAGGTATCTCCCTCCGGCACCAGCTGAGGCATATACGCCCCGACGGCCACGTCTGTGAGCTGCTCGGCCGATCCAGTCCGCGGATCCAACCGGAAGATATTATCGATTCCCGTTTGGGAGGCTGAATAGTAAATGGCACCGTCGGCCCCCAGACTGGGATGACTGATGACCTCGGTGGTCCAGTCGGTCAACTGCTCGGGTGTTGCATCGAGGGCCAGCGGCTGGCGGAAAATAGCCAGTTCGCTATTGCGCCTTCCAAGGAAGTAAAGGGCCGTTTCATCCGAACTCCAGAAAGGATAGGCGATGTACAAATCCGAGGGGTTATTCAGTTCCATCAGCACCTGTCCATCGACCGCAGACAGTACGACCAGGCGGGAGCCGGTTTCCGGTTGGTAGCGGACGGCTGCGATGCGATCGCCGCCCGGATTGAGACGGGGTGCAAACAGGCGGGTTTTGCGGGTCAGCCGCAGTTTTTTGCGGGATTTCAGGCTGTATAAGACCAACGTGGAATAACTGCGGTTGTACCAGCGGGGGTCTTGCTCCAATTCCATCCACACCGCGCGGCCGCCCGCAACGGACAAGTAGGGTTCCGTCTGAAAGCCAATCGGAGTGAGCACGCTTGCTTTTCCATTTGCAATCTGCACGAGCTCGGGGGTGCGCTGAAAGCCGTCGCGCAGGGCGATCACGCTTCCATCTGCCTGTGGGTGGGGCCAGCGGTAGTTCGTTACGGTTTTTTTCTCCTGAGCCAGTACCGCTTGCGGCGAGCTGAGGTCGATTTCCCGGAGCCGTTGTTCGTATTGCGACTCGAATTCGTCGTACGCTTTGCGATAGAGTTCGGGGGTAGTTAGTCCCGTTTGTCGTTTGAGGGCCTGGGAAAAGGAATAAAACAGCGGCTTGTAGCGCACCGCATCCTGGTATACGGTTTTCCACACATCATTTCCAAACCGTTCGCGGGCGTAAGTGGATAGCGTGTAGCCCAATCGATAGTGATCGGGGACCAGATCGCGGAAACTTCCGTTGCGGACCTTCATGTACGAATAGGACCGATTGGCCCGGAACAAGGCCCGCTGCTCGATGCTGAAGAACGGCGTTCGGCCCCGGCCCGCGCGGGTAAAGGCCGTTTCGGCAATGACCGCGTCCCCTTCAATAAACCAATCGGGCACCGTCAAATTCAGGAGCACCAGCCAGCCGCCTTGCCCAAAGAGGTAGGAACTCAGCTTGGTGAGTCCTTGCCGGGCGTTGCTGTATTGCTGTACGTGGCGGTATTCGTGAATGGCCAGCAAGTCCAGCCAGTCGGTGGTGCCAAGACGGTGAAAATCCTGTGGTGGGTTGGCGAATAGCTCGCTGCGGTAGGGCAGCAGTTGCACGTAGCCGTTGGAAACCGTCGTTTGGGCCTGTAGCACCATATCAATAGGCTCCAGTCGCGCTCCGATGGAACGGGTACCATTCTCTTGCAGATAATCCAGCAGGTTGGCAATGCGCTGCGCCTTCGCTTCCAGATCGTAGGGATAGATCACCCGTACGTTCGGACTTTCGATTTGTTGCCACCGCTGGCCGGGTGGATTCCCGCCGAAATTCTGGGCGGAAAGGGAAATCTGCTGCACCAGTACGAGGCCGATGCAGCAGATAAGGGGGCGGTAGTATGCCATCGTTTAAGTGTTTAAGCGTTGAGGCATTAATGCGATAGCTGCTTGTTAAAATCAATGCCTCAACGCTTAAACCCATCAGAGCATCGGCGCGATCACCAATGCTACCACCGACATCAACTTCAGCAGGATGTTCAGGGAGGGGCCGGAGGTATCCTTAAACGGATCGCCTACGGTATCTCCAACCACGGCGGCTTTGTGCGGATCGCTGCCTTTGTAGTAGGTTTCTCCTTGGATGACGACACCTTCCTCAAACATCTTCTTGGCATTGTCCCAGGCGCCACCGGCGTTCGACTGGAAGATAGCCATCAGTACACCGGCTACGGTGACGCCTGCCAGCAGGCCGCCGAGCATTTCGGGACCGCTATCGCTGCCAAACAGCTGAGGACCGAATCCAATAACTACTGGTGATAAAACGGCAATTAGCCCCGGAAGGATCATTTCACGAATTGATGCTTTGGTCGAAATTTCGACACACTTGCTATACTCGGCCTTCCCGTCGGCCGCATCGAAGGTGCGTTGGTCTTCGGGACTCCATTCTTCGTACTCCTTGCCATCGTTGCGCTTCATGACATCCAGGGCCTTGGTCAATTCGGGAATATCCCGGAATTGACGGCGCACCTCCTGAATCATGTCCATGGCCGCCCGGCCAACCGCACCCATCGATAGAGCACTGAACAAGAAAGGCAACATCCCGCCGATCAGCAATCCGGACATGACCAAAGGATTAGCCACGTTGATCGTATCGACACCAGCCGTAGCCATAAAGGCTGCAAATAAGGCCAATGCCGTCAAGGCCGCAGAACCGATGGCAAATCCTTTACCAATAGCCGCGGTGGTGTTTCCTACCGCATCCAGTTTATCGGTGCGCTTGCGGACCTCCTTGGGCAGATCGCCCATTTCGGCGATACCTCCGGCATTATCCGAGACGGGGCCGTAGGCATCGACTGCCAACTGGATACCCGTATTGGAGAGCATTCCCACCGCCGCAATCGCGATGCCGTACAAACCGGCGAAGTAGTGGGCTCCGATAATAGCAATGCAAAGAATGAGGATGGGAACTGCCGTCGACTGCATACCTACTCCCAGCCCGGCAATGATGTTGGTGGCCGAACCGGTGATCGACTGGTCAACGATTCCCTGCACCGGGCGCGTACCCGTACCGGTGTAGTATTCGGTGATGTATCCGATGGCCAGACCGGCTACCAAGCCGAAAATGACGGCGAAGAAGACACCCAGGCTGTTGAATTCGCCCGCCTCGGTCCGCCAGGAACCCGGCAGCATCCACTGGGTAATCAGGTAGGTGGCAATGAGCATAATTGCTCCCGCAATTAGTTCGCCCCGGTTGAGGGCTTTTTGCGGATCACCACCCTCACCGACCCGTACGAAGAACGTACCGATAATGGAAGTAATAATGCCAATGCTGGCGAGTACTAAGGGAAGTAATACGGCATTAAGTCCACCAAACTGGTTCGTCTCCTCGAAGCCGGCGATACCGATGAAGGTGGCTCCAAGAACCATCGTACCGATAATGGACCCTACGTAGGACTCGAAGAGGTCGGCACCCATGCCGGCCACATCGCCCACATTGTCGCCTACATTGTCGGCGATGGTCGCGGGGTTGAGCGGGTGGTCTTCGGGGATGCCCGCTTCGACCTTACCCACGAGGTCGGCTCCTACGTCGGCCGCTTTGGTATAGATACCGCCGCCCACACGGGCAAAAAGCGCGATGGAGGAGGCCCCGAAGGAGAACCCGGTGACCACCGTAATCACTTTATTGATATCCCAGCCGAGATTGCTGTAGACCAAAAACAGCGTGCCCAATCCGAGTACGCCCAGCCCAACAACTCCCAGCCCCATTACGGAGCCTCCGGAGAAAGCGACGTTGAGTGCTCCTCCCAGGCTGGTGCGCGCAGCGTTGGTGGTGCGCACGTTGGCCTTGGTGGCGATGCGCATCCCGATAAACCCGGCCAAGGCCGAGCACACCGCCCCCAGGATGAAGGAAACGGCCACCAACCAGCTACTGGTTTCGGCATTGGCGCTCACCGCCAGCAGGATGGCTGCCAGCACTACAAAAATGGAAAGGACGCGGTACTCGGCCCGCAGAAATGCCATCGCCCCGTCGGCGATATTCTTGGCAATGCGACCCATGCGTTCGGTGCCAACCTCCTGGCGGCTTACCCACGCAAAGCGGACGCCCATAAAGATCAATGCAATAATGCCAAACGCGGGCACTGCATACATAATCGTCTGACCCATAAAAGTTTTCGTTTTGCAACAGTCATAAATAGAAAAGCCTTACGGCGACGACTTTTCCCGTAAAGCTCCAGCTCGTACCCGTGTACGGGCGCTGTGATATAGTGTTTCTTTGGTTTGCCAGCTTACTCGGCCTTTTGTTAAAGGCACGCAAAACTAACCGAAAAATTGGGATTGTCCAAGATTGAGCCGGAAAGGCGAGAGCTACTCCCCCTTGCGCCACAATTTACCACCGATAATTGATTCGAATACCTCCTTGTAGGCACTTCGGCTGATGGGCACCTTGTGCGTTCCGATAACGACCTGATTTCCCTCGATGGCGTGTACGAAATCCTTATTGACGATGAACGACCGGTGGGTGCGCAGGAAAGGCGGCTGGGGTAGCTGGGATTCAATCTGCCGCAGGGTGAGGAGTGTCAGATACCTGCCGGAAGAAGCGGTGTGCAGGTGGACATAGTCCCCGGCGGCTTCCAGAAAGCAAATGTCGCTAAATCGGACTTTGATCAGTTGGTGGTCGACCTTGATGAAGATGTAGTCATCAGTGGGCGTGCTCGGTGTGATCTGGCGGCTTTGCCACCGTTCAAGGGCTTTATTGCAGGCTCCGACAAACCGTGGAAAGGCAATCGGCTTCACCAGATAGTCGACGGCGTTGAGTTCGTAGCCCTCCAGGGCAAATTCCCGGTAGGCTGTGGTAAAGATGACCAGCGGCCATTCCGATAGGCTTCTCAGCCAATCGATACCCGATAGATCCGGCATGTGAATATCCAGAAATACCAGATCGATTGGTTCTTTACGGATGATTTGATTGGCCTCGATGGCACTCTGACAAACGGCGGCGAGCTGTAGAAAATCGATCCGCCCCACATAGTCGGCCAGGCCCTCCCGGGCGGGTTTCTCATCGTCGATGACTAAGCAACGCAATCTCATGGCATTTGCTCTAATTGCTCGAATTCGGAAGCGGCCGCTGGGGTGCCCCCGCGTTCGTCCCGAACGGTGAGCGGAATTTTTAGAAATACTTCAAATTGTTCGGGGGATTCCGCAAAACGCAGCTCGTGCCGGTGCGGATAGATCAGCTGGAGTCGCCGGCGTACGTTGCGCAGGCCGATGCCGCCGGGCGACCGGTACTTTGCCCCCTTTTCCTGATTTACGGAATTCACCAGCCGCATCTCAAGCGTCTCCTCCCGCACCTCAATCTCCATCCGGACCCAATAACCCCTGGCCGATTTGCTGTGCTTGAAGGCGTTTTCTACCAAGGGGATCAATAACATGGGTACGATACAAAGGCCTTCCGCTACTTTCGGAAGCCGGTAGTGCAGGTCCAGCAGATCTTCGTTGCGCACCGCCTCGATTTGCAGATAATTTTCGAGGTAATGCAATTCTTTGCGCAACGGAATACAATCTTGCCGAGCTTCGTACAGCTGATGACTCAAGATCTCCGAAAACTGCATCAAAATGGTCTGAGCCTTTGCAGGATTGTAATTGATCGTCATGTAAATGGTATTCAGGGCATTGAACAGGAAGTGCGGCTGAATCTGGTGCCGCAGCGCTTGCAATTCCACCTCCAGATGCTTCTGACGCAGCTCCTGCATCAGCCGATCTTTCACGTACCATTGCTGCATGAAGTACAGTGCCATCGTAATAAACATCAATAAAAGGACACTGCTGAAGATCACGGTAATTCCTTCCGGGGCGGTAAAAAATGCGGCTTTCTCCAGGGCTCCGTAGTATTCCGCAAACACGAAGTCGTAGACCTGCACGGTGATCGAAACGAAGGCCAACAGCAATGCCGAAATAGTGGTGAGGTAGGCCACGTACCGGCGCTTCAGCAATAAATGGGGCACCAGTACATACAAGTTGAAGTACACCAGCGGCACGACCGGCAGAGTGGTGAGTAGGTTTGTGCGGTAAAGGGCCAGTACATCCGGATAGAAGGGCAGGTCACTAATACTGGTAAACAGTAAGTACACGGCCCAAAAAAGGAGGTGCTGCACAAATGGTTTACTCAGAAATTGTCTCATACATCACTCGATTGATACGAAAACTCCAATGAAAAACGACCGATCGGAAGTAGGGAGGATCGCCGATCGCCTACTCCCGTCCGACGAGTAGTCATAGCCAAATACTTGTCGAATGGCCAACGGATTGCGCAGGGAAAAGTAAGCTACGGTGAAATGCCCGAACAACGCGGTCAGATAACTCACATTTGCATTGAAATTGTGGTAATCGATGGTCCGATCGCCGAGGAATTCCGGATTGTTGGGATTGAAGTAAGTGCGGCCAGCGGCAAACGTGTAAGCACCGCCAATCCGTACCCGCCGATTGGCCAAGCGGTAATTGGCAACGATGCTGAGGGTGTGATCAGTGACAAAGGTGGGCGTGGCCGCCATCGGAAAATCGCGATAATTGCGCTGAGCATCGATGTAGGAATAGCTCACCCAATAATCGAGGTTGCGAACGGTCTTCTGGTCGCGCCAGAACAAATCTACCCCGGCCGAACGGCCGTTTCCGGTGTTTGCCGACGGTTCGGATTCGCCCCACTTAATAAGCTGATCGTAGGCCTTGTAATAGGCTTCCACCCGCAGGGTGCGCTCCTCGGTTTGCCATTGGTAATTGATTAGGTAGTGAGTAGACCGCTCAAAGTCCAGGCCGATGCCCGGCTGGAAAAATTCGAGCTCCGGGCGCTGGAAAAACTGGCCGTAGGCCATCGAAACCTGGCTGTTTGGGGCTGTTTTGACTGCCAGCGACACTCTTGGAGCAGCATTCCAGGCAGCGGTCAAATCCGAGTACTCACTACGCACTCCCAAGCGCAGCGCCAGCCGCGAGCTGAGTTGCATCTCCGCTTCGGAAAAGGCCGCCGTATACAACTCATTTAACCCTTGACTGGTCTGCTCGAACGACTGATTGAAGTCCGTCCAGTGTACTTCCGTTCCCATTTTCAGGAAGAGGTGCCGCCCCAGCTCGCGGCCCAGCGTTACCTTGGCCTGATGGAAGGAGGTCTTATCGCCAAATTGCTGGCTGTCGATTTGCCCGTCGTTTTGGTCAAGGCTAGTCGTAAGGGCTGCAAAAACGGACCAATCCTGTCCGAGGATACCGCGATACGAATTATTCCAGTACCAGTTCCGGCCTCGGTTTTCGAAGGGGCGTCGCCCCCCTGGTTGATCGAGGTTCGGAAGCGACAAGCCGATTTTGGTATCCTGCCACTGCGCGTAGCTTTTGAACAAGCCCTTATCGGTCTGGTGCCGAAATGCCCAGGAGCTACCGAATCCCTGCGGCGGTGTAACCCAATCGCGATTTTGGGGGACGATGCCGAACAGCGGACTCAGATTGGTGTAGTCCACACTTCCGATAAGGGCGGTCCGATCGTTCCACAGCTCGGTGTGCGCCACACTCACCCCGGCCATGTTGACGCCAAAACTGCTGGAAGAATTGTCGGGCAGATCCTGTGTATCCAGAATGAGCACGGAGGATAGGGCCCGGCCGTATTCGGCCGAATAGCCCCCGGTGGTAAAGAGGGTTCCTTTGAACGCAAACGGATCGAAGCGGCCCCGGCTCGGAATGTTGGGTACCTCGCTGAAAAAGGGCTGCTGGACAATGGTGCCGTCGATGATGGTTTTGGTTTCGTAGGCATCTCCCCCGCGCACAAAAATGCCCGTTTCATCGCCTACCTGTGCTACTCCGGGCAGGGTCTGCAGGGCGCCGAAAATGTCGCCCGCTGCTCCGGCATTTGTAACGATATCGAGGGGTTTGAGAATGGTGGCCTTCTTTTCGTCGCTGGCCTCAAACGCCCCGGCGGTGATGACTACCGTGCGGAGTTCCACCTCGGCATCCGAGAGTACAAATGCAAGTTCTACCGGCTCCCCGGAAAGTAGCACGGGTTTTTCCAACAGTTCGTAATTCAGCGAGCTGACTACGACGACCTGCTTGCCGGTTACTTCGGTGGAGAATTGGAATTGCCCGGATTCATCGGTCACGGTTCCTTCGTAGATGTCCTTCAGATAGACGTTGGCGAAGGCCACGGGTTCGTTCCGATCGTCGTAGACTGTACCGGTGAGCACTGTCTGGCCGGTGAGCGCTGTAGCCGCCATCGACAGGACGAAGAAAACCAGGAGCCGTTGGTAGTACATGGCGGTGGAGTAGCCTATTATGATCAATTGAGTGTAGCGACCAGCGATTTCAATCGGCTGTGATCCGGATACTTTGCCAGCCCCTGCTTACAGTAGAGCAATGCCTCTTCGTAGCGGTCCTCCCGATGGTAGTAGAGCGCGAGGTACAAATAGGCTTCGTCTTTTCCCCAGGAAGGAGCGTGCGGGTAATCGGCGGTCTGCTCTGGGAGTGTCAGCGCTTTGAGTAATAGCGCTTCCACCTCTTTTCCGCCGCCGTATTCTTCGGGAGTGTAGTAATCGCTCTTTCCTTTACAGAGGTGTGCGCGCAGGTTATCGGGGGCGATTTTCAGGGCTTTGTTGTAGTGTTTGTCCGCCTTCGATGAGCGCACCACTGCCTCTCCCGGATGGAAGGAAATGCTGTAGCTGTAGGCAGATCCCAGCATCACATGGGCTTCGGCATCCAACTTTTTCAATCCTTCGAGTACCGCGATGAGTCGATCAATTGACTGAGCACCCATAGCCTCCTGCTCCTTCGAATCGCGCAATACGGCCTGCGCGTACAGCCCGTACGCCAACCAGTAAGCGACAATCGGTTCGGAATGTTGTGCATGAGCCGCTTCCAGTTCGGCGAGCAACGGGGCCAGTTCATCGACTTCGGTTCGCAATGAATTACCCAAGGCGACATCGATCCGATCTTCAATCTCGTGCAACAGTGAATCCGGTGCCGCCTGGGTTATGCCCAAGCAACCGATCCCAAGTATCCAAAGCAAGCATTTCATGATTCGCTAGTGTTGATTCACCAGCAATAGACGCCCTTTTAAGAGTAAGTGAAAAATCCTTTCGGTGATTGGTAGACCTCGATCGGTGAGTGGGGGGGTTGATGTTATAATGCTGTAATGCTGTAATTTACTGACATTGCCACATCGACCAATTACAGAATCACTCCATTACCACATTACTCTCCCGCTGCAGGCGGCGCCAATCTTTTAGGTAATAATCCAAAAGTACCGGTCGATCGAGGGTGTTGGGTTGGATGTCTTCGGGCGCGCGCTGATCGGGTGGGAAGTGGAAATAACGGGGCAGTTGATTCGCTTCGATGAAGCGTGGTTGGATGGTGGCCGGCAACTGCCAGTTGGCAGGAGCCGCGGTACCCGCCAGCACAAAGCCCCAATCGCCGAAGGAAGGCACGTAGACATGGAAGGGGCGCACCCAGTCGAAGACCGCCTCCAGACTGGCGGCAATACTCCAAAAAGCCGCCCGCGTATAAAAGGGGCTGGTGGCCTGCGTCGCGAAGAGCCCATCGGGGCGCAGCCGCTCGTGTACCATTCGGTAAATGTAGGTGCTGTACAGCCGGGAAACACCCTCCGTGGTCGGATCGGGGAGATCCGCCAGAATGAGATCGTACTGTCCGGTATCGCTGCGAAGAAACCGCCCGGCATCTTCCGCTACGAGCTGTACGCGTTCATCGTCGAGCGCGCCTTCGTTGAGCTCCACGAGGGCGGGAAACGTACGGCCCAGTTTGAACACGGCCGGGTCAAGATCGATAATCGTCAACTGCTCCAAATTGGGCCAACGAAGCACTTCCCGAGCCAATAAACCTTCTCCGCCTCCCAGAATGAGCACGCGCCTTAAGGAAGGGCAATAGCCGGCGGGAATCAATGCCAGGGCCTCGTGGTACCGGTATTCATCCCGCGAACTAAATTGAATGACCCGATTGATGTAGAGCCGAGTTTCGGCTCGATTTTTCGTAATCGCCAGCCGTTGATAGGGCGTCTGTTCGCTGTAGATGACGCGGTGGCTGTAGGCTTTATTCTCGAAAAACAGCAGCAACGAGCGAGCCCCCAACAACAAACCGACAAAGAACACCAGGCAGAGCAGCCCGGCCACCAGTATCCGCCGTCGAAAGCGGCGGCCCAAATGGGACGCAAAAGCATAAGCGATCCCCAAGCCTAATAATATGTTGAGCATCCCGAAAAACACGGAGGTCCGAAACAAGCCGTAAAAAGGGAGTAGCAAAAAGGGAAACAACAATGTAGCCCCCAACGCCCCGAAGTAATCGAGCGACAGCACGTTGGCCAAATTGCTGCGCAGCGGATAGTAGGTCTTCATAATCCGCGAGAGAAGCGGCAGTTCAAAACCGGTCAGCAATCCAACCACACCGGTAAGTACCTGAGTAAAGATCTGAAACCCCACAACGGTCAGGCCATCGAACGCCAGATACAACAGCAACACTGCCGCCCCTCCCACCAATCCAAGCAATACTTCTACCAGCACGAACCAATCGAAGAGCCGATTGCCCAAAAACTTCGAAAAGTAGGCCCCTAGCCCCATAGCGGCCATGTAGATGCCGATGGTCAGGGAGAATTGCTGCACGCTGTCGCCCAGGAAGTAAGCACTTGTCGTACTGATCAGTAATTCGTAGATGATGGAGCAGAGGCCCGCAATGAAAATGGCGGTACCGATAACCAGCTTATCACGCTGCATGAATTGCTTTTCCGTCGTTAGAGTTAGGCAAAAGTCAGTATATTTCTTTTCAACGTTGTTAGAAGCACATGCATCTTACAATAAATCTTGCAAGATATGACAAGCCCAAGTACGATAATTAGCGGTGGCCTCGCCTTTTTAGTGGCCGGCTTTCTATTCGGTTGTAGCCCGAGCGTCGAAAGTACGACAAGCGAGGATGCCACCGGCCTGATCACCACCGTGAAGGAAGTAGAACCCAATGAATGGCGTATTGCAGACGAACAGGTGGTCGCCGATACAGCCGATAGCCGCGTAATTGCCGAAAGCTACGAGGGCGTCGTGGATACCTACACGCTCGCAGAGGTACGCGAGGCGCTCAACACCGAAGAAACCGCAGCGGATACCACCAGCAATACCTCCAACCGCTACTACCGCCGCCACTACGGAGGGTTTGGTATTCTACAGTACGCGCTGATGGGATATTTCATCAACCGGTCGTTTGGCAGGCAGAGTGGGTTTTACGGACAGCCCAACCCACGCTACTACGTGAATCAGCAGACCTACAACCGGGTCAATAGTACCGCTGGCGATCAATTGCGTAGCACGCGCACAAATCGCACGTCCAATACCCGCAGTACGCGCCCATCCAACAGTCGATCCGGCTACGGAAGTGGTCGTTCAACGCGTTCTTTCGGTGGATAGCCGGCTGCACCCCGCCCAGCGACTCAAGCGCCGGCGGCTCCAAAAAGATCAGCTGGATTGGGTGGTGACCGGCGAGAACGCCGATTACCTCGCTACCGATTACCTGGAAATCACCCAGGCCGAGTGCACCGATTTGCTCGAGGCGGCTCAGCGTAGCCACGAGCAGTTGCTCGACGCCGCTACCTACGTCGCTCAGAGGGGGTTATGGAAGGAGGTGGGCATTCCCAAGCGGGCCATTCCGCTTCTTCAGCATTCGCTCGAACGAGAGCGCGATAACTTCCTGCTCGGCCGCTTCGACTTCGCCGGCGGACTGGATGGCTTGCCCATTAAATTGCTGGAATACAATGCCGATACCTGCTCGCTACTCCCCGAAACGGCCCTGCTCCAAAATGTCCTTACCGAACGGGCCGGACACCAACCCCACAACCACCTGATGGAGGAACTCGAACAGCGGTTCCGGCAGCTCCTGGCGGCTCATCCGGATCGGGAACCCTTCTTGCTAGTGTCCAGTATGGGGCATCCTGAGGATTACAGCAACGTAGATACCGTGGCCCGCGCCGCCCGCGTGGCCGGCTTCGAACTGGTGTTCAATATCGACCTGGAAGCCGTAATTTTTGACCCCGGGGAAGGCGTATTCGTCGAAACGGAACCGGATCGTTTCGTGCGCATGGACTTTTGGTTCAAGATGATCCCCTGGGATTTCATGCTGTTCGAAGAACCGGAACTCTGGGACACCCTGGAGTCCATCATCCAAAAAGACCTCCTGGTAACGTTGAATCCGGCCTGGTCGATGCTCCTTCAGAGCAAGGGCTTACTATCCGTAGTGGCCGACCTGTATCCAAATGACGCACTGCTCCTACCCGCCTCGCCGAACGAGCAAGCGCTTTTGGGCAAATCCTATTCCTACGTGCGCAAACCGTTCTTCGGCCGGATGGGCGAAAACGTGGCCCTCTACGACGCCAGCGGGAGTACCCTGGCCCAAAATGAGGGCGAATACGGAACGCAACCGATGATTTATCAGGAAGGCGCCGAATTCAACACCGACGGAGAAGAGTATCGCTACCAGGCAAGCGTTTTTTTCACCAACGCGCCCGCCGCAGTAGCCTTCAGGCGGCAAGATGATTTGCTGATCGACGACGATGCGGAGTTCATCGCCCACGTGGTGGTTTAGGGCGGGAGCATCTCAAATTAAACTTTCAGAAAAAATTGAAAACAATGGCTTTTTCACCTATCTTCCCGCACAAAATGTGCTGATATGAAGGCCGATCGTTTCTTTCATCTTCTCAACTTCACGGTAAATATTCTTGCCCTACTGATTATTGCAACCTGCTTTGCCGCCGGTTTATCCGGAACGGAAGATGCCTATCTCGTCGGTTTTTTACTGCTCTTTTTTCTCGGTGTCTATCAACTCGTGAATGCCCTGCATGGCGGCTTGTTGTTCAACGATGTGTTTCGCTTTATGTACGGAGGCTTGCTGGTCACATCTTTGATCGCACATTCGGCCGTCGCCGCCCTGGTTGCCTACTGGTTCTCCCATGCCCAATCGGGTAAGCTGGCCGACTTATTTGCCACCCTGTATTTTTTCCAGTTTGCCATCATTGGCTTTTCGGCGATGGCGCTGTATACTTACCACATCTGGCGAGTTTATTGTAGGAAGGAAAATTTGTTGCGCTCATTCGTTTAACATCGCTCTATGATCTCACCTATCCGTTTGCAAATCGACTTACTCGTACAAACCATATTAATTGTAGCTTGCGCGATTCTCACCATTTACTTTCCTTTCTGGGCTTTTGTATGCCTCTTTGCCGTGGCCATTTGGCAACTGATAAGCGCCACCGAACTGTGGTTGTCGTTTCGCCTGCACACCCGGCATTCTTTTCTTTGGGCAGGCATGATTTGCCTGATCGTCGGCTTCCTGGGCAACGACCACTTCGGTATTATCATCTGGTTGCCCCTGCTGACAGTGGTGTTGGTTCACCTGTGGCGAACTGCTTATGAGTATCAATTGATTCGCCGGCGTCGGCGGACGTTTTGGGACGTGTAGTTTGGTACTTTGGTCTTTTGGTACTTTAATTATTTAGGCATTTGAGCGGCTTGTCGTAGTACCGATTTGTTCCTCCGCCTGGGCAATAGCTTCTACGGCTTGCTCATAAGTTGCTCGCATGGCTTCGATGTTGTCTTTGCCACCGTAGAGAGCGACCTCACAATTTTCCAATATCCTGACATACTGACCGGCGGTTGCTTCCGACGTGCCGTTTTCCACCAGGCAATGTTCCACGTATTGTTTGGTGAGGTCTGTGGTAGGTACGCCCAGTTTATCCTGTACGTAGCCAAATAGCGCCTGAGCGACTTCCCGGTAAAACGGTTTGGCGGCTTGCTCCTTGAGGTATTGCTCGGCTGTTTTCAGCTGGTCGGCGGCCCGTTGTCGGGCTTTCAGGCGGCGCTGCGTCTCCGGGTCCACCTGATTGGCCTCCATGCGGGCACGCAAGACGACAAACAACAGCGCAAACAGGAAAGGCAGTGCTGCGAGGGTCAGGAAGGTCGGGCTTCCCAGAAACGTATCCGCATAGCGGCGCAGGGGGACTTTTTTGCGATAAGGTCGAATATCTTCACCCGTTACCGCTTCCTGATCCATTACGGCCCCATCGGCGGAGGAAGTGGGTGCCCTGCTACCTTGAACAATGGTCACCTGAAAGCTCGTATCGCTAATGGTTTCGTAGGATTCTGAATCGACGTCGAAGTAGGTAAAAGTAGGGCGAATGGTAAAGGATCCCGCTGCTTGCGGTACCAGGAGGTATTCGAACTCCTTCACCCCGGCAACAAAATCGGCCCCTTCCAGGTACTCTTCGGACTGCACCGTCGGATCATAAACTTCGAATCCTTCGGGAAGAGTGATCGAGGGCGGCTGCATCCGTTTCAGGTCACCACTCCCCTCCACCCGAAGGGTAAGGCGCAGAACATCGTCGGTCGATAAATTGCTTCGGCTGATGCTTGATTGTAGTACGTAGTCGCCGATGGCTCCCGTAAAATCGGCTGGGGCCGGACTGGGCAATGGAACCACCGATATGGTGAGCGGCTCGGTCTCCACGGGTTCCTGCCGCAATTGTCGCCTCAAAAAGAAACTGGTCCCGGAGTCATCGTCCTCCACGACTCCCAGCAACGTCCGGTAAGAACTGATGGGCAAAGTACCGCTTTGTTGGGGGTACAAGGCAATGCGTTTTAGCACCCGGGTGGTGTACTCCCGTCCTTGCACGACTTCGCGCAACGGCCGATTGTCGAACCGCCGGACCTCCCGGGCATAAAACCCTTGGTAGTCGCTCTCCATCATGGGGTTTGCCCCTTCGATTCCGCGGGTGGTGTAGAGCTTGTAATCGAGTACGAGTTGCTCCCCGACGAAGGCCCGGGTATCACTGATTTCCGCCTGGATGAAAAAATCCGACCCCGCCTCATTGACGGCCCCCTCCACCACGCCGATGTAGAGCGGATCGGTTGCCAACCGACGCCCACCCACATTAATCGTTGCGGGACCGATGCGAAGTCTGCCGGCTCGGTCGGGGCGCAGGAGGTAGACATAACTCGACTCCTGGGAGACCCGGCCATTGACCACCGTAGTCCGCACACTGCGGGAAGGCCCCGTCAGAATCTGAAAACCCGAAAAATCCGGTGGTACAAATCCGCTTCCCTCTGCGTTGGTCAGCGTAAACTGGACCTCTACCCGACTGCCCAACAAGACTTGTTTGGCATCCGCAAAAGCTTCAAAGCGGACCGGACCGGCCGACTGGGCGTAGCCCATGCAGGCAGTCAGTATCAACAGCCAGCACCCTATCCACCGACCGTATACCGCCGATCTTGGCATGATCGCTTCCACTAAATACGGGTAATTTTCCGCTTTTTCTTCCGCACCTTACTGCTATCCGAAGGAGCATCGGCTGGCGGAAAGGGAAATGAGAACGGGCGGTTAAAGAATTCTTCCCAGGGGTCGAATAGCTGCGGGCGGCGTTCGGTTGGAAGCTCCCGGCGGATGCCCTCCGGATTGGGTAAAACGACTATTTCCAACGGCTCGGTACTCAGGATCGAACCATCCACCGCGATGGAGGCCGGTTCCAGGTAGTACAAGCCTGCTTCTTTGGGCTCCAACAGGTATGTGAAGCACTGTTTCTGACTTACCTGGCCATTGATAATCGACATATTGCTAGAAATGGAAGGCCCTCCGACGATGTGGAAAAACTCGAATGCCGGAGGCTGATAGTCTTGCCCCTGGGCATTTTCCAGGCAAAATTCCACCCGAAACGGATTGTACAGCAGAATGCTATCGGTGCCTAACTCGACATTGAAACGGACATCTTCCTGGCTTCTCAATCCGAGGCAGAGCAGGAGAGCTACCAGGATAGTGAACAGCTTTTTCATGCTCCAACTGATTTTGAGGTTGTATAAATGGATTAGGTACAATGAAATGTCGGGGTTTAGCGGATTGTTTATTACCATTTTTTTGGAGAATTACATCCGGCACCTTGTCGCTTCCGCATTTTTTCCATGGTGCGTTCTTCCTCGTTCCGGGCAATTTCCAGCAGGCGCTCGGCTTCCTCGCGGCTGAGGGCTCCGGGTTGGTTGGGGGATTGCTGTTCCTCCGGGTTTTTGGGTTGCTGCGGGGGTTCCTCTTCGGGGGCACCACCGCCGGCGGGGTCTTCGGGAGGAGGTTGCTCGCCGCTGCCGGGCGGAGGGGGCTGGTTTTGATCGCCTTCTCCGGACTGCGGGTCCTGCTGTTGTTGCTGCTCCTGATCCTCCGGCGGTGGGGGTGGCGGCAGTCGTTGCAGCGCCTTGATCAGGTTGTGCTTGGTGGCTAAATCCCCTGGATTCAGACGCAACGCATTTTTATAGGCTTCAATGCTTTTTTGATAATCCTCCTGTTGGAAGTAAGCATTGCCCAAATTGTGATAAGCCATCGCTTTGGCCGCCGGATCGTCGGCCAGGCGGGCCGCTTCTTCGTAGCGTCCGATTGCGTCTTCGTAATCGCCGGTCTGGTATTGAGCGTTGCCGAGGTTGTAATTTCCCTGCGCGGAGTTGCGCGATTCCAACGCCCGGCGATAGCTCTCAGCCGCTTCCTCGTACGATTCGCGCTCGTAGGCCTGGTCGCCTCGTCGCAGCGAGCGGTGCGCACTCTGCGCAGCAAGCGGCAACAGCCAGCTACTCAGGCAGATCAGAAAGACGGTCATGTAAGTTGTTCGCTTCATTATCTATACCAATCAAAGTCGGACTCCGCGGAGGAGCGTCGGAAACTTAATCCAAATTCCACGACCAGCAACAAAAGCGCCAATCCGAGAAAATACTGAAAATAACTTTCGAAATCCGTAAAGGCTTGCGCCTCGAATGCCCGTTGTTCGATGCCACTCAACTGCTTTTGCAGCTGATCCGCCACGGAAGCTTCTCCGGCGGTTTCCAAATTGTAGTAGATGCCTCCGGCGGCGGCGGCAATGTCGCTGAGTGCTTCCGGTTGCAGTTGGGTGCGAACGGGCTCTCCGTAGTCGTTTTCGATGTATTCGGTGCGCCGGCGGCTATTCAGTACGGGCATGAATCCTCCTTCCTGCGTACCGATCCCAATGGTGTAAATGATCAGGCCTTCCGAGGCAGCTGCTTCGGCTGCGGCAACCGCGGTGCCGTCGTGTTCTTCGCCATCCGAAAGGATGATTAGCGCCCGGTGGCTCAGGCTGGCCTCTTCGAAGGCACTTTCCGCCAGGTCGATGGCATCGCCGATGGCCGACCCCTGCGCCGGCGCCTGGTCGGTACTGGCGGCCCGTAGCGCCTGGTTGGCAAACGCGTAATCGGTCGTCAGCGGTACCTGCATGAAGGGGGTACAGGCAAAGAGCTCCACGCCAATGTTGTTTCCGGCCAGCTCATCCACCAGTTGAGTAGCAAATCGCTTGGCCCGCTCCAAGCGGTTGGGTTGAATATCTTCCGCCAGCATCGACCGCGAAATGTCGAGCGCTATGATCAGATCGACGCCCTGCCGCTCCACTTCCCGCCGCTGAGTGGACCATTGCGGATTGGCCCATCCGATAATCAGAAGGGCCAAGGCTACCGCCAATAATGCGAATTTTACCCGGTGCGGCCGCCCACTCAGGCCCGGTGCCAGCTGGGGTAGCAGATCCACTTCGGCCAGGCGCTTAAGCGCCTTCTTGCGCTGGTACCAGGCCATCAGGAAGAAAAGCCCCAACAGCGGCACCAAAAACAGGAAGTAGAGATATTCCGGATGTTCGAATCGAAACATGCCTTTTATGTAGTTCTTTAGTTCTTCAGTAGGTTAGGAAAATACCGTTGGATCACTACCAAAGGACCAATTGACCAGTGTACTTTTTACAATACCGCGGACCTGCAGGTACTACGGAACCGTCCGCAACACGGTATATCTTAGAAACAGCTCGAGCACCAGCAGCACCAGTGCCCACAGGGCGAAACCACCGAATTCTTCGCTGTAGCGCTTGATCACTGTGGTTTCTATTTCGGTTTTCTCCAGTTCGTCGATGTAGTTGTAAATCTGTTCCAGGGCCTCGGCGGACGTAGCCCGGAAATAGCGGCCATCCGTTTGCTCGGCAATTTGCTGTAAGAGGGCCTCGTCAATTTCTACGCGGGCGATGCCGAAGATGTATTCCCCATCGCTCCGACGGCTTATGGGCGTGAGCGTCTCTCCGGTGGTACCGATGCCGATCGTGTACACCCGAATACCGTACTCGGCCGCTAATTGGGCGGCGAGTTCGGGCGATTGGTAGCCAGTGTTGTTTACTCCATCCGTCAGCAGGATAATCACTTTACTGTTCGCCTCGCTGTCTTTCAAGCGATTCACGGCGGTAGCCAGCCCCATCCCGATCGCAGTACCATCGTCGAGCGCGCCGGCCTGCAGGCCCGCGAGGTAATCATCGACGATGCGCCGATCGGTAGTCAGGGGCGTTTGGGTAAAGGCCTCTCCGGCAAACACGACGAGCCCAAGCCGGTCGTAGGGCCGGTTGTCGACAAATTCTCTGGCGACCCGCTTACTGACCTCCAGCCGGTTGGGGCGGAAATCCTGGGCCAGCATAGAGGAAGACAGGTCCATTGCCAGTACAATATCTACACCTTCCGCCTTGATAGACTGTTCGGTCAAATTGAGCTGCGGTCGGGCCAGGGCAATCACCAGTAACGCCACCGCAAGGGCCCGCAGCACCGGTAGATAGGGGCGCAGACGGGCGCGCCAGGTCGTCAGGTCCCGCACCGCCTCCAAACTCGGCAACCGAAATTCGGCAAAGCGACGCGCCCCCTGCCGCCCGATCCACCACCACCCGAGCGGGAGGAGCAGGAGCAGGAGCAATAGGAACGGATGCAGGAGTGTATATTGATTTAAACTCATGATTCGGTTTCCGTGGGTGTCGCCGGACGGGTTTCCAATACAAAGGCCCGCACGTCGGTCAGCGCGCGCTCGTGGGTTTCCGCAGCCGGCTCAGCTTTGGCGAATTTAACCAGATCGGCAACCTGAAGCAAATCAGTCAGTCGCCGCCGCTGCTCTTTATTGAGCAAATGACGGCGGGCGATTGCCTCATCAATTTGACGCGTGGTGTACTCCAGAGCGGGTATGCGAAAGGACCCCGCCAGGTATTCCCGCAAAATATGGGTCAGCTCCGTATGGTAAGCCTTCAGCTGGCCTTGTTGCCACAATTGCTTGGTTTCCAGTGCCTGCAACCGCTCCAGCGCCAATTCGTGGGGAGCGGGAGGCGGTGGGGGCGGTACCGGCGTAGCACGCTTCGCCCGATTGCGAAAGTAACTATACAGTACGATACCCACCAGAATGAGCACCAATAAGAGGTACAGCCACCATAGGTCGGTCCAGCGAAAGCCTTCTTCAATAATGGGCTTGATCGGTTGTAGCTCGCTTTCGGCCTCCACTGGCATACCGCGTACACTTAATTCGATGGGGCGCGATGCAATCGTATCGAGTTGCCCCCCAGTCGTTTGATAAACCACCTGTAGCGGAGGTACGATTACCGTTCCGGTATCGAAGGTCGTCAGCCGAAATTGTTGTTGGATCAATAGCTCGGGCTCGCGCGCTGTCACAAACGAATCGCGGGCCTCCAAGATCTCCACTTGCTCGTTTGCCTCTACGGAGTCTCGCAGGATGGCCGCTACCTCCGTACCCGCCGGAGCACTAATTTGAAGCTGCAACCAAAACTGATCGCCAATGAGCAAATTGGTTTCATCCACCCGGGTGCGCACCAGCACCGAAGCTTGTGCTTCGACAGTGGACGAGGGCACCACCCCAAACCAGCTCGCCAGCAGCAGCAGCAGCCAAATCCGTCGATTTTCGAATGAATGCCAGTAGGTGAACTTCATTAAGCACGTCGTTGAAAAAATCGATGCAACGCCTGCGTGTACGACTCGGTCGTACGTAAACTAACAACGTCGGCACCACTGCGCAGAAAGACCGTCCGGAAGTAATTTAATTGTTCGAGAAACCACTCCGAGTACTGCTGTTGCACCCGGCGATTACTGGAATCGAGCCAGCGCTCCCGGCCAGTTTCCGCATCCACTACCCGAATTAGCCCCACCGAGGGTAGGCTTTCTTCCCGTGGATCGAATAAATGAATGCCGATCAGATCGTGCCGCCGCGCCGCGATGCGCAACGGCGCTTCGTATCCTTTGGTCAGAAAATCGGACAGCAAAAAACAAATACTCCGCTTCTTCACCATATTGGAAAAGTACTCGAGGGCTTGTCCGATATCCGTCCCTTTTCCGGTCGGGCGGATATCAATCAACTCCCGAATAATCCGCAGGATATGCTGCCGGCCCTTCTTGGGGGGGATAAACTTTTCAATGCGGTCGGAAAAGAAAAGTACCCCGACCTTATCGTTGTTGCTGGTGGCCGAAAAGGCCAGCACCGCGCAGATTTCCGTAATCAGCTCGTTTTTGAGCTGATTGACGGTCCCGAAGTAGGAAGACCGGCTAATATCGACGAGCAGCATGACCGTCAGCTCGCGCTCTTCTTCAAATACCTTCACATAGGGCGACCCCGAGCGCGCCGTAACGTTCCAGTCGATATTGCGCACGTCGTCGCCGTACTGGTAGCTGCGCACTTCGCTGAAAGACATACCCCGCCCCTTAAAGGCTGAGTGGTACTCTCCGGAGAAGATGTGTTTGCTCAGCCCCTTCGTCTTGATCTCGATCTGGCGGACCTTCTTGAGAAGTGCGCTCGTTTCCATGGCTAGGGGACTTCTACCCGATTGATGATTTCCTGAATAATATCTAGCTGGGTGACATTCTCCGCCTCGGCCTCGTAGGTCAACCCAATCCGGTGCCGAAGGACGTCGATGGCAATAGCGCGCACATCCTCCGGGTTGACGTACCCCCGGCGGTTCAGGAAGGCGTGGGCCTTGGCCGCCAGCGCCAGGTTGATACTCGCCCGCGGCGAGCCGCCGTAGTTGATGAGCGGACGCAATTTATCGAGGCCGTACTGCTGCGGCTCGCGGGAGGCGAATACCAAATCGATGATGTACTGTTCGATCTTTTCGTCCATATAGACTTTGCGGACCGACTCGCGGGCTTTCAAGATTTGTTGAGGCTGGACGACGGGGCGTACGTCCTCCAGTCGTTCTTTGCCGAGGTTGCGCCGGATGATTTCCCGCTCTTCTTCTTTGTTGGGATAGGTGATAACCACTTTCAACATGAAGCGATCGGTCTGGGCTTCGGGCAACGGATAGGTTCCTTCTTGTTCGATCGGGTTTTGAGTGGCCAATACCAGAAAAGGCTCTTCGAGCTGAAAGGTATTGTTCCCGATCGTAACCTGCCGTTCTTGCATCGCTTCGAGTAGTGCCGACTGCACCTTGGCCGGCGCGCGGTTGATTTCGTCGGCCAGCACGAAGTTGGCGAATACCGGCCCTTTGCGCACGTGAAAATCGTTGGTAGCCGGATTGTAGATCATCGTACCGATGATATCGGCCGGCAACAAATCGGGGGTAAACTGAATGCGGCTGAATTGCGCGTCGATCGTTCTGGCCAGGGTGCGGATGGCAAGCGTTTTGGCCAATCCGGGCAAGCCTTCGAGGAGAATGTGCCCCCGCGACAGCAATCCGAGCAGCAGGCGATCGATCATCTTGGATTGCCCGACGATCACACTTCCCGCCGCTTCGCGGATCGTGTCCACGATGGCGCTATCGATAAATATTTGCTGGTTGAGTTGTTCGATATCTACGGAGGTCATAGCAAGTGTTAAACGAGTAAGCAACTGAAACCGTATTTCCGAAAGCGGCAGCCAAAGATGCTAATTTTTTGGCAGCCTATCCGCTAGTGGTATCTCCGGGTGTCGACTTCTTGAAAAGCGGATGTAGTTCTAGGCTATCGGACAAGGTTTTTGCCGGCGGAACCGCCGGACGAGCAGGTCGGGCGGGTTTGGCATCGCCGCTGCGCGCCGCGCGGGCGCGGGCGATGAGGATGGAATCCGCGCGCTGGCTGGCTTCTTCTATCGCTTCCGCCCGGCAGTCTTCCAGTTGCCGTTGGCGGAAGCTTTCCAGCCGCTCGGCTACATTTTTCTGGATTTCCGCTTCCACGTCGATTTCCGTGCGCGATCGCCCCCCGCAATTGCTGAGCAGCACGAAGAGCGTGGTTCCTACAATTAAGAGATATATTCGGCTCATTGGAGGGTATCTTCTGGCATCGGCAGCCGGGAGCGCAGCAGCACCTCCTCTTCCAATCGTTCTTTGATGATGCTGTCGAGTGCCCGTTCGATCAGGCTATCCCGCTGCAAATCGCAAATACTATCTACTTCCGCCCGGATGCGCCCGACCTGCGCAGCGTAGAGCGTGTCGATGCGGGTGCGTTCATTGGCCGTCAGGCGCAGGGTGTACTCTTCGCTGTTTCCGCCACAGCTTGCCAGAAAGCAGATACCGATTCCGTAAATTATGAGTTTGGCCTTCATAGGAAGCAACCTCTATTAATCGATATCAATGATTTTGCGCCGCAGTTCGAAGTGCTTGCCCAAGTAGACTTTGCGCACCAACGGATCGGCGGCCAACTCTTCGGCGGTACCCGCTCTCAGGATGCTGCCCTCGAACATTAGGTAAGCCCGATCGGTGATTGAAAGTGTTTCCTGCACGTTGTGATCGGTGATCAGGATACCGATATTGCGGCCCTTGAGTTTAGCCACGATATACTGAATATCCTCCACGGCAATCGGATCGATACCCGCAAAGGGTTCGTCGAGTAGAATAAACCGCGGATCGGTAGCCAGCGCCCGGGCTATTTCCGTGCGGCGGCGCTCCCCACCGGAGAGAGTATCGCCCCGGCTTCGCCTTACTTTATGGAGGCCGAACTCATCCAAAAGCGATTCCAGCCGCTCGGCTTGCTCCGGCTTCGACAAGTCGGTCATTTCCAACACGGCTTTGATGTTGTCTTCTACGCTGAGCTTGCGAAACACCGATGGCTCCTGCGGCAGATAGCCGATGCCGCGCTTAGCGCGCCGGTACATGGGCAGGTTGGTGATGTCTTCCTCATCCAGGAATACCTGCCCTTCATTTGGCCGAATAAACCCGACGACCATGTAGAATGTCGTCGTTTTCCCTGCTCCGTTCGGACCGAGCAACCCGACGATCTCGCCCTGGTTCACTTCGATCGATACGTCTTTCACTACCGTGCGCCGCCCGTAAATCTTGACTAAATTCTGACTGCTAAGTACCATTTCAATCGATGTATTCCACCTTGCGCAAAAAGCGCAGCACGACCGTCAGTTCGAACGTCAAGTTGCGGATTTCCCGCTCCGGTATGACGGTGGGTTGGCTCGTAAAGGGATTGATTACGTTGGGAATGGCCGGTTGCTGGTACTGAATCGAAAAGTCGGGATTGACCGTAAATTCAATGCCCAGACCTACGTAGTCGGAAACCGGGAACTGCGCCCCACCGCCAACGGTTATCCCGTAGTTGAAGTCGCGGATAAACTGATCACTATCAATAGGATAAAAACCCGCGTAGAGTGGATTCTGTTCGATTACAACGGTATACTCATCCAGGTTGGTGTCGAGCGTGTAGTCGACCCGTACTCCGAACGAATAGAATAATCCGCCGCTTCCCACACTTCCGAATACTTGTTTCCCCCCCGCGATCAGGCTGAGATTATAGAATTCGAAGGTTTCGGCCGGGGGCCGAAAAACGTTGCCCGTGTTCGTGTTGACAAATCGAAACCGAACGGAAGAGCCCTTGACGTGGTAGCCCAATTGGCCAAACAACGAAAAGCGCCCTTGCTCGGCCAACGATTCGATGAAGACCGCGCCGTGGTAGCTAAAAAGCGGATCGCGGTCAAAGTTATTCCAGGCCTGCTGACCGATGGTGAGGCCTCCCTTGAGGCCAAAATGGTAGCCACCGTATTCTTGCGCGGATGCCAGTCCGATGGTGCCGAGCCACAAAAGGGCGAGGTAGTACAGTTTCATAATCCCACTTGGATAAGGCACAAAGTTGCAAAAATACGGTGGGCTGACCTAAGTAAAAGTCACACCGTTTGAAGTGTGGGTGTGGCGTGCATCTCCTACAAACGCTCGCGGAGGAAATTTAAGGCCAGCGTATGCGCTTCGCGCGTGGCTTGCGGGTCGTAGTCGGGATTAGACGGGTTGGCGAAGGCATGAGCTCCCTCGAAGACCTTTACCGTCAGCTCCTTATCAGCGGTTTCGGCTAGTTGCTCGAAGTTGCTGATCACCTCTTCGTTGATCCAGCCGTCTTCGCTGGCGAAGATTCCGAGCACCGGCGCGTCTAGCGGGGAGATGGCCTCTTCCGAATCTACCGGCATACCGTAGTACATCACGCAGGCTTCCGCCTGCTCCCCGGCGAGGATGGAAGTTCGCAGCGACCAGCCACCACCGAAGCACCAGCCGATAGTGCCGATCTTGGCATCTGGCCCTATTTTGGCCAACGCGCCCTTGATGATGGCCTCGGCACGCGCGGGCTGTACCGCCTGCATGTACTCCCCCGCTTTTTCCTGGGTGTCGGCTACCTTCCCGTCGTACAGGTCCAGGGCCATGACGGTGGTGTTTTCCATCGAGGCGGCCAGGCGTTCTGCTTCTTGCTTGATGTAGTCGTTGAGCCCCCACCATTCGTGGATCATGAATACGTACTTGTTGTCGGGATTGGCATCCGCTTCCACCACGTATGCGGATGCGGTTTCACCCTCCGCTGCCGGAAATTCGACCATGCTGCCTTTGGGTTCGAAGTCCAGCCCTTCCGGATTGGGGTGTGCCGCCACGAAAGCCGCATCATCGGCGAACTGCGCCATTGGCGTCTGCGTCGTGTCCGTGTCTGTTTCGGTGGCCTCAGCAGTTTGCTCTTGGGTGCCGGATTCGCCGCAGGCGACCATGATTAGGCCCAGCAGCAGGCACGCGATTAAAAGTCGGTTCATCAGATTGTATTGTTGTGAGTAAAGTGAAATACCCTTTTCAGTAGATCGCATGAGGAGTGGTATCCGTTCGTAGCGGGTACCTTACCCAGCGGTTCTTGATGGCAAAGGTCTGAAGGAATTGCAATAAATGCACTATTTCATTTGCTCGCTTATTTGTTTTGAACCCCGGGCTTGACTGCTATGCGCAAAGGACTTATCTTTGCGGCAATATCCAATCTTACACGGTGTTGCGTTTGAAGCAGCTCCACTCTCTCCACCCATTTTACACACGATCGTGAACATTGCTGGTAGTCGCGTGTGCCGTACGCGTTCGGGCTACTTGCGTACCAAAAGGTAGGCAGGTTTGGTGGGCGGGCTATTTTTTACTTCCCACCCACATGGTGTGCCCCGGGCCAGACCCCGCTGCCGGTCCGAAGGCCGGGTAAATGATCTATGCCTCCGGAATAAACAAACCACCGTACCTGGTACACGGCGCACTACGGAGAGAATCCCTAATTTCGCCGCTGCCTAATGATCGAATAATTTTCTTCAAACGAGGAATAAAAACCGTAAGATGCCACCCACATTAAACCCGACCATCACCTATCGTCGGGAAGCGCTATCCAACGAAACGCTCCGACAATTATACCGGCAACTACTCGTACCGCGCCTGATCGAAGAAAAAATGCTCCTCTTGCTTCGCCAGGGGCGCATCAGTAAGTGGTTTTCAGGAATTGGCCAGGAAGCAATTTCAATAGGAGCGACCGCCGCGCTAACCCCCGAAGAATACATTTTTACCCTCCACCGCAACCTGGGTGTTTTCACTACCCGCAACGTGCCGCTAACTCGTCTCTTTGCGCAATGGAAAGGCAAACCCCTCGGCTACACGAAGGGAAGGGATCGCTCCTTCCACTTCGGTGCACCGGAACACCGGATTGTAGGCATGATCTCCCATTTGGGCCCTCAACTATCCCTGGCCGCCGGTGTCGCCCTGGCGCATAAGCTGGCGGAAGAAGGACGCATCAGCCTGGCCTTTACCGGTGAAGGGGGCACGAGTGAAGGTGAATTTCACGAAGCCCTCAATACCGCAGCCGTTTGGAAATTACCCGTGCTGTTTCTCATAGAAAACAATGGCTATGGCCTCTCTACGCCAACTTCCGAACAGTACCGCTGTACTCAATTAGCAGATCGCGGCCCCGGCTACGGCCTGCGCTCCGAAGTCATCGACGGCAACAACGTACTGGAGGTGTACCAAACGGTGCAACGCCTGGCCAACGAGATGCGGGAGCACCCCGAACCCGTCTTGCTGGAATGCCTCACGTTTCGTCGTCGGGGCCACGAAGAAGCCTCCGGCACGAAATACGTCCCGACGGATTTGATGGCCTACTGGGAGCAACGCGATCCCCTCACCAATTATGAGCAGTGGCTGCTCGAACAAGGAATCATGGAGGCCACCGATATCGATACGTGGCGGCGCGAGATCAAGTCGACCATAGAAACCGGCCTGAAAGAGGCTGCCAACGCCCCATCCGTCAAACCCGATGTCGAGCAGGAAATGACCGATGTGTATGCTCCAGCTTTCCCCAAACCCGCTTCCCCGGGAGCCCAAACGCGTTCCATGCGGTTCGTTGATGCTATCAGCGATGGCCTTCGCGAAGCGATGATGCGGCATCCAAGTTTAGTGCTCATGGGGCAGGATATTGCCGATTACGGCGGGGTCTTTAAGGTCACGGAGGGGTTTCTGGAGACCTTCGGCAGCGCCCGCGTGCGCAACACGCCATTGTGCGAAAGTGCCATTATCGGCATCGGCCTGGGGCTAAGTATTGCCGGTTGGAAGTCGATGGTGGAAATGCAGTTTGCCGATTTCGTCAGTTGCGGGTTTAATCAGATCGTAAACAACCTGGCAAAACTGCACTACCGTTGGGGCCAGGCCGCCGATGTGCTCCTGCGCCTTCCCACGGGCGGCGGCGTGGGCGCGGGCCCGTTTCATTCACAGAGCACCGAAGCCTGGTTCGTGCATACGCCCGGGTTGAAAATCCTCTACCCCTCCTCTCCTGCCGATGCCAAAGGCCTCCTGTTAGCGGGGTTTGAAGACCCCAATCCCGTCCTGTTTTTCGAGCACAAAGCCCTCTATCGCAGCATCTCCGAAGAGGTTCCCGAAGGCTATTACACCCTTCCGATCGGCAAAGCAAATTTGGTGGAATCGGGTAACCATTTTACAATTATTACGTATGGTATGGGTGTGCGCTGGGCGCTTGAAATGGTGCAGCAAATGGAAACCAAAGGGGACATCATCGATTTGCGCACACTGCTGCCCATCGACTGGGAAACAATTACTGCATCTGTCCAAAAAACCAACCGCGTGCTGATTCTCCACGAGGATACACTGACCGGCGGGATCGGAGGAGAGATAGCAGCTTATCTCAGCGAGCACTGCTTTGAATATCTCGACGCGCCCATCTTGCGGGTGGCGAGTCTTGATACGCCCGTTCCTTTCAATCGAGATTTGGAACGGCAATTTTTACCAAATGACCGGTTGTGGAAAGCTATTAATCGGTTGTTGGAATACTAGAAATCCGTTATTGTTTGCCAGGCTTGCGGCTTCTATCTTTGCCGGTGGCTACTACGAATACCTAAATTGAGTTCGGGGTAAATGATAAGAGGTGACTTCCGGGGCGCATGGCGTGCATTTGACGCGATACAATAGTTCGTACCTTTGCCACCGAAAAAAGGTCAAATCACGATATGAACCTGGAAAAAATTGTATCGGTCACCGGACTGTCCGGTCTGTACCGAGTCGCAGCCAATCGCCCGAACGGACTAATTGTGGAGGATTTGGATACGGGAAAGCGGCGGTTTGCATCGGCCCGTAAACACCAGTTCGTGCCGCTGGAATCGATTGCCATCTTTACCGATGACGGCGATTCCGTACAGTTGGCCAATGTATTCCGCAATATGCTCCAGCAGTTGGACGATACCCCCCCCATCGACCCTGGTAGCTCCGCGAACGACTTGTACGATTACTTCGCGGATATACTTCCGAACTACGACCCGGACCGGGTGCACGCAAGCGATATCCGCCGCGTGCTGAAATGGTTCGACTACCTAAATACTCGCGATCTATTAACCGACGATCCTGCCGCCGACGAAGAAGAATAAGGCATTTCCGGCTTCGCCACCGGAACTACATACCGAGGCATTTAAACTTTCGGGAGAGGTAATACTATAACCAGACCTGTAGTACAGTAGTGCTGCAGCATGGTTGATCTATGTCACCACGCTGCTGTATCGCCGTATTGCTATTACAAAAACACAACCCCATACTCCCGGGCATTCTGTACAACGCTTATCGAGAATAATGCATACGATGGGTATAACGACTCCAAAAGTTGTGGAGAAAAGACGATTCATCCCGACTCAGCTATCTATTCGCGGCTGGCACGATTTGGCACCTTACTACAATCAGTTGCTACATCGCCAGCTCAACACATCTCGTGATTTGTACCGTTGGCTACAGGACCGCAGCCAACTCGACGCCTTCACCAGCGAATTGATGGCCTGGAGATATATCCGGCTCTCTCGCGATACCCGCGACGAAGAAGCAGTAGAAAAATATCAAACCTTTCTTCAGGAAATTGCACCGGCAGTAGCAGAACTAAATCACCAGCTTAACGTCAAGCTGGTGCGTCATCCTCTTATCCACTTACTCGAACGGGGGCCTTACCGCATCTACCTGCGCGGCGTGCGCAACGAAGTCAGTCTGTTTGCCACCGACAACGTGGAAGTGCGCACGCAAATCAAACTGCGTTCTAAAGAGTACGACCGAATTTTCGCGGCTATGACCGTGGGCATCGAAGGAGCACAACTAACCCTACAGCAAGCCAACGCACTGCTGGAAGATCCCGATACCAATCAGCGCGAGCGCGTGTATCGAAAAATTTCCAAGCGCATCCAACAGGATAGCGAAGAGTTGGAATGCCTTTTCGATGATTTACTGGACAAGCGCCACCGGATGGCCCTCAACGCCGGCTTCGACAACTATCGGGATTACCGATTTCGCTCCCTGGGTCGGTTCGATTATTCGGTAGAAGATTGTCTCGAATTTCACGAGGCCATCAAAAAGGAAATCCTCCCCTTGCTCGACCAGATGAACCTCCTGCGCAAAAAAGCCCTCGGACTCGAAAAGCTCCGACCCTGGGATATGCACGTCGACCCAAGTGGGCGGCCACCGCATCCTCCCTACCGGGATATTCCCGATCTGATCGATCGGACGGCTCGCTGCCTCCATGCCCTGCACCCCTTATTCGGTAAAGTGCTTCGCAAAATGCAGCAGGAAGGGCACCTCGATTTGGAGGCTCGCCCCGGCAAGCGCCCCGGCGGATACAACATGCCGCTTATGGTGACGGGCATTCCCTTCATCTTTATGAATGCCAGCCATTCCATCGGAGATGTGCGCACCCTCATCCACGAAAGTGGACACGCCATCCACGCCTATCTCGTACGCCATCTAGAGCCCGCCGCAGCGCGGCGCGTACCTTCCGAAATAGCAGAATTGGCAGCTATGAGCATGGAAATCCTTTCCATGGACCACTGGGCAGCCTTTTTCGAACAACCGGCCGATCTCAACCGCGCCCGGCTTCAACAACTGGAGCTGGTGCTCAAAGTGCTGCCGTCCATTGCCACCATCGACAAATTTCAGCACTGGCTCTACACTCATCCCGGCCATTCGCGGGCAGCAAGGCGCGAAGCCTGGCTGCATATTTTCAGCGAATTCAAATCAGAGCAAATCGATCATTCGGAGCTGGAAGAAATCACCGCCCGGCTGTGGCATAAGCAATTGCATCTCTTCGAAGTGCCGTTTTACTACATTGAATACGGTATGGCCCAACTCGGGGCCATCGCCCTGTGGCGGCAATACCGGACCGATCCGTCGGGAACCACCGAGCGGTTTATCAATGCAATGCGCCTCGGTTACAGTAAAAGCATCGGAGAGGTCTACCGCGCTGCCGGCATCGATTTTAAATTTACAGCCGAATACGTGGCCCAGTTGGGTGCCTTCGTCAAAGAAGAGATCGACCGGCTGATCGCCGCTTCCTAATCTAGCCGGGCAAACGGATCGGCAGTTACGCCCAACTCTTCCAAATGATTTGCGGTGGCGATATTCTTCAATTCCAGACGGAATAAGGGATGATTGTGCACCCCGGCCAGCCATACTCCCTGGTGGGTCTGCTGCCAGTCCTCCCAGGAAAAGGTTATCCCTCCAACCGGCAAAATCTTTACCCACAGCTTCCAGGCAACCGGCTTTCCGGTATCATCGAATATCCACAAGTAGCTATCCCCGGGCGTTACACCTCCACTGGAATAGCTGACCAGCAGCTGGTCATCGCCATCCGGCCCCTTTACGATCGACCGGGTGGTTCCGGAATCAAAGGCTTTGAAGGGTGCTACCAGCCAGAAACTGTCGTTGGCAAAATACCCGTAGGCAGTCTTCAGCGCGGCATCCGCCGCGGCACCTTCTAGAGGTTTCCCTGCTTTCCACGCCAGCCCGCTTTTCGTGTCCGGATCGAGCAAGACCTCGTAGTTGCTCCAGCGCACCCGAACCACCCGGCGCACCCGGTCCCAGAGGTAGTCGTGTGATCCGGGAAACGTCCATTGAACATATCTCGTACGCTCCCAGGCGGCTTTGTCCAGACGTTGTTCCATCCGGCGAGCCAGACTATCGGCGGCGGGCCCGGGCGCTCCTTCCGGTAGCGGTTCGTGTGCAATCAGCCCTAAAACCAACAGCCCTCCTACCAGCACCAGCAGTACAATTCCAACAATTTTAAGTGCGCGTATCATGGTTTTTACTTTCGACGCACTGCAAACAGTAGAGCTACTACCTGGTTTTTAAAGGAGCATACTATTTTCCGTACTTTTGCGCTTCCACCCAAGTTAAATTCCGATCGCATGTATCTAGGCAAAAAAGTGGTTGTGGTTTTGCCCGCCTACAACGCCGCCAAAACACTAGAACAAACTTACGCGGAGATTCCCTTCGACATGGTCGATGAAGTGATTCTTTGCGATGATGCCAGCAGCGACGAAACGCCGGCGCTGGCCCGCCAAATTGGCATCAATCACATTATCGTCCATCCTCAAAACCGCGGTTACGGAGGCAATCAGAAAAGCCTCTACCGAAAAGCCATGGAGATCGGCGCGGATATCGTCATCATGCTCCATCCGGATTATCAATATACCCCCAAGCTCATTCCGGCCATGGTCAACATCATCGGCGAAAACCTCTACCCAGTAGTGCTCGGCTCCCGCATTCTCGGCAAGGGGGCACTTTCGGGCGGCATGCCGCTGTATAAGTACCTCGCTAATCGGTTCCTTACCTTCACGCAGAATGTATTGGTCAACTACAAACTCTCCGAGTACCATACCGGCTACCGGGCCTTCAGCCGGGAAGTGTTGGAGCGCATCAACTTCGAAGAGAATTCCGACGACTTTGTCTTCGACAATGAAATGCTTTCGCAAATCATCTACCACGGATTCGAAATAGCAGAGGTAACCTGCCCAACGAAGTACTTCGAAGAGGCCTCGTCGATTAACTTCCGCCGCAGTGTACGCTACGGATTGGGCGTGTTGCGGGTATCAATCGGCCATTTTGCACAGCGCCTGGGTCTCGTGCAACTCCATTTGTACCGTGGCAATCAGGGATCGGTTCGGCGGGAGCCTTCCAGGGCGATTCGGCCCAAATAAATCAGTGCAAGGATCAGCGTGTACGTAAAAGTTGCGGCCATTGGGTGCTCTTTTTGGATCGTGGGCTCCGGATGCTCTCGCTAACCCGAAGCGGATTTGACCGATTGTTGTTGACTTGCAACGAGAAATTTTGCGAATTCTTTCGCACCTCCAAAATCTAGGGGTGCTCTTTGACTACCTACGACTCAAAAACGTACAACCGGATTGATTCAGACGAAAAAGTAGGCGCATGGACCTTAAAAGGCAGCTTGACCGATACGTGGAGGCGTTTAACCGCACCGATTTCATTGAACACGACCCCATCTCCCTACCCCATGCCTACGAAAGCCGGCAAGATATTGAGATCGTCGCCTTTTGGTCGGCTATGCTCGCCTGGGGGCAACGCGTCACCATCATCAACAAGAGCCGGGAATTGTTCGCACTCATGGACAATGCCCCCTACGATTTTATCCTTCACCACGCAGAACGCGACCGGCAGCGGTTCTCCGAATGGTGCCATCGCACCTTCCAGTATACCGATACGCTCTACTTCCTGAGCTTCCTGCAATGGTACTACCAGCGGCACGACAGCCTGGAGGATGCCTTTGCCCGATTTCTAACTCCCGAAACTCCTCACGTAGGGCCTGCTCTGGAAGGCTTCCACCGCCTATTTTTCAGCCTGGAGGATGCCCCGCAACGGACGCGCAAGCACGTGGCCACTCCGGAGCGCAAATCTACCTGCAAGCGGCTCAATATGTTTCTGCGCTGGATGGTCCGTTCGGATGCGCAGGGAGTCGACTTCGGCCTCTGGAAGCAAATAGCGCCCCGCCAGCTATTACTCCCGCTGGACGTACACGTCGACCGCGTGGCCCGAGGCCTGGGCCTGATTTCCCGGAAACAAACTGATTGGCTGACCGTCCTGGAACTCACCGAATGCCTTCGGGCATTCGACCCGGCAGACCCCGCCCGCTACGATTTTGCCCTTTTCGGAATGGGGGTGCTGGAAAACACAAACCCGGGCTTTCAACAACTGAAAGCCCGGGTTCGGGGGGCGGCTAAGTAGGGCTTACCTACTGCGGATCGAATCGCAGTTCCTGGATTTTCAGGTCAGCTCCGGTTCCGCTCATGTAAATATAGACGCGAAACGTGCCACCCTCCGTATTCAGATGACCGATGCAGTACTGAGCATCGCTCCCCTTCGAGCTACCCTGGTGGACCTGGGTAAAGGACGTAGGCGGATATTTCGCGAAAAATGCCTGCACCTTGGAAACCGCAGTGGATTTATCGTAGATATTTTCGTCGTCCAGTACCGACAGCTCAATCGATGCGTCAAAATACCGGCCGAGTTGGTTGGCTTCCCCCTGACTAAGCGCACGGCTAATATCCGGAAGGCTGGCCTGCGACGAAAACAACGCAGAGGCGATAACGAGAAAAACTAGAAGCTGTTTCATGATCGTATGTTTTGGGGTTTATCAGGGTCACATGGACCCCGGATAAGCTTCTTCCTACATTAGACGAATAAATGCCTAATAAGTAACTACCTCAATCAAAACGAGTAGAATTTGCTTGAGGCTAAAAGATAGTTGGACGAGGTAGCTTGAATGGCGAGTAACAGGCAGGATAACGATGGCCTACTCCAAAGATAATAAACACTCGTATATTTTAGGAAAGCTTTAACGCAAAACTGTCCAACCGCTCGTCCTCCATCGCTACAGCCAAAAACGGGAAAAACAGCTGAACATACCTGCCACCGGTCGCTTTGCCCTTATATTCGCAGCCAGGTTGTGTTTCGACCCTTAATACACGTTGATCATGGACACTCGCAAAGCAATCCTTATTATTCTGGATGGCTGGGGCCTCGGTGAGGTGCCAGCCGATGACGCCATCGCGCAGGCCCGAACCCCCACCTTCGATCACCTCTGGAAGGCGTATCCACACAACACCCTAACCACTTTTGGTGAAGAAGTCGGATTGCCGGTCGGCCAGGTCGGAAACAGTGAAGTAGGGCATTTGAACATCGGAGCGGGCCATGTGGTCATGCAGATGTTTGCCCGCATCAATAAAGCCGTGCGCGAAGACGAACTGGCGAAAATTCCCAAGCTGCAGAAGGCCTTTGAATATGCCCGTACTAATAATAAGGCAGTCCATTTCATGGGGTTAGTGTCGGATGGGGGGGTGCACAGCCATATCGATCACCTGCTGTACCTGATTGAAGCCGCCGACCGGGCGGGCGTCGCCTCTTCGTACGTCCATGCCTTTACCGATGGCCGCGACGTCGACCCGAAGAGCGGGGCCGGATTCATCGAGCAAGTCCTCGAATCCACCAAAGACCACCCGACCAAGCTCGCTTCGATCGTGGGCCGCTACTACGCCATGGACCGCGACCAGCGCTGGGAACGCATCCACCTCGCCTACGAGCTGTTAGTGCACGGAAAAGGAGAGGCCACCACCGATCCGGCGGCCACCATGCGGGCACGCTACGAAACCGACGAAACCGACGAATTTCTCAAGCCCATCGTAGTCGTGGATGAGGCGAAACAGCCCGTTGGGACAATTCAGCCGGGCGATGTCGTCATCTCGTTCAATTTCCGAACCGATCGCCCCCGGCAAATCACCCGTGCGCTGACCCAGGAAGATTTCCCGAACCACGGCATGAAACGCCTGAATGTGCACTACGTGACCATGGCGAGGTACGACGAGACCTTCGAAGGTATTGAGGTCCTCTTCGAAAAGGAAAACCTGCGGAATACCCTCGGCGAATGGTTATCGAATCTCAGTAAAACGCAATTGCGCATCGCCGAGACGGAAAAGTACCCGCACGTTACCTTCTTCTTCTCCGGTGGCCAGGAGGAGCCCTTCCCCGGTGAGGAACGCATCGTCGTCCCCTCGCCACAGGAGGTGGCTACCTACGATCAAAAACCGGAAATGAGTGCACAGGGGATTACGGACGAGGCCTGTACCTACATTGCCGAAAAACAGCCCGATTTCATCTGCCTCAATTACGCCAACGCCGATATGGTAGGGCATACCGGGGTATTCGATGCAGCGGTGAGGGCCGCCGAGTTTGTCGATCAATGCTTAAAAAAGCTCCTGGATACGGCATTGGCCCATCAGTACGAGGCAATTATCATCGCCGATCACGGCAACTCCGATATCATGCGCAATCCCGACGGTAGCCCCCATACTGCGCATACAGGCAATTTGGTGCCCTGCATTTTCGTAAGCCCCGATCGGTCGGAGGCCTTCCAAATGCGGGCCGGTAAACTTGGCGATATTGCCCCCACCCTCTTATACCTCATGGGCATCGAACCCCCATCCGAAATGGATGGGGAAGTGTTGCTTCAAAAAATTTAATGCTATAACTATGGCCGTACGTGGACGTAGGATGCTCTTCCTGTTTATTCTCCTGAGTACGCTGGGATGCCTGTCCGACCAAACCCAGCAGCAACTAGATGCCGAGCCCTACTTCGATTTGGAAGGATTTATGCAAGGGGAGATTGCCCGGCTGGATTCCATTGCTCCCGTGGTGCGCAAAACGATCTTGCTAAATGGCGAAGAAGAGATTAAAGAGCTGAATGAGATCGACTTCGAGCGAGAACTCAATATTTTTCTCGAATCAGATATCAATCGCCCCGCCTGGGTTGGGAAATACACCAGCGATACCCTCTACAGCGATTCTTCGACCTATCAAGTTACCTACCAGTCGCTCGACAGCACCCTGCAGACCCGACAGCTAACCATCGTCTTCGGGCAGGAGGCCGCCGTCCGGGAAGTACGCATTCAACAACATACCAACACGATTCTTTCAGAAGGCGATCAATACCTGACCTATCTCGTCGACCGGTACTACGAGATCAGCACCGATCAAAGCATTCGGACCACAGAAGGTATTCACTCGACGATCCGGGGCGAGTTCCTCGACCCACCCAAATAAAAAAGAGGTAGCGCCACCACAGCACTACCTCAGCCCTAACCAAATAAAACCAAATTATATCTTGCGAGCGATAATCGCTTCTTTTCAGTTACAATTACAAATATAGGGACTTATTGTAAAAGATACAATTACAGATTTTTTAAAAATTAAGCGTGATTACAGCCTATCTAACTATTGTAACGGAAATCTTTTGAAAATTTTACAAAACGGCGATTTTCATGACTAACTGTGCGGCCGGCGCTCCAACTTTCGAATATTTGGCATCCGCGATTCCTGGCAACAGTTTTTTGCGAAAAAGAAATTTTATTCGGAATAAAAATGAACCACCCATCTTTATTCTGATTTTCCGAGATATTGCTACTGGAAATAGTGTTCCGAGAAATCAAGCGCCGTTTCCATTAAATCCATCGAAGAAATCGCGTATGAGTAAGTTATTTTATCCGTTTTGCACCGTTCTAGTGCTCTTCCTCGCTTGTCCGAACTTGTTGTGGGGGCAGGAAACCGATTCGGATGCTTTTTTTATCCGTTCAATTTATGACCAAGCCCTGACAAAAGGGCAATCCTACGGGTGGCTCCGCCGATTGACCAAGGAGGTCGGGCCTCGCCTGAGTGGCTCTCCGCAAGCGGAGGCCGGGGTCATTCTGACGAAACGCATCCTGGAAGAGCTGGATTTCGATACCGTATTTCTCCAACCCTGCGAGGTGCCTCGCTGGGAACGCGGGGCCCCCGAGCAAGTCCGCATCGTCGGATCGCAAACAATGGGTTCGGTTGATCTCCGCGCGCTGGCGCTCGGCAATAGTATCGGTACCGGCCCGGACGGCATTACCGCTGAAGTGATCGAGGTATTCAGCCTCGATACGCTCGAGCTGCTGGGCGAAGCGGCGCTCGCCGGCAAGATCGTCTTCTTCAACCGGCCACTAGACCCCACCCAGCTCAACACCTTCGCCGCCTACGGTGGTGCCGTCGATCAGCGCGGCCTCGGTGCCGCCCGCGCCGCCCCCTATGGAGCAGTAGGCGTAATCGTGCGCAGCATGACTACCCGCACCGACACCATCCCGCATACCGGTACGCTGCGCTACTCCGATGGCGTTGATCCCATCCCCGCCGTGGCAATCAGCACGGTAGACGCCGATTTACTCAGCCGACTCCTGCGGCAGGAACCCGTTCGGGTATACATGCAAACCAATTGCCGGATGCTGCCGCCGGTTACTTCCTACAACGTCGTCGCAGAACGCCGCGGAACAACCCGACCCGACGAAATCATTCTCGTTGGGGGGCACCTCGACAGCTGGGACGTCGGCGAAGGCGCCCACGACGACGGAGCCGGGTGCGTCCAGGCCATGCAGGTGTGGCCGATCCTCCAGGCCCTCTCCTACGAACCGCAACGCACGCTGCGCTGCGTGCTCTTCATGAACGAAGAAAACGGCCTGGTCGGAGGGCGAGCCTACTGGGACGCCTCCTCTCGGGAAGGCCTCCAGCACTACGCAGCCATCGAATCGGACCGGGGAGGGTTCACTCCACGCGGATTTTCCTGCGATGCCCTCGAATCGGTCTTTACCGATTACTATCGCCGGGTGAATTCCTGGCTGCCCTTACTGGAACCCTACGGACTCACCTTTTCCGCCGGTGGCTCCGGCGCCGACATTAGCGGCCTCAAATCGGAAGGTGGCATGCTGTTCGGTTTCGTACCGGATTCGCAGCGCTATTTCGACTTTCACCACACCGCAACCGATACCTTCGAAGCCGTCAATCGCCGCGAACTCGAACTCGGAGCAGCGGCTATCACCGCCCTGGTCTATCTGCTGGATAGCCAGGGGCTAAAGCCCGTTGATAAATAGCAAATGCGCGCCTCTATGCCGGACTTAATCACCCTAAATAATTTGGAATTCGAGCCCTTGCTCAGCGAGGCTCAAATTCAGCAGCGAGTAGCAGAGATGGGCCGGGAAATCCAGGCCGATTATCCGGATCAGCCTCCCTTCTTCCTCGTTATGCTCAAGGGGGCATTTATCTTTGCTGCCGACCTGATTCGCGCTACCGGACTGGCCTCCGAGCTGGGGTTCGTGCGCGCTTCCTCCTACGTGGGCACCAACTCCACCCGCACAATTAACTTGTCGGTGCCTCCCGAACCCAGCGAAGTGGCCCAACGCGATATCATTCTCGTGGAGGATATCGTAGATTCCGGGCACACGATGCACCAGTTTTTACCTCGGCTATGGGAGCTGCAACCCCGCTCCGTGCGCCTCGCTACCCTTTTGTACAAGCCCGATGCCATGGAAGTGGAAGTCCCGGTCGATTACATCGGGTTTACCATCTCCCCTGAATTCGTGATCGGCTACGGGCTGGATTACGATGGCCGGGGCCGCCAACTGCGGGCTATTTATCGCAAAAAAGACTGACACCTTGACCGAACAACTCCACTTGGCCGAAATGACCACTCAGGTAGGAAACCTGGCCACCGAAGTAGGCAAATACATCCGGGCCGAACTGGGCAGCGTTACATCAGATGCCGTGGATGAAAAAGGCCTGAATAGCCTTGTCTCCTACGTCGATAAGCAAGCAGAAGAAAAGCTGGTCGATGGCCTGCGCTCGCTGATTCCCCAGGCGACCTTCCTGACGGAAGAAGAGACCGTCGAGCAATCGACCGGCTTCTACCGCTGGATCATCGATCCCCTCGATGGTACGACAAATTTCCTGTTTGGCCTGCCCCACTTTTCCGTCAGCATTGCCCTGGAACGCGACGGTGTATTGGTGCTTGGTGTGGTGTACGAAGCCTACCACGGTGAGCTATTTACCGCCTGGCAAGGCGGCGGAGCCTTCAGCAACGGCCGGCCGATCCGCGTACGGCAAAACCCCGAACTGGCTCGCTCGCTCCTTGCTACGGGCTTCCCGTACACCGTATTCGAAGAAATGCCACAGTACCTGCGGCTATTCGAGCACTTAATGCGCCACACCCGCGGCTTGCGCCGCTTCGGATCGGCAGCCCTCGACCTGGCCTACGTAGCTGCAGGCCGCTACGATGGCTATTTCGAGAAAAGCATCAATGCCTGGGATATTGCCGGCGGCATCGTGTTGGTGCAAGAGGCCGGAGGAGTCGTAACGGATTTTCGCGGAGGCAATGGCGCTTTCCGCACAGGGGAAGTAGTGGCCGCGTCTTCGGCGCTGCATCCGCAACTCCTACGAGCGGTCGAAGTGCATTTCGTCTAGAAGACCCCGCCATTAATCGATGACATCTCGTGTCTCGCCTTCAATTCACTAGCTTGCATTCGTTATGAATCTGACCGAAAACATTCGCATTGCCCTCGATTCCGTAAGAGCTAACCTGCTCCGGGCGGTGCTCACTCTGATTATCATTGCCTTCGGCATCATGGCGCTGGTCGGTATTCTCACCGCGATCGATAGCGCCATCTTCTCCCTGAGTAGCAACCTTTCCAGTCTTGGCGCGAATACGTTCGATGTCGATCCGGCCGGCTCCGGAGTTCGGGGCAATCGAGGTGGTCGCCGGAAACGGATAGCTCCCAACTTTACCTTCGATCAGGTCCTGGAATTCAAACGGCGCTACGAATTTCCGGCGGATGTATCGATTTCTTTCTTCGCTACGGGAAACGGCACCTTTTCCTATTCCGATCGGGAAACCAACCCCAACATGATCATCCTGGGCGCCGATGAGAATTACCTCGTAACGAAAGGATACGAACTGGCAGCCGGCCGCAACATCACCGCGCGGGAGGCCATGATGGGTGCCCAGATTGGCATTATTGGCACGGAGGTCGTCGACGTCCTGTTCAACGGCGACACGGAAAAGGCCTTGAATAAGATCGTCTCTACGGGCAAAGCCAATTTCCGCGTGATCGGCGTCACCGCGACCCGGGGAAGCAGTATGAACGAATCCCAGGATCGGCGTTTGATCGTTCCCATTCAAACGGCCAAACGCTTTTACGGCACCGACCGGACGCGCTACAACATCCTGACCGCCGTACGGGATCCGAATCAAATCGATGCGGCCATTGCCGAAGCCACCATCATCCTGCGCAACATCCGTGGCTTGCGGGCAGGCCAGGAAAATGACTTCGAGATTTCTAAAAGCGAAGGGCTCATCAGCATCATCAAAGAAAATACCGTCGAATTGCGCCTGGCCGCCGTTGGCATCGGTCTAATGACGCTGCTGGGAGCAGCCATCGGCCTGATGAATATCATGCTCGTCTCCGTCACCGAACGGACGCGCGAAATCGGGGTCCGCAAGTCGCTCGGGGCTACCCGCACCAACATTCTGACACAGTTTCTCGTAGAAGCCGTCGTCATTTGCCAGATGGGCGGCATCTTCGGTGTGTTTCTTGGCGTACTCGTCGGAAACGTAGTCACCTTGCTGCTCGGAGGAAACTTCCTCTTTCCCTGGGTCTGGATCACGATCGCGTTGGTCGTTTGTACGGCCGTAGGTCTGCTCGCCGGTTTGTACCCGGCGCTGCGCGCGGCCGCACTCGATCCGATTGAAAGCCTGCGCTACGAGTGATTGCGAAGCCGTAGGTGTCGCCGGGTGCCCACCTCTTGCCGAATCAGTCGAACGAGAGTTTCGTACTTA
>CAZDET010000020.1:0-3461 GCA_964504335.1 uncultured Saprospiraceae bacterium
GGTTGGCCTGTAGGGCCGTATCGAGGTGCAAGACGTTGCGACCCATGTGCTGCAGGGCGGTGGTCATTTTGCCGGAGTTGCCCTTCTGGATAGCCAAGGAGATGACGGGCATGGGTTTTGGGTATGGATTCTGACTTGAAAGATACGGTAAATTATCCTTTGCCGCGTACCAACTTTACACCTTGTACGGGTGTCACCCCCCTAGTTCCGGCGCTTTGCAGCTTTTTGTATAAATATTGGCTAATATAAATAGAGGAAAGGCCGGAGTCAATCCTCGCAAAAAAGCTACTTCTACCCAACTGGTCCGCAGTGACCGTAAAGGTACCGGTAAGCGTACTTAATACCGTACCACAAGCAGGGCAGATTGCTCCCTTTTCGGAGAGATCGACGGGCACCAGAATCACTTTGTTGGCCTTTAGTTGAAACAGCTTCTCGGAGACATCGCCACGTTGGTTTTTTACGTCGAGTAAGCTATACCCCTGAACGCTTTCATCTTTAGACAGAGTGGTTTTCAATTTTGCGGAAATCAGTAAAGCACCGTGGGGCATGTTGATTAGATCGATACCCGGAGGTAAGTACTGGTCGTTGGGATCAATGTCTTTGCTTAAAAATGATTCATCCACCTGTAGGGTAGTCCGCTGAACCCTCAAATGTGGGTGGACGGTTCCACATTTTTTACATACTCCTTCGGCGGAAAGGGCAACCGATTCATTTAAAAGGAAATCGTCGGGGTATCCATCACCGATAATTTGAATGTAGTCGTGGGATTCGATCTGTTCTTTTGTGTAGTTGTTGGTAGTTGTCTCCATCCAGATCCAGCCGTTTTCCTCGTGCTTTTTAGTTAAAATGGCTACCAAAGCTTTAAGCTCCGGGTGTTCCTTATCGGGAAAATGAATCGACAGCTCTGATTCTTCTTCGGTGATGAAATGGGAGTCGTGGGTAGCATTCCATTCACGTGCAAAATTCAGTATTCCTTCCCAAACAGCCTCATCGGGCTGTTCGAATTCGAGGAGTATAAATTCACTTTTGGATCTCATTTCATAGGATTGAAGAAACTAAACGATATTGTCCACTGAGTCACCGAGTCCGACGGAGTAGGCAGTGGTAGGCATTTTAGGTTTACTACTGGCTTTGTAATAGCGATAGTAGGCGAGTAGTTGATTTCTGATCCTTCTGCGTAAAGTGGCATCATTCCCCCCGCCCGTTCTCATTCTGTTGATCAGGAGCTGATTACCGGTAGCATTCGTATTATTCCTTTTGATGTCGTTCCCCTGCAGCAGGTCTTTGTAATCATTACTATTGTTCAAATAGTTCTGAATATAGGTATGGATCCCCCCGTTCGGTCCATGGTTGCCGTGAAACTCCCGGAGGTGGATGTTTTGTTCGACCGGCATCAAGGTTTGCGATTCTGGTCCTCCAATAAATTTGGGCCAGGTGTGATGGCCGTGTTTGACGAAAGTATTTTTCCCTTTTCCACAGTATCGCAACACCATGTTGCCCGGTACGGTAGGATTATTGCGGGTCCATTTGAACGGAAGTTCGCAGTCTTCTTCATCTTCTTCACAACGATCCGGGTCGATCTCACTTTCTACTGCCTCTGCGGTTACACCTCCTGCTGCTACTGCGGCTCCCTTTAACGGAGAAGTCTGAATCTCTGGGGTGGCGGTAGGCGTATCCTTAGCATCATCGTCGAGTAATGGGGTGGATTCTTCTTCCGCCAACAGGGCCTCCCGTATGGGATACGCCCCTGACCCTGGTTCAAATTTAGCGGCAATTGGGGGTGCCTCGGCCGGTGGGCTCGGGGCGGGCTTTTTCCCTGGGAAGGGAATCACTTTACCGGGTGGCGGAGGAGCCTCCACCGGCGGAGCTTTAGCGGGTGGTGCTTTAGGTACGGTTTTACCCAAACCCCGAACGGCCTGCACGATCAGATTGACCAGAGCCGATAGTAGCGCCATTAAAATTTGTAGCGCCAGTGCTACGCCCATTCCGATGAGGCTGGAAGCAGTAGTCACCATATCTTTTTGGCGTTGCACGCAGGTCTGTCTGGCTGTAAATAGTTGGGTGATGGCCAGGCCGACGGTAGTTCCTTCTGCAGCGAGGTAGGATAACATCAGTGCCTCGCCTAATACCGCAGCCGTTTCCACGCCAGCTGCCGCACCGGCAAGTAAACCGGGCACCACACCCACTTCGACGGCGAGAACCCCGCCCACGATGGCCTCAACGAGAATGATCACTATCGTAATATATCCCATCAGATAACCTACCACCCGGTTGACAGCCCGCCACAGGGCCAGCGGAAATTCCAAAAGAATCAAAAAGTTGGACCAGATATCGTGTAAAGAACCGAGTGGATCGTCAAAGAAATTACGGGGGGTATAGAGGCTGTCCAATGTGTGAGCCCATTCTACATTCCAAAGTGAGCTAAACTCCTGATAGATGGCCTCGATTGTGGCCGGCGGCCAGAACATGGTTACTACCGTAGTCCATAACATCTCTTTGATGTCCAGCCGGCTCCACGCCCTCGCGATGTAAAAGATGATACCTTCGATCACTTCCTGCAGGCTGGCCGTCGCCCTTTCTTCGCCGGCTACTTCACTGTATTTTTGGACCGTGCCTTCTTCGGCTGCCTGGGCACTGCCCGGATGGTTCTGCTGCGCAAACTGATGGGTAAGACCTTTGGCATTCGCAGGCGCTTCCGCGTGGATTTTCTCGGCGATCTGGTCCAGGAATGGCTGGATAAAAGCGCGCGGGTTCTCAAAAATCCTGGCCAGGTAATCATAAGCTTCTTTTAAGTCCTGTACCAATGTGATGACAGCTTGGATACCGTAGTTTATCACATTATCTACAAAGGATCTGACGGCAGTCAGTATCTCTCGGATACTAGTCTGTAACCTTTGCCACAGATCGGTCCAAAAAGAAGAAACCCGATTCCAGAGAGAGCGCAGACCATTGAACAGCGAACGGGCCTCGTTCTGTAGCCAGTCAGGGAGAAGCCCGAATGCAGTACTGTCGAGCAATCCTTCAATGGTATTAAAGATACCACTAATGAATCCCGTAATCCCCGACCAAATGCGTTCCCCAACCTTTAAAACATCGTTGATTATTGAATTTATACCCACCCATAAGCCGGTAGCACCCGTTATAACTAAGCTCCAGATGCTGCCCAGGAAGTTGGCATCCATCAAAGACATGGCCTGTGTGAACAAGGCCAAGGGGTTGGTGACATAATGGATAATTTTACCGAATCCGTTTTTAATATTCTCGAAGCTGTTGCGACCGTATTCCTTGACGTCTTCCCATTTTTCGTTCAGGTAGTTTTTGCCTCTATTGATAACACTCATGATGCGATCGATGACCCACCGTGCTGCGGCGCTTAGTTGACCGCCTACCCATTCGGCTCCGTCGCGCACTTTCCCCCCTACCCATTCCGCTCCGTCCTTTACCTTACCTCCTACCCATTC
>CAZDET010000020.1:3561-77062 GCA_964504335.1 uncultured Saprospiraceae bacterium
GCACTTTCCCCCCTACCCATTCCGCTCCGTCCTTTACCTTACCTCCTACCCATTCTGCGCCTTCAACTACACTGTCGACGGCACCGGAGGCGGTATCACTGACCCAATCGGCAGCATCGCTCATCCAATCTGGCCAACGTTGGATACTGGTTTGCACGGTTTTTGGCTTTCCTGCCGCCCCCTGCTGCACCGTATGCGTCAGTTCGTGCGCCAGCAGCCGCTGCCCGTCATTTGACCCCGGATCATATTTGCCCTGGTTGAAATAAATGTCCGAGCCGTGGGTGAAGGCCTGTGCACCAATATCACGGCTCAGGTTGGCTGCCTGGCTTCCCGTATGTACGCGTACTCTGGAAAAATCTGCCCCCATCGCACTTTCCATGCTGGTACGCGTAGCAACGGGTAACGGCTGTCCGCTACTTTTCGATGAATGTAGGAGGCGAGAAAATTCGTCACTGGCGCTCCTACTACCGTCACCCTGCCGCTGGACACCCTGAACCCGCTGCGGTCGCACTTCTTCCTGGGCCGCGCAAGCCGCACATTTCCGCTGAATCCGGGGGACAAAGGCTAGGCTGGCCGGTAAGCGGCGTACCATATCTTCCTCTTCCGCCGCGCAGGTCGCGCACTTGCGTTGTACCCCTTCTTCTTCGCCCGCGCTATCGAAGATGGCCTTACGGCGAATGGGTTCTTCTTCCTGGGTTTGGAGTTCCTCTTCTTCGGCTTCGGGAGCGCTTTGCCGTTGTAAGGGATTGATGTTGGCCGGGGCTGCCGACACCGGTTTGGCCTGTATACTATCGGTATTCGACTCGGAAGTGCCGGTCTCAGTCGTGGGTTGTGCGAGTCGCTGTACGACTTGCTCCGCCACCTGATCCGCCTCCCGCTCGTAGGCATCGTCCGGCGCGCCGATCTTCAGTTTGGGCTGCACCGTAGCGGGCGAAAAGAAGGGCTCCACCGCCGCTTCGCCGCCGAAAAAACCGGCCGTCCGCTCCGGCTGGAAAAAAGGGCCGGTGGCCGATCGAGGTTCCGGTCGGTGCTGGGTGGCGGTGGTATGGGTTTCGGCGGTTTTCACTTATAGCGATATCTTTTCACCAGGTTACGTGAATCAGTTCTTTCAACCACGGCAGCCGGATCAAACTCAAGCCCCAGGGCAGCTTCCCTAGCAGCAAATCCTGCGCTTTGCGCTCCACGGTCAGCTCCCAGCGGCCGCTGCGGCGTTCCAGCTTGCCCTGGCGGGCGAAAAAGCCTTCGCGTAGCCCCTCCGGGGAGGCCTGACCGATGGCTCCCCAGTGCCGAATGACCGATTGCAGCAGGTCGTTGGCTTCGCTGTGTTCGGCATCGGTGAAAGGAGTGGTCTGAATGACGGGCAGCTCGAAGGCGCGGCCGCACAGGAGCTTGGGAAGCAACAGCTCTTCTTCCGGCGGCAGCTCGGTACCAGTCGCTAGATAATGGGTGAGCAAGACGGCCCGCTGCCAGGCCGAATCGGACGCAAATTGGTCTTCTTTCCAGTATCCCAGATTAGTAAACAGTGGCGGCAGGAAGGGATGCAGCATCACCACTCCGGCCTGGTCGAAGTAGAAGGTTTCCCCTTTTGCTGCTTTGGGGGGACGGTTGTCCATTTTTGCCTGGGCCTCGGTGGTGGCCAGGGACCAGGCGGGGTCTTCCTCACTATCGGATAGGGAATCAGATGGGACAACGCGGTCGGCTCGCCCTTTATCGGGTGTGGCATCCTCCGTCGACGGTTGGAGGCTAGGGTCTTCTTTTTGGGATGAGGGAGGGGACTTGGTATCCTCGGACTGCCTCGGCTCGGTACCTGCTGGTGCCTCGTTCGCATCGGGTGGGGTAATGCCGAGGGCCCGCCGGATTTCCTGAGCTACAGCCGGACTGTAACTAGCTCCCCAGGTTACGAGTACCGGCGTTAGGGCGGATGGTACTGTTTCGGCCCACCCTGCGGGCGACCATATGGTTCGCATTCGATCCGGCACTGGCCACCACTGCCGCAGAAAGGCTGCAAGGATTGCACTGGCCGTTGCGTTTCGGCCGTTTTGAGGTTCGGCCAGATATCGCCAGGTGTACCGTCGGCTGGCGGTAGTCCATTCGGATCGGGAATGGAAGGAATGTCGAACCAACGGATGTAGCTCGGCCCGGTGTCGGTCGTACCATTGGTACAGTTGCTCCCAAAGGGCAAACAGGCCTGCCAACCGGCTGCCGCCGAGCGAGCGAAGTAGGGCTTCCTGTTCTGCTGGTTGGTGCCCGAGCGCCAGCCGGTCTACTACTTGCGAATGGCGTCGGAGCAATGCATTTAAATCGGCGACCGTTTTTTTGTTGGCTGCCAATGTGGCGCAAACCGCTGCCTGATATTCGTCGGAGCTCCGCGTGGCAGTTCCCCACCAGGGAGCCTTCCCGTGTTCCAGGTAGTGCAGCCACTGGGCGAAAATCCGCTCCCGGGGTGAATCGGCTACCTGTACGGTGCCCGACCAAGGCCGGCCGACCTTTCCCAATTGCGTGCGCAGCGCTTCGCGCAGTAGCCGGCGAAACAGGGGTTCGAGATCCGTCTCCAGATTGGCTTCGGCCAATTGCCCCAGGTCGATTTCCAGCCAATCCAGTTGCAGGACCACCTCCGGGGGGGCCAGCTCATTGAATACTTCTTCGATCAATTGCTGTCCTTTTTTCCAAAACCAGGTACCCAGGCGCTCCTGTAGCTCGTAGCTGCCGCTGCGGGTCGATCGCCCCACCTCCAAGGTGACCTGCCGGATGCTATGGTTCGAGCGGTCGGGCATCAGGCTTTGATCTTAGCATTCAGCTCATCGATATGGTCGGCATCTATTACTTCTTTGAGGTCGCCGGCCTTCCAGCCGCGTTTGATGGTGCCCGGTTTGATACCCGCTTCCTTCAGGTCCTTCAATCCCTGCGGCAATGCTTCCGCTACTGCAGAGTCAGAAGCAATGGCAATTTTATCGAGGTAGGCGTGGGTCAAAACAGTGGCTACGGTTGCGTATAGCGGTTGACGCTCTTCACTGGTATCTGCGCGCGTGTCCAGGGTTGCTTCCAGCGCTTTGGTGTAGGCGGCGGCGATCTTGCTTTCATCCCGCTCATCGAGGAAAAGGTTGGTGCGTTTGAAGCCCGTGGAGCGGGCCAACCCGGCATCCTCTTCCTTCAATGCCAACAAGCGGTTGCGATACCCCGCCGATCTGCGATTGAGTATGCGCATAGAAGCATCCGATGCGGAACGCTCCACCGACACACCAGTGCTCTCCCTAGAATCGATATCTACGGGGGGATCCGTATCCGTGACGATCACCACGTCGTCATCGCCTCCGGACGGATCTTCGGGTGTGTCCCGCTCGGTGAATTTTATAAGGAATTGGGCCAGCGGCTCTTCCTGCTCGCATCCCTCCAGGTTGGCGAAATAGTCAAGTCCGATGGACAGCGGGAGAGGCGTTGGGCCATCGAATCCCAAATCTTCTAAGCCGCTTAAATCGAGGGCGGTAAAGGGCGGTTGGATACCGGCCGCTGAAAGGCTCTTCAGATATTCGTCGGCGGCCTGGCGATTGTAGACAAGGTAGTAACGCGCATCCGTCGCGCAAGCTGCTGGGTCTGCCGATGGCTTGTACAAACTGAGTCGGAATTCCTGCATCGGATTCAACGGATCGGTTACCACCCGGAAGGTTCGTAGGCGCATGCCCGTGTCGCGAATCAGAAGGCTGACAAACCCGGTGTCTTGCGTGGGGTCGATGGGAATGTCTACGCTCGTTTGGCCGGCAGGTATTGGTGTCACCTCTTCCTCCGGCGATTCGATAACGTACCGACCGTACTGAACGTATTGGGCGTTGGTCGGACAATAAGACGGCAGGTCGATGGGGCAAGATTGGCTACAGGGGCCGTTCAGGGCCTCCAGCTGTGCGGTGTCGTAGTTGTTGCTCAAGGGCAGCTCTACGGCTGCAAGGGCCCCATCAGCGTTTAGCCATTCGGCTCGCACGACTGCTCCCAATTCCTTAATGGGAACCCGCAGCGGATCGGAACCATCGGGGCCGTACACCAGGTGCAGATCGGTTATACCCGACAGATCAATGGGCGTTGCAAAAAGCAGGCGGGCCGAGTAGCCAGCCAGGATACAATTCTCGTCGTGTTGGGCTGCTCGGATTTGGTTTTCCAGTCCACAGTCCAGTACCGGTTGGCGGAAAACGGTCAGAATAGCATTGACGGTTCCCCCGGCGGCGAGCTCGTAAACGAATTGCAACTGCCCGACGCCATTCACGAAGGTCGGCTCGGCCGAGAAGCCATTCGGGTCTACCTGTACGACGTTACCGACATTTTCCAGTTTAGCCAAGACATTGCCGGCGCTGTCCAGTACTTGTAGGGTGCCGCCGGCAGGCGAGACGCTGACCTCGATCGGTGGCCGTTGCGAGTTGTCGGCGGTGAGCCAGCAGTAGGGATCGTCCGGCACCTGGATTTCCGCTTTGAATTCGCGAATCTCATTGCGTACAACCAACTGATCGCTACAGCACAAGTAAGGTAAACAGAAATCGGCGACCACCCGGCGGCGGAAAGCGAGGTTCGTAAAATCGCCCTGGTCCGACTCTTCTTTGTACACCAGCACCAGGGTGCCGCCTTTGGGTACGCCGCCCAGGTGCTCCAGCCCGGGATGGGCATGGGCAAAACAGGAAAAACGAGTGCTGAGTTCTGCTTGGAATCGACGTTCGTGGTAGGCCAGGGCGCTTTCCCAAATGGATTCACCCATCTGGTTGTCCAGGCGGGGAACGTCCTGATCGGTACTTTGAGAATACTTGACGATTTCGGGATAGCGTTGCGCAAAATCGAGAAGGACTTCACTGTCGTTTACCGTAGGTGGTACAAACTCGCAACACGCTCCGTCTTGGACCAGATTGGGGCCTTGCAGGGAAATACTTCCGAGGGTAGGATGGAGGTTTAACCAGTCAATCAGTAGATCGACCGTATCGGGGCGGTCGGGCCCGAACTCGGCGAGTTTGCACAAGATGTCGGATCGGGTATTGCCGTACCAGGCTTCCAGGTCCTCCGCTACGAAGACTTTCTGCTCCAGCGAATTGTCCGGTTCGATGCGTACGGCCAGGATGTCGAAAGCGACGTTGTAGCAACTACGCAGCTCTTCCAACTGGCCCATTACGGTGGGCAATTCTTGCCCCAGGTGGCCTTCGATGCGGTAGAAGTCGTAGGGCTCCAGCCGGTAGATTAGGGGATGGTTGGTAGTAGTGTGGTACTGGTGTGTCCAGCCTTCGGCGGCGAGGCCGGCGCTCCAAACGGCGGGGGTGAGCCCGTTGTGGTAGTAAAAAGGAAGTGCCCGGCCACGCAGGAAGGGTTCGCGGCGAACACCCGGCGTGAGGCGCAACTGTTCATCGCTTTGTGGAAGGGAAAGCGTGGATAAGCGGACGTTTTCCTTTCGACTCAGGGCCAGCATCCGCTGGAAGAGACGCAAGGCAATTGCCACCTGTTCGTTCTTCTCTTCGCTACTGTCCGGGGGAATGTAGGGGGAAGTCGGGCAGGTGCTTTGTTCGGTCAGCCCACCCAGCGAGACGTGGGCAGGAAAGAGGCAACCTACTCCGCTCACACTTGGACCGGTCGTTTCGGAAACGTTCAGGACCAGCCCGTTGGCTACGGAAATGAAAGCCCGGTAGGCCAGAATCAGCTCGCGGTGATAGCTGTATAAATACTGGATATCCGGGCAGTTGCCCAGCGATTCGACCGGATACACTTTGTTGAACAGCTCGATGAGGTGGTTCTCAAATTCGGCTTTGAATACATCGGCCTCTCCCGGATTCGGGTTGTTGGTTGCTGGGAGATAAAATTCTCGGTAGGCCCGAAAATAGGCATCCACCAGGAAGTTGAATATGTCGGTACAAACGGTCCGGTAGCTACTGTAAAGCTGCTGCCAGTTGGTGATGCGGCACAGGTCGATTTTCTTTCGCGTAGTACCCCGGCCTTGCACCCCGAAGCGGCACATTTGCAGGTTGTCCGGCAGGTTGACTACGGTCCCATCGTCGGAGGGGTCATCATCCGGATCGAAGCCGAATTCTTTGCGGTAGGCTTCGGCCGGAACCAGCACGGCCCGCATCCGCATGGATTGATCGATGCCCCGGGCCTCACAGTCGTTAAAGCAGGACAGCCGCCGGGTTTCCGACCGGCACCAAAGCAGGATCAGGCAATAGTCGCCCTCGGCGACCAAGGCCCGGAATGGATCGGACTGGGTCTCTTGCCAGAGGCCTTCCTGGATTTCGAGGGCGTCGGTAGCCGGATCGAACTCGGCCAGCTCGAACCCCTTTCCGGCCATCTCCAGCAGCCGCTGGTATTTATTGCCGCACTCGCGGGCGAGCGGCTGGCAATCATCGAAGGGCCGTTGGACGTAGTAATTAAAGTTGCATTCGCCGAGCTCGAAGGTATAGCCATCGGAACTGATCGCCAACCCGGAAGTAACCTGCACGATACCATCGTCTGCAAGCCAATTCACCTCGAGTCCGTTGATCGGGCCGACGCCAATATTGAACTTGCGGTTCTGCCGCATTTGCCGCAGCAGTTCTTCGGCCAGACTGTTGAGGTCGGCGGCGCGAAGCACCTGGTTCTCCACGAAAACGGGGATGCGACTGCTGGTTTGGTTGCTCGTTAGTGGCATGATGTCGGCATTTTTTCTTAGTTGGGTTTTACGATAATTGAGTACTATCCAACAGGACGGCTCCGGCCTGGCTGCCATTCCCGCTGCATTCGCCTTCCTGCAATTCGGCCGGCGGATAGACGGTTGTTAGTCGGGCCAGGCTGTCGATCAGTGCTCGGAGCGCATCGTCGATCAGACAGTCGCCCTCGCCCGCCTGGGCCGTCAGCCATTGCCGATAATGGTACTCGAACCATTGCATTTGCTTGGGGTCGAGCCAGCAAATGCGCAAGGCAACGTGCGCCGGCGCTTCCCGCCGGAGCGTATCTTCAAAAAAGTTGCGAAAATTGATGTTTTGAAACCGCTCCGGCCAGTAGGGCAACACCACGGTTGCCCAGAAGGAATAAGGATCGGCTCCCGGGACGTACACTTCCGTACCGGCGGGCAGTTCGGAATCAGGATCGGTCTGTTGAGCTGCTAGCTTATCCGGGGGGGCACAGGCCGCCTGCGTAGTTGTTTCGGGCGGCAGGAATTCGGCGTGGCAACAGTCAGGACAGTTGTCTCGGATTAGTGCCTGTTCCGGCATTTTGGGCCGTAGCAGAATGTGCTCCACCAAGTGTAAGCCCTCGGCGTTTATGCAGGCGCGCGTCATTTCCATAGCCTCCAACGCGGCTTCGTAAGTGGCGTAGCCCTGCGGATGGGTGGCCAGTACTTCATTGGGGTGGGTGAGCTCCAGTCCAAACAGGTTGCAATCACTAAGGCGGGTTCGCTGATAGTTGCGCAGATCGGTTAGCAGACACCGGAAATGTTTGTAGGCACAAATGGCCTCATCCGGGGTCGAATAGTCCTGAATGCTCTCCCAAATGACCTCTCCCGGCACTTCGACCGCAATCTCAACCTGGTTGCCGGCAACCGGCATGGGTAGTGTTTCCGACTCCGGTTTTTGCGGTAAGCAGGGCGATGCTTCCGGATTGCGGCAATCGGGTAAATCTTCCAGGGCAAAGGTTTGGAATCCGTAGCTGCCGCGATAGTAAAAGAACGGGTAGGTGCGAGCATGCATCACCCGCTCCAGAACCGCGGCGTTGAATTCTGAGGCCCGGAAACAGTGGCGGGTGACCCACACGCGCCGGCCTTCTTCATCGATGAGCCCAAGGTGCCACCGCGGCTCCTCATCCGGGCTTTCTGCGCGGATGAGTTCATAGCAGTCTGGCTCCTGGGCGTAGCCCATCAGTTTCGTCTGGTGGTCGTAGAAGGCCGCCCGGGCAGCGTTTTCGTCGTCGTAGCCTTCGTAGCTGTCCCAGTGATCGATGTTGCTTCCGGTGGGAGTAAGCCGGTAGTGGCAACGTCCGTCGCGGCCGAAGATCGTGATCTGGTAGATGTCTGTGAGCGGCAACTCATTGGGGTCGTCGCACGGAAGGGGGGCCTGGCAGTTGGCGTGGTGGTAGAGCCAGTCGAGCAGGCACTCCCGCTCGGCGGGCGTGTGCGATTCGCGGGGATTGCGGGCCAATCGATACTGATCCGTTACCACGCGGAAGCGATAGCTACAGTCCGTGCTCGGATCGAAGAAGGGATAATAATGGGCCGCTTGGGTGCCGTAAATGAGGAAATCCTCCAGGCCGTTGTTCCAGGCTTTCGGACAGATGGGGGTGCCGGCAGGCGGCGTGGCGGTCAGTGGGGCAACGGGCAGGCGCAGATCGTCGCCTATCTGGTATTCGGGTTGTTTGTATTCCGCTTGCTCGATGTAGTACTTTCCGGTTTCTTCTTCTTCATGAAGAGCTAGTTGAGTAAATGCGATCCGGCTTAATTGGATCTTGAATTTCTCTGCTCCCAGGGTTTGGATCGCATAGTTACCGGCCGTCAGATTGCGGCGGAACAAATCCCAGTCTTCCTCCAATGCCACCGGATCGAAAAAGCTGGCCGTGCTGCGCCAGTACACTCGCCCTTGGTCCGGATCCGAGAGCTGATAAAAGCGTTGCCGAGCATCCTGTGGGTTCTTCTCCACCGTTCGTTGTAACTGGCTGAACTCCATATCGCGCAGTTGGGCCAGTGCGGTTTCGGCCGCCTCCAGACTGGTGAATTCCGTCGGATTTTCCGCAACGGCTTGCAACACGACATGATCGGCATAGGTGCGTTCCGAAACCAGCAATGTCTCCACCAGATTCAGCGTGAAGATGCAGGGTTCGGGTTTATCGTTCGGCAGGTAATTCTCTGCATTTGGCAACAGCCGCAGGAAGTGGCGAAAGGCAGTCCAGCCCTCGGCTTCAGTCTCAAAGCTGTTGGTGCTGCGCCAGTCGGTCTGCTCCGAATCGGGGTCGAGCAGCCGGAAGTAAATATTCTGTGCTTCCTTCAGGATCGGATAGGCACGGGCAAAAGCGATCCGTTCGGTTTTATCTCCAGGCGCGGGGGGCGCGTCGGGGAGAAATAGAACGGGTACGTCTTCTTGGTATAGGACGAGTCGTTCTTCCTCGGGAAGGGTTTCGGCATGCCAACTATCAAGCCGCTGTGCCGTGTCCGTATCGCATACACGTGCGAGTTCGTCCAGGGTGGCTGTTAGGGAGGTCATCCCGTAGTTTTCGGTACGATCGGCTAGTGCCAGCCAGTCTAATCGTTCGGTTTCGAAGGCAGCGCGCGCGGCTGCCTCACTTTCGTAGGAGGCAACGCTGCGCCACAGCCGTCGGGGCGTGTCGCCCACTTCCCACCACTCGTAGTAGTAGCGCAGGCCGATCCGCACGACGACTCGCTCACCGATCAATTGTAGCTGCTTGTATTGGTACCGCTTGCACCGGGCATTACGCAACAGGCGGTCGCGTACGGCATTGCGTTCATCGGCGGTTAAGTAGCTGGTCGGATGGGTGGCTACCGGTCGGTCGTCCTTGCGCAAACTGAACCCACTGAGAATACAATCGGCTCCCGACGGGGTGTAGGGTTGAATGTGCGGGCAGTCAACGGGTTCGGTAGCAGTGGCCGGTTGCGGTTTGGTGCCGCAGATCTTGAAGGCGTCGACGGCGATCAGCAGCCGTTCATCACCATCTACTAGTCGGCGGTATCGATCCAGGTAGGCGCGGGCATCTTCCTTTACGCGGTCGCGTTCGGCTTCCGTATCGTACCAAAATGGATGTTCGGCAACGATGGCTTGCCCTTGATCGCCGGAGACTTCAGCCAGCCATGAAAAGCCTTCCTCGCTCTCCAGGTCTTCCCATGGGCCCAAGTTATCGATGAAGCGCCGCAGCGATTCTTTAGCCGCAATCTGGCTGCTTTCCTCCGGTAACGTCTGCCGGAAAAGAGGCGCACAAGTACCCGTGCAATTTTCCCAGTAGATAGTAAACTGCCAGGCTCCGGCCAATTCTTTAATGAGGAATGGATGGCGGTTGGTTGCGATATGCTCGATGAGCGATTTCTGGTAGGCCGCCATCTCTTCAGTGGGGTAGTAGCGGGGATGGTAAGCCCGCTTGTATTCATCCTCCCAGACGTCGAAACTCGACAGGCAGTCGTCTCCAAAGGGGCGCTCGCGATAATTGGCTGCTTCGGCGGCCAATGGAGTAAAATGTAGAAAGGCACATGCTGCCTCCTCCTGGCTGGGATAGCGATCCAGGCCAATGAGTGCTTCGGCGCTATCAAACAGCAGCACGAAATAAAAGCCTCCGTCTTCTCGATCAATCGATAGGGTCGGGTCTTCTTCCGACAAACAGGTCAGGAAGGATTTGCGGGCTGCCCGGGCGGAATCCTGATCGGGAAATGAGGCGGAATGGGCCAAAACCAGACCATCCCCCCGCCGCAGCATCCAAAACCACCCGCCGGACTCGTCCACTTCCAGCCGGTATTGCGTCTTATTTTCGGCGTCGGATCGCACTTCTTCCCAGGCCGCACGAGCCGTTTCTTCGTCTTTAAAGGCATGCAGCCCGCACAGCTCGAATTCCGGATCGCCGGCTACCACCCGCCAGGTGAAGCGGGGCGGATCCTGGCGGATTTGATAATCCAGTTGTCGTTCAGACATGAATTGGGCGACCTCTCCGAGAGCCAGGTCACGGTCCAGGACCTTATCGTATCCCCGGGGGTGGAGGCCGAATTCTCGTTCGTCTGTGGCCACCTTAAAGCTAAACCGTCCTTCACCAAAGCTGCCGGCCGTCTCTACGTAGTGGTCGGTAATCCGAGCGGCGTCGATCAGTTCCAGCCCGTCGCGGCAAGCCTCGGCATAGGTTGTGGCCGCCTCGTCAGTCTGAAGGTAAACCGAGGTTTCGTTGGCATCCAGCGCCTGGAAAAAATACCCCCCTCCCTGGGAGGATAAGCGGGCCATAATACCCATACTGTTTGGGAGGAGTCCATTTAAGTATCCCTTTATCTGGTCGCGTGCAGCCTTCCGACCGACATTGGAATTGAATATCTCCGGATACCTGCTTACGATAGCGTCCGGATCACTGAGTTTTCCAGTAGTACTGATCTTGATCCCGTACCCCTTGGCGGGGCTGTTGGGAGAATTGAATAGTTGTACCGAACTGCCGTGCAGATAGTCGAGCGTGGCAAGCGCTGCCTTTTCCGCCTTGGCAAAGGAGTCGTAAACCTGCTCGTTGATAAATAGGCAGTCGGGGGTTTCACTGTCCGTTACCCGATTGGTTGCTTGAATTTGGAATCCGAATCCTTTGGTCGATTCGGTTACTACTGCCGTTAGGCCCAGCGGTTCGGTGAAGTAATCCTTCAGGCACACCAGATGACTGGCCCGACTATCCGGATCGGGGAAGGTCCGCATGCCGTAGGCCAGGGGTTTCCCGTTCGCATCCAGCAGTTGATAGCCGTAGGTACTTTCCGCCGGGCAGTCTACAGGGCTAAAGGAATCGGGCTGCGTCAGGAGTTCCAGCAGTTCTTCGGCGGCGGAGCAGGCGGCTGCATCACTTTGGTAGGCGACCGCCGTACGGAGCAGGGTGCGATGGCGGTGATCCCGCAGCTCCAGATAGACCGCCTGATCACGTAGTTGTACCGAAAAGGGGTTGAGGTTGCGGCGGCGCCAATCGTCGATGCCCATCAGGTGGCTGACGCGTGTTTCCAGGCCGGAAAGGTTGGCGGAGGAATCCCACAATTCTTCGGTGTCGGTATAATCAAAGCCCCGGCCCCGGTTGCGGCTGATGGTTGGATAATTGGCCAGGAAGCGCTCCTTGTCGCGGATGATGGTAGCGGGATCGGCACTGCCCTGATTGAGGGCGAACATGAGCAGCACGTAATCCGTAAACTGCTCGCCGAAGCGCGCCAGCAGGTGGTTGAGAAACTGGTCGCGTCGCCGATAGAACAGCTCGGGCGATTCGACGATTTCCTGGAGAAAATCGCCGTAGCTGGCCGGATCGTCCTTGATGTAGAAACGATAACATCGATTTGCCGGCCGGTTTTCACGCTCGTAATTATCGGCGATAATCCCCTGGAAAAGGAGGCGTTGGAGCACGCTCTCACCGTCGGCACGCGCATTTTCGGCTACCTGAAAATGTCGTATGCCCTCCAGCCATACTTCGCCACGGGTGTCGAGGAAGACGAATCGATAGCCGCTATCGGAGGCTCGCACATCGAGCTGGTCGCGGAAATCCCGCAGGCTGGTAATGCGCAACTGTGCAATGGCCCCTTCGATCGCCTGATCCCGGGCGGCCGGGTGGTCGTAGACGCGACCGGATCGCACCAGGCGTTCTACGCTACCGGTGGTCGATTCGGGGCGGAAAAAGCGCGCCAATTTGGCGATCTGTGGCGCATTATCCACTACCTGACTGTAGTAGGTGCGACCATCGTCGTTGCTATCCGACCGCAGGGCGAATAGCTGCCGTACATGGGCCAACTGCGCCAGGTAATCCGCAAGCAGTTGGTCGAAGAAACTCAGGTAGCCCTGCAGTTGGAGTGCCTGCGCCTTGCGCGCCGGCGAAGCATCACCGGACAAATCGCCGGGGCCGATACCGTATACGGTCGGAAATTCATGCTGGACGGAGTAGTAGCTACCCAGATCTTTGCGGTGCCGCCCGTAGGGTACAGCCGAATCGAGCTTAGAGCGTTGGTATTTCGTCTTTTGGTAGTCGGCCAGCCGTTTGCGGAAACGAGCCAGTACACCGGCCGGATCTCCTGCCTGAAGCCGAATGACGCCCTTGTAGAATTTGAAGCTGGAGCGATCCGGAGCAAATACGGGACGGTGGCCAGCCGTAAGGGGTAAGCGCCATTCTTCTCCTTCTATCTGGATCTGATCACCGCGGTAGCTACTGAGGCTGAGGCTGCGAATGGCGCGTACGCCCTCCACGTTCATGATAACGCGGTAATAATCGGAGGCGAAAAACTCCGTGGCCCGCTCGGTGCCGCGCAGTTGTTCCTCCTCGACAAAGCCGTGGCTGAACTTACCGGCTGCGGCCTGTTGGGTGATGTAGGATGGCGTGTACGGACGACCGCGATAGATTTGCTCAATAGGATGACCGCGCTCCAGCATTTCGGCCAGGGAGTAGAACTGGAGCCGGGGCGTGATGAAGTTTTCCAGTGCTTCATAAATCAATCCCAGCACTTCATCCGGTTGGGCGGTAGGTTCCAATTCCAGATCGGCACAAAGGCCGATTTCTTCATCTCGCAATACTTCAACCGATAGGAAATCCTCACAAAGATTGCGGTGCCGGTGCAACCGGCGGTGCACTTCTGCCAGAATAGCGCTCAGATCGGCTTCATCGTCGGCGCAGGGCAGTGCATCGATCGCTGCGGTCGTTTCCAGATCGAGGAAAACCCGGTAAAGGCCATTGAGCTTTACCTCGTTGTGGGGGAAGGGCTCTGGTTCCTTATTACTGATGCACTGAATGATCGGGACGGAAGCCTGCGGATCGGTGGTTCGTAGACTATCGGGGGCACAATCGTGAAACAGGGGAACTTCCTGCTCGCCTGCGGGCTCGATCCAGGCGTTGCGCACACCGGCAATATCCACTAGCATCTTGCGGTAATCCAGAATGGTTAGCGGATTATTCGTCAGGATTTCCTCAGGGGTGAAGAAGTTGCTTTCGCTCTCGGTTCCCGGCGTGGGAGCCAGAAGTTCGGGTACCTCGAGGCTGGTGCGATACCCCAAATCGGTGAGCGCATAGCAGAGGACTTCCAGAATCGTGATGCCCGGATCGTGCGTGTTGTGATCCGTCCATAGGTCGCCCGACAGCTGTGCAATGTACTCCACACCGAGGCGCCGCAGCTCCTCGAAATCGGGGAAGCCGGCGAAACGGGCGTCATTCTGGCGGATAGTCAATGCCTTGCGCATCGGTACATACAGGTTTAACGGTGAAGGAACCAGACAAACGTAGACGGGCAGTACTAGCTGGCCGTGTCGGGGTTACCCGACTGCTCTTCGAGGTCGCAGATGCGTTGCTCCAGTTCCTTGATCAATACTTGCTGCTCCTTGATGGCCTGCACTAGCACGGCCGTCAGGTTGCCATAAGCGACTGATTTAATACTTCCGGTCTTTTTGACCAATTGCGGGAAGCACTCAAAAACGTTTTGGGCGTTGAATCCGAATTGCTCGGCGTCGTCCGCGACGTTCACTTCCGGCTTCCACTTGAATTTGATGGGGTGTAGCTTTTCCAATCGGGAAAGGACCTCTTCCTCGCTCAGGTCGCCCGTCTTGTTGAGCCATGCCCCGTCAGTAGACAGGTAGGCGGTCAGGGAGCGCACCTCTCCGTTGACGTCGAGGTCGTAGTCCTGTGGGGTATCCGGAGTTTGCAACCCCAGTTTCCCTTCCGGACTGAGAAAGGCGATCTTATCGCCCTGATTGATGTTCACTTCGCTGTCGTGCTGGCCGTGCGGCATTCCCTTTTTGAACAGGAAGCCCTGCGGCGCGTCGGTAACGAAGGTGCCGAAATCATCGTCTACGCCGGTGGCCAGATACGTGACCGGCATTTGCGGATTGGGCCGCTGGTTGATGGCGCTGATGCACACATTGTCCTGGCTGAAGTCGACGCGCACCGCCCCGGATTTGTTGTCGGTTACTTCCAGGAGGGATCGGGGCGTCTCGGTGCCAATGCCGGTCTTGCCATCTGCCAGGACGGTAAGATTGACTCGGCCCTGCCCCATATTTTCTTGGAGGTTGGCGATGTCGCCACCTTGTACCAGGCGGAATCCTCCGGCGGCATTGGTGTGCCAGTAGGCTACTTCCTGATTTACCCCGGCCAGCGAGAAGTAGCCGTTGCCCATCGACTGGATATCCAGCATTAGCAGAGCGGCGTCGGTTCCGGTGGCAAAGGGGTTTAGCATCACGCGGCCCCGGTCGGGGCTGATCGCGTCTAACGAGGCCTCGGGGTCTTCGTGGCCGATCCCGATGACCGGGCGATTGACCGTATCGGAAGCGATGAGCATCAATACCGGCAGCTCGGTTTTATCGTCCGCTTTGGAAGTGCCTTTTTGTTTGAGGGCTTCTCCGGAAGTTGACGGTGGTGCTTCGCGGAAGAAGGCGTAGCCGATCGTATCCGTTGTCCATTCCAGCCGGCGATCGAGGGCCATTTCCGCCGCTCGGTCGCTGCCATTTCCGCCGCCGGCGAAGTGCAGTAAAGAAATGGCCGGGCGGTCGCCTTCGGCTTGAGGTTCTACCCGTATGGACCCACTCTCGCCCGCAATTTCTAATTTGCTCTGCGGGCTGTCCGTCCCAATGCCGATTCGCGCCTTTACATTGTATACAGTCGTTACTTCACCGGTTTGCTCGTCCTCGATGATCACCCAGTCCTTATCGTCCATTTCCAGCTCTAGCAGGCACCAGCGCTTGTCGGTGTCGGGGGGCTCGGTAGAACAGATACAGCTCTCTTCCTTATCGGTGGTATCCTGAGGTGTTTCGTCCCCTTCCGGCGGGCACGGCTCCGGTTCTTCTTCCAAGCGAAGTTGATAAAGCCCTTTGCCATATAGCACTACGTCGCCGTTACAGTATTTAGCGCCGGGGCGCCAGCAACCGAAGAAGCGGTCATCCTTTCGGTTCAGGCTCGAGTCGATTAAATCGCGAAAATCGCTTTCCGCAGGGATATAGCCTTTGCGAAACAGTTGATAAAGGGCGGCTCTGCTTTTAACGGACATGGTTTTCAGGTTTTCGCTAATTCAAAATTTTGAAATCATAACCGATACCGGTTTTGGGCCTCAGGGCGTCTGCGGCATCGGATTCGTCGAGGAAAAGGTGGTGATCTTGGTCGGTCGTCAGTACGGTGCGCGCGCGCCGGGCTTCGATGCGTTCGCGCTCCAGCATAAGTGGGTCTACGACATCTATCAGCGACAGCTCCAGCACGTGTGCTACGTAGGGCAATTCTTCCACAAAATGCAGTACACTCGAATAGTACACCCCGCCCCCGAAGGTGATATCTGCACCGGGATCTGCTCCCGACCAGGGGGCCAGGTAGGTGCGCAAGTCTTGTTGCAGTTGCTCCCGGTAAAAAGTCGGACTCTTCCCTTCGCGAAAGCGCACCGTGGCTTTCACCCTAACGGGCTGGTAAATCGGGTTAAGCACTTCGAGTCGGAGGAAGGGGGAGGTTCGTTCGGCCAGAAAATCCTTAATGGCCTGTAAATCGGATGCCGGTACCCGGGGTTGGAAAATATCCGGTGCAGGCAGGCGTGTCAAGTCCGGTACAACGACCAGGGTAACGAATCCTGGGCTAAGCTCGTAATCCTCCTGCTGCCCCCGGCGGCCCAGCGTATGATTGAGGCATTTGACGCGGTAGATCTGCGGAAATTCCGACAGGATCAGGCGTTCGAAATCGTTCAGGGTAATGGCGCGGCCCTTGTGCCGCAGGTGTTCACTGATGCGGCCATAGTAGGCCTGAGGCACCTCGGGTGCCCGGCCGCCAAAGCCGTTTGCGGGTTGCTCCACGCCCTTAATGCCCGCTACGGGGGCGGCTAGTTTGGCGATGCTGCCTGCGGCCAGCGTCGAAGCTAATCGCGTAGGGTCGTTTGCCGGGTTGGGCGCGTAAATCACCTCCGCCGCCTGGGTGGCCACCAACTGGGACTCGCAAACGGCAGCAGTCCGTAAATGGACGCGGGCCTTGATCCAGTGCTTCCCGGAGGGCAAAATGGTGGTTCCCTCCGACGAAATCTTGGTTGGCACTGCGAGCGTGACGATACCGGGCCGGATCAGGCCCTGCGTAGTATCAGACAACACCTCGGCGTCGGCCCGCAACGGATACCAACTGTTGCCACGCAGGTACTCCCAGCAGACCAGAGCCTTATCGACCGTCGGGTCGGCCGTTGCCGGGTCCAGATTGAAGTAGAGGTTGAGTAACTCACCAGGGGTATATTGATCCAGGCCTACGTAGAGTGCGCCCTCATCGAGGAAACAAGGGAGAAGCGCTGCCGAATCGGTACTGGCTTCCGGGCCGGCTACCCTTTTGTCCAGTACCTGCTCGTAGGTGCGCTCCCAGGGGTGGAGATGGGTTAGTTGTAGCTCGCCCGTGCCGTAGGTATCAGCCGCCTTATAATCCAGGCGGATGGATTCGAGGAGGGGAGTGTAGGGCGGGTTGGGTGGATCGATCGTCCCAAATTGTGAAACCAGATCTCCAGCTAGCGAAAGAGCTGTATCACTTAAGTCTTCAGCAGAATTAATAGTGTTTTTTGAAATAATGTTAAAATTGGTATTAGCAGGATAAGTTGCTGATGAAAAGCGCATTTCATCCAGATGCGTTTCAATTTGAGAGATCTGATTCTGGATTTCGGTGAGATCATCCCCAAATTCTTTGACGTCGGGAATACCTAAGGCTGCGGCTAAAAGGACCTGAGCATATTGATCGTGCAAAAAATCCTGGGCTCCTAGTTGCAATCGGAAGAACCCACTCGGTAAATCCTGGGTATAGCCCTGGGATAGGTCCAGTCCGGGTTCGCCGGCTACCGAGCCGGGAAAGTTGCTGGCCAGTAGGCTGAAGTGGAAGGTATTATTTCCCGTTTCAGCGGGCGGACAAACCAGCTCCGGGGCACCTTCATTGCCGAACAAGGGAATGGAAGTATTGCTGGATAGGTCGAATTGCTTGTTTCTCAATAGCGCGACCTGGGCGGTAAAGGCCGCATCTCCAGGTGGGGTAGGGTAGCCGTCGTAATGGCCTGGGAAAGCCGGCTTATCCTTCCAGCGCAGGGTGATATCTACCTGCTCCCATTTTTTGCAATACAGCTCCTCGCTGCCGATGTAGAAATTAGAGCTATTCTTTTTGGGCACCGGCCCAAAGGGCATGAAGGGTTTGTTGGCGTCCAATACAGCCAGGTCGTTTTGGACGACGATCTGGCGTAGGTCGCACACCTTCACGGCCACCTCAATATCGGTAAAGGTTTGGGTCCGCAATGCGTAGTAACAGGATACAGTTTCCGATACTGTTTCCACCGCTGGCTGCCCCTCTTCGTTTTCCTGGATGACCTCCTTATCCTTGTTCAGTACGGCCTGCTCATAGTCGAATTCGGCTTTGAGCATCGGTTGGGTATGGCCGAAATGGGCCAGACCGAGTTTTTCTGCCTCTGCGGGATACACCACTGGTGGGAAATCGTTGGGCAGGTTGATGGAAGCGATCAATTGGCTGCCTTGCAATTCCCAATTTGGTGAAGTAGGAACGGGTATCCAGCCCTCTTCAGTTGATAGATAGAGCTTGAAAAGCGGCACACCCGCGGCCGGGTAGCCGTAATCGGCCAGGCTGGTGTTATCGAGGGTAATGGTGAGGTCAATGGTCCGTTCTCCCTCGCGCAATACGAGGACCTTTCCCGAGATCAGCCATCCGAGGCGGGCGGTCGGATAAGCGACCGGCCCCGGCTCACCGGTTACGGGATCGACGGCACGGTGTTGGGCGGCACCTACTGTCGGCCAGGTTGGGGTATCGCCTTTGGGGAAAGGACCGCCCTGCCCGTCGGCAGAATTGGCTATGGGAGCAGCATGGACCCCGTAGAGGCGATCGGGGGCCAGGCTGCCGGTGTCGCCTTGATCGATGAACAGGGACCGCAGCTCACCCACCTTGGTTGGAGAGACAATATGATCTTCCGGTAGTTCGAAAAAGACTTCTTCGCCACCGGCATCCGGGCCGGCCTTGAAGCGGGTGCCTTTTTCTACACGGACTGCCTCCTGCACCTGCTTGCCGAGTTCAAATACCAGGTGGGCTCGGTCAACCCGCTCGGGGAGTTCGGCCAGCTGTAGGGTGCGGCGGTAGAAGAAATCGAGGTGGGAGGTAGACAGTTGATTCAGGCTGCCCTGGAGTTTGCGAAACAGCAATAAGAAAGAAAACATCAACCCCAAATGGGCGGGATGGTCGGCGAGGTCGGCAGCAAGCAAGCTGCGTTCGAGTTTCTCTTCCTGTTGAGCCGTTTGGACCACGGCCTCGGTTGCTTTCCACAGTACGCGGTATACTTCTTCCAACAGGTCGCGGGCGGCCAGAACCCGGTGTTTGAGGCTTCCGCGCAGGCGCAAAATGGAGCGCTCCACACCGAATCGCTGCGCCGGATTGATTCCGAATTGCAGGATCAGGTTATTCAGAGACAGGGTGGGTTGGTAATTCCACTTTCCAGCGGCATTGGCCAGGCCGATGAGCCGGACCGTCCAGGAGCGCAAATTGGTTTCTACCAGGCCTTCGATCGTCGTACGCAGTCCCGCTTCGTCGTCGCGTAGATTGGACTGCCATTGCGCCAGGCGGTCCGTCATTTCGAAGAGTAAATCGAAAAGGCCATTGAGGCTTTCATAGGTCAGGCGGGAGCCGATACTATCTTTGAGGGCTGTAAACCGGACTTCGATGGCGTTCAGGTCGTGGGCGGCAATGGCGGCATACTGAAAGGGAACGCTGCGGCGGAAGAACGGCTGCCAGTCTCCTTCTTCGTTGACCGGGTCAGTGCTGAAGTAATTGATCTGGCGGGCGTATTCCTGCCAGAAATGCAAGAGATGGCCCAGGTTGCGGTCGTCCACGGGGGCCTGGTCCGGATGCAGGGCTGCGTGCTCCCGATCCGGGCGGCTTAGTCCACCTCGCTTGAGGGGATTGCGGTAGGCCTTAGTGAACGATTGATTTTTCATAGTTGGTCCTGGGCTCCTTCATTTTGATAAAAGGGGAAGACGAAGTTGTAGCGGGAGTTGGAGGTGCGAATGCGGTAGTCGATGGAGATCAGAATTTTGCCTTCGATAGCTGCCAACTGATTTGCTGTATTGATATCGATCCGGTCGACCCGGATGCGGGGTTCGTGATATAGGATGGCCGTATCTACCAGGTCGCGCAGCAATCCGATGAAGGCGGAGTTGATGGCTTCGAACTGGTAGTCAGCCAGGTTGCAACCGTATTTGGGCCGCTGGACGCGCTCTCCCAAGGAGGTCGATAGCAGAAGATGCAAACTCTGCTCGATGTCCTCCTTGCCGGATACCATGCGCACGCCGGCCTCGTCGGCGCCAAATTGCGGAGGAAAGCTCCAGCCGCGGCCCAGAAAATCTTGTTCGGTTGGCATTTTCAGTAATTATGTTTTGTTTATCTATCCGATCATCACCGTTGGTGCGCCGGCGACGATCGTTCCGCCGTGAGCAGTCGAATCGCCTAGTCGTGCGGCGGGTTTTCCACCAATGAGGACGGTGGCCGAACCCGCTACAATGGTATCGGGTGGGCCGGTGCAAGTACACATATCGCCCACTACGGCTGCCGGAACGCCGGCGATCAAGACGGTTGGTACCCCCGGGCCGACGATGGGGCCCCCAACGTGGGGTACCGGGCCGGGATTTACCAGCGGGCAAACGTGCATGTCGGAAATACGGGCTGCGGGTGGCATATCATTCAATTTTCGTTCATCTTCAATTGGTTCGTTCAGTTCAGCATGAGAATCCCTCCCTTCACGGTGGTCTGTCCGCCGGAGGAAAGCTCGGCCGTTGCACTACCTTCGGCCTTAAAGCCGACCTGGGCCTTGGCCTCCACGTTCAGGCCTTCGGCTTTCAAATCTTGGGTGGCCTTCAGCTCGATCTTGCCGGTAGCTTCTATCTTGATGTCCTTGGGGCTCTTGATGGTAATGCCGGCCGAATCCATCACCATGCTGTTGTCGTTCTGATCCTTGATGGTAATGGACTGCTCGTCCTCGCTCAGGACGATCTCATTGCCGGCGGGCGTTAGCACGGTTAGTACTTTCTTCTCGTCGTCGAATTCCACTTTCATTTGCTCCCGGGAAGTGTATCCCTTGATGTGGTTATCGTCGGAAGCGGGAATGGGGGCAGGGTTGGCACTGCTGTGCAAATGACCGAGCACGACTGCGTCGCGTGGGTCGTCGTTGAGAAATCCGACGATTACCTCGTCGTCGATCTCCGGTCGAAAGACCATGCCTCGTTCGGCACCGGCATCGAGGGTGGCCAGGCGAGCCCAGACCCCGTCGCCGTTCGGCAAGACCCGGGGTAAATTGACCTGGATACGCTCAAGCCCTTCGGGGTCGCCCTCCAGTTTTGTGACTTTCCCAACCTGAAGCCCGTTCACAGCGGGCAGCAGCCCGGCAGCCGGCACCTCCGTGACCGGAAATTCCTGGCAATGCCATTGGGGCGAAAGACCAAATTGAATATCACAGAAGCAATTGCCGTCGACCAGCTCGTACCGAACGCCGGTCAGATACACATTGCCGTTAAAGCGTGCTCCAACCCCCTGTAGCTCGATGGTTTGACCCAGTTGCAGCGGGGTAAAATCGATGAAACGGGCCCGGCCGCGGATTTTGGCGAGCCTGCTCTTGAGCATTTCGGCTTCCGTCCAGGTTTTGAGCTCGTCTGCCGGCATCCAGCCTCCGTGCAAAAGCGGAAATTCCGATAAGCCGGCCACGTCAGATAGTTTCTTACCCGTCAGATTGCCATTCTCGGAGAAGGAGATTGAGCTGGTGGAATTTTCGTTGAGCTCCTGGCTTCCGGCATCCCAGGAATTGGCTATGACCTTGCTCCACTGATGGCGGGCGTCGACTTCGGCGTCGAATGCTAATAGATTGCCTCCAAAGGCCAATTGGAGATCCGGGCTACCCGCCACCTGAGGTGCTTTAATGTCGATCTTGTCTTCCCGCCCCAGAACCAGGAGGCCATTCGCCTCGGCCCGCATCACGGTGAAATCCCAGTCGGTGGAGTGGTACTGGACAATCTCCTGGTGGGTGATAGTTGTAGCCTCTACATCGCCTTGGAGGCCATACGCTCCCAGCACCTCGCTGATCGCATCGCTGTCTTTACTTTCCGAGAAGTAGCGATTCCGGCGGGCCAACGCGCTTTTGAAGGCCGGGTGGCGGCATTCTACCGCCAGCATTGAATCGCCGTTTTCGAATACCCTTACCCGTTGTTTGACGACCACGCCCTTGAAGATGGACTCATTGGTGCCATCGTATCCGGCCTTGATCTCAATGGCCTTACCAGGCTCGAAGGTCGCTGTGTCGCTAACAGCAAATTCCCCTTCGGAGGCCTCCCCGTCGCGCAACATCAGATGGGCGACCGGAATGCGGTTTGCGGTGTGTTCGACCGTGATGGAATATACCTGGAAGGCCGGGTCGATGGCCTGTCCCTCCGACAGGATGTCGAACGTAACTACGCCACTGCTGGAATTGACGGGTATGGTCTGGGCTCGGTTCATAGGGTAGGCTTAGCGATGGGTGGAAAAAGCAATTCGGTACCTTCCGGTAGGTTGCGGAAGGTGGTGAGTTCGTTGGCCCGGGTTACCTGCAGGTACAGGTTGGTGTCGCCATATGCCCGATAACTCATCAGCGCCAGGCTGTCGCCGCCCTGCAGCAGCCGTACGTGCGTCAGATCGGGCGACTCTTTGTCCTCTCGCTTGACGCGCTTTTCCTGTTCGATGTAGTTGAGGAACGTGGCGCTGAGCTTTGCCCGTAGCGGCTCCCCATCCGGGTGAAACAGCGTGTAATTAATGTCGAGGTTGGTCAGGATACAATCGAAGACGAAGAAGCTTCCCCAGTTGATTTTCAATCGCTTGGGAGCGTGTATTTCCCCGTCCATGTTGTAGACTGTTTTCAGAAAAAGGTCTACCTGTTCGGGGACGGGCATGCCGGCCAGCTTATCTACGTAGCCTTCCACCGTTCCGGTGCCGTCCAGGTAAAAGTCCAGTTTGAGCTCTTCGGGGGCGGTGGATTTGTACTTCGGGTCCGTCTTTTGGTTGCCCTGGCCGCTGGAGGCTTCGTACTCGACTTTAAAATTCTGGGAGTAGCTCTCCGGGTTGATAGGCAACTCGAATTCCTTGAACTCGTCGGCGGGCACGTCCAGCTCCTTGTTCTTAAAGGAGAGGATTTTTACTTTGACCAATTTGCCGTCGTTCATCGTTGCTGCTTTTGTTCCAGAATGCGCAGTACTTCCTCTACGGTCTGCTTCACGAGCTGTTTTTGTTGGGCCTGGCTATCGGAATTGCCCCGTTGCTGATTGGCATTGGGTTCGTTGCCGACGGCTACTTTGATGAGCAGTTCTTTGATTTCTAGAGGCATCGTCTAGGGTTCTGCGATTTCAAATCGATTGTAGTTCAGTTCCAGTGTCTCGATGAATACCTCCCCCTTCTCGGCATTCAGCTCGTTGAATTTCCAGCTCTTGGGCCAGGCGTGAATGACCTTCCATTCGAGCAGGGGTTCGTGGTTCTCGTTCAGCAGCGTGACCGTCAGGTTTATGGGTAGCACCTCAAGCCGCTGGAAGGCGTCGAGGCACCACTGTGCCACTGCCGACTGACTGGGAAGGAGCAGGCCGCGTTTGAGACTCAGGTCGCTGTACTTGGTGCGTCCCGGCAGGACGTGTTCGAATCGGTTTTCGCCGCCTTCTTTCACATTTTCGGTATCCAACTGTACATCGAGCCCGGAGACGGACTGGAAGCGTACGTCGGGGTCATCCTTGGACATGTTACCGAAAGTGACGCGGAAGTGAAATCCTACCGGTGGATAGTAATCGGCCACGACTAGCCTTCATTTTGGATCTCCAGGCCTTCGTGTACGACTTCCATGGTCTCGATGGCGATCTCATTGCCGTCGGCTTTGAGGTCGGTTGACTGGACTTTGGTGATCCAGGCATTTTTCACCTTCCAGACGACGAGCGGGCTGTGTTCTTCGCCTAGCAGACTGATGGTGATGTCGCGCCGCTCGGGATTTTCGAATTTCACGTTGTTTTTATACCAATCGTAAAATTCGTTGTCGCCCTTAAACGTGCCGCGCTTGAAGGTCAGGTTGCTGTACTTGACCATGCCCGGCTGCTTGGTCTTAAAGTATTCTGGGCTGGCTCCGTGCCGGTATTCGATGGCCTCCGTTTCAACGTCCAGTCCGGACACCTCGGTGAAACCAATCTGGCTGCCGCCCCATTCGACCTGAAAATGAAACTTAGGTAAGGGATAATCCGCCATGATGAGTGGGTTTTAATCGTTTGCAAAAAATTACTTACACAGTTCCTTGGCACCGGTAGCCGCGTCGAGTGCATTCTTAATTGCATCGCGCTTGGCCAGTGCGCTGGCGTGCTTTTTCTGGTAATACGACAGGGCACACTTGAGCTGTTCGGCGAGCTCAATGGCGTTGTCCCGATCCCCTTCCAGGTTTTGAAAGAACATGCTATCCTTTTTTCCGTCGCAAAGGGCGGGTCTGGGCATTTCGTTCAGGCAATCTTTGGCCTGGGCACCGGTACTGCAGCAATCTTCGAGTGCATCGCCTTCATCTACGGCTTCCGAAGCGGAACCATTGCCACAGTCCTCTGCGGTCCAGTCGGCAATACCGCCGCAGTAATCACAGCAGAGTACCCGGTACAATTCGGCTAAGTCGGCGGTCAGGCCGTTGGAGTTGTCGCCATCGTTGCAGATGAGAAATTCCATTTTGAGAACGCTGCGCAGCAGCTCTACGACAGCTTTTATCGCCGTTTCGTGGAGAGTGATCGCAGTGGCGACCTCCGTCTTAAGATCGTGGATGCATTGGATCAATCCGTTGGATGGTGTCAATACCGGATCGTTCAATTGGTCGATGGCGTCGAGCAGTTGGCTGATCTTCTTGGACAGGCCTTCGGTATCGATCGACAGGCAGGTCATACACTGCATGAGGATGTCGATTGCTTCCCCGGAGTGATTGACGTTGGTACATACCTTGCCTGCATAGTCCTGCAACAACTGGATGACTTCCTCCAGCGTGGCTGCTGCCTCGTAGGTCTCGGTCAGCCGTTTGTGGAAGTCTTCCAAATCCGTGCGGTGTTGTTGGGCCATCTGGTATTCGCCGGCGGCCTTGGAGGCTGCCTGACCGTATTCGTCGGCCTCCTGCACAGCGGCGGTGTGTTTGGCTTTCAATTCATCGATATAGGCTTGGGATAGTCCAGCCGTGGTTGGCGCCTCCGATGGCGAAATTGGGTCCATGATGGTGATTTTTTAAATGGGCGAATTATCTTGATTGCGCAAATTGGTTTTTGGAGCCGCCGTTCGGACCGGGGCTACAATTGACACCAGCCATGAAGGTATCCTGCACTGTGCTGCAAATGCCTTCCAGTGCCGTCTTGAGTTGGTCCAAATCCTTATTGCACGCCAGTTCGGTCAGCTCATCCAGTTCGGATTTTGAACTTTCGAGGTATTGCTTCAATGCGTCGAGCATGTCGTAATCCAGGGTGGAGCTCCGCTTGCCAGACCACTTTTCGGTGGCGGTAGCTACGCCCTCGGAATATTCTTCCCACCGCTGAGTTAAAGCGGCGGCCAGATCGCCCTGGTTTTCGATAACATCATCGTGAAAGGCTTGAATATCGGCGGCTAGATCCTGAACGAGTTGCTCCAGGCCGGCGACGTTCATGAATGCTTGTACGCCGGCGTATTTGATGCCTTTTTCGAAGACGTCGTCGGTGCGATCGTTCAGTGCATTGACGGTATCGCGGATATCGTCCACTGCTGCGTTAAAACGCTCCAGACCCGCGGGGCCACCCTCACTTTCGGCGGGCAATTCGCCCAGGGCGCTTAGCGCATCAGAGTAGCAGGAATCTTTGCGGGCAGCATCCAGAGCGCAGGCTTTTTCCCACACCTTTTTCATTTGCTCCTTGACCGCGTTTACGGCTTCCAGGCAAGTGGTGAGGTTGGTTCCCAACTCTTCATTGTGGGTCAGGTAATCAGTCGTGTTCGACTGGATGGAGGTGATATGAGCCGACAGCCCGAGCGATACGCAGCCATGAATGGCTTCGTACTCCTGGAGGACTTTTCGCGCATCGACAATCCGGCAGATGCGCAGGTTGCCCGCCATTTTCTGTTCTTCAAAGGCCAGGCAACTGATCTGTTGCAGACTGCCGGCTGCTTGGATCTCGTTTTCGAGTGGTTTGATACAGTCACCGATCCACTTGGCGGTTTTACTGTTTGAGTTACCGTTGGGTGGAAGTTGTTCGCTCGGTCCATTGCCGTTGCCACCGTTACCGTTTTTATCATTCATATTTGCCATAATCCAATGGGTTTAGGGGATTTTAGCTCTCCTGCATCTTGTGCGAGAAGCGCAGGATGATGAATTCGGCCGGACGCACGACGGCCATACCAATTTCGACGATCATGCGGCCCTCCAGGATGTCCAGGGCGGTCATGGTTGTTCCCAGGCCGACCTTGACGAAGAAGGCGTCCTCGGGGGTCGCCCCGGCCAGGGCACCCGCGCGCCACTGCAGGGTGAGGAAGTTTTCGATCATGCCGCGGACGCGCGTCCAGGTGTTGGCGTCGTTGGGCTCGAAGACGAATTGTTCGGTAGCGTTCTGGATGGATTCTTCGGCCATGTTGAAGAAGCGCCGCACCGGAACGTAGCGCCATTCGTTGTCGTTTCCGGCGAGGGTACGCGAGCCCCAGATGATGGCCGGTCCGCGCCCGGCAAAGGAGCGGATAACGTTGATCGATTTGCCGCCTACGGCATCGACGTTGAGGTCTTCCTGCTCTTCCTTGTTGACCTTATCGACCGGGCGGATGGCGAGGTTGACATTCTCGTTTGCCGGCGCTTTCCATACCCCCCGGAGATTGTCCACCCGGGCATATACGCCCACTACTCCGGGCGTGGCAGGCATCTCCATTTCGATGTTATTGATGGCTGCTTTGGCCTGGTTGAAAAGGGCATTGGAGGTGCCCTCCAAATTGTCGAGGGTATCCGAGGTACCATCAACGGTTGTATTAACAGCCGACGCTTCGTATACGAAATCGAGCGTTGTGAGCAACCTGGGGTAGTAAACGGCCCCGTACTTGAGTTTGTCAGTGGTACCTGAAAGCGTATTGCGCATCAGGTTGACATTGTGGGCGCGGGAAGTATCGGCGGGGTCAATCCACAAATCCATGACCGTGAAGCGGTCCTGCAGATTTACGCACTGATCGAGGGCGCTGCTGTGCAGCCCGTAATAGTCCGCTGCCGTACTGAGCCCCATACTATCGGGAAAGACCAGTAGCGTGACCTCGTCGATCTTCTCGACGGCGGTCAGTCCCGGGTCCAAATCGGCGCGCAATACGACGCCGCCCCCTGCGTCATAGGTATTGACGGATACGATCCAGCAGGGGCCACCACCGTTGTCAAAGAACATTTGCATGGCGTAGTACATGCGGTAGTTGGATGGCGCGTTGATCCGGGCCAGTACGTCGGTCGGGGTGGCCGTGGTGTCGATATCTACGGTAATGCCTGTTTCGGGTACGGCGCCACCGAAGTAGCGTTCGTACTCTTTCAGGGAAGTGATGCGGAAAGGTACCCCGGCCAGATCGCCGGCTTCCTTGCGTTTGGCCATCTCCGTGTAGCCGATAAAGGCTGGAATAGCCGTTTCCACTGCCGCTACGGAAGGAGGAAAAATCGAAATTTCCTCGATGTACACTCCCGGCGTCTTGTAGGTACTGGGCATTGCTGAATGGGTTTTAATGAGCAATCAGGTTCATAAATCCAGGATGCCCAAGTAGACATCCGAGTATAACTTGCCGTCCCCGTCCGCCAGCACTCGTTGGGTACTGGGGTTGGGAAGGAACATATCTTCGTTGGTCGGCGTATGCCGATAATTGATTTGCGATCCGTACCGTGTAAGCGGTTTGTGTTCGGTTGTTTCCAGGTAGTCACCGGCCAGATCGACATCCGAACTGGCCGCCACCGGGTTGAGGGTCTGGCTGGGGTGCGCCTTGTAGCGCCAGTAGGTAAACTGATTGGGGATACGCACCTCGAACACAGGCGTGTCGATCAGCCCGGTATCGTGCCGTAGCCGGTCATCGGCCATCAACAGCCGGTTGGCATAATCCAGTCCTGGTTCGTGGCCAATGGCAATGACGCCCCAGTTGGCCGGATCGTAGCGGTCGGGATCGATCAGGATGCGCTTAGTCGTAGCATAGCCCCCGGTTCCGCTGACGACCAGGTCGAACCAACCCCGCAGGTCATCCTCCCGGTAGTCTAGCGCGACGGCGGTCAGGCCGTCGGGGTTGGTAAAGGTTTGGGTATCGATGGTAGTGCCGTCGGTGGCGTTCAGGTCCACTTGGGCGTCCGTGATGGTGATCCCCGCCAAAGGGGTGAAGCGGTACAAAAACCGTTGTGGCAGCAGCACCCGATCGGCATCGTTCACTTCGTGGCGATCGGTAATGGGCTCCCAGAACGCGGTATCGGTCAGGGGATTATTGGCGTCGTCGGTGCGAATGGCACGGTATAGTTGAGCTGCCCCCGCATCGTAGACGCGCTCGCCGGCCACGTAGGTGCGGCTCTCCCGGGCCGCCGCCTGCTGCGAAAGCGCCACACCGGCATCCTGGGGTAGCTCTTCGAGGTTGGTGAAATAATACTGGGCCGGCACATTGGGGCGCATCCGTTCGGCGGTGATCACTCCCCAGGTGGGATCGGTGAGGCGCAGGCCGAATGACCAGGTTTGTCCCGGGTCGGGCAAAATTTTGGGCTCAAAGTATTCTACGCCCCCGTCGAGCACAATGTCTACAGCCATACCGACGATGAAGCCCATTGGGGTGGTGGCCATCCGCATCTTGTAATTACGCAGATCTATAGCCGTTTGTGGCAGCGGAAAGACCTGTAGACTGCGCTCCAATGCGTAATTGGTATCGAGCGAGCGAATTAGCCCCGCATCGGTCACGGAGTCCAGATCGAAATAGTTGCTGCGGTCGCCCTGGTGCAGATAAAATCCGTGCAGGATGCGACAGACGAACAAGCGAGCGTATTTGATCCGGAAAGCCATTCGTCAAACGGTTTGTTCTTCGACCATTATTTCTTCGACGACGCGACCGCCACCAAGCGGCTGCTCTTCGCGAACCTCCACCAGCGCAACCCGGTATAGCGCCGAGGGTAACTGCCGCCCTCCCAGCGCCCCCCACACGTGGTTGAGCTGCTCGAAGGTCATCGTATACAGATTGAAAGACAGCCGCAGGCGATTGCGGGTAAAGTCATCCAAATTGTCCGAGATAGAGGTGTTGGGGCTGCTTGTGAGGGTAAACAAGGGGCGCGCCTGAAAAAACTCCAGCACAGTGGATAGAAACTGGAGTGCGGTTTCGTAAGTAGTGTGATTGGCCGAAAAAAGCAGGTAGAGGTTCAAATGAACCGGAGGGTGTTCGTATTCTAAGTTGCCCGATAGAGAATCTTTGCGCACCGGGCGGGTATTCTTCAGCGCTCGTTCTTCCTCGATGTTGACCAAGCTGATAATAACCGCGTCGCCGAGCTGGTCGCCGTCCTCCTGGTCGAGCAGGGCTACGTTGCCCAGTATAGCCAGGTCGGCGGGTAAGCCCAGTCGTTGTACCATATAGGTATTTAATTCTTCTTGTATGAGTTTAAGGGCATCGTACAGCACGGGGCACCATGATTTGATGAACTATGTGCTGATAAAACTCCACTTTTAATCCGGCACAGTCCTATGGGTTTTCCAGGAAATGGATCTACGGGAAAACCCTGAATTTCATCCGGTCAGTCCGTGCAGAATGGCTTCCCGGACGATCCCGGCCGTGTTTTTGACACCCAACTTGCGGATGATATTAAGCCGATGCGTTTCGGCAGTACGGTGGCTGATGCAGAGATCGTCGGCAATCTCCTGGGTCGTCTTTTCAGCGATAATGAGCGTCAGGACCTGGCGCTCGCGCCGGGTGAGGGGGCCCCTGCAGTCTTTACGGTGTAACGCCAGGCTTTCGAAGGAGAGGGTTTGTTGAATTTTGCCACTCAGGTAGCGGTGGCCGGCCTTTACTTCCTCGACCGCCGAAAAGAGTTCGCGGGGCAGGACGTCAATGGATAGGTAGGCACCGATACCGAGCGCTAGCCATCGCCGCACCGTAGCACGATCGATTTCGCGCCGGATCACAATGACGGAAGCCAAGGGAAGATTTCGAACTAAATTGCGGGTGTTGGACAAGTCCGACGGATGGTTTTGGGAGAGGTCCAGAATGAGCAGGTGGCCGGAAGGCCAGTTCTTGAGCAATCGCAATAGCTCTCCCCAAAGATCGACTTTCCGGATATCGGCTTGTGGATAGTGATCCTGAAGTAGGTGGGTAAGGCCGGCAAGTACCATAGGTACCCGTCCTGCCATCAAGATGGATTTGGGTGTCATGAATGTGGGTTTATGATAGTAAGTACCAATCGGTCGGCATTAGCCGAACGGAAAAATGATCGAATCGACCTGACGACCTGGAGCTACCGATTCGGGGATTAATCGAAAAAAGGCGCAGCCTGTTGGCCGACAACTACAAACTATAAATTTGAGGTCTAGTGAATTCCTGTTAGTGGTAGTAAACCGGAATCAAGTGAAGCAAGAGCTCGTGCTCAGTCGGAATACTAAAGTTAGCTTGAGATACCTCAGTGTAAATCTACACTATTTTCAGATTTGAAAAGTAAATATGTTCATTATTCATCCTTTACTCCAAAAAACCTCACCGTATATCAAACCGCACCGGCAGCACCAGCCGGACGGACACGGCCGTATTGTCTACATATGCTGGATGCCAGGCGGGCATGGCCCGCACTGCGCTGACGGCTGCCTGGGCACAGCTGGCGCAGGCGGGGCCCTCCGCCGTCAGGATGCGCACGTCCTCGTCGGCGACGCGGCCGTAGCGGTCTAGGTAGAAGAGCACATACTGGACGCTTTCGATGCGCTGATAGGCCGCCGTAGATGGGTATCGGACCTTTTGATCGAAGTATTGCCGCAACAGGCGATAGCTACATCCTTCTGGATCGCGTTCATTGCGACAGGTAATGGAAAAGAGGGGCGGGCGGTCTACTTCGCTGAGCGCGTACGGGCCTTCGCGAACGGTACTTCTCGTCGTGGTGCGAGGGGTAGTGGTTTCGGAGGGTACATCGTAGGTGCTGGGGCGGCTCGTCGTGCCGGAGGATCGGCGATTGGTGGAGGTAGTGCTGGCCGTATCGGATCGTTGAATGCGTTCAGTGGTGATGGGCGGGCGCTCCGGCGTGCTGGCAGGTGGTAGCAGTTCTTCGCAGCTCGATAGGAGCAGTACTGACAGCAACAGGCATAGACCAAGCGATTGGGCGAGCATGCGAGTAGGTGGTTCGGTGTCTGAAGATCAATCAATTAGAAATAACAGTTAGGCACTGCCTTAAGTTCCCCTCAGCTTGACACGGCCGTTTGGAAGTCTTGCAAGTTGCGGAGAAAGGGTTCGTACCCATTGGCGCGAACGCGAGCCAGCAGGTCGCGGGCCGGTTGGGGATTGTCGAAGGCACCTAGTAGTACCTTGTACACCGTGCGGCCGTTGAGCTCATTGATATTGACGATCACCTGGGTATCGAAAAGGCGCTGCAACTTTTCGGTCTGAATCAGCACGTTGCCGTAGTCGTAGAAGGCGCCGATCTGCACACTCCACCCCTGAGCTGCTTGTTTGTCGACTTGAAACCGAAACAAGCCTTCTCCCCCGGTAATGATTGTTTCGATGGGAGTAGGAGGCTTGCTGACCGTGTCGGCATCCCGCAGGCGGATGGCCTCGGCAACGGCCTTATCCGCATTGACCCGGCCGTAGCCGAACTTCGTGCTGTGGCCGTTTACATAGTCGCTCGGGCTTCCGATTTTGTCGGCTGTCGTTTCGAGAATTTTCTTGACCTCGGCGGCGGTCAGTTCGGGGTTGGCTGAAAGCAGGAGCGCACATATACCTGCAACCAGGGGCGTGGAGCTGGAGGTGCCGCCAAAGTGTTTGTAGCGGTCGCCCCGGCTGCGGCCGTCGCGCCAGAAGCGATATTCTCCCTGCTCACTGGTGTACCCCTGATCCCACCAGGCGCGAGCGGCGATGATCGGCCAGTGGCCGTTGCTCGGGGCGCAGACGCTCAGCTCCCGGCCGCGATTCGAATAGGTGGCATGGGTGTCGAGGCTCGTGCTTGCCGCCACCGCAATCACCCCCGGAACGGCGGCGTAGAAATTGATGAAGTCGAAATTTTCGTTGCCCGCCGCGAACACAACCACGCAGCCCTTGCCATTACGGCCTTGCGTGGCGGCCCGGATGATGGCTTGCTCTTTGAGGTTATTGAGAGAGTACCGCGGATCGGTAGTGCCCCAACTGCAACTAATGATATCGGCCCCCTGGCGGACGCAATAGTCGAACATGTCCTCCGTTTCGCGGGTGCTGAAGGAGGTCCCGTCAACGGGCATGAATTTAGCCGAAGGAGCTGCGCCGACCAGACCGGAGCCGTTGGCGGAAGCCACGGCCACACTGGCACAGGGCGTGCCGTGGGTGAAGCGCGGGTCGCCCTGCGAAATGCGGTTTGAGCGGTCTTTTACACTGTAAGGCCGTACGATCTTAGCGGCGAGATCGGGGTGGCTGGTATCAAAACCATTATCAATAACCGCAATCGTGATCTCCTGCGAACCAGTGCTGCCCAATCGGTGCCAGGCATCTTTCACCCGGGCATCCGCCCCTTTTTTGAGCGAAAAATTGACATCCACCACAAATCCGTCGTTTTCGAGATGCCACTGGTGGGGCACCAGGTGATCGCTGACCAGTACGTCGTCGTATTCGTCCAGCATCATATCGAGGTCCGGCTCAGCCGTATGTACCAGGCTGAGCTGTTGGAGCGTCTGCGCCACTTTGAGTGGATTGGGGCTTTGGGCGGTTACCTTGGCAATAACGAGCTGATCGGGGCGGCGCTCGACGATTTCGAGGTGGTATTCATCCAGAACGATCTGTTGCTCCTCCTCACTGACGGCATCTTCGAAGGTGATGAAGAGTTCGCCGGTAGGGACGATGGGGCGGTCATCTCCTTCGGCAAAGTAAACGTGCGTGCCGACCTGGATTTCGGAACGCCCCCGCACCTCGTCGAGCTTGCGATCAACGGTTTCTTCCGGTTGCTGATTGAGCGTGACGACCTGGAAGCCGCCCAGGTTGGGCACGTATTCCGCTTTGACATAAGACTTCCCGATGAGTTGGGTGTCTGCTCCTTCCGGTTTTAAGCCTACGAGTCGTTCACTTTTCTTCAGACGAATTTCCCCTTTTCCACTTTTGACGGTTACTTGCTTCATTGAATATGTGTTTGGCTGGATCGTCCCGCAATTTAAGCGAATGCTACCGCAACGTCAAACAACAAAAAAACGGCCAATGACCATAGGCCATTGACCGTTCCTGAATTTTTTGTGTTACGCTGCTTAATGACATCTATGTAACGCCGGCTCTGAGTAGCCTAGTATGGTCGATGCCAATTAGAAACAGCTCTTTGAGGGACCCCTAGGCGCGCTCGCGCATGGCCTCCTCGTACATTTTCTGTAGTTTCTTGCGGGCGAAGAAAATACGGCTCTTGATCGTTCCGAGCGGGGAGCCGAGCTCTTCGGCAATCTCGTCGTACTTGTAGCCTTGGTAAGCCATCATGAACGGCACCCGGAAATCATCCGGCAGCGAATCTACCATTGCCTGTAATTCCTTGAAGGCTACCCGGCTTTCGCCATCGTTGCCGACGGTCTTGTCGCCAGAATTGATGTAGTAATTATTGGGCGTCTGATCGATGATCAGATTGCGGCGTACTTTCTTGCGGTAATTATTGATGAAAATATTGCGCATGATGGTAACCGCCCACGCCTTGAAGTTGGTGCCCGGATTGTACTTCTCAGCGTTGGTCATAATCCGCAAGGCAGTATCCTGGTAAAGATCCTCGGCATCATCCATGTTGCCAGTCAGCTTGAGGCTGAAGGCGCGCAGGGAATTGCTGATGCTGTCGAGGTTCTCCTGTATTTGATGCTGAATAGCGTATAGCATGGTCGGGGTATTTTATCCTGTCAAAATCTTTTACAAAAATACGTGACAACACGCATAATTGCAAATATTCTTTACTTCGTGTCCCTATATGATCAAAAACTGTTCCACCTATGACAATCAGGCGGTCGATATCGACCAACGGTGTAAAAAATTCTACCGAATTACAACTTTCTACCGTCCACCGTGTATTTTTTGATGTATAGAATCTTATAGATTTTCTGATGGAAGCGGTAGAACAAAAATTTGGAGCCGATTCGAAAGAGTCGCAGGTAAATTGGTTGGGCAGAAACATTCGCTCTTTGCGAAAAGGGAGACGGCTTAGCCAGGAAGACCTGGCGCGGTCCGTAGGTCTGAATCGAGGAAACATTGCCTCGTACGAAAATGGATCAGCAGAGCCCAAAATTTGCAATCTGCTGAAAATCAGCGAACTGTTTGGTGTGTCCATGCTCGATTTGACCGTAAAAGACCTCAGTTGTAAAAAAAATTTACAATTAGCTTACACAATGTACCAGCAACTCAGCGTGCGCGAGCAGCAATCGGTCGATGATTACTACGAGCGCTCTAAAGAGATTGCAAATTTCATCGAAGGGTTGGGTAAGTGCTTTCAATTTAAGACCAAAGATGCCTCCGAGCTGAGTAGTGACGCCCTTTCTCTCGTTAATTATTTCAACGAATTGCACGAAATCAGCGAAGAATTGCTCCACCAGCACACCGAATTATTACAAATTGTGCGCTGCCAAACCCAGCCGACGGCCAAAGAATAGTTTTCGGCCAGATTGTCTTTCTCTCCTGTCATATTGACGGATTCGACTGCCAAAATGAATATTTTCACTAATCATTGGTCCACTTTCCGTTAAGTTATTATCTTTGCGAGCCGAAAATTAAGGACATTAACAATTCTGCATGGCTAATCATAAATCTGCGAAAAAACGGATGCGACAAGAGGCTAAGCGCCGCTTAGCAAATCGATACTACAAGAAATCGGCGCGCACGGCCATTCGCAAGCTGCGCAACATGGAAGACCAGCAGGAAGCAGAAACCTTCCTCCCAAAGGTGGTCAGTATGATCGACCGCCTCGCCAAGCGAGGAACCTGGCACAAAAATAAAGCCTCGAACCTCAAGAGCAGCCTCTCCAAGCATGTAAATAATCTGTCGGCGGCTACGGCCTAAGCCAGATCACCAATACGCGAAACAGCCCTGTCCTTCCGCTGCGAAGGGTGGGGCTGTTTCATTTCCGGCTATACTATCCTTTTGGTATCTTTGCAAACGAACGTTCATTCGTACTCATGACAACCTTTTATCCTCTACGTGTTAAAGCAATTCAGCGAGAAACAGCGGACTGCGTCTCCGTCGCATTCGATTTACCCACCGATCTGCGGCCGGTCTTTGAGTATCTACCCGGTCAGTACCTGACCCTGCGTACCGAATTAGACGGTGAAGAAGTACGTCGATCTTACTCCATCTGTTCGGCCGTAACGGATGATGCGCTGCGCGTGGCCATCAAAAAGCTGCCGGGGGGCCGCTTTTCCACCTTCGCTAATGAGCAACTCCGGGTGGGCGATACCCTTGAAGTAATGGCACCGGCCGGCCGCTTCACCCTCCGGCTAGACCCCGAGCGGGAAGGGCACTACGTTGGCTTCGCCGCCGGTAGTGGTATTACGCCGGTCATGTCTATCCTCAAGTCAGTTCTCACCACGGAGCAAAAGAGCCGTTTCACCCTCTTCTTCGGCAATCGGACGTCGGATTCCATCATCTTCCGGGAAGAATTGGAAGGGCTGAAAAACCGCTACCTGAATCGATTGAGTGTCCACCATATCCTCAGCCGCGAGCATACGGGGAGCGATTTATTTACCGGCCGCATTGACCAGGAAAAGGTAGGAACCTTCCTGGACCGCCTGATCGATCAATCGGAGGTAGATGGGTTTTTCATTTGCGGTCCGGAAGAAATGATCCACACCGTTCGGGAAGAGCTGTACAACCGGGGGGTACCCAAGGAAAAGGTTCATTTCGAGCTATTTGGAACGGCTGTATCCAAAAAGCGCGTCATCCGCGAAGACGAACCGGAAGTGCAATCGACCATTCTCATCAAATTGGATGGTAACCGAATCGAATTTTCACTCAGCAGCCGGGGCGATACCATCCTGGACGCTGCCCTGAAGGCGGGAGCCGATCTTCCCTACGCCTGCAAAGGCGGAGTGTGCAGCACCTGCCGGGCCCGATTGGAAAGCGGCGAGATCGAAATGGACGTCAACTACGCCCTGGAACCCGACGAGGTCGAAGCCGGCTTTATCCTCACTTGCCAGTCGCATCCCAAATCTGCCCGCGTGGAAGTCGATTTCGATGCGTAAATTAGCTTCTATGCAGGTATCGAGCCGAAAGCAACATATTCTCGAAGCTGCGGCCCGGCTATTTCGCGATCGGGGGTACGTGGGTACCTCCATGCGCGACCTTGCTCAGGCCGTCGATCTACAGGCTTCCAGCCTGTATAATCACATCGAGAGTAAGCAGCATATCCTGCGGGAAATCTGCTTTGCCAATGCCGACCGCTACGCCAAGGGGATGGACCGCATCGAAAGCACCTGCGAGCGCGCCACCGATCGCGTGGAGGCCCTGATTCGCCTGCATCTGGATATCGCTACGCAGGACTTTACCTCCATTACCGCCTTCAACGACGAGTGGCGACACCTCGATGAACCCTACCTGGCGGCCTTCAAAGAACGTCGCCGAAACTACGAAACGCGCTTTCGGGCAGTCATTCAGCAGGGCATCGAAAGCGGGGAGTTCAAGCCGATCGACACGACGGCAGCGCTCTACACCATCCTGTCGGCCATGCGGTGGGTCTACGACTGGTACCATCCCGGGCGGGAAAGCGAAGTAGCCAACATAGAAAGAACGATCTGCAGGCTCGTCCTGAATGGTTTAGCTAAATAATGTACGCTATTGTAATCTGATACTTAAACCATACGTTCTCTAATCGATCATAGACAAAAGCAAACGGCACTATGCCTCTGGATCAGGTGGATGTAGACAAGTACGAATGGGATGCAGCTTCCGGCAAGCTGGACCAAGCCAAAGACATGTCGCTCTTCGAGCATCTGGAAGAGCTGCGCTGGCACATCATTCGCGCCCTCCTGGGGATCGTCATCGGGGCGGTGGTCCTTTTTCTTTTCGAAGATTGGTACTTCAAGACTATACTGTTGGGGCCTACCAACGAAGATTTCATCTCCTACCGGTGGTTCTGCAATATTTCCTCGGCCATTTGCTTTACGCCTCCCGAATTCCAGACGATTGCCACCGGCTTTGCCGAAACGTTTATCACCTCCATCAAGATGTGTTTCGTGGGTGGATTTGTAATCGCTTTTCCGTGGGTGTTCTACCAAATCTGGTCCTTTATCCGTCCGGGACTGTACAAGGAGGAGCGCCGCATCACCCGGGGGGTGGTGTTTATCTGTTCCTTGTTGTTCTTATTGGGGGTTTTATTCGGCTTTTTCATTATCGCCCCCTTCGCGGTCAACTTCCTGGGTAGTTACACGATTCCTACCGTGGTGAATTCGCCTACGCTCCAATCCGTGATCAATTATATGGTCATGTTTACCCTGCCGGCCGGATTGATCTTTGAGCTGCCGATCGTTGTTTATTTCCTGGCCCGAATCGGGCTGGTATCTGCAAAGGACATGCGGACGTACCGCCGGCACAGTATTATTGGCATCCTGCTGCTAGCGGCTATCCTGACGCCGCCGGACGTAGTAACCCAGTTTTTGATTGGTATTCCACTATTCATTCTGTACGAGGTGAGTATCCTCGTCGCCCTCCGGGCCGAACGGCAGTATCAAAAAGATCTCTAATAACTTCATGCAGCGCGTATCCACTAACCTCACGCTCTTTTATAAATTTTTTGTTCCGGTTTTCTACACGGTGCTCATGGGCGCTTCTACTGCCGCCGTTTGGCTGGTGGAGTCCAAGTACTTTTACAATACCTCCATCACTTCGTTGCGTTGGGGGCTTACGTTTGCCCTGATAATGGGAGTGGCGGCCTACGCCCTTACGCTCTTACCATTGCTGCGGGTGGAGATGAATGAGCATTTTATTTACGCCACCAATTACTTCAAGGCTGCCCGCTACCCCTGGCACAACGTAGAGAGCATCCGGGAGAGCCGATTTCTGTTTCTCACCCAAGTGACTATTCGCCTGAAAGTGCCCGGCCAGTTCGGTAAGCGCATGCGCTTCATCGCCAGCAACCGCCTGTACCGGGATTTCAAGGAACAACATCTGTCACTCTTCGCCATTAAATAAGCACCACTACACTCCCCGTGAGGGTCACCTCTTCGCCGTTGCAGATGTAGCGGATGCGATACAGAAATACTCCGGGATCGACGGCTTCGTCGCGGAACAGACCATCCCAGCGGGCGAAGGGATCGGCGGTGGCGAATACGCGGCTACCCCAGCGGTCGAAAATTTCGAAGGCGAGGAGTTCGGGGATCGCGAAGGGATTGCTAATGCCAAAGGTTTCGTTGGCGGCCGGGCCATCGTTGTTGGGCGTGAAGGCCTTCGGGAGGAAAATCTGCGTACAGTCCAGCGCATCGGGGTCAATGACCTGAATATTGATGCTGTCGATAGCGACGCAATTGCTTCCGAGGTCCTCCATCTGTACGCGGTAAGTGATCGGACCGGGCTGCGAAGGTGTGATGGTGGGCTCTGCCTGGTCGGGGAAGGCAACCCCTTCGGCCGGAAACCAGCCAAAAGTATCGGAGCAACGCGATTCCAGATCGATGGTTAGCGATTCGCCCAGAAACAAGCGGGCATTTTCCGTAACGATTCGATCCGGAACGGTGTAGAGGCCACGCGCTTCGTTGGCCGATAACGCCCGATCGTAAATCCGGAATTCGTCGATCAGGCCGTTGAAGGTGGTTTCGTTGCTCAGGCGGCAATTGGAGCTGCCGATGAGCAGGTCGCCGGTATTTTCAATATCGATTCGGCCGGAGGTACCCTGCTCGCCAGCAAACTGACCGTTGAGGAAGAGGGTCACCCGATTGTTGCGTCGGATCAACACCACGTGCTGCCAACACTGCTGATTGACAATTTGGGCGTTGATGAGTACTTGCTCCATGCCTTCCCGCAACTGAGCGGATACCACGCGGGTAGTCGGATTGTACCGAATGAAGAAGTACTGCTCGTTGGTATCGCAAGCCGTATCCCGCTTGGAGACGAGGTACTGAATGCCGTTGCGCCCAATGGGCTTGAAGTAGAAGCTGATCGAAAAATCCTCGGTATCAAACTCGCTATTGACGTTAGAGCTATTCACGCCGGAAGGAATGCGCACGAAATCATTTGCACCGTCGATTAGCAACGCCTCTCCTTCGAGCCCGCAGTCGTATTCCAATAGCCCCGACTCGATACCCGTGTTGGCAGAGTTGCCGGTACCGTCAACTAAACTGCTGTTGAAGCGGTAAAAGGCCACCAATCCGATATTTGACTGGGCGGATAGGTAGAAACCTCCAAGACAAAAAAACAATAGGAGAAAAGTAGCGCGTGCGTTCATAGCCAATGGCGATTACAACTGGTCGAGTGGAAAGGAAAATCGTTCGTACCCTAGAACGCAGGTGCCCAAGCCTTATTATTTGAGAAGCCCATCGGTAGCTGCCGACGTCCTATTGCCCGAATAATCCCGACAACCCACCCAATCCCGGCGGTAGCAGCTCCTGCATAACCCGCTGGGTAGTTTCTTGTTCTTTCTCCGCGGCGAGGGCCAAGGCCCGGTTTACGGCTACCATGACCAGGTCTTCAATGGCTTCCGGATCTTCCGGGTCCACTGCTTCGGGCTTGATGGTAATATTGGTAACGGTTCGAGTTCCGTCTGCCTGTACGACGACGGCCCCACCACCGGCTTCCGCCTCCACCTGGACCTTCTTTAGTTCCGCTTGGACCTTATCCTGCATTTCCTGCATTTGGCCCATCATATCTCCTAACATAAGTATTCGATTTTCAATTTGCCGATGAGTCAATGAGAACCACATTGTCACATTAGCACATTGCCACATTAGCACATCGGCACATTAATTAATTGTACCGCCGTCTCACCAATTTAATAAAACTCCGGGCGGTTTCTTCCCGCTCGCCTTCCGACCAATCGTTTTGGGTGGCGAGGTTTTCGAGCAACGGGCGGGCTTCTTCCATGGAGCGGAAGCGGTTGAGTTGATCGAGGGTGGTGCCCATTGTTTGGGAATCGCCCCTGAATAGTTCGTTGGCGTAGAGCAGGCGATCATTGATGGTCATGGCCTTGGTAAGGTCTTCGATGGGGCGCTCGCTCAGTTTTTCGGACAGCTCGCGGGCTTGCTGATGGTCGAAAAGCGCTCGCACGGCCGGCGAAGCCGAAGAATAGCGGGGTGGCGGGGTATAGGAAGGCTGATAGGCCGGGGCTGGGGTTGGCTGTACCGGCTCGGGCTGGCTTGGCCGGGGTGGGGGCGGAGGAGGCTCCGGGCTGCGCTCTCTGGGCTGGTAACGGACCGGCTCGGGCCTGGGTTGCGGCTTCGGTTCCGGAGCAGGGGGCCGCGGGGGCTCCGGCCTGGGCGTGTAGGCGGGAACCGACGGGCTGCTGGATGGAGCCGCGGTGCTCTCTTCCTGAAACACCTCGTACAATTGCCGGACGTAGCTGAGCATCAAATCGCGTTCGATGGCGGAAATACCCTCGGTGTCGAGACTCATACTTTTATAGAGTGCGTTTATCTTGTCGAGTGCACGCTTGGTCTTGGGCAAACTCATAGGTTTCGGATATTTTTCGACGGGGTTGCAAATACCGTTGGAACGGCCAAAATCCCATTCTAGTTTATGCCGTTCCTTCTTTTACCGGAAGGTAGCAGTTTCCCAGGAACGGCTATCTTTACGATTCTGCTATTTATTGTTTTTTTTAACAACCCATTCAGATCTCGGAGACCATGTTTCTAGAGCCACACTTTAAAGGCCAGCGCAGCGGATGGATTGAAGTCATTTGTGGCTCGATGTTTTCGGGCAAAACCGAAGAACTCATTCGCCGGCTCAAACGCGCTACGTTTGCGCGGCAGCGGGTAGGCGTGTTCAAACCCTTGCTAGACACCCGCTACGGAGATCAGCGGGTGGCCTCCCACGACGATAACCACCTTCGCGCCGTTCCGCTGGAACGATCGGTCGAGTTGCTGGAGCAGAGCGAAGGCATCAGCGTCATCGGCATCGATGAGGCCCAATTTTTCGACGAGCAGCTGCCCGACGTTTGCCAGCGGTTGGCACTGCGGGGAAAGCGCATCATTGTGGCCGGCCTGGATATGGATTTTCGCGGCCGTCCTTTCGGTGCCATGCCCGCCTTGCTAGCCGTAGCCGAATACATCACCAAAGTGCACGCCATCTGCCCCCACTGCGGGAATCTGGCCACGCATAGCTACCGGCTAATCAACGAAGACGCCACCGTTTTACTCGGTGAAAAAGACAAGTACGAACCCCGTTGCCGCACCTGTTACCACATGGGGAATATCCTCGATCTGAAAGTGCCCGGGCTCGAGGAAGAAGAATTATAGACAGTCTATTCTTTATTTATTAGCGCTATGTTTGTTCGAAACTAATCCATTATGTAGTTTTACCGACAATTATTGGAATGTCATTACCCTTTCTGTTGATCTCCAACTTGGAGATTCCCTTGAACGATAGATAGCCTCTTCTCTGTTCGAGCAGTCCCCCAATAACCAACTACCGAAGAGCTAACTACCACCCGATCAGCTATTTTCTCAGAGTCGATTCGATCTATTTGGGACGATCCGTCCACCCAAACAAATAATGCGATTCGAATCACACTCTGAGTAGCTCCGGTGATATCTACCCGCAGATCGCCGCGAGCGGGGAGACAGTGTGTGCTGTCTCCCTACGTTTTATTTGAGTATTGCCATGAGCAACCCACCCACTACACCGGCGAGGGCCAGCATGCCGAGGTAAAAGATTATCAGCGTTTTCGAAAACATGCAGGCCAGCCATTCATTGCGCCCACCGATAAAGGGCCCCACGTTCATGCTGTAGTCGATTTGATTGACGGATAGCTGGCGCACGTGATCGTACAGGCTTCTAAACAGCCGCTCCTGCCACAAAAAATACCCATCCAGGATCCAAAAAAGGATAATGGGAAGAATGGCTATGAAAGCTACTGCCTTCGGAACCCCTTCGCCACTGCTGAGGGCCAGGATCGCGGCTACCAGGGTAATGGCCCAGTTGCGCAGCAGGAAGGAGTTGTTGGCCTGGCGGCTCACGATATCTTGAATAAATTGGAGGTGTTGGCGCTTGTCTTCCATATACGGTGTAGGATTTACGGTTTACGGAACGCTGCTGCATTACACAAAACGTTCATTTACTTGCCAAGATACCAACTTCCCTTCCTCGCTACGTCGACCACCGCTGCGTCTGACTTAGGCCGCAGTCGTTTGACACGCAGGAGCGTTTCCCGGCGGCGTGGCGCAAAGTCGGTCGCTTCGGGAAAGAGACTTTGAATGGCTACGGCACCATTATCGGCTCCGGAGTGGATGAACCGGCCTTCGCCCATGTAGATACCGACGTGCGAAATCCGTTGGGAGCCATCCTCCCGCAGGGTACCGAAAAAGAGGAAATCGCCAGCGGTCAGCTCGCTGAGCGTCGAATCGATGGGGATTTCGCGTCCGGTATGCACCTGTTGGCTCGCATCGCGAGGGATGACGTAGCCGTGCATGAAGTACACGGTTTTGGTAAAGCCACTGCAATCCATCCCCTTTCCGCTCGTGCCGCCCCATAGATAAGGGCGACCGAGGAACTGCTGGGCGGTGGTAAGGATGGAAGAGGCGCTGGGTTTTTTGCGTTTTAGCCAATCGGTGAGTGGTCGGGTATCTCCCTTGGCTACGTAGCCGCTGCGCCCGTCCGGATACCGCAGGTGTACGTATCCGGATCGCTCGCTGATTTCTTGTAGGATATTCCCGGCTACCAGGTCGGCGATTCGGGTGCTGCTGGGGTTGGGTTCACTGTATATAAAGGCGTAATCGGCGGTAATGACCCGGCGGGGGCTTTGCTGCCAGGCTGCCAGCTCGGATGGGGTCATCGGCTGAAAGCCGCCGGCGTCGAGCCAACTGATATAACCGTCGGGGGTTTGGACCAGCGACCAGTCGCCCTCGCGCTTGTACACGCGCAGCGGCGTGCCCAGGAGGGCCTGTGTGGCTAGTTCGGCGGAGTGTTTGGGCTGCGATCGAATATTAGCAACCGATTGGCGCACGATGCCGAAGGTCGCATCGCCCAGATGCGGGTGGGGCAAAAGCTGGATACTGTCCAGCACAGCTGAACCGACTGCCTGCTGCAATGCCCGGTAGGCTTCCGGCAAGTTGGTTTCTCCGCGCAGTACGATTTGCCCGGACGGAGTCGTATCCAGCGCTATCTGGAAACGGGCGACGCGTTTATCGGGCGCGTGGAGTTGCCGAAGTTGCTCGATGGTTTGAGAAATGTCTTGTGCCAGCAGGGTAGGGCCGAACAGCGAGAAAAAAACGAGTAGGCGAAACATGGGTGGTGGTTTTTGACCTCCACTAAGAAACAAAAAAGCCGGTACCCGAAGGTACCGGCTGTAGCGTTTGTATTGCTATTGGTATGTATTTGCTTCTTAGTAGCCCGTACTACGTGCCTTGCTGGGGCGGTTGTTCTGGTCGACCATCCCGGGCTGATTCGCCGTAAGCATCGAGGTATTGCGCTCGAACACGGAGTTTTGGACTATTTTATTCGTTTTGCCGCGGCCTTCGCGGATGTCGTAAATGGGATTAGGATCGGACATGCCGAAATTATCGGAAAATTGGCAATCGTCAATGAGCGGGCTGGATTCGCCGGCAGTACCTTGATTGGCTATGCAGGAACCGATGTTGGAGCGGTTTTCCTGAAACTGGCAGTTTCGAACGACGCCGTTAGCGACGCCCAGCTGGCCGTCGTTGAAGATAGCGCCGCCAATGAATTGAGCCTCGTTGTTGACGAATACGCAGTTAGTTAGCACCGGACTCGTGAGGCCGTTAGTGGCGTGGTTGTAGATGGCACCGCCGTAGCGTGCGTAGTTGTTGCGGAATACGCAATTACTAATCTGGGGAGAACTCGGTTGCTGCTTCCCGTCATTGTAAATGCCGCCACCGCAGGTAATCGGCTCGCGGTCATAGCTGAGCCCCTCTGCGTAGCTGTTGGCAATGATGAATCCGTCGAGTACCGTCTTCGTGCTGGCGCCTTCGAAGCGCACAATAGAGAAGCTGTTGTCTTTGGGAGAATGGGGATCACCAATTTCACCGCTGAGAATCGTCTGGTTGAGCGCCGGATTGCGCTGAGAGAGATCGGATTCCCGACCGGAGAACCCGCCGTATACCTGAACGCCGCTCTTCACGAAGAAGGAAGCATGGCGATCATTTGTGCTTGGGATATACTGACCGGCAGCTACCCAAATCATCGAACCGGGCTGAGCTTTCGCCAGGGTGTAGACTAGATCACCGGAGGCATTTGCCCAAGAGGAACCATCGCCGTTCGAACCAGCTTTGACGAAGTAAGTCGTTTGCTGAGCGATGAGGGAAAAGATCCCCACTGTTAGAAATACACTTAGTACCAATAGCTTTTTCACGCGTCACCGAAATTTTGGCTGTATAAATAAAGTTGCTTTACTCCTTTGGCAGCGATCCTTTTGGGTCAAATACATACGAAAACTGGGGCGCTGCTCAACAGAGGTGCCAAACGAAAGCAAACGTCACTGGGATAAGACGGTGAATCACCGACCTTGCAGATGATGGTGTAAGTACGTGGGATAAGCATCGAAGATCCTTACGAATCCACGAAGTTGCAGTTTGTCAGTCCGCAAATGATAAAGCATTCGAATCGTCAAAGGTGCCAACCGGTAGGGATAATACCGGGCTACAGGCATCTTTACCTGGGGATGATTGGGACGTAGAGTGTATGCTATCCTCGGAATGAGGATCATGAGATGTCAGGAATGGGATATTTTCCTGTTCAGGGGCTAAAGTAGATATAGTTAACGAATGCACCAAATAAATCTTGTGGAAAAGTGCACGGCCTTTATTTTTCGGTAGTAATTACCTATTTTGCGGGCATACAACTATTTCTACATACCCCACATCGATTTTTGGAGTCCCCTTTGCTTACGATCTTTCGATGACCAAATCGGTCCGTCGCTTTAGTTGGCATAGTTTTTTCTCCTGGATTACCAGGATTTTTCACGAAATGGACAACAATTAAGGAGGGCCTCCGTAAAAAAAGTTAATTTTCAGCCCTCCCCAGTTGTACGCTTTGAGTGTCTAATCCGCTTGGTCATTCCTATTATTGTCACTCCCCAAATCACAGGGTTTTGAAAACAAGAAATCTACTCCTCACGCTGTCGTTTATCCTGTTAACGCTTGCCGTTTCGGCACAGGATTTCTTTTACACGCAATACTACCACGCACCGCACCGGCTCAACCCGGCGCTGACGGGTATATTCTACGGAGATTTACGTGCTACCGCAAATGTGCGCACTCAATGGTGGGACGAATCGGCCGAATATGGGACACAGTCCCTCCAGGTCGATTGGAAATTCTATCCGAACCAGCGGGTTAAGCAGGGCTTTTGGTCGATGGGTGCCGGTCTTAACCACGATCGTTCCGGCAACGGAACACTCGACTGGACGGATTTCAACCTCAGTGGCTCTTACGCTCAACCCGTTGGGCAGAAAACCTTACTAAGCATCGGAGGTCAACTAGGCATCGCCAATCGGCGAGTGGATTACGATGGCCTCACATTTGGCAATCAATTCAACGAAGGGCGTGGCATTGCCGATCCTTCGATTCCCATAGATGATCCGCTTTTCCAAAATCGGGAAGATTTGCAAAGCAATTACTTCGCCGATTTTAGCGCAGGCATCAATTTTCACTTTCAGACCCAAGATCAATTCGCCGTTGTCGACCGACTGAATAAGCGGACAAATTTCGATATCGGTATTGCTTTTTTTCACCTCAATACACCCGATCAGCGCTTTAGCGACGATAATGCTCCTACTGCTCCCCTGCCCCTCCGTTACAGCCCTTATCTAAGAGGAGTCATCCAGGTTGGTAAAAGCATCGACGTGGTGGGTAATGCTACCTACCAATTCCAGAACATTGCCGGTTACAGTGGAGGACACTACTCCCAAACCTCCCTGGTGGGAGCGGCCCGCATCCACATCGATAAAACGCTCGGGCAGCAAATCATGCTGGAACTCGGGCTAGGTTATCGGTTCAGTGTGGACTACGAGGCATATTTCCCACATTTGACCTTCACTTACAATAATTGGCAGGCTGGAATCAGTTATGATGTTACGAATATAGATACTAATAATCTATCCAATACACCGGGTACCCTCGAACTCTACGCCCGCTACATCCTTGCTACAGTCCGACCTGGACGCGCTTGCCTGATTCTTTAAGACCGATTAACAAACTAATGGGTCCACAGGAGTGGACCCTATCCCTGTGTTAGACTAATCTCGTTATGAAACGTTCTACCCTAGTTGTTTTTTTGCTCTGGATAGCGCTGGCTCCGCAACTATCCGCTCAGGTGCAATCGTTCCAGAATTTCAAGGAGGCTGGATTGGAGTCGTTCGAAAAAGGAGATTATTACAACGCATACACGTTTCTGCGTGCGGCGCTGGACTACAAGAACAACTTCGACCATCCCGACCTCTGGTACGTAGCCGGCCAGAGTGCCTATAAATACGGCCTGCACGAACAGGCCGAAGAAGCCTATCTGAACGCATTGGAATTGGGCGTGGCGGATAGTATCAGCATCAATTACGATCTCGGCGATACGTACCTGGCCCTCGGCGACTACGATAACGCGGTCAAATTTTACACCCTTTCCCAAGAGCAGAACGAGCCGGAGTGGAACAAGGCCGTTTTCCAGTTGACCAAGCTCCGCGAATACCTGGATTCGGCCAGGGTGCTGCAGGAAATGTACCAGCCAACGCGGCCGGTCAATCGCCGAAATTTCAGCGTGGCGGAGGAATATTCCCAATTTGGAGTAAATCTGCGTCCGGGAATGGGTAGTGCACCGGATACGACCTACTTCACCTCCTACAGCGGAGAATTCAGAAAGGATAATGTCAAGCCCCGCCGTCAGTTGATGCGCCTCTACCGAAAGATCGGTAGTCAACCCGCAGAGCTGCTGCCGGAAACGATCAATGAGCCAGGCTTGCACGCTGCCGGTACGGCCTTTACGAGTACGGGCCGGTTAGTCTTCTTCAACAAGTGCGAATACGCCGACCAGGGATACAAGGTGCGCTGCGATCTGTACTGTGCATTCGTGATAGAGGACGGTAGCTGGACGCAAATTCAAAAGCTGGATGAATCCGTAAATATTCCCGGTACCTCTACCCAATCGCCGGCCGTTGGGGTCGACGAGCGCGGGCGCGAATACCTGTTCGTATCCTCCGACCGCCCCGGAGGCAAGGGAGGATTGGATCTGTATCGGTATAACATTGATACCGAGACCGGGCGCTTATTCAACCCCAAGTGGCTCGACCGGTTGAACTCCCAGGGGGATGAGCGCGCACCGTTCTACTTCAACGAAGAACAGGCCCTGTACTACAGCTCCAATGGCGATTTTACATTCGGTGGATACGACATCCTGCGTGCCTATGCACTGCCCATGGAGTGCACCGATAATAATGAATTGACCTTCGAATCGGCCGATAATGTCGGCCTGCCAATTAACAGCGCTTTTAACGATCTGTACTATTCCCGCTTCGATATCGACGGGCCGGTCTATTTCAGTTCCAACCGCCCGGACGGAAATCAACTATTCGGCCGGCTGAGCGAGCGCTCCGACTCGGCCATGGCTCCTAACGCCATCTACTACGCCGACGATGGCCTGACCTACTGCTGCAACGATATCTTTACCTTCCAGCCACCGCCGGTCTTCCTGGAAGTCGAAACGGTCGATTCCATGGTAGCGGGCACGCCGCCCCTGGCAGATGCAGAAGTCCTGGTACAGGAATTCGTGGACGGCACCCTCTGTGGAGAGTTGGAACCTATCGAAACGGTGGGGCACTTCCGGCGCTACCGGCTGAGCCGCAACAAAACCTATCGCATTCAGGGGAGTCATCCGGCCTACATTCCAAACCCCGGCGTCTACTTCAAATCAGACATGATGACGCGCGGTACTTCCTTCACCGTCGGTGATCAGGATACGCTCTTCCAGCGCATTATTCCATTTACCCAAGAACTGGAATACGTCGTAATTGACCCCTGCACTAATCAGGCGATCGGCGATGTGGATTTAGCCGTGTTTTCCCAAAAAACTGGCGGTCAACTCGATCTGGTCTCCTCGCCAGGGGATAAGGTAAAGGTCTTTAAAACCTCTCTGGAAGACGGATTCAACATCCGTAGTGAAACCAGGGCCGGTAGCTATGAAGCCTCCTTCGATACCTTTACGGTTACGCGCGAATTACTCGTGCGCAATCAGGGGCGTTTGCAAGATACCATTCGACTTACCTACGAGCCGCTAAACAGCTCGACTGCTGTGTATTTCGATCACGATACGCCGTCCTTCCGGTCCGACCTGACTGAAACTGCCTACGACTATGCTCAATTGAAGGAGGCCTACGCCGACACGGCCGATTTCTATAAACGGCAGATTCCGCAAATCCTGCAACTACGCGATCGGAACGGTTATATCATCGGCCCGGCCACGGAAAATGACATCGTTATTCGGCAGACGATGAACGACTTTTTTACCCTGACCCTCCAACAGAGCGTCGATAATCTCCAGGCGCAGTTTGGCAATATTTTGGAGACCTTAAATGAAGGACGGGACGTCTACCTCGACATGGTGGGCACCGCTAGCCCTACTGGTGGCGTCGGTGATTACAACAACCGCCTGAGTTCCCGGCGAATCAGCTCGGTCATCAATTTAATGTCCAAATACCAAAACAGTGCTGGAGAAGGCTTTCCGGAATTACGTGGAACGCCTGATTCCTCTTACTACAAAACCGACCCCGCCCTGAGCAGGAACCGGATGCCCTGTAAGGTATACGAAGCGGATAACGGAGCGCGGGTACACATTTGCCAGGGCGCGGAAGGCGTGAAAATTGACCTGAGCTCGGCCAATCAGTCACTGGTAGACCGATTAACTGAAAATTTTGCCATCGTCAAACGGGAAGGCAGCTTCGAAATGACCGGTAAGCGCGACAAACTGATCGAGCGTTACCTCCTTCCGGCGATGTTGATGCGCTCGACGCAGATGCGCGTGACCTCCGCCATCTGCCCGGCAAAAGAAGATGACCGAACCGCCGACGTACAGCAACCAAGAATCCCCATATCCCCCGGATACTAACGGAGGCTTTTTATAATCCCGGATAATATTGCGACTACTCCAAAAGAATGCGACCCGTGAGAAACAGTAACCATTTAATAAGATACCTAACCCTGGCGTTTGGGCTGCTGCTCGCCGCTTGGGCGCCCCAGCAGCTTCAGGCCACGCACATCGTGGGCGGCGAAATGGGGTACCGAATAATCAATACTACCGACACCGAGGTGACCGTCGAAATTGTGCTCTCCGTCTATCGGGATTGCTTTTTCGGCAACCCGGAGGTCTACTTCGACGAGCCGGCCTTCATCGGAGTGTTCGACGATCGTAACTTCCGCGTGCGGCAGTTAGACGTAAACTTTCAGGGGCAGGATGATACGCTGACCAACCAGTTGGATACCTTCTGCCTGGTAAACCTCGATCCGGTGTGTGTACATACCACTACCTACCGGACCACCGTAACCCTGCCGCGTACCGGTGGCGGATACACCTTCGCCTACCAACGGTGCTGCCGCAATGAGACGGTCGCCAACATCATCGATCCGCTGGATGTAGGAGCCACGTATACCATTCGACTGAGCCCGGAGGCCATCGAGCGTGGAAACGACAGTCCGGTATTCAAAAATTGGCCACCTATTTACATTTGTGCGGGCCAACCCTTGCTATTCGACCACAGCGCCATCGATGAAGACGGAGATTCGCTCGTCTATACCCTTTGCCATCCTTTTGCAGGGGCCGATATGGATGACCCCAAACCCTTCCCCACACCCAATCCGCCCTACGACTCTATTCCCTGGGCAGATGGGTTTAGTGTCGACAACATGCTCGGAGTGGGTGATCCGTTGCGCATCAACGATGAAACGGGGGTCATGACCGCCGTGCCCGGAGCCCGAGGGCAGTATGTAGTGGGTGTCTGCGTCGACGAATACGACCGCAACACCGGTGAGCTACTTTCCCGAACGCGCCGAGACTTCCAGTACAATGTCAACCCCTGTGATGATTTGACCGCAGAGTGGACCGCCGAGAATCCTCAGTGTGAAGGCCTGACGGTCACGTTTGCCAATACGAGTACCGCACCGGAAGATCCTTCCTTCAAATGGTTCTTCGACTGGCCCAACCCGGAGCCTTCGCTGGAGGTAGACGGGAAGGATTCGGTTACCTTTACTTTCCCCGCGCAAGGATCCTATACCGTGGCCCTCATCGCAGAGCCCGGCGCTATCTGTGCCGATACCTTTATGCAGGTAATCAGTGTCTCCGATTCAGTTGTGGCTGATTTTACCTTCTCCGGCGAATGCGAGGGGCTGACCCTGGCATTCGATAATAATTCCGAAAATGCCACGGCCTACGCCTGGGATTTCGGCGATGGTAATACCAGTAACGAGGAAAACCCCACCCATACCTACGACAGTCCCGGCACCTACACCGTGCGGCTGCGGGCCTTCAACGAAACGACTTGCGATGATACGATAGAGGTGGATATCACCGTGTCGGACCAACCCGTCTCGGTAGCTATCGGGGCCGAGATCGATTGCCGTACCGACCTGGTAGAAGTGGCTTTCGAAAGCGCGGTCGTCAACCCATTCGGGGGCGATGTGAGCTACGAATGGACTTTTTCCGACGGCACTCCCAGTACCAGCAATGTGGCCAATCCGGTAGTAGAAGTAACGGGTGATGCCACCCTGATTGCCACACTCGATATTACGACCGAAAACGGATGTATGGCCTCCGCCGCCGATACCATTGAAATTGAATTCACGGAATTCAATTTCCCGGATACGGTCATTTTTTGCGAAAATCAAGGCCCCTTCCTCAACCCAGAAGGGGGCAAAGATGGCTTCGAATACCGCTGGAGTCCCGGGCAACGGTTATTCCCCGACTCAACGGTGGCGAACCCTAAAGCCCGACCCGAACAGGATACCTGGTATTTTGTTACGGTCACCCCGACCGACGGCAGTGCCTGTACCTTTGTCGATTCGGTATTCGTGCAGGTACCCCAGCCCATAAATATCGATATCGGCCCGCAGTTGAAAACCATTTGCGGCGAGCCGATAACCATTACGGCTAAGGCAGATGTCGATCTGGATGCACTTACTATAGAATACTTCAGCTCCATCAACGGGCCGATTGGCAGCGGTTCCAGCATCACTTACGAGGCGGGCAGCCCAATCGATACGGTTATCGTGATCGCTACCGACACCTTTGGGTGTATGGACCGAGACCGAATGATCATTACCAATAACAGCCTGGATATCGACCTCGACAAAGAGAATATCACCCTCTGCGTGGGAGAAAGCGATACCGTGTCGGTGATTAATAACAAGCCAACGGATGTGCTGACCTATTCCTGGAACTCGGCCCTCATTCAAGGTGCCACCAACCAGGAGTCGGTAGTTATTCAGGGATTGATGGAAGGCACGTTTGTGGTCGAAGTGGCCGTCGAAAATCAATTCGGATGTATGGAAATCCTGACGGTCAATGTAACCGTTAACGATATAAACGCGCCTGATCTTCCGGACGTCCTCACGGTCTGCCCGGGTGAAAGTGTCGCCCTCAACCCCGGAGCTACCGACGGAAGCGGCCTGACCTATCAGTGGTCGCCGACGACCGAGTTGAACTTGACCAATCCGGCTAACCCGGTTGCCTCTCCTACCCAGAATCGAACGTACTTCGTGACGATTACCGATGCGGATGGCTGCTCCGCTAAAGATTCTGTTGAGGTGCGCGTTTCCGAACCGCTGAATCTGCAGATTCAGCCCGGCGACACCACCCTTTGCGAGCCGGAGCCGCTCATGCTGAGAGCAACCGGAAATGGACTGGATTCCATCCAATGGTTTGATGCGGAGCCGCTCACCAGCCCGCTACCACAGATGGGGCCGATGATCATAGTAAACCCCCAAAGCGGTGCTACGACGTACTTTGCCGTAGCCACCAACGAGTTCGGATGCCGTGATACGGCTTCCGTAACGATCACGATTTCCGACTTCCCTCCGGGTACCTTACCCGATACGATCGTAAGTTGTACCGGCGAGGATATCGATCTGAATCCCGACGATATTGCCGGCGTTACCTTTACCTTTTCGCCCAGCACCGGTATTGATAACTCGGATCCCCTCAATCCGACCGTCACGCTGATGGACGATCAGACGTACTTTGTTACCCTGACGGATGTCGCTTCCGGCTGTACCCGCGAGGATACCATGACCGTGATCGTGCCCGAAGAGTTGACCATCGAAATCGAACCCGGCGACACGACACTTTGTGAAAACCAGTCGCTGACTCTCACGGCCACAACTAACCGCGATGCCCTCATCCGGTGGTTTGCCGCAGAGCCATTCGTAGATACCCTCAGGGCATTGGATGGCCTCATCACGCTGGATTCCCTGAATGTAACCTTCTCCGCCGGGACCAATACCATTTTTGCGGTTGCCGAAGATCCCGAATCGGGTTGCCTGGATACGGCCATGATTACGGTACTGGTTACCGATCTGGACGTCGACGATATCCCGGATGAAACCGTCTGTGGGAACGAATCCGTAGTATTAAACGAAGGGGGCAACGCGAGTTTCGACTACCAATGGAGCCCTGCAACCGGTCTGAACTCAGATACACTGGCTAGTCCTACGGCCACGCTAACGATGGATCAGACCTACTTCGTCACAATTACGGAGCGCCTGACGGGATGTACCAAGTTGGATACCGTTGTGGTCGACGTGACGGAGAATTTAGAGTTGGAGGTTACGCCCGGTGATTCCGTGTTCTGCGAACCGGTTGATTTAACTCTTACCGCCACTACCGCTATACCAACCACGGTTATCTGGTACCTGGGTACCAGTGCAACTGGAATGGCGCTCGATACAAGCCTCACCCTTCCGGTTTCTTTGGGAGTAGGTACGACCAGCTACACGGCTCTGGCCGAATCAGAAAGCGGTTGTACCGATACGGTTACCGTTACCTACACCGTATCCGAAACACCGGAGGCACCGGATGGCGATACCCTGTGTATTTGCTCTGGCGAAAGCGTGGCCCTGAATCCGGGCGGCAACCCCACGTTCATTTATCAGTGGTCGCCCGATGCCGATCTCGATCTGAGCGATCCGAGCAATCCGGTTGCTCGTCCAACCAGCAACCAAACCTACATGGTCACCGTAACGGATCCGACGGGTACTTGTAGCGCCGAGGGAGAAGTAACGGTAGAAGTATCCGACCCGCTCGATCTGACACTGGTGCCCGGCGATACGACTTATTGTACGGATACATTGGTCACATTGACCGTTTCTTCCGATCAAACGTTCAATGCGGTCTGGTTTGCCGGTTCTACCGGTACGGATCCCATCCAGGTGGATAATAATACGATGGAGGCCGACTTGATCGTCGATCTGGAGGTAGGCGCAAATACCTTTATCGTGGTGGGTACTACGGGAGCTAAGGGTTGCGCTGATACCGTATCCACGACTCTGACACTCAGCAATATGATCGATGGGCTGCCACCTCCCACGGTACCTTTCTGTCCGGATGATGAAATGCGGAAACTAAACCCGCAGGGCAGCTCCGAATTTACTTACGAATGGTCTCCACAGGAGGGCCTGGACGACCCCAACAGTCCTAATCCAACGTTCACACTGGATGCTTCCCGGACCTATACCGTCACGGTGACGGATCCTGAATCAGGATGTGAGGCGATGGTAACGGTAACGGCCCTCGTTCAACCCGAAATTGGGTTGCAGGCAGGAGACGACATCCTCTTCTGTGATCCCGACACCACGCTTACGCTTACATCTACGGTCTTGGCCGGAGGTGTCACGTACGAATGGCGGCAAGGTACTGCTCCCATTGAAGATAGCAATACCGATTCCATCCAGGTTAGCCCGCCAAATGGCAATACGCAATACATCGTCATGGCCACCGACGCAGCGGGCTGTATGGAAGAGGATACGGTGATGGTAAATAATCGACCCGTCCTGGCTTCCATTCCGCCAATTGGGCCTTTCTGTGCCCCGGATGAGCTTGGCCTGAAAGAGATTCGGGTGGTATCTGCTACCGGCGATAGCCTCACTGTGCTATGGGATTCGCTGGGTGTAGTCGGCGACTTGGATATGCCGATGGCAATGGTGGACCTGAATGTGGCCAATACGTTTAGTGCCATGGTTACTAATGACTTCGGCTGTATGGCGGAGGTGTCTACTACGATCGATGTGATCAATTTGACGGAGCAGCTAAGCGGTACGATCGCTCCAAACGATACGATCTTCCTGGGTGAGGAATTCACGCTTTCTGTACTGGGTTGCGACGATTGCAACTATACCTGGACCCTCCCCGACGGTGGCCAGCTGGAAGATGCGGGACCGGAAATCGTACACGAGCCGGTCACCGGCGGCGACAAGGAGTATCGGGTAGAGGTAAGTCAAACGGTGAGCCAGAACCCGGATAAGGTCTGCGCTGCGGATGTTACGATCCGGGGCTTTGTGAGCCTGGTAATCTGCGATGAAACCCGGGTCTTCCTTCCAACGGCCTTTACCCCGAATGGAGACGGCATCAACGATGTCCTGGAAATCCGCTCCAACTTCCGCGATCAGCTGGTTATTAATGACTTCGTCGTCTACAACCGTTGGGGCGAGATCGTTTTCGAAACGGATGACCCCAGTGAAGGCTGGGATGGTACCTTCCAGAATAATGGCGGTGATGTACTGCCGCCGGATGTATTCACGGTGATTCTCAACGTGACGTGTCCGGGTGGCGAAACACTGGCCATCGATCAGCAAGTGGCGCTGATCCGATAGGATATACCTGACGCAAAAACGCTCCGAGGGGCCATTCGCGAACGCGGATGGCCCCTCGACGTTTTGGAGATGGATGGAACTTTCGGCCTGCAAACCGGGTAGTAGACCCCGGATAAGATGAATGAATCATGGCAAAAAAATTGAAGTTGCGCGGAAAGGCGCTGATCAAAATGGGCTATCCCGAGGGGAGGGTAATCGGCCTGGCGATCAACACCGCACAGGAGCACTTCCGGCGGGAGCCGGAGGCGTACGTACTCGCCATGCTGGAAAACGTGCTGAAGCACCCCGAAAGCTTCCGGGAAGACGACGTGTGGAAGCGGGTGGCGCTGGAGCTGCTTGATGAGCCTCAGGATCGCGGCCTGCGTTTGAGCCGCAACGCCATCGACTTTCCCATTTACGGTGCCGCCCAAATCGACGAAGCCGCCAAAACACAAATGTATACTGCAATGCGCCTGCCCGTTAGCGTAGCCGGTGCCCTCATGCCCGATGCGCACGTGGGGTACGGGCTACCGATTGGAGGCGTGCTGGCCACCGAAAACGCAGTAATTCCGTATGCGGTTGGAGTAGATATCGGTTGCCGAATGGCACTCACCCTCTACGATCTGCCGACCGATCGGTTGGATGCCGACCGGGACCGCTTCAAGCAACTGCTCGTGGACAATAGCCGGTTTGGCATGGCGGAATTCGATCGGCCGATGGACGATCCGATCTTCGAACGCGATGAGTTTAAATACATCAAAGTAGCTCGTGATTTGCGCGATCGGGCCTACCGGCAAATTGGAACCTCCGGAGGAGGCAATCACTTCGTCGAGTTTGGCGTAGTAGAGCTGACCGATCCGTACAACGAGTTTCAGCTCCCAACCGGATCGTACCTGGCGCTGCTCACCCATTCCGGTTCCCGCGGGTTGGGGGCGTCGATTGCCCAGTACTACACCAAGCTGGCGATGCGGATGACCAAGCTCGACAAGGAAGCCCGCCACCTGGCCTGGCTTCCGTTGGATACCCAGGAAGGCCACGAATATTGGTCGGCAATGACCCTGGCGGGCGATTATGCATCGGCCTGCCACGACCATATCCACCGCCGAATGGCCGCCTCGCTGGGGCGTACGCCGCTTGCCAAAGTCGAAAATCACCACAATTTCGCCTGGTCGCACCAGCTGGAAGATGGCCGTACCGTGATTATTCACCGCAAGGGAGCTACGCCCGCCGATAAAGGCGTGCTCGGTATCATTCCGGGCTCGATGACCGCCCCGGGCTTCATTGTGCGCGGTAAGGGAGACCGGGCCGCACTGTTCTCTGCCTCCCACGGCGCGGGACGCGTCCTATCCCGGCGAGCGGCCAAAGAGTCCATTAGCCCGGGCGTGGTGCAACAGCAACTTACCGCCAACAACGTAGAGCTGCTCGGCGGCGGCCTCGATGAAGCCCCCGATGCTTACAAGGATATCCATGCCGTCATGGCCGAACAAACCGATTTGGTGGAGATAGTCGGTAGCTTCCAACCACGGATCGTGCGGATGGCCGAATAATAGCGAATATTGAATAGTGAATTTTTAAAGCTTTAATTTATGGCCAAGGCCATTTCTTAATTCATTAAAGCATTAAATTTCGCATTTCGCCTTTCGCTATTCCCCAGAAAAATCGATCTCCGTATTGTCCCCGATGTTAAGACTTTGGCGGCTGCCGGTGATGGACGTGTCGTTGCCGACCACCGAGTTGTAGAGAATCACTTCCCGGAGGGCCGCGTAGTTGCCGATAATGGAGTTTTTGATGATGGCATTGACTACGCGGACGTTGTTGCCGATCGTAACGTGAGGGCCGATAATGGAATTGCTGATTTCACAATTGATGCCGATACTCACCGGATGAATGATAATGGAGTTATCGGTGGGAGCGAGGTCGGCGGTAGTGTAGCCGGAGCGGTCTAGAAAAGTGGCGTTGGTTTGAAGCAAGACGTCGCGTCGGCCACAGTCAAACCAGTTATCGACGGGCACAATTTCGAATTCGACGCCCTGTTCGAGCATGTACATCAAAGCGTCCGTCAGGGGGAATTCGCCGGCGGTGCGTTCATCCCGGCTGATGCGATGACCCAGGGCTTCGATCAGGAGGTTGACTTCCCGGATCGTGTAGAAGCCCACCATGGCCATGTCCGATTTCGGAATGCGTGGTTTTTCGACCAATCGGCGCACGTTCCCATCCTCGTCGAATTCGACGATCCCGAACTGGCGCGGATCGTCCACCTTTTTGACGGCGATGCAGGAACGACGCATTTTTACCATCCGTTCGAAATCGGCGTCCAGGATGATATCGCCGAAAAAGATGATCAGCTCGTTGGCATCGCGAAATAGATCGCGAGCCAACCAAATGGCGTGCGCCGTACCGAGCCGCTCTTCCTGATTGACAAAGATGGAATTGAGATCCGGATAATTGATCTCTACGTAATTTTTGATCTTCTCCCCCAGGTAACCGATGATGAAGATAAACTCCGTCACTCCAATTTTCTGGAGCTGGTCGACAATAAAGGAAATGATGGGTTTCCCTGCCACGGGAATCAGTGGCTTGGGTTGTGTGTAGGTAAGTGGACGGAGTCGGGTACCGGCCCCAGCTACGGGAACGATTGCTTTCATGTATGTAACGCTTTAGGAGCTTTCGGGTGGCTTCGGGTCGGGCCAGGAAACCTGCATGCCCGCAAGTGGATTTCTGGTGCCGAAGCCCATTTCTAATTGAACGGCTTCTCCCTCGAAATGCTTCAGCAGGGTGGCAAATAATCGGGTCCGGTAGTTTTTTCGCGCCCCATCCAGTTCAATCCAAATCAGCAATCGGGGAGGCGCGGCTGCCTCGCTGCGTAGAAAGGCTTCCCTCCAAAAGTGCCAGTCACTGTTCGGACCGCCAATCCGGCGCAGATAAGGGCCCATGATGCGGTAGAACCAGTTGCGTTCGTAGTACTGATTGATGATGCGAATGGCCCGAAGGCTATCCCGAAATTTGCGGTGAATGGAATCGGCCAGCCGATCCGTAGACTTGATCTTCGGAATAAAGACCTTTTTACCGTTCTGCCGGGGCTGGTAGTTTTTCACTTCAATCAACCAGAGCTCTCCCGCATCGGTCAGTACAATGAAATCAACGGCTTTCAATCCTACACTGCTCAATCCTTGGTAGAAGCGATGACTATCGTATTTTCGTACTCTCCAGCGCCCCGGAAAGCTGAACTCCATCCCACTCTCTTGTATGATACGACCAGACATAAACGCTAGCACCAATGGCAGACCAAGATACACTAAAGCTAACGACCGACCTGATTTCAGCCGACTTTTCTATGGAGCGCCCGGAAGGCGATCTCGACGAAGAGGCCCTCATTCGATTACTGGCCACGCATATCGATCGCATGCTGGAGGGGCGTTTTCAGACGGAGCAGCTGATGAGTAACTTGTACCGGCTTGACGTCCGCGAAGATCTCGTCCGCGCGGCCTTCCATCCGGGAGCTCCCGAACCGGTGGCGTTGGGGCTGGCACGGCTTATCTGGGAACGCCAACGACAGCGGGCCTACACCAAATTACACATCCGTACCGAACCGCTCGATGAGGATATGGAATGGTAAAAAAAACTCGTCCCACTCACGCAGAGCAGGACGAGCCATTGTTTCAGGATTACTCCAATTGCTTAGACTACATCTATTTGACGAGCCGGCTGTGGTTTAGCCGCTTCTTTTTTGGGCACGTGTACGTAGAGGATGCCATCTCGGTAGGTCGCATTTATCTGATCGCCTTCTACTATCCGGTCGTTGAGTCGGAATTGACGCTCAAAACCAGCTACCGGGCCGAATTCTTTGCGCAGCCAGCGCGGGGTTGTCCCATTTTCTTCTTTCGCCGGCGCCTCGTAGCGAATGGTTAGAACCCTATCATCGAGTGATACTTCGAACGCATCGCGCGACAGGCCGGGAGCAAGAAGAGACAGATCAAACCCTTCGTCCGTTTCTTCGATATTCACAGCAGGGCGAGCCGTTACCGGCGCTTGGCGCTTGGCTAAATGGCGACGCCGCGTATTATTATCGTCGAAAAAGCGAACGGGAAAGTCGTTGAAAGAAAACAACATCGGTTTCATATGATCGATTGTTGAATGAACTACAAAATGAATTTCGACCATCTATGAACAGGATTTGTGCCAATCGATCAGACAGTGTCATTTTGGCACTTGCTGATCAAATTAAATGCCATTTTGGCATTTTGAGTTTGGGTTTCTTTCTGTAGCTTGCCTTTTTACTGCCTAAATTACCTGAGGTATATGTCGCTGTACACGGTTGTATTTCGCGTTGTAATCCTGCTGCTATTCTGTGCTTGCCAGCCTTACGGGGGCCATGCGCAACGTCAAACAGGACCCATCATCAAAGACTATGGTGCTGTATGGTCGGTACCGAATCCCGATGCCGGGGTGGATACCACCATGGAGTATCGGGTGGTATTCGACATTTACCAATCGGGCAATGACCCTGGAGAACTGAGCGCCTCCCTGAACACGCTGGCTCGTTTTCTGAACATGCACGGGCAAGCCGGCGTACCGAAGGAGCGCCTGCACGTGGCAGGAGTCATCCACAATAAAGCGAGTAAGGATGTGATGAATGATGCGGCCTACCGCGAACGATACGGAATCGACAATCCGAATACCGGGCTCCTGAAGCAACTCCAGGAAGCGGGCGTCGAACTATACCTCTGCGGCCAATCTGCCTACTCTAGAAACATCGACCGGCAACGCATGCAGCCGGGGATCGAGGTGGGCCTTTCGGCCATGACCATCATCCTACAGCTGGAAGAGCAAGGTTACCGGTTGATTAAGTTTTGAGATGCCTCATAAATTATTCGACGACTTCCATGGCCCGGTAGCCGTACATTCGGGCTCCCTCCCGTTCGTCGCGTTCCTCGTGTACATCGGCCAGGAAGAAGGCCCCGGCGCAGCAAGCGACGTTTTCCTGTAATTGCCCGCGGTGCAACTGCTCGTAGGTATCGTAGGAAATGGGCTCCCGGCTATTCAACCGCGCCATTAGCTGAAATCGCTGCGTGACGGTGCGCCAACCCGGTTGAACGACTCCCTTGAATACCTTCGATTTGGAGCCGCTACCGTAGGCGAAGAATCCAATCGCCTGTCCTTCCAGATTGGTATTATCGCCTAAATCGGCTTCCAGGGTACTCATGAGCGAGAGGAAGATGGAGGCGGTGTAGAGATTGCCCACCAGACTGGAGGCGCGCTCGCCTCGTTCGATTTTTTCGGTAACCACTTCCTGGTAGGCAGGTGTCTTGGTGATGCTTCGCAGGAACTTGCCGCAAGCTTTGTAGAAGAGGTCGTGCTCCGGAAAATCGCCGGAGCAGGGCTCGGCAAGCTCGTTGTGTTGGGCAAAGTCGGCCCACTGGCCGCTGGCCTTTAAGTCTTCCATGTACAGCTCCGAAAACATGCGCCTTGCCTGATAGGCATAGGGCAAGTGGAAGATCAGCCGCGCCCAGTCGTGCGTGACCGGGGTGCGAGAATCGATACCTGCTTGCCTGCGGTAGGACTGCATGGCCTCGTACAACCGGCCCTGGTAACATTCATTGGAGTACTGACCGTCGAATACCGGTGTGTTTTTGTGAATGGTGAGATACGACTCGTCGCAATCGAGTACGCCATTAGTAGACTTGGATTCAGCCAGGCTCTTTTCAATGGCCTCCGTGTCGGCATCAGATAACCCGGCGTGGTTTAGTACTTCGCGGATGATCTCTTTTTTGTGACTTTTTCGGAGGGGTTTGAAAAAGTCGTGAACGGGTCTGGTGGCTACTCCCCAGGCGTCGTCGAAGGCGATTAGCCGCGGGTTTTCCCTTACCAGGAGGGCAACGGCCCCTGCCCCTTGGGTGTATTCGCCGGGAGAGCCCAGCTCGTACTGCGCGATATCTGCAGCGACCACAATACCGATCCTCCCCTGTCCATTGCGCACCCAGTCGAGTGTATTCTGCAAGGCGTCGACAGCGCCGATACAGGCGAACACCATGTCGACTACATCGCAGTTGAGGAAGCAATTTGGTCCGAATTCCAGCTCGAAGTGCTGTTTGAGCATTTCCAGCGCGTAGGTGGCGGTGGGTTTGGCGCCGTCGAGCGCCGATTCCGTCCCTAGGTAAATGCGGCCGATCTGATGGGGGTCGATATCGTTATTGCGCAGGAGATTGACGATGGCATTGGCCACAAAGGTTGCCGTGTCTTCGCAGGCATCCGGCACCGCCATGGCGGTGAGGCCCAATCCCTTGTGCAGTTTTTGATAATCGAGATCGCGCACCTCCGCCAGGGATTCGATGGGCAGATATAGCTGCGGAATGTAGGCGGCCATGTCGTCGATGCCTACGGAGGGTTTGCCAGCTTGGTTCATAAGCAGTAGCGTCTTGAGCGAATGATGGCTTAGGAACAAGCCCCTGGGCGGTAGGTTCAAAAGAAGGGGGAACCGGTGGCCGAATAATAGTCCGACTACCGGCCCACAAGCCGATTATTCTCCGGCCGCATCTACGGTAATGGACAGGAGGACGGTATCCCATGCGAGGATAACCTCGTTGCCTTCCACCATGAAGTCCATCGTTTCCCGGCTGGCATCCGCCATTTCGGGAGTCACCATAACGCGGAGTGCGTCCTGTTCTTCCTGGTAGCTGAAGGCGCCAAACTGCTCCGGCTCGGAGCTGAAAATGACGGTCCAATCTCCCGATTCCATGGGAATGGTAAACAGAGCGTACTTTCCGGCGGCGAGCGGTGAGCCTTCCACCATGACATCAGCGCCGAATTCGATGGTAGTGGCTTCATTGGCCCCCGTGCGCCATACCTGGCCGTAGGGCTCGAGGCCCCCGAAAATCTCCCGGCCTTTCACGGAGGGGCTTCCGTAGTTGACGGTCACATCGACGCCGGCCACAGTACCGGTCAATTCTTTCCGAGGACTGGCGATTCCGTCCTTTACCACTACTACTTCGAATTGGTCGCCCGACATGGCCGTCGTGGGGCTCGGAGCAGCTTCGGGCTCCTGTGCGTCCATTGTTTCTTCGGTGGCCTCTTCCGTACCCTCAGCGGTAGTGCTGCTTTCACAGGCGAAGACAAGTACCATCATCGCCAGGAAAAAAAACATGCGTATTACTTGCATTGCGATTGGTGATTGATTTGGGTGCAAGATACGCGCTTGGATTAAATTGTTGAATTTCCGGGGGGAATGTGCTCCGAATAAACGAGTTGTAGGCGGTTTGATTGGGTCTTCAGTTGCTGAGTCGAATGCCCGAGAAGCGGAAAGATCCGAAAGGCCGGATGATCCGCCTGCGGGCGGGTATGTTCCTGTAATTCGGACAACAGGGGCTGAAAGGATGGGTGGTTGGTTTCGATGGTGCGCTCTTCCGACAGGGTCGTGTACTGGTCGGGTAATGCCCACGACTCGGCCAGCTGATCGAGCTTTGATTCCATATCTTTCAGAAAGGTGCTCATGCGTTTGTGCTGCACGGTGGCAGGATAATACCGGAGCCGATCACCCAGTGTGGCCAGCAGGATGAGCTGCTGCTCGCTCGCCATCAGTAGCTGCTCGTAGGTTTCCCGAAGTGGGCGATTGTTGAGGGGCTCCGCCCGCATGCGGTCTATCGCTGTTTGCATTTCGCGCTGCCGGGCGAAGGCCCGCTCCTGGGCCAGATCGTAATCGCGTTCTTCCTGCCGGCTGCTTCCCTTGCCCAGTAACGGAAACTGCCGGACCAAGTCTCGTTGGGACTGGAAGTTGCGCCGCACGCGTCGAGGGAGCGCCTGATGTTCCCAAAACGTAATTAAGTAGCGTACACTCACGAAGGCCAGAAACGCTCCAATTAGGGTGTCGACCACCCGAAACAGGGCACTTTCGAAAAAATCGATTTGCTGATATGCGTACAGGAAGAGAATAAATACCGAAAAAAGGGCTGAACTGATGGCGTAGTTTCGCTCGATGAACGCAAAAGCAAGTTGCAGGGACAGGGCGAAAACGGCAATCTCACCGTATGGCCCCAAATCCAGCACGTGCAAGCCGACGCCGATCAGAACGCCGATCAGCGTACCGATGATCCGCAGGGAAAACCGCTGTTTGCTGGTGCGGTAATCGGGCTTTAGAATAACGACGCTGGTCAGCAAAATCCAGGAAGGGTTTGAAAGCTCGAAGTAGCGGCCGATGAAGTAGCCGCTCACTCCGACTAGCGCAATGCGGAAAGCGTGGCGGAAGGCCCGCGATTTCCAATTTAATGCTCGCCGCAATCGGGGCCAGCGGACGTCCGGATCGTAAATCCCGGTGTAAAAGGGTAGGGGCACGTGTTGCCCTTCGGTGCTTTCATCAGCTAATAGCTTGTTTTGCAAGGCCTGTATGCAGTGGTACGTCCGATGTTGATAGGCAATCAACTCATCGGCAATGGGCCGTCCGCTCGGGTTTGCACAATTGGAAAGCGGAGGGATTTCCCGGGCCTTCCATCCTCCCAGTCCGGTCGGGTGAATCGACTGAGCCATGTTCCGTAGAATATCTACCAATTGTTGCTGTCGATTGATGATAATGGTTTCCTGGCGGTCGGAGCCTTGCGACCGATGCAGTTGCTCAAAATCAAAGGAATGGCCCAAGGCCCGGTCCCAGATTTGAACGAGTATTTCGAGCCCCTCGAAGAGCGGCGCGTAGTTGTCTCGGTAGCGGTAGATGAAGTTGAATTCTTCGGCCAGTAACTTTTCGAGTTGGGCTTTCTGTGCGAGCAGTCGATTGCGCATATCCAGGTGCCGCCGGAGCCACTCCTCCGGAGCGTAGGGATCGGTAATCGAATCGGCCTGCAATTCCAGGTAGTCGGCCGTGAGCGCCAGCGACGCCCGCAGCTGACGCATTAGCGCCCAGGGGTGCGCCACGTAATGCCAAAAGGACGTGTACAAAAAATACCACCCGGCCCCAGCCAGAGTGAGGCCTCCCAATTCCAGCCATTCCCACAGCGTGTCGACCGAACTGCCCATGGATATCAGAATCGCCAGCGTCGCGAAGATGGTCATGAGGTTGTAGGGCTCGCTGAACAGCGAAACAAAGCTCAGGCTGAACAGCACCGAAAAAAGGAACAGCGCCAGTAGCCAATCGATCTCCACAATGAGCACATTGATCAGGATAATGGCGGTATTGAGGAGCGCTGCAGTGCCGATGAGCTTTGCCTTACGGCGAAAATTTAGCGGCAAATCCAACCCCATCACGATGAGTGCTCCACCCATGATGGTCATCCCAATCTGCGGATAGCCCGCCAGGCGCAACGCCACCAACGGCAGGACGACCCCCACTACCCGGCGCAGGGAAAGGTAGAAGGTATCGGAATGCACGAAATTAAGTAGGGTATCCCGCATGAAATCAACCGGTTGAAAACGATTGTTACAACTCTTTTTACTGCCACAAGTTGTAGCGGTATGAGAAATCGCATCGAGCCAAAACCCGGGCAGGAAAGTGTCTGGGACTATCCGCGCCCACCCCGGTTGGAAGCGGTAACCAAGCACGTCCGCATCGAGCAGAGCGGCATCGTCATCGCGGATTCCAACCGCACCTTTCGCGTGCTGGAAACCAGCCATCCGCCAGTCTTCTATATCCATCCGGACGATATCAAAGAAGGCGTGCTCCAGCCTTCCGCAGCGCGTTCTACCTTCTGCGAATTCAAAGGGCAGGCCAAATACTGGGACCTGGTGATCGGTGAAGAGCGCCTACCCGGCGTGGCTTGGAGTTATCCCGCTCCGACTTCGGGCTTCGCAGCTATTAAGGATTACCTCGCCTTCTATCCGTCAAAAGTCGATGCCTGCTACGTCAACGACGAGCGCGTACAGGCCCAGGAAGGTGATTTTTACGGCGGTTGGATTACTTCGGATATTGTCGGGCCGTTTAAGGGCGGAGTGGGGACGTGGGGCTGGTAGATTAAAGGTCGATTAGAGTTATGTCAGCATTTATCATCAATCGCTTGAAGTCTCTACCATTTAGTGTAAATAGCTCCTCGCAACCTACCTTTTTAGCAGCAGTGTAATGAAGCGCATCGTAGATGCTCCCACTGACCAGTTGGAGCCCTTCCACTAAATTCAAGGCTTCGAGGTAATCATCTTTATCGAGGGAGACAATCTTGAAATAAGGGATTAAGCTTTTACGGAAATAGGCACCCACCTGATTAGGAGTTAGTGCCATGTTCTGGGGAAGGCGTGTAAGGTTTGAGTACATTTCGGCCATCGAGTGAGTAGACACGTAAAGATCATGGCCTTCATTGATCGCCTGTTCCAGCAAAGGCTTGCAATCATTATAACGAGGGTGCTTTTTAATAGTCGCAGCTACGAAAATGGAGGTATCAAAGTATTTTTTCATTCTCCCAGCCCTGATACTTTCTTGTCTCTCTCTTCCCGCGACTCCTTGATTAGCTCAACAATATCAAAATCGACTGGCTCCTCTGAACCCGGAAGGTCGAACACGATTAAATTCCCAATTTTCTGTTCAACTAACCTTGTGTACTTTGGGCTTAGAGTCAAAGTCCCATTTACCATTTCCAGGCAAATGGGAGTTCCTGGTTCCAGTGCCAATTCCTCCCGTATTTTCTTCGGAATCAGGATACGGCCAAACCGATCGATCGTAACTTCCATAGCTATTTTGCCAAAAAAACAAAGAAATTGGCAAATTAGTTCCGAAAAGTAGGTGCGCTCTCCCGCGTTCCTAGTTGAAGTGATAATTATATGTATCGCGTTCTCCGCTACGGTCTACCACGGCCCAAAAGTCGTAATCGCCCCAACTGGGGATACGCAGGTGGAAGATCCAGTTTTCCTCGACGGATTCGTCCGATTCGGGCCAGGGAAGTTCGCTCGACAGGACCGACTGATCGAGGGGAATGAGTTGCAATAGGCTTTTCTGGAGGGTAATACGGACTAGCTCATCCAAGTACCATTCATAGCCCGCGGGGCTGCTGAAGGCATCCCGCTTCAGGCTTTCCGCCCGGATGGCGATGATGGAACGCAGGCCTCCTTCGTCTTCCTGTAAAAACGAATCCATCGCTGCGCGTAAGGCCTCCATGAAAGACACCTTTCCGCCCAGCCGCCGCTGTCGGGTCACTTCGATAGGGTCGATTTGCCAGCGGATACCGGTTAGATCGTATTCCGTTTCCAGCAACAGGCGCAGCAAATCCTGTTGGGTGTTGGGGTGGAATTCCGACGCGGCGTAGGCGAAAACCTGTGTGTCTCCCTTCCGGCGAACCTGGGCGTAAAAATCGAAATTAAAATCTCGTGTCGCTAAAATTCGAAAGGTCCAGAAGGCCTCCGGATGTACAATGTCTTCGGGTGATAAGTTATCTCTTTCGTCAACGGGCACGTGACCGGAGAAATCGAGCGGTAACAGTTCCAGGGTCGCTTCTCCGTCGGGCAGCGACAAGTAGCCTTGTATCTTATTGATGCGCCCGATGGGGTCGAGCCACGGAATCTCGGCGTATTCAATGGCCCGAGGATAAAGCGGCTCCGATTGGTAAAGTAAGGCGTGCATGGCAAGCGTAAGCGCTTCTTCGAACCCTTGTTGGTTTTCGAGGGCTTCCTGCCGGGCTACTTCCTCTGCGGGAATATCCCACCGAAGATAAGGCAGACCAAAGCGGTTGCGCAGGATCGCCTCAATGCGAGCGTTCAGATCGGTGGGCTCCCATTGTTGCTCCTGGTACCACTTTTCTGCATCGTCATCAACCGTTCGGTAGACCAATAAAAAATCGAATGTTTCCTGGGCGACCTCCTGGGGGATCCCACTTTGTTGGGCGTGCTCCCAGAGCACTTTCATATCCGCCAAAGAGATGGTGCCGTCGTTGCGCCCCCTGGTCAGGGCATCGGCCTTCCGAATGAGGGAGTAGTCGTACTTGCGCCTTGGTACGGCGGCAAAAATTGCTGGATTCATGGTTTATAGATTCTTGGTTAAAAAATCCCTGCGGAGACTCTCCACAGGGATTTCTTGTACGCCAGATGCTTTGGGAAGGATTCAGAGATGCTATGTTAGCATCTCTCAATTAATTCCCTCAATTCGGGCACTCACGGCTTTCAACGACGATTCCCGGCGCTGCATTTCCGCTTCTTTTTCCGCGAGATCCTTCAGGCTTTTTTCGATTTTCTGGCGTAGGTTTTCATTTTCTTTGCGCATCTTTTCGATTGTCTTTTCGTTATCGGCGATTTGGTCGCGCATATCTTTTTCTTCCTTGCGCAGGTCTTCAATCATTTCGCGCATTTCCTCTACCTGGGCGGTGTAGTATTCCGGTAGGTAGGTAAGCGTAAATTCCCGAACGAGCTCTTTCAGGGCGCGAAACTCATTGGGGTATTTTTCCGGAGTAATGGGGAAATCATACCCAAACATGCCGTATACGGACAGTTGGGTTTGATTTTTGACCTTCTCCAACTGCGCGTAAAAATCCATCGATTTTGCGGAAACCGAAGGCACCGTCACTTCTTCCCCGATCAGCATATCGCCGCCGCCGAACAGGCCTTTCTTTTTCAAATTGACGCCTCGCTCTTTGCGCAGCCATTCTTCAAAGGCATCTTTCACGGCATCCTTATCGGGTTCGAGCAGTACTTGAGCGGCCATGTACTTTTCCTTGTCCATCTTGACCGTCCCTTCGGAAATAACGACTGCCTGGGCCGGCAGCATTTGAAAACCGAGAAGTAGCAAATAGAAAATTAGACTGTAGCGAATGAATTGTTTCATAATTTAGCTTTTTGGTGTAAGGACATCTATTATAACGCAAGCCAATCGCGATTTGCTCACTAACCCGGTGAATATCACCTTCTTCTGGTGATGCTTGTCACGTTTGCGCAGGGCTTTTGCACGCCTGAATATTCGGATGGTTTGTATTTACCGCCTTATGTGCTTTAAAATCTGGTTCTCTGACAATTTTCGTGGTTATATCGACACAAATCCTCTACCTTCAATCCTTTTCGGCCATCGGTTTTGTGTCGACCACAAAAATTGTCAAAGAAGGTAAAATCTTTCGGAAAAACTTCTATGAAAGGATCGCCCTATCCTGCCAGACATGGTAAATTGTAGGCACCGGCAGATTCACCAATCACCGGTTGATGGTCGAGTAAAGCAGTTTATGCCAGATTATACCTACATCCGCGAACACCTGGTCCAGGGACGTACCGAACCGGCCCTCGAGGCACTAAAGGAACAGACGGCCGAGCATCCGGCGCTGCATCGCGATGTGTTGCTACTGCAGAATCGGTACGCGCGCTGGAAGCGGGAACGCGACGTTATCGGGGATGCCAACGCCCCCGAGATTAATCGCATCCACGAGGCGTTGCTATCTTTACTGGAACATCTGGAGAACCCCGATTCCACTGTAGAAAGGAACCGCCTTCCGCGCTGGTCCCGGTCGGTATGGATCGCTACGGGCACCTTAATAATTGCACTCATCGCCATTGGAATTTGGTTGGTGCGAAATACCTCGGCCCAGTCCTCTCTTTCGGAAAAGGATGGCGATTTCACTCTGCGGTTGCAGTTGCACGGTCCGGGTGGGCCGGAAGACCTACTTGACTACGGCACGGTGGAGGTATATTTAGGGGCGTATCGCGTGGGGGAACGAGCCGTAGATTCGGATGGAAAATTGGTATTTGAAGACGTGCCCGCTATTTACGCCCAGGAGCCGATTGGGCTTAGTTTTCGGCGCAATTTCAGAGCGGTCGGCCAGTCGGCTGAAACCCCCGGCCCTTTAGGACGGCTCGATGTGATCGTCGAGCCAATTGGCACCCTGATAAATGGGAAAGTCCTGGATGCGTCACTTGCGCCCGCGGTGGGAGCCGTGCTGGAATTTGGTGGAAAACCCGTATTGGATACGACCGATGAGCGGGGTAACTTTAGTATCCAGTTGCCCCTTCCTTCCGGAGCGGAAGAGGTCGTCCGCATTTATCTCGACGGGAGCTTGCGCTACGACAATTACTTCACCGTGGATGCGACGGTGGGATATACCTGGCAACTCGACCCCGAAAACTGAAGCTCCATGCGCACTTGTATTGCTCTACTTTTTGTCGGATGTTGTTGCCTGATGGGGAAGGCGCAACCTGGTTCGAAAGTCCTGAGAATTCAGGTGGTTGATGTCGATACCCGGCGGGGCCTGAGTCGAATCAGCGTCAGCCTCGTGGGGTTGGGAGGTGGAGTGACCAATAGCGATGGGGTGGTGCGCATTCCCATTCCCGACGGAGTCAGTGAAATCGAGTTGCAGGCCCCCGCCGGCTTCGAGGTGCTCGACCCTCCCGGACCCAAACAACCGGTACCCGCTAATGAAGAGGTAGTCATCAAATTCTACATCCAGGCGGGCCGCCTGGATCAGCTCAACGCCCAACTGAGGCAGCTGACGCAGGAACGCAGTCAACTCCAGAATGAGTTGACTACCATTCGCGATCGCCAGGATTCCTTGCAGCAAGCCGCCGATCGCTTGGTAATGGATCGGGATTCACTAGCCACCCTCCAACGCCGCCAGCAAGATCGCCTCCAACGACTGGAAGATAGCCTTCAATTGGTTCAGTCCGATATCCGGTCTGTTAAATTGGAAGTGTATCGCGACATCTCAGAGAATTACCAGGAGTATCTAAATGCCGTGTTGAATTTCCGGGAAGTACTGAAAAACGTTCGCCATGCTTTTACCAATCCGCAAGAACTCAACTTATTCAATAGCTACGTAGAGAATCTAAACGAAACCCGGGATGCACTACACGAGAAGCACCTCGGCTACCTTCAAACGGTGGGAGCTTACTGGCAAGCGAACGAACGCATCGAACTGGAGCAATTGTACGATCTGGCCCTGGAAGAAGTATACGATGAAGTCATCCTTCCTCTGAACGAGTTGCTCGTCGCCCAATTGCGGGCCGCCTGGAACAAGGAAACGCCCCGCATTGTGGCCCAGCGCCGGGCTAAAAAACCGACAAAAGAAGCCCTGCGTCAACTGGAGACTCGGTTGGAGGCGCTCCAGCGGCAGGGCGACCGAACCCTGCGCTTGCTGGAAAGCCAGTAATTACTCATTACATCACCCAATTCATATCCTAATGCGACCGATTTTTTTCATGCTCTTGATAGGTCTGCTTACATGGTCGACCTGCAATAACGACGATGATCCGAATCCCAGCGGCGATCTCCTATCTATCGATCAGATTTTTCCGCAATCGAACGTCGGCGGCAAGCCGGTACTGATTACTGGGGAAGGCTTTGAGCGTATGGCTACCCAAGTGGAATTCGATGGAATGACCGCGGCTATCGATACCGTGGTGCCCACGGGGGATTCCCTCGTAGCGATCGTGCCCGACAGGATCGCGCCCGGCTCGGTAAAAGTGCTTGTGCGCAGTAATGACCAGCGGGATAGCCTGACGTATTCCATCCTGACGGCAACTGAGTTTGCCAACCTGCCGGCCACTCCGCCTACGTTCGTTTTTCCAGGAGGAGGGAATATATCCACAGCTATCATCTCCAACGACGCACCAGCCACACTTTTAGTGGTGAATGTGCAGGATATTGACCACGAAATGAACATTCCTGTGGACGATTCTTTATTCACAGCGGGAGCCTCACCGGGAGCAGACTGTGATTTCCAGGTAGAAACATTCAGAGGGCAGCAAACCTGCATCTCCGTAACCTGGCGCCCCGGCACGTCTGCCTGCGACCTGCCCGATACGGAAATCGTAGAGCTGGAACTGCTGCGGGCTGCCCCGCTGTCCGTCGATCGGTTTTCGGGAAAATTCTACGATTCCGTGGACGTGGCAATCAGTGAGGAAGTAGCCGATTTGTTGGACCAAAGAGTACGTACCACGGCTGCCGAAAATCGATTTTTAATACTTACCTCCTTAATTGATCAACGGCAATATGTGTTTGCCATACTCGGCGGTACGAGGGAGGATGATCTCGAAAATATCTTCTGCCGGCCTTAGTCCACAAAATACCGTACGCCTATGGTCAAGGCTAGCCAGTCCCGTGCCTCGGCGGAGATTATCTCCGGGCCGGGATTGGGAAATCCGCTGCTAAAGGGCGTTTGCAAAAAGACCAAAATGGACAGCGGCCGACTCAGCTGCAGCGATCCACCCAGCCCCACTTGTGCGGCGTAAGAAGCCGCCGAAAGCCCATCCAACTGGTCACCTGCATCAAAATTGCGGACATACGACAGGCTTAAAAAGCTGAACAACTTGGGGTAATCGCTGTAGCCGAAACCGGTCCACTGCGCGGCCAGGTAGGCGAAGAGCGGAAAGCTCAGCGTACTCACCGGTCGGTCGTCGTTTTCGAAAAAATAGGACATGTCCACCTGGCCAAATACCGTATATCGACGAGCGAATTGCTGGTAAAAGGTCGCTTGGACGAGTGCCTGCGTGCGCTGCCGCCCGAAAGCGGTCTGTTTCTCCTCGTCGCCCAGGCCAAAGACTACCGAAGATTGGAGCGTTAATTCAGGCAGGGTAGGGAAGGGCATCCATCGAACCCGTGGGCCGATCGCCGAAAAGCCGGTAAACGTCATGGTGCCGGGGCCTTCTGCTGCAAATGATCGAAACAGAGAGCCGTTGGGATCGGGATCGAAGCGGGTCCGAGAATAGTAGAGGTCGATGCCCGCATTGAATCGATAATTCTCTGAAAGACCAATCTGTAGCTGCAGGATGTGGTCGAGGTTGGAAAGCTGTGTCCGAATGGGGACGGTATCGGTCTGGAAGGTTTCGAAATTGAATTGTAGCTGCCGAAAATCGAGTTCTCGACTTTGAATAATGTTAAATAAGTTGATTTCGGCCTGACCTTTACCGACCAAAACAGCAGACAAGGTTGGGCTGCTGACGAATTGGGAGTCGTACGGGATGGAGATGGTCTGTAGCCGATCGTCGGGCTGGGCGTGGAGCAGTATGCTTCCCAGCATGATCAAACAGGGAAGTAGTAATTTGAATTTGGGCATCGGTAAATACTCTGATTTGGCACATTTGTAAGATACGGTAAATCGAGATAGGACCGGCCTTAGAGAGACGGTTTAGTCAGAGGGCCTTCCCGGACGATAGTTAAATCCGGGGAGGAGTCATTGCATGTATTTGCATTTTAGACTAATTTAAAAGAGCTTTTACTGAGTATGACTTCTAAGCCTAATTTACTATGAACAACCTGTATGCACCTCTATTCCTACTAACGGCTATCTGTTTCTTCACCTGCAACGATGATTCGTCGTCGGAAATGGAAGGAGCTACCGTAACCATCAGAGAAGCTTTGCCAAACAGCAATGGTGCCGGCGAAGCCGTTTTGGTTTTGGGCAGTGGGTTTTCCTCCAGTACCACCGTGGTAATGGTAGAAGGCCTGGAAGCTGCTGTAGATACGGTGGTACCCACCGGCGACTCGCTGGTGATGATCTTGCCCAATGCTGTACCGGCGGGGACGGTAGAAGTCGCCATCCACAACCAGGACGATCCGGCCCGGCTGAATTATTCGGTTTTGTCGGCGGCGGAAGTTGCCGCAATGCCCACAGCTCCGCCGTCTTTTGTGTTTCCGGGTGGTACTAATGTGAGCCCCTCCATCATCAGCGAAACCACGGTAAATAGTATTTTCCTGTTCAATGTATACGACACCGAGCACCGCATGGTACTGCCAGACGGGGAGCGAATCACCTGCCCAGACGACTTTTCGCTACCCCCTATTGATGGCCACTACGAAGCATTGAAAGATAGTATTTATTGTCTGAATTCGATTGTGTGGGATGGCTTGCCTTGCAAGTTGCCGGATAGCCGACTTGAATTGCTGGATGTGCAACGCCCTGCTCCGCTCACTTCTCAGCGGTATAGCGGGCAATTTATCCATCTACCGAATCTGAAGCTGCCGGCCGATGCGGAAGCCATCATCGAACGGCTCAGTGAGGAAGATGCCAAATACCGGTTCCTATTGCTAACATCCTTGGATGATGGAAGACAGTATTTGTTTGGTATCTCGTTTGTGACACTGCCAATGTTTCCTTGTTGAATGGAGCAGTTGGCAGATTATGAAATTGGTAAAAGAGTCAGTCTAGATCTTCCGTGGTGCGGGTTGGTAATTCATCGGTTAGCAACTCGCACACGTGCACGCCGAGGATGCGCGCGATTTTGTACAGGGTCTCCAGATCCGGTTGCTGTACGTTGCTGCACCAGCGTGAAACGGTAACTTCGTTGCGGCCTACTTGCCGGGCCAGCCATTTGTTGGTGCGCCCTTCATACCGCAGGACGGCCTTAATTCGGTTTAGTTTAGTGTCCGCCATAGAAATATATCCCAATGGGATGGTTTAATTTGTCTAAAGTCGATGTTTTCGCGGCCGAACGGTTAGCCGTCCTGCCCATTAGCAAGATAAACATTCCGAAAAAAGGATTGCCCGATAGACGCCGTTCGATCGATGTTGCCGCGCAATTTCCCAGACGAAGGTAATGTCTTTAGGCGATACTCTTTTGTCGGAAATGACTAGTAGGCTATTGCAACCAGGTGAAACCACTACCTGTCTATTTCCACGGATCACATGATGCAAGGCATATACTTTTTTTCACCAAGCGTAAGTGAAGCTGCGAATTGTGCCGACATAGGTAGCTCGAGTATAAATGACCGCATGTGAAAAGTCAATGCGATCATTGAGGAATTAGGACAAACGCACCAAAATGGTCGGTACGATAGTTTTGGGCTTGCTTCTGTGTTGATAAGCGCGTATCTTTGCGGCACCATCCAATAACTGCCCTCGCGGCAGTCGTTCTCACAAAATAGCCCAGGTTTTCACACGGCCGTTTCCATTGCT
>CAZDET010000021.1:0-17842 GCA_964504335.1 uncultured Saprospiraceae bacterium
AGGGTCCAAGCTATGTCCCGCCGGGTGAAGTTGTTGCCTCCGGCATTTGATGCGTGTGCCCTATTTAGCACATTGATTTATTGCGCATATACGAGATTTGCCGTACCTTTGTGCGCTAGTGGGCGGCATACAGCCAGCTCCCTCTGAACCCCCCCAGGGCGGAAACGCAGCAAGGGTAGGAGGTTGTAGCGGTTGGTATGTTTGCCCCATTTTTTTGCCCGCCTCCAACTTCCCGCTCTCTTCTACTGTTGCCATAGCGATAACCAGTGTCATAACCACTAAATCCGCGCAAGCATGAAGTTTTTCATCGATACGGCCAGCCTCGACGACATCCGGGAGGCCAACGAACTCGGTATTCTAGACGGAGTTACTACTAATCCCAGCCTCATGGCCAAGGAAGGCATTTCCGGCGAGGACCGCGTCATGAAGCACTACAAAGATATTTGCGATATCCTCGATGGCGACGTCAGCGCCGAGGTCATCAGCACCGATTTTGAAGGCATGAAGGAAGAGGCCAAAAAGCTAGCCGCCATCGCGCCGAACATCGTGGTGAAAATACCGATGATTCCCGCTGGTGTCAAGGCGCTAGCCTGGTGTTCCGATCAGGGTATCCGCACCAATTGCACCCTCTGCTTTAGCGGCGCCCAAGCAATCCTTGCCGCGAAGGCCGGTGCAGCCTATATTTCTCCCTTCATCGGCCGCATCGACGACATCAACTGGGACGGTATGCAGCTCATCCAGCAAATCGCCGAGATCTACGCCATTCAGGGATTCGAAACCGAAATCCTGGCCGCTTCTATCCGCTCCTCCAAGCACATCGTAGAATCCGCCCTCGCCGGCGCCGACGTCGTAACGACCCCACTCAGCGCCATCATGGGCCTCTTCAAACACCCATTGACGGATATCGGACTGGAGAAATTCCTGGCCGATCATCAGAAGGCCATGCAGGAAGTGGCGAATTAGTACTTTAGTCTTTTGGTACTTTCAGAGGTGCCTAAAGGTCTTATATAGGGTAGCTCCCTTTCGGTCGTGCACGTCCGGGGGAGCTATCTTTGTTTTGGGGTATTTGCTACCAAAACACACGCCATACGAAGGCGATACCTCATCTTGCGATGAGAATAGTAGTTGTCTGGCCATTTTGATCAATCCTTCCATGTATGAGTAAGGTTTACGCTCACTTAGGTTTAGTGTTTATTTCTCTGTTTGTTAGTTCCTATTCCAGTTGGTTGATTCTGGAATTAAATCAATTTACCGATGCCCGGGTACACGAATTGCGAAAACGCATACGAATTACAAGTTTTAACCGCCACAATCAGGCTCGAATTAAGGGTGACGATACGTTTTCGTATGTAAAACCTTCGAGTTTTCTGGCTGGAAAGGAGGTGAACAAGGTTACGTATGAAGTGCATTCCAAAAAAGACACATTTGCCTTTCAGGAATTCCACCTTGCGTTAGAGGAAGGCGCTATTCTGAGGGCTATTTTCGCCATCGATGTGCCGGCCAGCAAAAAGAATATTAGTGTGCCAGAGTCATGGAAAATGACTTTGGTCGGACACGCCCACGATTGGATCACTTTGTTAGATACCCTCCCACCCGAAAACCGAGTATCTGCCATGTCGGAAGATTCCACTTTGAAGAAATTTTATAAGGGCGCTTATAACTTTTTTCAAATTGCTGAACAATCATTGATGGCCGACGGCTATCAGGCCGCCTACGATTCGTTGTTGAGTTTAGAATCTGAATACGCCGATGAAAATAATCTCAGCGAAAAAAGTATTTACTACCAGGCATTGATGACCTTTGCCTCCTTCGTTAGTCAGCATCGCAAATCGCTACACTATCAGGCTATTGGCATTCCCAGAAGGTATAAAGACACCTTGCCAGATATGTCGAACTTTCGTCCACAGGACGCCAAACGATACCTAATAAATAGATACGCAGATGCCCCCGTACTACTGCTAAATGAAGCGCATAATTCCGGACAGCATCGCGCGTTTGTCCGGTCATTGCTGCCCGGTTTATACGAAAAAGGATTTCGATTTTTGGCACTGGAAGCATTGGATCACAACGACAGCACCATCAATGGTCGTGGATATCCCATCCAAACCTCGGGTTTTTATATTCGGGAGCCTGCTTTTGCTCAGCTTATCCGGGAGGCTATTGCATTGGGTTATCAGGTCGTTCCCTATGAGGATACTACCTCCGTTTTTGACCCCGAGCAATCCGCCATCGAACGATCCAATATGCGCGACCAGGCGCAAGCGCAGCATCTATACAACTTGATCAGCCGCCATCCGGATGAAAAAGTATTGGTCTTGGCCGGTCACGCCCACATTGCCAAAGGATCAGACGAAAACTGGATTAAAATGGGCCAGCGGTTAGTGGATCTACTAGGCCAGGACATTCCCTCCGTAGAATGCACCCTCATGCGGGAAGGATACGAGCCCAAAAATGAAAGTGGGTACTACCGGGCGGCCTTGCAGATGGCTAATCCTGAACGGCCCTTTGTATTGATCGATACCACAAATAACCAGCCATTTGTCCACCCCTCTTACCCAGAAAAGTACGATTTAAATGTCTTCTTTCCCCGTACTGATGAGACTAACGGGTATCCGGATTGGTTAGTAACTTCCAAAGATTTTTACTACGATTTCACCGTCGATCAGGATTTCCTGAGGGGCAAGTTATTCCAGGTTTACAACCTGCAAGAATGGGAACAGGAGCACCAAAAAGCAATTCCCATCAATCAGGTAATAATCGGACAGCACGAGCGCTGGAAGTTTCGATTCTTCCTACCCCCGGGGTCCTACATAGGGCTGGTAAGCGGAGCAAACCACACACCGATATACCGAAAGCAATTTCGGGTTTCGAACTAGAAATAATTCTAATGCCACCTTTACTGCTGGGTTGGTGTAAACCACGGGCATTTTCTCAGCTACCATTGCATTATCCAGTTATTTAACGTATAATTGCGTTATATAACGAAATAATGAAGAAGTTAACGAAAGCACAGGAGGAAATCATGCAGCTCATCTGGGAGCTGGGAGAGTGTACGGTTGGTGAAATCCGGACCGCCATCGAAGCGCAAAAGGGCATCAAGCCGCCCCACAGCACCGTATCTGCCCTGGTGCTTGCATTAGACAAAAAGGGGTTCCTTGCCCACAAAGCCTACGGACGTACTTTCGTGTACCGCCCCACCATCAGTCGGGAGGAATACGGTCGGCAATCGCTTGGTAGTCTGATCCAGCGGTTTTTCGGCGGCTCGCCTAATCGCCTGATGGCCCACCTGGCGAGGGAGGAGAACCTGAGTCTGGAGGAAATCGATCAGCTCATGCGTCAATTGGAAGAGGAATGAACAACGAATGGATGCTGTATTTGCTCCGATTGAGCACGATCTGGATGGTCTTACTGCTCTTCTACCGCCTCGCGCTGCGTCGCAATGGGAATTGGAAATTGCACGGACGGTTTTTAATCGGCATCTATCTTGCAGGTATCATCCTACCCGCGCTGCCGAGCATCCCTCTATTTGAATCGGTACACGTGCTATCCGCACCAACCGTTTCGTTCGGTGGAACTATACCAACGGTGGCGGTTGACACCTACCCCGAGCCTAGTGCACTGCCCTTGGGCACTTCATTACTGCTGGCCATTTATGCGCTAGGGGCGTTGACGGCCTTAGTTCCGTTATTGTGCAATATTTGGAAGCTCTACCAATGGAAAAAGCTGGGGAATGCCGAGTATTTTGGTAGTATCCCAGTGGTTTGCCATCCCGACATCCCCATCCCGATGGCCGGCTTTCGCACCCTCTTTCTGCCCGCAGGCATGGATCCGGCAGCAAAGCACCTGGCGCTCCTCCACGAAGCCGCACACGTGCGCCATTACCATACCTGGCAACGACTGCTATTCCTGATTGGTCGATTGTTTTTGTGGTTTCATCCGCTACAGTGGTTCCTCCTGCGAAAGCTTGAACAAGTCCAAGAATATCAGGCAGATGCATCTGTTTGTCGCCACGTCGACGGCAAGGCCTACAGTCGGTTTTTGCTTCGGCAGGTCATCGTTGGCCCGGTAGCAACCGCTTGGCCAGCGCTCTTTTCCTCACCCCTTAAATCGCGAATCACCATGATGCAATCCAACTTTCCGGCGCGCTCTTTATCGAGTATACAAGCACTGGCCTTGTGTGTACTGTTTGGAGCCCTGCTCGTGTCCTGCACTCAATTTTCACCCGACATGCCCTCCGTAGAACTCCCTGTGCTATCGGTAGAAGAAGTCGATCAAGCCCCCCAATTCGAGAATTCCCCTATCGACGAAGCGGAAGGCAAGCGTGCTTTATTAACCCACATCTACCGAAACATCAAGTATCCGGCGGTTGCGCGCCAGGCAGCTCGGGAGGCGCTCATTCGAACCGCTTTTGTTATCGATCAAAATGGCCATCTTTTCATTCAATCCGAACAAATCCAGGAATATCAGGGGGAAGCCAACCCGGAAATGGTGGTCGTAATGGGATACGGCGACGACCGAAATAAGTCAAATAGCGCGTCGCTTGAATCCGCCGATGCAGCACTCGAGTCGGAAGTGGAGCGCGTGCTGAAAACCTTGCACGATTGGCGGCCGGCCATGCACCAGGGAAAGCCGGTTGCGGTGCAGCTTACCCTGGATTTCCTGTTTAAATTGCAAGAATAGACGGTACTTTGGTCTTTTGGTACTTTCAGAAGAGCCTAAAGGTCTAAAAATCTACCTTCTTTGACAATTTTTGTGGTCGACACAAAACCGATGTCCGAAAAGGATTGAAGGCAGAGGATTTGTGTCGATATAACCACGAAAATTGTCAGAGAACCAAAATCTAAAGGTCTTAAATAGAATAGCTCCCTTTCGGTCAAGTGCAGCCGGGGGAGCTATTTTCATTCTCATTACACCAACTGCTCCAACACCTCCTCAATCATCCGATCCACCGCCCCTTTTGCATCCTTGCTGAACGTGCCGAGGGACCGATTGGCCAGAATCACACTCGCCGACACGGCCCGGTGGCCCAGGAGCTTACTCAATCCATAGATTCCCGCGGTTTCCATTTCCAGATTAGTGATGGCGAGGTCTCGGTAGCGGAAATCGATCAAGCTATCCAGCTGCACGTTGGAAGACAATCGCATTCGCCGCCCCTGCGGCCCGTAAAAGCCGGAAGCGGTCAGCGTGATGCCTGCCTGGCTGGTACCGAGGAGTTGTTGAAGTAGTGGTTGATTTGCCGTAGTGAAGTAGGGCGTGATAGTGGATGGCAGCTGGTGGTGAGGAAAGGCGGCTGCTAGTTGTTGTTCCTGGTCCGAAGGTTGGCGGGAATAATAGTGTAGCAGGTTGTCCAGGCCAATAGCGTAGGCGGAATACACCACTGTATCGACCGGTAAATCGGTTTGGAGCCCACCGGTGGTACCGAGGCGGATGAGGTCGAGTGAGCGCAGTTCCTGTCGAACTTCCCGGGCAGAAAAGTCGATATTGGCGAGTGCATCCAGCTCGTTGAGTACGATATCGATGTTGTCGGTGCCGATGCCCGTAGACAGAACCGTTAGGCGCTTGCCTCCGAGAGCGCCGGTGTGAGTGGTAAATTCGCGCTTGGTCCGACGCAGGTCAATGCGATCGAAATGCCGCGATACCCGCTCCACCCGAGCCGGATCGCCTACCAGAATAACCGTATCGGCAATCTCATCGGGGCGCAGGTCGAGGTGGTAGACCCGACCCTCCGAAGAGAGGATAAGCTCGGATGGCAAGAGTTTCGGCACAATGGCTATTTGTGAGAAAGTGATTTGAAACAACTGGGATTTTCGGTGGTTTTTGAATACGTTAAGGCTGTAATTAATGGTAAAAGGTAACCAATTGAAGAAAATCTACCATCTCAGCACGTGCAAAACCTGCCAGCGCATCATTGGACAGCTCAAAGATGCCACAGATTGGGAATATCAGGATATCAAAACCGAGCCGCTGACCGCCGAGCAGGTCGACTTCATGAAGGAACAGGTCGGCACCTACGAGGGGCTCTTCAGCCGTCGGGCCATGAAATACCGCAGCATGGGGCTGGCCGACCAGGAATTGTCGGAATCCGACTATCGACGCCTGATTTTGGAGGAGTATACCTTCTTGAAGCGCCCCGTGGTCGTGGTCGATGATCAAGTATTTGTGGGGAGCAGCAAAAAATCCGTTGAAGGCGCGCTAGCCGCCTTGTCTTAAACACATAAACCCTTTTGGATATGCTCACAACCACCACGGTCCCCACCAAGCAGGCAATCGAAACGTATTTCGGGGAATTGCAAAATGATATCTGCCGCCAGTTGGAAGCGGTAGACGAGGGCAACACCTTCCGCGAAGACCTCTGGGAACGGCCGGGCGGCGGCGGTGGCCGGGCACGCGTACTCGAAGGAGATTTGATCGAAAAAGGGGGCGTCAATTTTAGTGCCGTTCACGGCCCACTGCCCGCGAAGGCGGCTATGGCCCTCGGTGCCGATCCGACAACTGGCTTTTATGCTACGGGGGTGAGCATCGTGCTGCACCCCCACAATCCGATGGCCCCCATCATTCACATGAATGTGCGCTACTTTGAGATGGATGATGGCCAGTGGTGGTTCGGCGGTGGCATCGACCTAACGCCCCACTACGTCATTCCCGAGGATGCGCGCTGGTTTCACCGACAGCTCAAATTGGTTTGCGATCGAGCCCATCCCGAGTACTACGGCCGCTTCAAGGACTGGGCCGACGACTATTTTTTCCTTCCCCACCGCCAGGAAACCCGGGGAGTAGGCGGCATCTTTTTCGATCGCCTCACCGAAACCGAAGACTTCACGCGCTCTCAGCTATTCGGGTTCGTGGCAGCCGTAGGCGAAGCCTTCGCCCCCATTTACACGGAGCTGTTGCGCCGGCGCGCCCGCCTGCCCTACCAGCAGGAAGAAAAGAACTGGCAGCGCCTGCGCCGCGGCCGCTACGTCGAATTCAATCTCGTATGGGATCGCGGCACCAAATTTGGCCTGGAAACAGGCGGCCGGACGGAAAGCATCCTCATGAGCCTCCCTCCCCTCGCCAGTTGGACCTACGATTACCAGCCCGAACCGGGCAGCCGGGAAGCAAAAACACTAGGATGGTTGCGCAAAGGGGTCAATTGGCCGGAGGTGTAATGGCGAATGGCGAATGGCGAAATTTAAAGCATCATAAAATTCGCTATTCACTATTAATTGGTGCAGATGACATAGATCGGATCCGTTACGATTTCATTCGACCAATTGCCGGCCCGGTCGCGCATTTGGATCGCGAATTGGGTGGTATCGACGCGGTTGAGGTTGGCATTAGCACAGGCGAGGGTGATATTGCCGACCGTTTGGAAGCAGCAGATTTGATCGTTGCGGAAAATGATGGTGACTTCCCCGCTGATGCCATTACCGGTGCCTTCTTCGGGAATGGTGGGCAGGCCGAAGGGGATTTCGATCGGCAAATCGGGAAAGCGGAGATCCTTCAGGACGATATCGGTAGAATCCGGAGTGTCGAGACTTAAGTCGCCATCGCCGTCGGTAAAAGAAAAGCGGATAAGGATAGTGTCCAGGATGCCGAGCGGCTGTTGGTAGATGCTATCCTTGGAGTTGGCCACAAATTCGATGACCGGTGTATCGGGATAGTCCGGCGGTTGAGTACAGGAGGAGACCAAGAAAAGGAGCAACGCAAAAGCGGCAAAGCAACGCATATAGGAAGTTGTCATCAGGCGAAAGTTAAAGCAACTTGAATAAAAACGATCCAACACCGGAATTAGATCGCCGGGCGGCGCTCATTGAGCAAATTCGTCGGGTAGACGCTAGCTCCTTCGAGCAGACAGCGCTGTCGGTGTTTGCCTACCAGGCCGATTACAATCCCGTCTATCAACAATTTCTGGAATTATTGGGAGTCAACCAACGGCAGATCGGCCGGCTTTCCGACATTCCGCATTTGCCGATTGCGTTGTTCAAAACCCAGCAACTCCAAACCGGGCAGTGGGAGCCGGAAATCGTGTTTACCTCTAGTGGCACGAGCGGACAAACAACTAGTAAACACTTAGTACGATCGCAAAAGTGGTACCAGGAGGTTGCCCGCCTTGCATTCACCCGAGCGTACGGCTCCCTGGAGCGATACGCCATCCTGGCGCTGTTACCCGCCTATCTGGAACGCCAGGGATCGTCTTTGATTTTCATGGTCGATGATTTTATGCGGCAATCCAGACAATCCGGAAATGGTTTTTTCCTTTACGACCAGGCAGCTCTCCTTCAAAGAATAGACGAACTTCGAAGGCAGCGCATCCCTACCCTGCTAATCGGCGTCAGCTTTGCCCTGCTCGATCTGGCCGAACAGCACCCCACCGATCTCTCGGACGTGATCATCATGGAAACCGGAGGGATGAAGGGAAGACGCCGCGAGCTGACCCGGGAAGAGTTACATCATCGATTAACAACCGCCTTTAACTCTCCCACCATTCACAGCGAATACGGCATGACGGAACTGCTTTCACAAGCTTACTCGCCCGGGCAGGGGCTTTTTTACCCAGCGCCCACCATGCGAGTAAGTACCCGCGAAATCACCGACCCACTGGCCCAACCACCGGCCGGGAAAACGGGCGCGCTCAACATTCAGGACCTAGCCAATGTAGATACCATCAGCTTCATCGCCACCGATGACCTCGGACGCGTAAATGAAGATGGCAGTTTCAAGATACTCGGCCGACTCGATTATAGCGATGTACGCGGCTGCAATTTACTCATTGCTGATATGCTCTCTTGAATGGAACCCACTTCGCATAAACTCACCGTGCCCCGGACGGCCCACTATTACCGGCTGGGTGCCCCCGGTCCGCACATTCGACGTATTTGGATGGTTTGCCACGGCTATGGGCAGGCGGCCGCCAGGTTTATCCAACGTTTTCGGCCGGTGGCCTCTGAATCAGACCTAATACTTGCCCCCGAGGGGCTGTCGCGTTTCTACTGGGGCGGCTTCGATGGCCCCGTGGTGGCCTCCTGGATGACCCGGGGCGACCGCCTCGATGAAATTGCCGACTACAGCAACTACCTCAGCCAATTGCTCGAATCTTACCAGATTCAATGTCCGGCGGATGCGGAGCTAATCTTGCTGGGCTTCAGCCAGGGAACAGCTACCCAGGTGCGCTGGATCATGCGCCGCTTCCCCCAATTTAAACACCTCATCCTCTGGGCCGGACTCCTGCCGGAAGACATCGACTACCAACCGGCCCTCCCCTACTTTCGGGGGCGCTCCCTTCACTTTTTCTACGCCGAAGACGACCCCCTGCTAACGGCCGAACGCCTATCCTTCCACCGCAATGTGGTGGCGCGCAGTGGCCTCGTGTTCGAAGAACATCAATACCTGGGCGGGCATAAGGTGGTGGCGGAGGAACTGATTAGTCAGTTAGTACTTTGATCAGGTCGTTCTTTGCTCGTTCAGTTCTCAGCAAACTAAGGTCCTTTCGACCAAAGTACTAAAAGGCCAAAGAACAAAAATACCTCACAATCCACTTTTCCACGTTAAACTAACAATTGTGGATAACTCCCAATTTGCTTAATATCAAGATCTTAGCATGTGGAAAACCGCCATGTTACATACTGTTAACATTGGCTTAATACAGAGCTATGCACAATTTCTTCTCCACAGCTGTGGAGAAGTAGGGGTGGTTACCAACGACAAGCAGACCCGTTAAATGGTAAATTTAGGGCTTGGATGAAATTTGGATATGCGACTGAAGCAATTAGCCATAAAGGGGTTTAAAAGTTTCGCGAACGAGACGGTCATCAACTTTTCCGAAAATGTGATCGGGATTGTAGGGCCGAATGGGGCGGGGAAATCGAACATCGTGGATGCGATCCGCTGGGTGTTGGGCGAACAGAAGAGCCGGGAGCTGCGCCTCGATCAGATGTCGAGTGTGCTCTTTAACGGAACCAATAAACGCAAGGCCTCCGGCCTGGCTCAAGTATCCCTGACCTTCGAAAACACCCGCAACCTGTTGCCTACCGAATACACGGAGGTGACGATCACGCGGATGTTGTACCGCAGCGGCGACAGCGAGTACCGGCTCAACGGCGTTCCATGCCGACTTAAAGATATCACCAGCCTATTTCTGGATACCGGGATCGGGTCCAACTCCTACGCCATCATTGCTCTCGGCATGGTGGATGACATTCTGGCTGACAAAGACAACTCCCGGCGCCGTATGTTCGAGCAGGCGGCTGGCATTTCCAAATACAAAGCCCGCAAGCGCGAAACGCTCAACAAGCTAAAAAATACCGACGGTGACCTGGATCGCATCGAGGACCTGCTGTTCGAAATCCAGTCTAATCTGACCAAACTCGAAAAAGAAGCCAGGCGGGCCAGGCGCTACTTCGACGTAAAGGAGTCTTACAAGCAGCATAGCATGCAATTAGCGGGGCTGCGGATTGAGCAACTCAAGACCCAGCAACGGGAAGTACGGCAACACATTGAGCAGGAGGAGCATCGCTACCGACAATTCGAAGCCGGCATCGCAACAAAGGAGGCCGAACTGGCCGAGCGGCGGAAAACCAACCTGGATCAGGAAAAAGCCGTATCCGGTCAGCAGCGCGCCCTCAATGAATTGGTGGGCAAGGTACGCTCCCTGGAGAGCGACCGGCAAATCATTCAACAAAAGCAACAGTTTACCGAGCAAAACCGCAAGCAATTGCAGCGGGATATTACCGACGCGGAAACCCAACTGGAGCGCCTCAACGAGGAGATTGCACAGTATCGCGAAGACCTGGTTGCCGAACGGCGCGTAGAAGCTCGCCTGGAGCAAGAACTGGAAAAAGCAGCGATCGAGCGCGACAAGGTGCAACAAACCTACAGCAACCGCAAGACGGATCTGGATACCGCCGTCAGCGAGCAGCAACGGGCGGAAAAGCACCTGAGCCAACTCGAACAGGAACGCGCCATCCAGCGCAACCAGCTGGAAAACATCCGCCTACAGCTCCAACGTCAGGAATCGGAGCAGACCCAGCGACAACAAGAGAAAGAGCAACTGGTCGGACGCCTCTCCCGGCTCCAGCAGGAAGAGCTACAGCAGCAAGAAGCCCTAAAAGAATTGGAGGAAAGCGAAGCCCAACGGCAGGCAGCGGTAGAAGAAAAAGAACACGCCCTGGAGCAGCTCAAGCAGCAGCAGGTGCGCATCAACCGTGAGTTGGATGCCAAGCGCAATGAATACCAACTTACCAAAAGCATGGTAGAAAACCTGGAGGGTTTTCCGGAATCCATCCGCTACCTCAACAAGTCGAAAGACTGGACCGTCGAGCGTTTATTGCTGGGCGATTTACTCCTGGTAGAACCCGATTACCGCATTGCCATCGAGCATTTTCTCGAGCCTTATTTGAATTACTACGTCGTACACAATACCGCCGAAGCCGAACAAGCTATCCGATTATTGGGGCGTAGCCAAAAAGGCAAGGCCAATTTCTTTTTACTCGATCAGATTCCCGAATCGTCGCCGGTAGCATATTCCCTTCCCAGCGGTGCCCGCTGGGCCATGGATTGTGTGGAAGTAGATGCGGAGTACACCGACCTTTGTCAGTATCTACTTCAGGGTGTGGTCGTATTCGATTCGGATGAAGAAGCCCGCGCTGCCCAACAGCCCGGCCTAATTGCCCTGGCTCGCAGCGGGCGGTACCTCAAACGGCCGGCCAGCCTGGCTGGTGGCTCCGTCGGGCTATTTGAAGGCAAAAAAATTGGCCGAAAGAAAAGCCTGGAGCAACTCAAGAAGCAGATTGAACGCGCCGAGCGAAAGGCAGCACAGGGAACGCATCAAATCACAGAGATTCAGGACGAATTGCGCCTGCTGCGCGAGCAACGCCGCCACGAAGACCAGCGCCAATTGCAGCACCGCCTTGTTCAGTTGGGGCAGGAACGCGTGAGCGTCCAAACCAAACTCGACAATCACCAACAGTTTTTGCGACAGCTTCAGGAGCAGCGCGCTTCCCATAGTGACGAAATTACCAAAGTGGAACAACGCCTTGTTGACCTGGAAGCGGAATTGACCGAAGCCCGCCAGGCCACCAATGCAGTACGAACGCGGTCGGCCGCGGCCGATGCAGGGTTGCAGGCTCTTTCCGAATCCCTCACCGCCGTTTCCACTGCATTCAATGAGCAGAACGTTGCCTTCATTCGCCAGCAAAATCGCGTAACTACCTACCAGCAGGAACTCACCTTCCGCGAACGCCAGCATGCGGAAGTCCAGTCCCGGCTCGAACAGGCGCGCCACCAGGTGGCCCAATCCGGCCACCAAATCGAAGCGCTGGAGACTGATAAAGGGAACCTGGAACAACAATTACAGGACCTCTACCAGCAACGCGACGCCCTGGCCAATCAGCTCTCCGAAATCGAACAAGCCTACTACCAGGCCCGCAACGCAGTCAGTGAAATCGAAGATGCCCTGCGGCACCTGAACCGCCAGCGGCAGGACGTACAAATTCAAATCAACCAATTAAAGGAAAAGGAAAACACGATCAAATACGAAGTGAGTTCCGTGGCCCAGCGCTTGCGGATCGAATTTGGCATCGATATCAACTCCCTGCTCAACAGCGGAACGGATCTCTCCTCTGACCTGGAACCAGAAGCCCTTATGCTTAAAGTAGATCGGCTCAAGCACCGCATCGATAATTACGGTGATATCAACCCCCTGGCGGTAGAGGCATTTGATGAAATGAAAGAACGCCACGATACCATCAGCCAACAACGCGATGATATCGTGGCCGCCAAAGACAGCCTGCTGGTAACCATTCGGGAAATCGAGGAAACCGCAACGGCACAGTTTCTAATGGCATTCGAAAAGGCTCGGCTCTATTTCATCGATGTCTTCCGGTCGCTATTCACCGAAGATGACGACTGCGACCTGCTACTGATCGATCCGGATAACCCCCTTGAATCAAAGATTGAAATCGTAGCCAAGCCGAAGGGGAAACGGCCACAAACGATTAATCAATTATCGGGTGGCGAAAAAACCCTGACCGCTACCGCACTCCTGTTTGCGCTCTATCTGCTGAAACCGGCACCTTTCTGCGTATTCGACGAGGTGGATGCCCCGCTAGACGATGTCAACATCAGCAAGTTCAACCGCATCATCAAAAAATTTGCCAAGGAATCACAGTTTATCATTGTCACGCACAACAAGCTGACGATGGCCGCCGTCGACACGATTTACGGCGTCCACATGGCCGAACAGGGAATCTCCGCCGTCACACCCGTCGACTTCAGGGATTTCGAGCATACCACAGCGCTGGAGGCCGTCGGTTAATTGCTAGTCATTCAATCTTGGTTTCTGGTTGAGTCGGGCTCGGTTTTCTTCTTTTTCTTTTTGAAGGGATTAAACTTCTCCAAATCTTTTTTAATATCCTCCACCGTAGATTTAATACCCGTGGCGGTTGAGTCAGCGGTTGTTCCTGTAGTATCCTGTGCAATACCGAGGGCGTCGCGCAACTGGTTTTTGGCCTCGTCGGCAAGGCTTTGCTTCACGGAATCGGCTGCGGATTGTACTTCCTCTTCGATTGCCTCCCGAGTATCAGCTATTTGTTCTTTGGCCTGATCCACCAGGGAATCTTTTTGCTCCTCTACTGCCGACTTGCCCGCGCCTCCGGAAATGCCGAGCAGATCAAAGGCGACCTTGGGGTCGCTGATAGAGCCCGACAACGCAATGTCTACGTTGAGGGTATCGCCTTGCTCCAGGTTGAGGCCCAATTTGTTGGCCTGGCCAAACAACTGATCGATGCCCCGGCCAATAGCAGCGCCCACGGCATTACTTTCCACCATTTCCCGCGGAATAGCAGCCTTTATGGAATAGTCCATTGCCCGATTGAGGCCGTGTTTTCCAGCCACTACAAAACGGGCATCCCCCACACTGAACGGAAAGGGCTCCACCGCGACGGTGCCGTCCTCCACGACAAACCAGCTTTTCACGTTATTCAAATTGACCGACCGCTTCAATTCGTTCACATTCAGTGCCTCCCCGATGGTATTCAACGGCTTGAAACCACTCAGCGCCGCGTCGAGGGTTTGAATAAACCCTTCGGCATCAATCGAGGTCAGCACGGGAAACATATTTTTTCCCAGATCACCATTGATGATCAAATCGCTGGAAAACTTTCCTTCCAAAAACTGCCCGATGGGCATCAGGGCCTGCATCGTGTTGAGTGTCCGGAACGACTGCCCAAAGTCGAGGTTCTTTAGCGCGTACTTAAAGCTGAAGCCCGGCGATTCCAGATCCGAGGCATCGTAGGCACCGGCAAAGTTGACGCTGCCACCAAGCAAATTCGCAACGCCCTCCTCGAATACCACCTGCTCATCGCGCACGGCCAGCACGCCTTTTACCTGATTGAGCGTGAGGTTGGAATACTGTACCCGATCGGCGTCCAGATTCACCGCCAAATTGATACGCTCCGGAACGGGGATGGGAGCGAGTTCTTCTTCGGTGGCTTCGGCAACTGCTTCGCCTTCTTCCGCCGGTGGCATGAAATCGTCGAGGTTGACAAAGTCAGACCGAACGTCAATCCGGCCGCCCAGTACGCCCTCTTCAAAAGTATAATCGAACGCATTGAGAATGGTGCCCGTGCCCTGGAAGCTGGAGCCACCCATCGTCGTCTGAACGTCGTCGATGCGAATGCGATTTGGTTGGACCCTACCAGACAGATTACTGTTTTTCAGCAGGTAAGTATCGTAGGCAATTTCATTAGCTGCCACATCGACATTGAAATCGAAGCGGTCGAATATCTCCGTGTCGGAGCTCACTTCAGCACTAGCCTCCTCCATTTCAGCCGGAGTGATGGCACGGGTGGGCGTTTCGGCTTCCGGTACCCATTCTCCGGCATCGAAGTAGTTTGACTGGACTACAAAACTGCCCGTCATGGTTTTTTCCGGACTGATGTAGGCGAGTATATTATCGATGGCCCCCGTAGCGGATACATCGGACCGCCCGAGATCCGCTTTGAATTCCTGAATGAGTACGTTTTGCGGGGTGAAGTCGGCTACCGCCCGTTGAATAAGCACCGCAGGAAGGCCCGGCTGGCGGTAGTTGATGCCCGTAGCGGTGAGGTTGCCATCCATTTTGATGCGATCGTAGGCCTCCGCTTCGAGCGCGGAGGAAGCTGCGTCGATGGCGATATCGGCTACGATGCGACCGGATAATTCCTCCAACCCGTCCATCGGAAATGCCTGCACCCACTGCGCCAGATCGATGATACCGTCGATGTTTCCCCGAACGGTGGGGTCGGAAATAGGGGTTCGCACGAGCAACGCCGCGGAAAATGGATCGTTTCCTACCCGCAGATTTAGCTTCTCGATATCGATCGTCATATCATCCAATTGGTCGGTAGGGCTATCAATATCGATGGTGGTGTTGATGTCGTTGATCCCAAGCGGTAGGTCGGGATATTTTACGTTGCCTTCAGAAACGGCAGTATGGACATTAAAACTGGGGTAAACTTCCCGCTCCGCGCTATAGGTGCCCTGTACAGAGCCTGTTAGTTCGAACTGCCCGGTTACATCTACCGATTCATATCCTTGCGTGTAGGCCGATGGAATGAGGGACCACAGTGACCGGAAATCACTTTCGGGAGTTTGGAAAGTGAGATCCATTTCGATATCCTCATCGGGCATGGCGAAATAGCCGTCGGCCTTCAGGGTTAAGTCATTTAAGGTCAGGTCGTTTTCCCGCAACTCGTAGCGCCCCTCCGTCGTATTGATCTTAAAGATGGCGTCTAAGTCAGCCACCGCATCGCTGATATACGGAACACCGCTCTGCACGTAGGTGACGGAGTCGATCTTGGATTCGGTATCCAACTCAAATTCTTCCAGGGTGAAATTGCCCGACCCTTCGTGATCCAGCCCGATGAGCTCCAGGTATATATCAGCGGAGCGATCGTCGTAGACGAAGCGGCCGTTGGTGATGGTGTAGCGATCGAGTGCAAAGTTGAGTTCACCCTCCGATGGCTCGGCGGTCGCTTCCTCTTCGGTGGCGATGGCGACGTCGTAGTTGGCCATTCCATTGCGCAACACGAGGATGTTGACCTCCGGGTCGACGAGGTTGACTGATTTGATCTGAATGTTGGACGGATCGGAAATGACCGACCATACATCGAGTGCAAAATCGGCTGAAGCCCCCCGCGCCAGTGGCAGGCGGTCGAAGGTATCAATGCCCGTTACACTGAAGCTATCGATTTGCAGGCTGAGCCGGGGAAACGAACGAAAAATGGAAAGGTCGATATCCTTGAAGTCGACTTCCGCGTTGAGATTAGCATTGATTTGTTCTTTGGCGATTTCCTGGATCCGATCCTCAAAAAAGATGGGCAGAAGGAAAGCAGCGCCGAGCAGCAGCAGAACAAACAGGCTTAGACCGATAAAAATGCGCTTGACGACCTTCATAGTTTGGCGTGGTTTTACTTGTATTCTATTGATAAACCCGATAGCACCGCTCTTGGGTTTATGCTGAAACATAGGATATCTGCTCAATTGAACAGGATAACGTACTTTTGATGCTTGCAACAGGCAGAAAACACATCTCCCAATAGTATTTCAGAAAAAATTAACGAAGCGGAACAAGCAGAAAGAATGACGAAGCAAAATTCTGACTTTTTATTGATCGATTCCGATACTCAGTTAGATCAATTTGTACATGCGACCAGGGATGCAAAGTGGATTGCATTCGACACGGAATTTGTGGGAGAGAAGCGATTTCAAACCTTGTTGTGCCTGGTGCAGGTAGCCTGTGAGAAGGGCTATTTTATGCTCGATCCGCTTCGCCTGTCGCACCTGGACCCTTTTCTGGAACTCGTCACGGATCCGGAGGTGCTCAAGATCACCCACGCCGGCGACAACGATTACCGTCTCCTAAACGCTGTTTACGGCACGATCCCCCAAAATACTTTCGATACGCAGATTGCCGCCGGCTTTGCGGGCTATCGGTATCCTATCTCGTTTCGCAAGCTCGTGGAAAGTGAGTTGCGTATGCAGCTCCAGAAAGGATACGCTGTTGCCGACTGGGAAAGTCGGCCCTTTCAGGCGAAACAATTGCGGTACGCACTGGAAGATGTGCAGCCGCTCCACCGTTTGTACACCAAACTAAACCGAAGGCTGGAAGGCAGCGGAAGGGCCTCCTGGGCGCAGGAGGAGTGTGCTCAAATGGAGGTTCCTGCCTACTACGAGCGCGATCCGCACCACGAGGCGATCAACAGCAACCTGATGCGCTCCCTGCGATTTCGCGAACAGGTGTTCCTACTACGCATATTGACCTGGAGACGGCAGCAAGCCCAACGCAAAGATTACAGCAAAGAGATGATCCTGCCCTCCAAGCTACTGGGGCAAATCGTCAAAGGTGTCCGTAGTGGTAAAGAGGCGCTCAAGCAAAACCGCCGATTACCCAATAAGACAATCGATCGTTTTGGGGATGCATTCGTCAAAATGTATAACGGCGAAGTGACGGCAGAAGAGCGTGCCGTACTGAAGCGGATTCCGCGCCAGGAAGACGAAGATCAACTCGATGAAATTCTCCTGGAATTCCTCTACTTACTCATGAAATATCGGGCACAGGAAGAAGATATTGCCCACGCGCTGGTGATGCCGCGCAACGCGATCAAGCGAATGAAAAGCGATCCCGCTACGCGACAAAACATCCTCGGCAGCGGCTGGCGCCGCGCGCTCCTCGGCGACGATTTCGTCAACTGGCTGGAAAACTACGACCATCTCCATGTCCATATCAAGGGTGGGCGCATTGAGCTGGAGGTGTTGGAAGAGGAGGAATAGTACTTTAGTCTGTTAGTACTTTGGTCTGTTAGCACTTTAGTCTTTTGGTACT
>CAZDET010000021.1:17942-72989 GCA_964504335.1 uncultured Saprospiraceae bacterium
TAGTACTTTAGTCTGTTAGTACTTTGGTCTGTTAGCACTTTAGTCTTTTGGTACTTTGGGCTGTCTGAACTTAGGAATTGCTGGCTATTCCAAGTTCAAGAACCTCACAGCTTCACTACCTTCCGATCAAAAGGATTCAGGGCGACGCCCTTTACTTCTGCTTCTGCTTCGAGGCGGTACTCCGATTCTACATTGCGCGACCATCGTGCCAGACGGGCGATACCGCCAAAGACGAGGTTGCGATTGCCGAAGGCATCGACATCGGATTGGACCCGTTCGAAAGGAAGGCTGAAAGGGCGCTCAACGATTTCGCCGGGTGGTACCTCAATGATTTCGGTCAGTTCGATGGCCCCGAGTTGGTATTCATCAACCAGGCGTTCTTCGCCGCGGCCGCGGCTGTACCGTTCAATCAGGACAATACTTACGGCTAGGACCGTCTGGGGCCGAATGCTTTTGAAGCGAATGCGGCCCTCCAATCGATTGGGTTGCTGGACGGGCTGCTCGTCGAGCAAGAGCTCTAACTTGACGCCCTCGATGCCTAACCAGTTTTTTACTCTTCCCAGCATGGCATTTTTCGCGAAAGGTACGCATCCTTTTGTGGGCTGTCACTGTAGCCCGACCAATTACCCCATTTTTTAGACCATCTGCCGGTGCCAGCTCTCCCAGAGCGGCTTGACGAACTGTTGGTCCAACTCGGCCTTGGTTTTTACAAGGGGATCGAAGACCAGCGTTTCGGGGCCAATCTGCCCTTCGGCGTAGGCAGTGGCGAAGGCGTCACGGGGAAGGGTTTCGACCTGGCCATCTGCCGTTTGATAGCTGAAGCGCATGCGGTCGAACAGATCGACCCCAAACTCGGCCTGCAACTGCTTGAGAAAATGCACGGAGGCATCGATGGAGCAACCGCTGGCCCCGGCCTGTCGTTCGTCTACAGCCAGTACAACAAAGCGGTTGTGCAACAAACCGGACGCCGCTCGCAGGGCCCGGTTGTGGCTAACCCACCGGCTTGCAAATGTACGCAACAGTTGTTCTATTTGAACCGATTCGGCTTCTGTGAAGGGCCGATCCGATTGGTAAATCCACACCCGGCTTTCGGGGGCCATATCCGGGAGTGCCTCTAATTGTTGATATTCCATAGTTAGGCGAGCTGTTGAACGATCATTTCACTGAGGTCATAGACCATCACTTTTTCCTGCTGCTCCTTGGCCTTGAGGCCATCCGACATCATAGTCATGCAAAATGGACAATTTACCGCAATGACCTCCGGCTCCGTGGCTAGAGCTTCCTCTACACGTTCGATGTTGATGCGTTTTTCGCCGGGCTCGTCCTCTTTCCACATCTGAGCCCCGCCGGCTCCGCAGCAAAGACCATTGAGTCGGGAGCGCTTCATTTCTGCCAAATCGCTATCCAGCGATCGCAACACCTCCCGGGGGGCTTCGAAGATGCCATTGCCCCGGCCGATGTAGCAGGAATCGTGGTAAGTTATCCGCTTTCCTTTAAAGGTACCGCCTTCTTTTAGCTTAATGCGCCCCTCGTCGATCAACTGCTGTAGATACTGCGTATGGTGGAGGATGTCGTAATTTCCACCCAATTTGGGATATTCATTTTTTATGGTGTTGAAACAGTGCGGGCAGGCCGTCACCATTTTCTTGACGTTGTAGGTATTGAGCGTTTCTATATTTTGAAGCGCCACCATTTGGTAAAGGAATTCATTCCCCGCTCGTCGGGCAGGATCACCGGTGCAGCTTTCTTCATTTCCCAAAATGGCAAATTCGATACCGGCAGCCGTCAGAATTTCCGCAAATGCCCGCGTTACGCGCTGATTGCGGTCATCAAAACTTCCGGCGCAACCGACCCAAAACAAAATTTCCGGCTCCTTCCCTTCAGCGGCCATTTCGGCCATGGTCTTTACGTTCATCCCGATCGGATTCAATTTCAGTTAGCAAAGTTATTATCACATTATCAGTTATCGGCTCATCAGCACATTAATCTTCCCGCCACGCTTCCCGATCAATGGTCATGCTCCAGGCGGCACCACTATTTTCGATACTGTTGAACATCGGTAACCAATCGCTCGGGCCCGCCGACTCGGTCAGAATTTCGTAGCGGCGCAATTTGAGGATGGGCTCCAGGGGGTTAATGAGTACAGGACAGGCCTCCACACAAGCCTGGCACGTGGTGCAGGCGTGAATTTCCTCCTTGCTGATGTAATCAAACAGCGACCGACCGTCGTCGAAGTTGTCTTTAGACAAGGGCCGATCCGAATCGGCAGCATGTTCCTGATTGCCACTGCGTATTTTCTGCCCAACTTCTTCCGCTCTATCGCGGACACTCATTACGATTTTCCGTGGGGATAATTTCTTTCCGGTGAGGTTGGCCGGGCACACGGCCGTGCAGCGGCCACATTCCGTGCAGGAGTAAGCCCCCATAATGTCGATCCAGCTCAGATCAAATACATCCTTTGCCCCAAACTCCGGGATATCGGCACTTTCATCCATGGCTGCCGCGCCGTTTCCGTTTTCTACTGGTAAGCCCATCATGCTTTTTACCTCGTTCATCACCTCCGGCATGTTTTCCATCTCTCCACGGGGGCGCAAGCGAGAGAAAAAGGTGTTGGGAAACGCCAAGAGTATGTGTAAGTGCTTCGACCAGGGCAGGTAATTTAAAAAGGCAAACACCATGATAAGGTGAAGCCACCAGCCAAAGCGCTCAACCCCCATGAGTGATTCGGTGGACAGCCCGCCGAAAAGCAATGGCCCCAACCAGGAGCTGACGGCCAGCTGGCCCGTATCCGGAAAGTGCTCTGCATCGATTTTCTGGAGCAACACATCCGATCCATTCATACTGAAAATTCCGATCAGCAGAATAATTTCACCGATCAGAATGAGATTGGCATCCAGCTTGGGCCATCCCTTCAATTCCGGTTTTTCCAGACGGGGAATGCGCAGGCCATTACGGCGGATTAGAAAGAGCACTGTCGCAAAAAAGGCGAGTAGCGATAAAACTTCAATGAAGCTGATGACGAAGGTGTAAAAACCTCCCAACGGTTGGGCAAACACCCGGTGCCGACCGGAAACTCCATCGATGAATATTTCGATTAATTCGATCTGAGTGATAACAAAAGCCGCATATAGCGTAAAATGCAGCACCGCCGGAATGATCCGCTTGAACATACGCTGCTGGCCGAAGGCCACCAAGAACATATTCTGCCACCGTTGCCCGCCTGATCCGCCCACGGGCTCTGCTTTGCCCAATAAAATATTCTGGCGCACCCGACTAAATTGGACGTAGGCCAAACCAAGAGCCGCAGCGGCGAGTAAGACGAAGATTATCTGTTGTATCATCTGAGACATTTCTACTCTGTAGATACACAAAAATAGGAGCTGTAGTCGAGCTGAGCGAATATTCGCTAAATAGATTAAAATCAATCTAAATTATTGCCCGCAAATACTATTCGCAATTTATACATCTATTTCGATGATCTCGGAATATTGTGTAATCTTGGCGATTGATGTCTATGAAAGCGTTGATTCTCAAACCACGCCGCGAGCAGTCCATCCGGCGCCGGCATCCCTGGGTATTCTCCGGAGCGATTGCCGAGACCGATCCCGACTTGCAGGACGGCGACCGAGTGGTCGTTTTGGACCATCGCCGCCAAAGATTGGCGATCGGGCATTTTCAAGAAGGGAGTATTCGAGCGCGCCTATTTGCCTTTGGCCCCGACGATTTACCAGAAGACTTCTGGCTCCGTCGGCTCCGTCGGGCGCATCAGTTGCGGCAGCTCCTTGGCTTTGTGGATAATCCCCGCACCAATTGCTATCGCCTCGTACACGGCGAGGGGGACGAACTGCCCGGCCTGATCATCGATATTTACGGTACCGTAGCCGTTCTTCAGTGCCACTCCATCGGTATGCATCGCGAACGCGAGCACCTGGCACGAGCCCTGGTGTCCCTCTACGGCCCTGATTTATCCGTATACGACAAGAGTCGAGAGGCGCTCCCGGAACGCTATGGCAGCGAGCAAACGGACGACTACCTAATCCAGGCCCCCGGCAGGGCGGGTACAGAGGGCCGCATCCTTGAAAACGGCAACGCTTTCTTCGTCGATTGGGCCGCCGGCCAGAAAACCGGCTTTTTTCTGGACCAGCGCGAAAACCGGGCTCTCTTAGCGCAGTATGCGGCCGGAAAGTCCGTGCTGAATACCTTTTGCTATACCGGCGGTTTTAGCGTTTATGGCCTACAGGGCGGCGCGAAACGAGTAGACAGTGTGGATGTCTCCGCCCGCGCGATGGCGATGACCGCCCGCAACGTTGCAGAGGCTGGTGGCGACCCGTCGGTCCACCGATCCATTACTGCCGACGTCATGAATTACCTCAAGCAGGAAGGTGATCGCTACGATCTGGTGGTAGTAGATCCGCCCGCCTTCGCAAAATCCCAAGACAAACGCCACCGGGCCGTGCAGGCTTACAAACGACTCAACGCCCTGGCAATCGACCGGGTGGCTCCAGGCGGGTTGTTGTTTACCTTTTCCTGCTCGCAGGTAGTCGATCGTTCCCTGTTTTATAATACTATCGTAGCCGCCGGGCTGGAGCGCAGCCGCTCCGTGCGGGTATTACACCACCTGAGCCAAGGGCCGGATCATCCGGTCTCGCTTTTTCATCCAGAGGGGTCGTACTTGAAGGGACTCGTGCTTGGTATCGATTAGTGGCTGCTCCGAATTATTTAGTGGTAGCAGACGACACGGTGCTGCCGCTTTCCGCCTGACCCACGTGCTTCAAACGTCCGGGATATTGCTGTAGGGCCACCTCCAGGCAATCCATAGCTATTTCCAGATCGCTCTTGTTGAGCACGTAGGCTACTCTCGCTTCATCCAATCCTTTACCGGGAGAGGCGTAGAATCCGGAGCCGGGTGCCAGCATCACGGTAGCTCCGTTGTGTGTGAAATCATTGAGCAACCAGGAGCAGAAGTGTTCGGTGGATTCCACGGGAAATCGAGCGAAGCAGTAGAAGGCACCGCCTGGTAAATAGCTGAAAACCCCGGGCACTTGCTGAAGGCGCTCGTACACCAAGTTGCGCCGACTTTCGTACTCGGATTTTGCGGCTTCCAGATAAGCCGAATCATCCTGAAGCATGTACTCCGAAAGCAGTTGGCCTAGGCGCGGTGGACTCAGCCGCAGACGCGCGTAGCGCTCCATGGTGGCAATCACCTCCTCATTGCGGCATACCACGGCCCCTACCCGGGCTCCGCAAGCGCTGTAGCGTTTGGATACCGAATCGACGACCAACACATGCTCTTCCATATGCTCGAGGTGCAGGGCGGAAAAGAAGGTATCATCGCCGTAAGCAAATTCGCGATACACCTCATCAACGCAGAAAAACAAATTGTGCCGACGAGCAATATCGCCCAAAGCTCGTATCTCCGATTCCGAATAAATACAACCCGTAGGATTGTTCGGATTCGTAATGAAAATGGCCCGGGTCCGATCGGTAAGTGCTGCTTCGAAGGCCGCTGCTTCGGGCAGGGCAAATCCGTTTTCGATCGAACAGGGAATGGTGTGCACCTCCACTCCCGCCATTTGAGCGAAGCCATTGTAGTTGGCGTAAAAGGGCTCGGGAATGAGCACGGCATCGCCGTAGTCAAAACAGGTCAGAAAAAAGAATAAGATAGCCTCCGAACCACCTGTAGTAATCAAGATTTCGCTGGGGTCGAGCTCCAGGTTGAAGCGCCGGTAGTAGTCGGTCAGCGCACGGCGATAACTCGACAATCCGGCAGCCGGGGTGTAGGCCAGCACCTCGATGGGTTCGGATTGTAACTGCGCGATTGCTCGCTCGGGAGTTAGCACATCGGGCTGTCCGATATTGAGGTGATAGACATGGGTACCGCGCGCTTTTGCCGCATCAGCAAACGGACTCAATTTGCGGAAGGGCGAGAGAGGGACAACCTGGCCCCGCCCGGAGATAGGTGGCATAATTAGTTGCTTTTGAACAGGATCTACCACAATATAACAGTTCGCAAGCAAAGGCCACTGGATTTAACGCCATTGCCCCAAATCGGTAAAGGCGCGGTCCGGCACTTCCTCCAGCACTTCGATGTCGGAAAGCCGGTACTTTCCCCGATCTCCGGATAGCAGAATGCTCCCGTAGCGGTCGTAGCCCCGGTAAGGGGTAGCCATTGCTGGCTGTTCATCGGCCGCATCCCGGAAAAACTCCCAATAATTTACCCGGTAATTATCCGCATTGAGGTACAGCCGGTATCGATTTTGAGGGGTTAGCCCCACGGCTTCAAACGTCATATCAATCACCTCACTCGGCACGCCTTCCGGACTTTCGGACGAGCCGATATATTGTAGCGCCACCCCGCTATCCTTCAGCTTAAAGGGCTGCACCAGCCAGTAGCTATCGTTTATCCAGATGGCGTGGGCCCGTTCGAGGTATTTTTTCAGAGAATCCGGTTGGGTGTATTCCTTCCCATCTTGCTGCACCCGCCCCTCCATTGTGTTGAGATCGAGCAGGTAGATGGCATCCTGACCGGGAATTTCGATGCGAACGCGTTTTTCCTGCTTGTCCCACAGCAGCGTTCGGCGACCGAAAAAATTCCAATGCAGGTAGCGCGTATTGTCCCAGGCAGCCCGCCCGCCCATGGCTACCATAACCGAATCAGCCAGCGCCACGGCGCGGGCGTCGGATGCCGATGCGCGGAAGCCCTCCGCCGGCGGGTTGGAGTCGGATGATTGTGCCCACGTGCTATTGATCAATAGCCATCCAAATAGAACTAACAGAAATTGCCGCATGATAACGTTTGGTTGATTGGTAGTATTGGTTTGCTCTTTCTCCCATAAATGCAACCACCTCAATTAAGTTGACAAACGGGATGACTAAGGTATTACTCCTGCACCATCTTCAATGGACACGAGATAGGGTTCCAGATCGATCGAGAACTGATCGCGGTAGGCCTTCGAGGTAATTTCTACAAAGGCATCTACTTCCTCCCGACGCACCAGATTGATCGTACATCCACCAAAACCGCCGCCCATCATACGGCTTCCCAGCACTGCGGCAGATTGCTTGGCACGTTCTACCAGAAAATCCAATTCCGGGCAGCTCACCTCGTAGAGAAATTGCAAGCTAGTATGGGAGGCATATAGTTGCTGGCCGAGTAGTTGTAAATTCGAATTTTGCAGGGCTTTTTTTGCTACCAACACCCGCATATTCTCGCTGATTACGTGTAGGCAGCGGTTGTAAATATTCGGTGGCAGCCAATCCTTTGTCGATTCTAGTTGCTCCAACGATATATCCCGAAGGCTTTCGACGGGAAACACACGTTGGAGGAGCGCCACCCCCTCTTCGCAGGCAGATCGCCGGTCGTTGTAGGCCGAATCGGCTAATGCATGCGACACCTTGCTATTCAGTAATACTATTTGGAAATCGCCGAGCGCCAGCGGCAGGTATTCGTATTCCAGTGATCGGCAATCCAACAGGAGGACGTGGTCTTTGCGTCCCATCACGCTGGCAAACATATCCATGATGCCACACTTAATGCCTACAAAACGGTGCTCTGCCAATTGGGCGGCTCGAATGAGTTGCATGTTTGATAAGCCCAATCGAAAGAGTTCGTTAATAGCTACTCCAAAACTGCACTCCAAAGCCGCCGAACTGCTCATGCCTCCACCGATGGGGATCGTTCCCTCGAACGATGCTTCAAAGCCCTCCAGGGGGGCTGCGATTTGCTGTAGTTCGCTGACGACTCCAAGCAGGTGGTTGCGCCATCCTCCGTTCGGAACCGGTTGGACATTGGACAACTCAAATGAATACGATTCGTCCAGATTACGGGCATAAAGGACACACCGGTTAGGATGTTCCGATTTTCGGATTTCCATCAACATCTCGCGATCAATAGCAGCCGGCATTACGAAGCCGCCGTTGTAGTCTGTATGTTCTCCTATGAGATTGATCCGACCGGGAGCACGTGCAAGGAGCGTATCCATTTTCTCCTTTTGATTCAGCTAATAAATTCCAAAACGGGAAAATAACAGTTGTTAAGGGAGATCTTCATAGTGTAGACATATAGCTATCCCATTAGCTTTGCGTTACCATTTTCCAACAGAGTTACTTCCTCACTCCCCCCCCAGTCAATCCCTTTGCCAGTCGGCACTCTCTCTTACGCATTCAATCCTTCCCACTCGTCCGATTACCCGCTTTGGGGCAGCTACTGCCTCGAAGGAACTACTCCATGAACTAATGTAATCGTATGCAACGTTTCGCCACAGCCTATCTCCTTATTATTCTTTGTATGTGCTCCTGTCAGCAGGATCGCGAGGGTACAACCTTCGATCAACGCGAGTTGTACGTCGGCACCTATCCGGTGAAGGTGCAGGTCATTTACGAAAAATTCAGTGATACCAACGCCGGAGAACTCCAGGTACGAAAAGGGGCACACGATCGGGAATTGCAAATCACACTCGTAACGGATTCCACTCAAGAATTTCCTGCCAACCTGACGGAAGATGGAGCATTTCTGGTACCCGATTACCTGGTGGTTGGTCAAAATTCGCGGATTCAATTTTCGGGGCAGGGGACTTTCCTGCCCAACTCGGTGAACATGACCCTGGATGCCCTCTTCCTCGAATACAATACCCGCCAGCGCATTGCGGTGACGGGCAGGTGATAGACGGTCTAAATATCTAATTCTTAAGCAACCGCTTCAATTCTTCCCGGCCTTTCTCAAACTGCTCTTGGTAGAATTGCTGGATAGATTGCGGATTGAGATTTTCCAGCGTACCGCCTGTTTTGAAGTGCTCCTCGAAAACGCGACCGGTGGCGTAAGTTGTCAGAAAAGCAAAGGAACTCATCGTAGCCCCACCGCTGATCCAGCCGATGATGGGTACATTTTTTATCGCCGATCGAATGGCGTAGCCGGGGAGGCGTCCGAGTATCGTATTAAAGATCGCCACTACAATAGACTTACCCCGTTCCCGCTCAAAATCTACATTATAGTGGTTAGCAAGTTGCTTTACCATATCTACGTTGACGGCCATGATCGCCAGGGTATCCAGCACCGGAACCGGCACGAAGCCGGGGAGGGTGGCAAACCAGGCGTGGTTGATGATAATTTGATCGACGTCGTTGCGCACTTGGGTTTCCATGCAGTTGGCTGATTTTATTATGAACCTACCCTAAGATACGGCCTAACAACAGGAAAATCCACGGTAATTGGAGTTCCACCTACGGATCGATGAATATATTCGACCAGTGGGAGCATTTGGTCGATTAGGCAATCAAAAGCTTCCGTCGAAATTCCTTTCCTTGAGGTGCAGATCAACAATCGTCAAACTATTTCATGGAACTTGCAAAAAATATCCTCTCCGACCTGGTTAGTTTTCCCGTATTCGGTGGAGAATCGAACCGATCCATTCTGAAGTATATCAAGGGGTATCTGCAAACCTTCGAGCTCGATTGCGAAGAAGTGCCCAACGAGGATGGAACCAAAGCAAGTTTACTGTGTCGCATTGGCCCGCCCACGGATGGAGGGATTGTGTTATCCGGCCACATGGATGTCGTGCCGGTGGAAGGACAGGATTGGCACAGTAACCCCTTTGAGCTCTCCGAACGGGACGGTAAATTATACGGACGCGGAACTTGCGACATGAAAGGGTTCCTGGCCTGCTGCCTGGCTGCGATTCCCAAAATGATGGACCTCCCCCTCATACGTCCGATTTACCTGGCTTTTACCTACGATGAAGAGGTGGGCTGCCTGGCCGGCCCGGCCTTGATCGAGGCGCTGCAACAGCGATTTACGGAACGTCCGCGCTACGTAATCGTCGGTGAACCTTCCCTTTTGCAACCCGCCATCGGGCACAAAGGAATTTGTTTTTTCACCACGGAAGTGACCGGATCAGCCGGGCACAGCAGCCGGGTCCGGCAGGATGTGAGCGCCATCCACGTGGCCGCGCAACTAATCACCTGGCTGGAAGCACGGATGGATCGACTCATCGAAGAAGGCCGGTTAGACCAGCGTTTTGACCCTCCCCACTCTTCACTGCACGTCGGTCGGATCGAAGGAGGCATCGCACCCAATGTAATTGCTGACCGCTGTACCCTTTATTGGGATATTCGGAACTTGCCAAAGGACGATCTTCCGGCTCTAATCGATGAGTTTCGGCAATATTGCGACCAGCTGGAAAACGAGCTGAAGCAACGCTTCGAGGGCACCCGCATCCGCACCATCGAAGGGCACCCCCCGGTACCGGCATTTGACAACCAACCAGCCGCTCCGGTGGTCCAGTTTGTTCAGAAACTACTGGGACCGAGGGAAGCTACCACGGTGGCCTTTGCCTCCGAGGCCGGCCAATTTATGGGCGCGGGCTACGACACGGTTATCTGTGGGCCCGGTTCGATTGCCCAAGCCCATCGGGCCAACGAGTTTATTAGCCTGGATCAGTTCGCAGCGGGGCTTTCCTTTGTCGAGCGCATCGTAGAGCATTGTACCTATTACGTGCCACGAGACTAGCATCTATCGACCGACTACCTCTACCCAACGGCCGTTTGTAGTAGCGCGAATTCGCTGATCGTACATCGCCTCGCAGCTTTGCCCCGGCAGGTAGAAGCGTCCTTGGTATGCTGCGTTCAGGCGCACCCGGTAGGTGGCACTGGACGCGCGGCCCAACCCAAAGAAGGTATGCACGCGATCGTCGCGAATATCTCGATAGTCAAATCGCGATTGCTCCGAGTCCGATTCCACCGGCGTATTGAGAATTTCCCAGCCGGACGGAAAGATTTGCCGCAAGGCTAATTCCCGGTAAGCCATACCGAGGGTGCCGGGATTGGACAGGCGCACCTCTGCCACAAAATCCGTGCCTTGCGGAATTCGATTTACGTCGATAGAGCGACCGTCCAGATCGAGGTAGTTTACCTGGATTCCAAGGTTGGAGGAAGTAGCCGTTTCTTCCCCTACCTGGGGCTGGCCACTTACTACGATTGTAGCGTACAGCTTTTGTTCGGTGGTATTGGTTAGGATCACTTCCTGGCCGGTGGCGGTGGCGGTGGTGGGTAATGCCACGTTCATAATTGGGCGATCGGAACCGGCATCCGCCTGCCGTCCGTCGGATAGCCGGTACCGGAAGCGCACCCGGTCGGCAGCCCCCTGCTCGCCAACGTATTTCCCAAGTGCGAGTAAACTAAAGGCGGCCTCCTGCGTACTGAGCCAGGACCGGTCACTAATGCGTCGGGCCAGGCGCAACGCTACCTCTGCTTCCCGATCTTCGGCATTCATAGCGGCCAAGGTCTCTAAAATCATGGCCTGATCCCGGAGATCGGAGCCGTAGGTGTAGCTCATTTCCGAATACGCCTCCACCTGTGTACTTCGATTTTGGGTAAGCTCGGCAGCTACCTCCTGCTTGCCTGTGAGGGCATAAGCAGCCGCTAACCGCCAGGCGGCGGCCGTAGGCAGGTTTTGTACCTCCCGCAATTGATTCATCGCCGACATATCCGGTTGCTGCGCCAGTGCGAGGGTGTACAGGCGGTAGGCCTGATCGAGGAGTACCTGATTTCGACTGGTATAACCAAATAGCGTGACGGAAGGATTCCACCGCCTGGCCGTGGTGCGCTGATATTCGAGAAAGTCGCGCCGCATATTGGGCGGCAGAGGATACCCGCGCTGCTCCGCCTCGAGCAGGAAGTGTCCGGTGTAGGAGGTCACCCAGGCATTGGCCTCCGCATCCTGCCCGGGCCAGTAAGCGAACCCGCCGTTGGAAAGCTGGAATTGCGGTAGTCGATCGAGCGTTTGGCGAATGTGTCGCTGGGCTCGTTCTTCCTGATCCGGTTCGAGCGGGGTGAGCCGATCAACGTAGAGTTGGCTGAATGCTCCCGAAATGGTTTGTTCGAGGCATCCATACGGATAAGAAAGGAGGTACCTGATCAATTCGGCAGACCGGATGGCCGGCAGCGCAGCTACCTCCAGGGTGGCAGCACGGGTGCCCTCGGTTCCGAAGGGCTCGAAGGGAAGTGCCACTTGCTGGCCGGGCTCCAAAATGTAAGTGTCCGTGCGCGTCTCCACCGGGTTGGGATTGCGCACCTGGATTTCGATCGTCTGGCTGGCAGATTCGCCTCCTCCCTGTGCCTCGACGGTGAAGCGGGCGATCCCCGTTCGGCTTCCGAGTTGCAGCGGAAAGTTGATCAATTGATCCCCTACTCTGGAAAAAGACAATTGCTGAGATGTGCCGTCCGTAAATTGGGCGCTGTTGCTTTCCTCACGCACGCTTACCGATACGTTTCGCACCTTGTCTTCCATGGCAAATACGTTGACGGGAAGCTGCAACGCTTCTCCCGGACCCAGCACCCGCGGCAGGGTAGCCAAGACCATCAGCGGTTTGCGTACCGGCACGGATTTCTCGGCCGCTCCGTAGGCCCGATTTCCGGAAGCCACGACCATGACCCGCACCGCTCCGACGTAGTTGGGTAGGCGGATGGTATGGCGGGCCGTCTTTTTAGCTCCAAGTTCAAATGGGCCGAGGTGGCGCACCACTGGTTCGAATCGGTTTGCCCGTTCCGCTTCGGGATTTACGACGGCTGCACCGTCACCACCGACAGTCAGGACCCGATCGAGGCGGCCTCCCAAACTGCCGAGTACTTCGTCGTACAAATCCCAGGTTTCCACGCCGAGTGCTTCGCGGGCGTAGAAGGTCTCCCAGGGATCAGGTACTTGAAAGCGCGTCAGTCCCAGCAATCCTTCATCGACAATCGCAAGGGTGTAATTCATCGCCTTTCCACTAGTTTCCCTGACTTCCACCGAGACTTCCGTTTCCGGCCTCCAAACATCTGCTGTTTGGATTTCGGGCTCCAGCCGGGTGGCAGGATCCACCACGCGGATGGGCACCACGCCGTACATGCGCAGAGGCAAGTCGTTTTGGGTTTGGCTGTAGGGTTGGAGAAGCGTTACATTGGCGTAGACGTTGGGCGTCATATCGGTAGTCGCCTCAATTTCGATCACGTTTTCCCCCGCCGTAGTTTCCACCCACCGACTCGAAAGTACTTCGGTGCCGTTTTCCAGGCTTATCAGCGCCTGTCCTGCTTCCGGAGCCGGCAGGGTGATTTTTACCATTTCGCCCGGAGCGTAGGTCTCCTTGTCCGTTTGAAATCGAAGGATGGAGGCTTGTGTTCGCGCATCGGTATCATTGTCGTACCAAGGATAGCCCGCGTAGAAGAAATCGCCCGAGCAATGGCCGCTTTCCGTATCACAGACCCGAACCAAATAGCGGCCCCAATCGGATACCTGCACGTTGTAGGCAGCCTCTCCATTGCCATCCGTGCGGGCCGTTCCGCGTTTTTCGGCATTTAGATGGCGCGCGCTGTTGTACTGGGCAATGTTGTCGAAACCATCGTCCCACCACCACCGCCATTCCACGCGGTAAATGCCAATGGAAAGATTGCGTCCACTCAGGGGGTTGCCCGCCTGATCGACGGCCGCGAGCTGGATTTGCCCGCCGTTTTCCAGATCGATGCGCTTTTCCCCGTAGCGATCGGTGGGAATGAGCATTCCGGCGTAAGTATCATAAGGATAAAATGAGATACGTTGATTATCGACGCTGAATGCGCCCCCCGGTTCGAAGACCCGGGTATTAAAACGCACCTGCATTTTACCCGGAGCGGGTTGTTGCTCTGGCAACTTTACCTCGAAGCGCGCCGTCCCACTGGCGTCGAGTTGCCCGTCGAACAGCACCCCTCCATCTCCTTCCAACCGACGCGCCGGATCGAAAAAGCGGTACTTTGAAAAGCGTTCGAAGCCGGAGGCATCTCGCTGAAAACTACTTTCCACCCGGGCTTTCAAGCCGCCCGCCGAAGCACCCGTGAGCCATTGAGCACTCAGCTGTACTTGTGCATCCCCACCCGTCGCGTAGAGTGCTTCGCCTCCGAAATCGAGGTCAATCTTCAGCCGATTGGGACGCACCGTTTCAATGCGCAACTGCTTTTCGAAGGTAGCTCCTCCCACTTCCACTCGGGCCAACCAATAGCCGGTGGGGTCCTCTGCTTCGGTTTGGAAATGTAAATCGTACACATTGCCCGCCGCCGGACGGGCCGTGCGCTGTACCCGCAGCTGGCCGCGCGCATCTTCCAGGGTAAAGGTAATCGGATAATCCTCCGGTAATTGTTCGTTGCGATCTTCGAGGATGAAATTCAGAAATACCGAATCACCCGGACGCCAAACGCCCCGCTCTCCGTACAAAAATCCCTTCAAGCCATACCGCGGACGGTTGCCTTCCACGTCAAATCGGCTCAGCGGCAGCGACCCGCCTTCTTCCAAACGCAAGTAGCCGCGTTCCTGGCCCGCATTCGCCACGACAATAAAGGGACGGTGTTCCGTTTCAACTACGGCAATCCCCTGCGCATCCGTACTGACTTCCGCAAGCATCTGCTGTTGATAATCGTATATCTGCAAATTTGCTCCAGCTACGGGTTTCGCCGTGCGGAGGTCAGTGACCACCAAGAGGGTGCGGCGATCGCTGAAGCGTTTGGCCATCAACCCGAGATTGGATGCTACGACATTGCGCTGTACGAAACGCTCCGTATTGTAATAGGCCAGCTTGCAGGGATTATCGCGATCATCCCAGTCGTAACCGGCATAATAACCACCAATCCCGTAGTAGTTATCCATGAAGCTCCATTCATCCGCAAATCCCAACTGAAGCGGCTTCTCCCTCTGCGCACTGGCGTTCATTGCCTCCGTATTGGCACAACCGAAAACGGTTTGATTGGGGCGGAAGCCGATGCGGATTTGATAAATAGCCTCGGGATCACTTTCAACCAACTGATCGAGATCGAGGGCATAGCGGGTCCACTGGCTGAAATCCGCATTGGCACTCAACTGAGACAATGGGACTGTCTCCCGAACCACAATTCGGCCTACCCGACGCAGTTCATAATCACCGTCCAGACCATTGGACTGCAGGTATTGAAGGATATTATTGTTGAAGATTTTGAATACTTCCACTTCCACTGCGCGCAGGCCTATGGCCTCAAATGGGAAATAGAGCCCCTCCCCTTCCGGCAGGATGACGCCATTACCTGCCAGGCGTACTTTGGGTTCGGCATTGGCAATTTCCACCGACCACGTAGCCGGTCGGTCCAGCTTTTTTCGTTGGACATTTTGGACGCCTTCCGCAATGCGCACCCGGTAGGTTCCGGGTTCCATATTCGGCAGGTAGACCCGGGCCAGGTTCTGTTCGACTACAAAACGGGGCGTTTCTTCTACCCCCTCTACCTGAATGAGGCCAGCTAGATTCTGTTGCGGCAGTAAAGGATCCGAAAAACGCACCGCCAGGTAGCTGTCTGCACCCCGGCGTTGCTCCACGTCCATCACCGTGAACGAATCGAGCGATACCGGACGAATTGAGTTCATTTCGCTGCGAGCAACGCCGATGGCTTCTCCCGACCAACTCAGCTCGACCGCCTCGGGATTACTACTGCGGCTGATGGAAGCGATCGTGTACTGATGGACCATCCCACCCCCCGAATGTTCCCACTGGACTGGCAGGGCCCGCCCGTCTTGTTGCGCCCGCAGCATACTTTCGACGGCTTCCTGATCCGCCACGTCTGCGGTAAATACGGCACCGCGGATTACCGGGCTTTCTAGCTCCGCCCCCTCTTCGTAATACAATCCTTCTAACGCCACTTCGAAAAACTGCTCGCGAACCGCAAAGCGGAACTGAAAGGCGTTGGAGGCCTGGGACCAGTCCGAAAGGAGGCGATCCAGGCGCAGGGTCACCTCGTAGGTTTGGCCCGCATCGAAACCGCCCTCCGGCACAAACTGAAGCGTTTGGCGATCTTGCCAGGTCCAATTGCCACGTTTAGCTGGGGCTATTTCGTACACATCGGAATCAACCGACTGCCCTACTGTTTCTTCCGCAATTACCGGCGTGGTAAACTGAACCCGTACGGCTTCCTGTTTGCTGATAACTCCCGAAGTGTAGGCACTTACGTATTCGGCCGCGGTGCGGGTGTCGAGTAGCTCCGCTTTTTTGCTGCAAGCAGATGCCAAAAACAGAATGGGCAAGACGAGTAGAAGAGGTAACCGAAAATGGTGCATAGCTTAGGTGGTGGTACATCCCGGATGAAGGCAAGGCGGCCATCTCGTTCGGGATGAGGAGTACGAGAGCCGCTATCCGGCCAATTATATTATCTGTGGTCTTGAACGCACTGAGGTTCCTGTCGTTTAGGTAATGAATGCTTTCAATTCCGGCTTGAAAATTAAGGATTATCGACTTATGTGCGCTCAAGCCGCCTAAAATTATTCCACATGGCAGCAAAGCTGGCCCTCTTTCCGCTTCAGATCGTGGTGTTTCCCAACGAGGATCTCAACTTACACATCTTCGAACCACGATACCGACAGTTAGTCCAGGATTCGGAAGAACACGGGATTACATTCGGTGTGAGTTCCTACATCGAAGAGCAGGTGATGCCCATTGGGACGGAGGTGCGCCTGGAAGAAGTAGTGCGAAAATATCCCACCGGAGAAAGTGATATTCGAACCAAGGCCATCGGCATGTACCAGCTAAAGGAGTTTTTCCCCCGATTGGACGATCGATTGTACGCCGGTGGCACCGTCGATCGCATTGCCTTCGATGAAGAAGAAGACCCCGAGGTCAATGGTCAAATTCTCTACCTCAGCCGACAGTTATTCGGCCTGCTGAATGTCGATCGCGAACTACCGGATAGCCCCCACGATTTCTCCACCTACTCCATTGCCCACCACATCGGCTTTAGCCTGGAGCAGGAATACCAGTTTCTGTGTACGCTAAATGCCCCCTCCCGGCAAGCCCTCATGGTAGAACACCTGGAGCGCATCATTCCTATGGTCCGGGAAACGGAAGAAATTCGTACTAAGGCGAAAATGAATGGACATTTTAAGAATTTGATTCCGCCTAATATCTGAGAAGGAAGGGAATACAGAGAAAATAAAAAACCACACAAGAATCAGGGTAGCTTTGGACCCTCGAACAGACATGGTTAAGGCCGCCAGCGTGGTTCGGTAATCCCCTTGTCTTCCGATGAAGAATTCCGGCAGGAACCGGAACTGAGGCCCGCCCTAGACACCCCAAGTCTTGCCTTAATTTAGTTAAAATGTAGAGTCAAAGCATTGCGATCCTTGCGCGGTTACTTCTTGGAGCGATTGTTCTTTTTCGCTTAAGGAAAAATATAACAACAATTCGGGGAAATGGATTAAACAGTCCCGAACTCTGTCGCTTATCAATCCATTTTCACATTCTAACCTAATTATATTAAACAACTTAGATATGCCAACATGACATATCTTAGAATTTGTAACAGGGAATATTCGCTCCACTGCGCCCCATTCCGTCGCTCAACTGATAATAGATTGTTACTCCTCCGATGTAATAGTAATCCCTGGCCGGATTGCCTCGCCGGAACTGTACATTTTCTCCCGGACGGGGATCAGGATTGCTAATCCGGGCGATTTCCTCTCCCTTGAGCCGCCGTAAATCTTCGTATACGAGCTTAGTACTGCCGATATCGTCGAGGTAATCAGTGAATACGAGATACCCTACGAATTCTGCTCCGATGCTGATGCGACCAGGAAGATTGAGGCGAACGCCCGCTCCTAGCGGTACCGACACCTGAGTGCGGTTGTAGAGTCCCGGCTGACCGGATGCCCCCTGGCCCTCTGTGCCCAATGGCTGTACCTCAATAAAGCGGTTATCCAGGAAGAATTTGGGATTGAAGTGATACACCGCCAATCCACTGGTTGCGTAAGGCTGAATGACCGCTTTTTTGAACCAATATAGTCGAAAGGGAGTCACCTCCAACTTCAACGAGACTTCCGCCAGATCGGTCCGCCACTTCATCGGCGGATCGTAGGGAGTAGTCGTATTGCGCCCGGAAGAAGCAGAAAGCCGCGTATAGGTAAACTGGAGCCGGGTGGCTAGTGTTCGGTTGAGCTCGTAGCGGCCAAATACGCCGACCGCCGGATTGAGGTCCTGGAAATAATCCTCCCATTTGACGGAAGAAAGGTCACCGTTATACACGGACAAGCCGCCAAGGAATCCGGCTTCCAACACCTGACTGCGCCCGGTGATGAAATTACAGACGCACAGCAGACCAATAAGTAGAATTTTTGATTGGGGTTTCATTTTCGCCAAATACATACTGTCAGTTTTATAACAATAGCCATGCCAGCCCAACACGGGGGGACGGTCGAGAAGGGCACCCACGTGGTGCCACTTTAATAGCAAGTTTTGGGATTGAGAGCAGTTTCTAGGCGAAACGTCAAGCCGTTACGACATCAAGAATGTACAATTATCGTACTGTGGAGTAAACTGGATGTGTCGGCACTACCCGATAGTACGCAAGTGCACATCCTTAAGTTTCACAAAAAAATCCAATAATTCAACTGCTAATGTAGGAGTGCAGGTTCGAAAACGGCTCGTTTTGGATGAATGGGTTAGGATTTGGGCTTTATTCCCAAATTCAGTGAAATGACGTGAGAAAACGTATTGCGATCATCGCCCAGGTCGGTGTAGGCGTAATCTACCAACAAATTCCCCAAGCGAAGCCCCAGTCCAATACTGGGCCGCACCGTCAGCATCTCACTGCCGCCGAAATCGGTCTCTTGTTGGAATTGATTGATGCCACCGCGCAGAAATAGGAAGTCCTGATAGCGGGCTTCCAGACCGAAAGCGGCATCCAGGCTAAAAGGATCGCTGCCCAACAGCGTATTGCGCTCTCCGTCGGTGGTCAGGATGAGGTTTAGCTCTGGCTGAAGCTGTACCTTTTCACTCACTACAAAGCGGTAAGCCGCACCGATCAAAGCTTGCGGGTTGGTAATCTCTACGCTGTTAATCGGAACCGAGTTATTCGAAAACGCCAGTTGTTCGCGTTCTTCCTCGGTGAAGTTAAATGTCCAGGCGTTAAAGGTCGTGGTGATGTCTCTAGCGACCAGGCCAAACGACCAGTTGCCGCGATCGAGCTGGGCACCCAGATCCAGCCCAAACCCCCAGCTATTGGCAAACGATCCGATCTGCCGGTAGATTACCTTCACATTGCCACCGATGCGCAGCGGTCCCTTCGGCCGTTGGATAGAACGGGCATAGCTCCCGATAAAGGCATAATCCGCCGCCGAAAACTCGACAATGTTATCGAAATTGATGCTTCCGTCACTTTCGTACAAGGAAAGGGTATTGGGTATCTCATCAATGCCGAAGCGAATTAAACTAAAGCCCAGCCGTTGATTGTTGGTAGCCAACGGCAATGAAAAACCCAGATAATCGAAGTTGCCTACACCTCCAAACCATTCGGAATGCATGGCCCCGATCTGTAGCCCCTGATCGGGTGGTAGGGCCGCCAGGCCAGCCGGATTCCACACCCCGGCATAAACGTCGTTTACGCCGGCAACTACCGCGTTTCCGAGTGCCTGAGCACGCGCTCCGACTCCGATACTTAGAAACTCGTTGCTGTATTTTTGGGCAGAGATCGATCCCGCAGAAAGCAGGAATACAACCGATAAGAGTAGAGAGTATCGCATAAAATCCGAGAGGTACATAAGCTATTCGCTCCTTGTAACGAGCAGTGATCGACTTTGGTACGCCGGGAATCGCCTTTAGGTATCCTCTGTCGGCTGCCCTTGCTTTTCCAACTGGACACCCACTTCTTGCAAGAGGTGCTTCAATTCTGCTACCTCAGCCTTTAGATCGTCGATCTTGGACTCCACTGCCTGGTTATTGTCCATCGTCATTTCGTCGACAAATACGGCGTTTGCCAGCGACATGCCGAAAATCCCTCCGATCAACACAACGGCAATGAAGTACAGGCGAATCAACCCAATCAGTACCGGATGCTCGACGGATTTAGTAATTCGGGCCGGAATTTCATACCACCCCTCCAGGGTAAACAACGTAAAGATGGAATAGGCAGCCGATAAGGGATCGCCAAAATGATCGGGATCGAGTTCCGCGAAAAAATGGCACGTGAAAATGGCAATCATCAGGTTGAGAAACACCAGCGCAGCCAGCACAAACACGGAAGCTCGCAGGGCCCGCGCCAACCCCCCCAGTACCTGATTGAGGTGCGGAACGAAACGAATGAAGCGCACAATGCGCACCAGCCGGAAAAGACGCAGGATGATGAGCAGACTCGTATTGGGAATGTCAATGTAGTGCACCAATAAAGCGGGTAGACTCCCCAACACGATCACAAAGTCAAATCGGTTCCAAAAAGCCTGAAAATAAGCGCGCGGCTTGTATACATAAAGCTTGACAATGGCTTCGATCAGAAAAAGCAGGATAAACAGCTGATCGAACACCTCCAGCCAGGGATGGGATTGTTTGAACTGAGGAAAATACAGCGCGAAAATGATGACCGCATTCACTACGATAGCCGTCAACATCGCGCGTTCCGAGAGGAAAAACCGTTTCAGCATACCACAATCGTTCCCTGCTTTGGAATGGGCCAAAAGTACAGCTTTTTACCGACCCCCTACCGCGCTTCCGCAGGAATCCCCCGTTTAACCCGCGCTTTTTCTTTAAAGACTTTTTCGAGGTGATACGTAGACAATCGATTGTGGTAGTAGTACAGCAACACGAAACTGTCGGATACAATCTGTCCCTTCCGATCGATCTTGAGGGGTTTGCTTAGATGGTAGTTGCCCATCGTGGCTATTCCGTGATCGAGTAGCGCGTCCAAATCATACCGAATCGTGCTGCTGAGTCGGATGCGCTGAGTCCGCTCCATCTCAAACAGCTCCTCACGCAATAATTCGATGCGCCTCGATAAGTCGGCGCGTTCGAATACATAATCATCAGTGGGCAGGCGCAGAATGCCGTACAGGTCCAGATGCGCATTTTGATCGATCAATTGGCCAAAGGCGGCAAACGAAACCAGGTGACTGCTCAACACAATGTTGTCGCGGTGGAAGCGCTCTACAATCTTCTCGGCCAGCAACTTGGTGTACTCCATTTCGCGTTGTAAATCCCGGCTAACCCCTCTCTTTCCGTAAAAGTATTCCTCCACATCGATTCGCCGGCCGTGCCGGTCGTAACTTTGCCCTTCCGCGTCAACCTGATTGCCAATTACATCCATTGGCTGGCCGAAGGAAATCGTGATTTTATTGCTTTTTGAAAAAATGCCCCAGGAAAATTTGAGAATCGAACGCAGGCTTTGAAAGCTGTCTTTGGTCTTCAGGTACCGCTCCCGGCCCATTTTTTTGAGGTGTTGCTCAATCAGGTATTGTGCCTCCAGCACCACCGGATAGCTCAAAACCACCGGAACGACAAAAATCTTATCCGGCTTCCCCTTTTTGAGTAACGCTCGCTGAGCTTCCACCACGGTGCCCAGCAATCCCATTTTCAGTTTCGTCTCCAAGGCCCCCGATCGCGACCGTGTACCACCCGGAAAAAATAAATTGTGCACCCCACGCTGAATGCTCAGGTTGCTCATCGCCTTGAGCGTTTCGAGGTAGATGCCGTTCTTTTTCCGGCGATCCACCCGGTATGCTCCCAACCGATTCATAAAGTAGGCCGTATAGCCTGTGTTGTATAAGTTCAGGCCCGCTCCGTAGCTAAAGGCCGGTATCCCGGCAAAGGTATCAATGGCGTATCCTATCAGGATGGAGTCGAGATTGGAAAAATGAGTGGGCACGATAATTACGGTTCCCCGCTGAATGAGGCTGCGCACCTCTTCGATACATCCGCGGACGAGTAACTTATCCCGCAGTCGGTATTTGCTTCCCCAAAAAGAGCCCATCGCTGTGTTGAGCAATCGACTGAAAAAAAACGTCAGAAAACGGCGGGCAAACAGGAAGGTCTTAATGCGAAACGTTCCGACGATCTCTTCCGCATACCGCCGTACAATTTGTTGTAATATGGCCAAATTGTTGGCTTCTATCTCTTTGCGAGGCTGTTCGAGGCCATTGGGATGCGTCAGCCGCTTACCCAAATGTTTAAAGAATTCCCGCTCATTGGGTGGGTCCACTTTCCAGGGTTCCTCCTTGATGCGAATCTGTTCGAGGTAAATTGTTTTAGCCAGCAAATCCGACACCGAGTCGCCGTGCTGCTCCTTCAGGCGATTGACCGTGAATTGAAGGACCTCTTCGATAAAGGTAGTTCGATCTTCACTCAGGTGGTAAATGGGCCACGACTCAATCCGGGGCTGAACGTGATCATAGAGTTTTCCTTTGCCTTCCATAAAACTAAGGTATGTCGTGACTTACTAGCAGATAGGTCGACTTCCACCTGAAAATATTACATCCTACACCGCCCAATGTACGAAAGCAACCGTTAAAAGCCGATTTGCTCCAGGGTGTTTCCGATGAAGCCCAGCAGCTCTTCCCGACCGGTCCGGCGCACGGAAGACGTTAGAAAGTGAGGTGGTAATGCCGACCACTGCTCCGACATTTTTTCCAGGTAGGCCTGTACATTGGCGGTAGTCTGATCCTCCTTCTGGCGGTCGGTTTTGGTGAAGACCAGTACGAAAGGCACCTGTTTTTCTCCGAGCCAATTGCAAAATTCCAAATCGATGCGCTGCGGTGAAACGTGGCTGTCGATGAGCACGAAGGCACTGGCGAGGGTCGGCCGCGCCTTCAAGTAGTGCTCGATCATTTGCTGCCACTTCCGGCGCTCCTTCTTGCTCACCTTGGCATATCCGTAACCGGGCAGATCGACGAGGTACCAGCGCTCATCGATGAGGTAATAATTCAGGTGCTGCGTTTTTCCCGGCGTATTCGAAATGCGCGCCAACTCCCGGCGGTCCGTCAATAGATTAACCAAACTGGATTTCCCGACATTCGAGCGGCCGATAAAGGCAAACTCGGGCCGCCCATCTTCCGGAGCCTGCTGCATCTGCGGATAACTTCCGATGAATTCGGCTCGTGATACCTCCATAATTATCTTTGCCTTTATAAACACCAGACCAACAAACACAAATAAAACATGAGGTACTTCCTACTTTGTTTAATCCTGCTCGGAGGAACGGTCGCGGCCAGTGGCCAGATCCAGCTTGGCCTGCGGGCCGGTATTGGTACTATTTTTCTGGAGGATGAGTCCCTTTCGCTGTCCGGAGAAGGAGCTGATCCGCTGCTGTTAACCCTGCAGGAAGCCGATTATTCGGTGCACGCCGGAGTGGTGCTTCGCGTATTCCTCGGCGATCATTGGATGCTCCAGCCCGAGGCCATCCTTAACAGCAGCCGCGCCGACTATCAGTTGGAGGATCTTACCCAGGTTAGTAATCTGATATTCGAAGAGCGCTACCAGTACCTGGACGTTCCCTTTCTGATTACTTACAAAACCAGCGGTCGACGCACCTATTTCCGCCTGATGGCCGGCCCCATCGCCAACTTCTTCCTCGACAGCAATGAAGCATTAACCGAAGCTGCAGGCTTCGAGGAAGAATTCGACAGCTTCACCCTCGGCTGGACGGGCGGCGTAGGCCTGGATTTCTGGAAGCTAATGCTGGACCTTCGCTACGAAGGCACCCTCGAGCGCTTCGGCGATCACCTGCGTTTTGGCGGGCAGCAGATCGAATTCTCCCAGCGTCCGGCCCGTCTGAGTTTGAGCTTAGGATACAAATTTGGAAGGTAAGGATCTCCTAAACTTATCTTAAAAGGATACAACCTTCTCCTCCCTGCTCGTACTCTTTACGACAAATGCTCTTTCGCGCGGAAAAGCTACTTACATGACTACGACTATCCGGATGACGGAGTCCGAATTAATCGATGCCTGCCTCGCGCAGAATCGACTGGCCCAAAAAGAATTATACGATCGGTACTGCCGGGCAATGTATACGCTTGCGTATCGCATTACCTCCGATTTTGATCAGGCGAACGACGTCCTGCAGGAGGCCTTTTTAAAGGTCTTCCAACGGTTGCACACCTTTCGCCGCCAAAGTACCCTGGGTGCCTGGATCAAGGTGATCGTGGTGCGAACGGCTATTGGAAAAGCCAAACGCAACGTGCGCCTCGAACCGCTACCCCCCAATTTTGCCGAGCAATCAGTCGATTGGGGCCACCGACTGGACATCGATTACCTCGAACGCGCCATTCAGCGCTTACCTGAAGGCTATCGAACGGTATTTGTACTGATCGAGGTAGAAGGCTACAGCCACAAGGAAGTAGCCGAGATGCTGAATATCTCGGTCGGAACTTCCAAGAGCCAGCTTTTTTATGCCAAAAAACGGCTCCGGGAATATTTAAGCAATGAAGTGTAGTCATGGAAGAAAAAAATAAATCCACGCTGCGGCAGGCACTAGACCAATTGCCGCAATATCAGCCACCGGATTCTCTGTGGGGCAACATCGAGTCCGACCTCGAGCGACCACAGCCCCTCCCACTCGATCGACTGCCGGGATATACCCCACCACCTCAGGTGTGGAATCACCTCAACGAAGCCCTCGACCAAAATAACCAACGCCGGTTACGCATTCGACGCCTGCGAATAGTGGGACTGGCTGCCGGCTTTCTGCTAGCCATCGGCCTGTTTGCCTGGTTCGAAGCCCGCCAGGGCCCAACCATCACCGTTGCCTACAGCCAGGAGCCGGCCTCCGAAGTCGTGCTCACCAAAGATTGGGATGCCGACGAACAGAGCTTCGACCAAATTACCGTCGATCCCTGGGAACTGGACCGCGGCTCCGAATTTGCCGACCTGCAATTCGAACTCGAAGAACTCAGCCAGGCCAAGGAAGAAGTCAAAGCCATGCTGGTCGCCTACGGAGGCGATCCGCAGCTCGTCCGACAACTCAGCAATATCGAGCGAGAACGCTCCGCAGTTTACCGTCAGATAATCGCCAATGATCTAGCAGAATGATGCAACACGCCTTCTCCAACCGCTTGCTGACCACTACCCTACTATGTGCCTGCTGGCTGTTTGCACCAGCCCAGGAAATCGTGCAGGTCGTAACGAAAACCGTGGAGGAAACCTACACCTACCGCCCCGGCTACGAGGTAGCCGTCGAAGGGGAAAAAGCCGAAATCTTTGTCGAAACCTGGGCAAAGAACGAAGTATCCGTCCGACTGGAGCTAACCGCCAAACACCGCTCATTAGAAACGGCAAAAGCCGAATTGGAAAACCTGGCCTTCGTCGCCGAGCGCGTCAAAAATAAAATTTACTTGCGCAATTACCGCAAGGATAAATCCAAGACCGCCCAATCGCAACTCATCATTCACTACTACATCACACTGCCGGAAGAGTGCCCGGTATATGTAAAGAACCACTTCGGCATCGCCAACATCAGCAACTTGCGCAACCGCCTGCGCGTCATTGGCGAGTATAGCCAGATTAACATCAACAACGTCGAAGGCCTACTCGATATTCGCACCCGCTTCGGAGACATCCTCGGCGAACACATCGATGGCAACGTAACCATCAACGCCCGACGTTCGGATATCACCCTCGAAGACATCGGCGGGTCTTACACCATTAATGCCCAGTACGGTGTGCTCCGCTTGGCTCCAAATATGGATTTAACCGGCCTACAGGTCAACGCCGATAAGTCGGAAGTCCACCTCATCCAATCCAAGGGACTTAACTTCGGCTACCTGCTCACCACCTCCCACGGTGACCTCCAGGTGCCCCCCGACATTCGCACCATCGACCTCGAAAGCACCCCCGAAGTGCGGCGCATCCAAATCCGCCCCACAGAAGAACGCTACGGCAACATCACCGTCACCGTAACCTTCGGTGACCTCTACCTCGAACAGGCACAGGAACGCAAGCGGCGGTTGTTGGTGGATTGAGGCTTTTTGTTGGATCCAATGATTTTTTCGCCGAACAAGGAAACAACTCGATTACACTTGAGGAAACTAGCGATTCTCTATTGAGAAAATTGGAGCATAAGTAAGGGCTATTTGAAAATTGTGCCTGTACATGACAATCGCTATAATGCCACAAGTGCACTAGAGGTATTCACAAAAAGTAGTACATTCCGCCTGGAAAAACACCTACGCTCTTATGACACTGGTAAACCCGTGTTTGAATCAAATCTAACATAACAATCCGATGTCATTACGAAGTGAATATATCATGTCGCTTGCCGGAGTGAGCTCCGCTGACATGTCTCCAGAAGAACTATCCTCCCTGTTTGGTAACTACTTGAAGAGCGGCATTCATGGAATCTGTTTTAGTGCCTACGTGGAAGGTCAAGCCCCGGGCTCTGTAATCAGCGAAGCGCAAATCAGGGCGCGAATTGAAATAATGAAGCCCTATGTAAAGTGGGTGCGCACCTTTTCGTGTACGGATGGCAACGAACTCATACCGGCCATTGCCAAAGAGCATGGTTTGAAAGTGATGGTAGGCGCCTGGTTGAGCGATAATAAACAGCTGAACGAAACAGAGATTAATAACCTCGTTGAGGTAGCCAAAGCCGGCAATGCCGATCTGGTAGCGGTAGGAAATGAAGTGTTGTACCGAGAAGAATTGACGGAGGAGGAATTGCTGGAATACATTTACCGCGTTAAGGCGCAATTGCCGGGCCAGGAGGTAGGATATGTGGATGCCTACTACGAATTTAAAAACCGCCCTGCACTCACCGAAGCGTGTGACGTGATTTTTGCCAACTGCTACCCTTTTTGGGAAGGTTGCCACATCGACTATTCCTTACCTTACATGAAAAACATGCACCAAATAGCTGCCAGTGCAGGTAATGGAAAAAAGGTAATTATCAGCGAGACGGGTTGGCCAAGCCGAGGCACTAATTTCAAATCATCCGAACCATCTGTCGAAAATGCAATGAAGTATTTCATCAACACTCAACAGTGGAGCAAGGCCGATAATATCGCGGTGATGTATTTTTCCAGCTTTGATGAATTGTGGAAAGTTGATGACGAAGGAGACGTTGGTGCCTATTGGGGCCTCTGGGACAAAGACGGTAATCTAAAATACACCGAACTTTAGAGACACCGGATGAACCGCTACGAAGCCATAAATCTCGATTTTGGAGCAGCCATTTGTTATTCGGGATATAGAGACGGGCAAAGTCCCAATACAGAAACGTACCCTAGCTACGATCAGGTAAAAGAAGACTTGTTGATCTTACACGGGCGCTGGAAATACCTTCGTTTGTACGATTGCAGCCAGCACGCTGAAACCGTTTTGGAGGTTATCCGCAGGGAAAAGTTGGACTTCCGAGTAATGCTTGGGGCCTACATTACCGCCGAGATGAATAATTTCGATTGCCCGTGGGGCGGTGTTTATCCAGAAGAAGTGTTGAAACAAAATCGGGACAAAAACATCGCCGAAGTTAATAAGTTGATAAAACTAGCGAATCAATATCCGGACATTGGTTTTGCCCTTTCCGTGGGGAATGAAGCTACCGTTGACTGGACAGATCATCTTGTTTCAGTTGATTCCGTAATTGAATATGCCCGCATGGTAAAAAAAGGAGCTAAACAACCGGTTACTTTCTGCGAAAATTACGTGCCATGGCACTCCAAGTTAGCACCACTTGTAGACGAGCTTGATTTCTTATCCATTCATACGTACCCGGTTTGGGAATACAAATCAATTCACGAAGCATTAGAATACACGAAACAAAATTATTACAGCGTAGCCAACGAATATCCCCACAAGCCCGTTATGATCACCGAAGCCGGCTGGACAACCAACTCAAACGGCAGGGGGATCGACCCCGAGAATACCGGTGAGGAGCTTCAGGAAACTTACTACCATGACTTACTAAAATGGAGCACGGAGGAAGGTATCATCACCTTTTTATTCGAGGCCTTCGATGAACCCTGGAAAGGTTCGCCTGACGAACTTGAACCTGAAAAGCATTGGGGAATCTTTAAAGTGGACAGGACACCTAAAAGAGTAATGCAACCCTATTATCCGCACCTTATAGATAAAGGTGTTGATTGATCTTCAAATCATGAAAAACATCTATTTGGATCGTATATCCTTATCTGAAGAAATGTAGGCAAAGGCAACGGCCCTTCGACGCGAGTCAAAGAGCCGCTCCGCTAACGCAACTTTAGTTCTTATTCCAGCCTCCGTGAATCTTCAATTTGATGAAGTCCTGGACACTTTCTCCTCGCTCCCGGTTTTGGCGAATAAACTCGGGCGTAACATGGTGAATGTGCAAGGCCTTGAGCTCTTCAAATTCGATATCTCCCAACCCGAGATCCTGATATTGTTCGATGAAGCTCGGATTGATATTAAAAATACTGGCCTGTATGTACTCCTCTACCCCCAGATCGGTGTAACCCGCATCGCGCAATCCCTGGATAAAGGCACCGTCGACGTTGTGAATACCAAGCTGAATAACCTGTTCGAGACTGTTTGTAGGCAGCCCCTCCCGACCGAGGTCTTCGAGGCGCTCTTTATCCACCCCATGGATGCGTGCCTGAACCGCTTTCTGAGCCGATAGGTTGGCGAATCCGTAGGAGTTGAGCATTTTCACGTAGTCCGCACTTACCCCGTGAATGGAAAGCTGTAGTGCATTTTGAAAGGTCAATTGATCGAAGCCGCTCGCCCGAAAGTCAGCCAGCCGCTCTGGGTTGAGTCCGTGAATTTTGGCCTGCACCGCCTCTTCCAGCGATAAATCCTCAAATCCCGCTCGCTGCAATTCCTGGATGTAATCGCCGTCTACCTTGTGTATCCGCAAGGCAATAAGGCGCTTGAGCCCCGGCTTGTCGTATCCCAACCCCTGAAGTTCATCGAGGGTCTTTTCGAGTTGCACCCGGTTAAAATCAAAGATGGCTAACTCCACCAATTGCCTGGTGGAGGGATTGTAGCCTTCGGATTTTACATATTGGATATAATCCGCATTGATATCGGTGAGAAATAGAAAAAGGACTTCGTTGGGATCAATATCCCGGTATCCTTCCGCGTTCAGGGAGCTAATAAAATCCTGATTTGGCTTAAAGGTGAAGGTGCCAGCTCCTTCTTCTCCGTCAAAAATGCCGCGAAACTCCAATTTTCCGGCTTCGCGTTCTACGAAAAACGTACCAATCGCATTGCGGGGCAACTCCGAAAGCTCCGACCGCTCGAAGCAGTGATCGGTGGTCATGTAGTGATTGTTGTTATCATCCTTGATTTGCAGATGGAAACAGACTTGGTTTCCTTCGATTGTAGCCGACCAGGTACGGCTTTCGGCACTTAGTAGAGCCGGATCAATGAACGTAGGAATGGCTACCGGAGCCTCCATTTGCTTCGGGGCTAACTCGACTCGTACCTCCTCAGAAGGATAGGGCGTTGGATTAGGAGCAACGATCGGAGTGGGTTCCGGGTTGACTTGGGATGGTTCTGATTGCGCAGTCTGAACGGCATTCAACTGCAATACCGAAAAGAAAATGAGTGGAAGAAGCGCCAGGTACTTCCAGGCGGTGCGAGCCGAGGATCGCTTTGCGTTCATCATGTTAATGCGTTTTTCGAGGAATGATTGATTGTAATTGGAAGCTAATCCGTCCGGGTGATTAGGGGCCGCTACCTTAACCAAACTCAATTGGTAGGCGACCCGATCGGTTCCGGAACGGAGCATCTCTGCGTCGGTGAGAAACTCCAGGTTGTGTTCAATTGCCGACCGCAGCCACCACGCAAACGGATTGAACCATTGAACGATCAGCAAGAGCTCAGCCAATAAAATATCGAAGGTATGCCGCTGCCTCAAATGAATCCGTTCGTGCTGCACGATTCGATGAAAGGTGTCGGAGTCGTACTGAGCCGGATAAAGAAATATGCGATTCCAGAAGGAGTGGGGAGCGACGGGGTGGTTTAATTCCACAATTCGGAAGCCACCCAATGCGTAATTCGGGAAGCGAACAACTCGAAAAAGAATGATCCCCAATTGAATCACGAAATGGACACTGAAAAGACCTACCCCGGTCCAGTACAGCCAAAACAACAACGTCCACCAATCCATCTGTTGCCAGATGGGCGGTTGATCGGCAGGAAGTGCCGTACCCGGAAGCATAGGCTCGACGGGTTTAACTGGTGGTGGCAGCTCTGCCACCGGCATGGGTAGTTCTGAGGTTGAGGCGGCAACCACCGACAAGTCTGGCAATGCCACCGGTAAGGGGCGTGCCGACCACGCTTCCGGCACTTTCAGCAGGGGCAATAGAAAGGCCCCAATCAGACAGCACAGGAGTAGCCATCGGTTGATCTGGAAGTTAGTTTCGCTCCGCAAGACAAACCGATAGTACAAAAAGCAACCGCTAATTAGCAGAGCCACATGCAACAAATAATTCATGAGCGATCCTCTTTGATTTTTCGAATGAGCCGCTCCAGGTCTTCAGGGTCGAGCTTCTGTTCGCGGGCAAAGAAGTTGACGAGCTTCATGGGTGAATTATCAAAATAGCCGCGCACGAGGTCATCGACGATTTCTCCCTGATAGTCTTCTTTGCGAATGAGCGGCCGGTACCGGTAGGCATTACCCAGCGATTCGTGAGTCACAAATCCCTTTTCCTCCAGGATTTTGACCATGGTTGAAACCGTGTTGTAATGCGGTTTCGGATCGGGTAGTAATTCGATAATGTCCCTGATGAACGCGTGCTCTAATTGCCAGATGGCCTGCATGATCTGGGCTTCGCGTTTGCCGAGTTGCTGCATAACTACTAATTGATTAGTACAAACATACTACTAATCCTTTAGTAGTTCAACTAATTCGGTAGGATTATTTTCATGATCCCCACTCCCTCGCTGATTTTCTCCGTTCCCGGCCGATTTAATGCCGATAAATGTAACTGAACATATATGAATTCGTATATTGCCGCAATTGCAGATGGGATCAAGCCATCTCTATTTTCTACTCATCCAATGTACGTCCTATTCTGATCGCCGCCTGGCCCTATTGTATTTCATATCGTGTCCATGAAATGATTTAACCCCCAGCCCATCCTGTTTACAGGTGGGTACAATCCTTTGTAGACCATAAAATTCATCGAGGAAGATGCGGCACGAATTTCAGGAAGCATTGGTAATCGAAGACGATTCTGCTACTTCATTTCACCACCGGATGGTATTGGAAGAATCCAGGCGATTCAATAAAATTGTGGAACTGGCTTCTGGAGAAGATGCCTGGACCTATCTGGAAAAGCACCTCTCCAATCCTCCAACCCTCATTCTTTTGGATCTTCTCTTACCGGGCATGAGCGGTTGGCAATTCATGGACCGAATGGCCAGAACGCACTTCAACGCCCCCTACCGGCCGGTGGTTCTTATTGTTACCGGTCAGGTCACGGATGCTCACCGCTCACTGGTTCATGCATACCGTGATGCGGTCGGTATATGCGAAAAACCGCTCCGAATGGAAATGCTTAACCGCGCTGTTCAGAAGCGATCAGTCGGTATGAAGTAGGGAGCAGTTCTTACCAAATGGTAAGTCGTTCTTTTTTTACCCTCAGTACCTTTGCCATGTAAAATGGCTAAATGATGAATCAAGGATCAAGGGTACTACTGACGGGGGTGACGGGTTTCCTGGGCTCCCACACAACCATTCAATTATTAGAAAAAGGCTATGAAGTAATTGGCACCCTTCGCTCTATGGAGCGTGCCGGGCAGATTCGGGAAGTAATTGCCCGGCACACCTCCCAAATAGACCGCCTTTCTTTTGCAGAAGCAGATTTGAATGACGACGCCTCGGTATGGCAGGAACTCTGCCAGAATGTTACCTACGTACAGCACATTGCCTCTCCTTTCCCTCGCGTGCTGCCAAAGCGGGAAGAAGATCTAATTAAGCCGGCCATAAACGGTACGCTTGCCGTGCTCCGGGCTGCCGCCGACAATGGGGTAAAGCGCGTCGTGCTCACCTCATCCTCCGGTGCCATCGTTTACGGCAAGCCGAAGGGGCAGCGCAGCGGAACCTACGACGAGAATGACTGGACCGACACAAGTAACCGGTCGGATACCACCCCCTATTTTCGCAGTAAAACCAGAGCCGAACGCGCTGCCTGGGAATTCGTACAGCAGCATCCCAACGGGCTGGAACTGGCGACTGTGTGCCCCGGTGCCATCCTCGGCCCCGTGTTGGAAAAGGACTTCGGAACTAGTGCCAATATCGTAGTTAAACCTCTGGAAGGCAGCATGCCCGCCGTTCCCAAAATAGGATTTGATACCGTGGACGTACGCTCGGTAGCCGACCTGCTTATTCGGGCCATGGAACGGCCGGAAGCCGCCAATCAGCGTTTTGCGGGGACCGCAGGTTTTTTAACTTTTCAAGACGTAGCCCGCATTTTGAAGGAAGCCTACCCGGATCGCCGCATTCCCACGGGCACACTACCCAACTTTATGGTTCGGTTAATCTCCAATTTCGAAACATCCCTCAAGCCGATTCTAATCGATTTGGAAGAAGAGCGCAAACTCAATAACAGCAAGGCCAAAAACGTATTAGACTGGGAGCCCCGCTCACCCCGGGAAGCCGTATTAGCTTGCGCGGAAAGCGTGCTCGAATTGGGAATTGTAAAATAAACGCTATGGATAAGTTGCGCGAAACCCTCCGCTTCGGTGGTATCCTCGCCGAAGAGCACCTCGAACTGGCACTCCGGGCGTATCAATGCCGTCAGTTGGCTTCCGGAGAAGACTTCCTCTCAATTGGCAGCATTTCCAGAGAAATCGGTTTTGTAGACGAGGGAATCATCCGGGTCTACTCCATTGGCTTCGATGGGCAGGAAGTGACCAAGTACTTTCTGCGCGCCCATCAATTCGCGGTCGATTTGGAAAGTTATTACAATCATCAACCGAGCGAAACGAGTCTTCAGGCGGTCGTCCCTACCCGGCTATACACCATTTCCAAAAGTGCCTGGAATCGACTCAGCGAACAGATTCCCAATCTCTACATCCTGATGAAAAGCCTGACGGAAGCCACGCTGCTGGGCAAGATCAAAGACAACGACTTTCTGAATTACGGCTCCGCGGCCGATAAATACCGGGAATTCATCCGAAGGTACCCCGATCTGGCACTGCGGGTACCGCAGCAATATATTGCCTCCTATCTCAAAATCACGCCGCAATCGCTGAGCCGCATCCGACGGAATTTTCTCCAGAAAGGGTAAAGTTGGCCGGAGGTATTATCGTTCGAAAAGCAGCGAGTTGATATCGAAGTATTCCCAGTCGTTCCGCGACTGTACGAAATCTACCAGTACCGAACGGTGGCCCGCGCCGATGATTACTAAAACGCGGTCTCCCGATTCAACGAGCGGTATGAGGTTATCGAATAGCTGCAGGTTATCGGCGTACCAATTAGCCGCCTCTCGCAAGCCAATCGCATCCGATCCGGTTTCGAGACTGAGGAGTTGCTCGAAAAGGAGTGGTTCGTGAATTTGTTGCTGAAAGGCATCTGTATTCAGGTATTCCAGGAGATCGGCGAGCGGCTGGGTAGTCAGGCTATCCAGTAGCGACTGGCGTTCGGTCAGGAACGCACGCAACTCCCCGGCTCCCGTGACGGTCGAATCAGCTAACAGATACTGAATGGAATCGGTATGAAACTGCAATTCCCCCAGGATACCGTATACCTGCCGGTGCCCGGATTGCCGGGCCAGCGGATACCCCACTTGAACGACTTCGGATGGCAGGTAGCGGTCCGCATCATGTCCGGCGTTTTTTCCGAGCGACCCGTAGAAGTATTTCACATAATTGACGGTTGTCCAAACGGAATCCTCGAAGGGGATGGCCAGCACTACTTTAGAGGGTCGAAATTCCAGCAACCGTGTCTGGAGTGCCTTCAATTCCCGTTGCCGTTGGGGCATTTGAATATCTTCCAGTTGTAGGCTGAGCAACGCGTTTTCCCCTTCGTACAGATGGTAGCCCCCCAACACACTCACGATGGGCTTCTGTGCTGCCATCTCCCCCACCAAGGTGAAAAGGCTGAATCCGATTCCAAAATAAAAACCTAGTTGCCTGAATATCATACAACGGAATGGTCTGTTAACACGGCGATCCGATGATCCGCTTGGCCTACCATTCGTCCGATAGGATGAAGCGGACCGGATTGGTCTTCCCGAAAGAAGGCTTCAAAAACAGCTTGCTTTGCCGGATCCACGGCTACCAATAGCCCCCCGCTGGTTTGGGGGTCGCACAACAACCATTTCACCCGATCGGGCATCGGGCCGACCAAATGGCCATAGCTGGCAAAGTTGCGCTTCGTTCCTCCAGGAATACTTCCCTCTTGAAGATAGAAATCCAATCGGTCGGGGCGCAAGAGCGGAATCTGCCCGAAGTGGATTTCGGCACTCGTGCCGCTCGCCGCACACATTTCCGACAAGTGGCCCAATAGCCCGAAGCCCGTCACATCGGTCATCGCCCGCACTCCGAGTTCGGAGCGTTGGGCGAGGCGCTCTCCTACGCTGTTGAGCTGGGTCATGCTGGCAATGGCGAGCTGGGCATCTTCGGATGCCAGCAGGCCTTTTTTTTGTGCAGTAGACAAAATGCCCACACCTAACGGTTTGGTTAGGTACAGCAGATCGCCCACTTGCGCCCCGCCATTGCGCTTGAGCTGATCGATCGCCACTTTCCCGGTCACGGCCAGGCCGAATATGGGCTCGGGGCTATCAATCGAATGCCCGCCGGCCAGCGGAATGCCGGCCTCCAAACAGGCTTTTCGACCGCCTTCCACTACCTGATTAGCTATTTCCGGCGGAATCTTTTCAACCGGCCAGCCCAAGATGGCAATTGCCAGCAAAGGAGTTCCTCCCATGGCGTAGATATCGCTGATGGCATTCACCGCTGCGATCCGACCGAAGGTTTCGGCGTCGTCCACGATGGGCATGAAAAAATCGGTGGTGGAAATAATGGCCGTTCCATCTCCCTGGTCGTAAACCGCCGCATCGTCTCGATCTTCATTGCCCACCAGCAACTGAGCAAAGGCGGGGTGCTGAAATCCTTTTACCAGGATGCGATCCAGAACCTGCGGAGCGATCTTACAACCGCAACCTGCACCATGACTGTACTTGGTAAGTGGAAAATGTGCCGTAATAGTAGCGATGTTTTAACTATTTCGATCGATGCAATTCAGATCCTCGAAGGCTTGCTTGAGGCGCTTCACGAAATGCTGCTCGGCTTCGCGTAGCCATTTGCGCGGATCGTAGTACTTCTTGTTTGGCTTGTCTTCTCCGTCGGGGTTGCCGATCTGGGTTTTGAGGTATTCGACGTGCTCGTTGTGGTAATCGCGCACGCCCGACCAGAAGGCCCACTGCATATCGGTATCGATATTCATTTTTACCGCACCGTAACCGATGGCTTCCCGAATTTCCTCCTGTGAAGAACCAGAACCTCCGTGGAAGACAAAGTTGATCGGAGTGGCCTCCTCAATACCGTACTTTTCGCGGAGATGCTCTTGCGAATTCTTCAGGATGATGGGCTTCAGCTCCACATTGCCGGGCTTGTATACCCCGTGCACGTTTCCAAAGGCCGCCGCTACGGTGAAGCGCTTGCTAACCGCCGACAGCTTTTCGTAAGCATAAGCCACCTCTTCCGGTTGGGTGTAAAGTCGGGAACTGTCGACATCGGTATTGTCGACGCCGTCCTCTTCACCACCAGTTACGCCGAGTTCCATTTCCAGAGTCATGCCGATTTTATCCATGCGCTCCAGAAATTGTACGCAAGTCTCTACGTTTTCCTCGAGCGGCTCCTCGCTCAGATCGAGCATGTGCGAACTGTACAGCGGATAGCCCCGCGATTCGAAGAAGCGCTCGCCCGCTTCGATCAGGCCTTCGACCCAGGCGATGATTTTCCGCGCGCAGTGGTCGGTGTGCAGAATAACGGGAACCCCGTAATCTGCTGCCAGTGTGTGTACGTGAGTCGCTCCGCTAATTGCACCGAGAATGGCGGTGCGCTGGTTGTCGTTGGGCAACCCCTTTCCGGCAAAGAAATTCGCCCCGCCGTTGGAGAACTGAATAATGACAGGACTATTCACCTCTCGTGCCGTTTCCAGGACAGCATTTACGGAATTCGTACCCACTACGTTGACGGCGGGTAAGGCGAAGTTGTGTTCGTTGGCGTAGTTGAGCAATTCGGTTACTTCATCGCCGTGCAGTACGCCGGGGCGAAACCTGGTTTTGGTTGCTGTGGCCATTTGTCAAGCTGGTTTTTGATTAGACGCAAAGGTATACAGGTGGTACGCGAAAAACCGATCGGATGTTGAGCCAATCGAGCATTATACAATTCCTTCCTCGGCCAGATAGCGCTCCGCATCCATAGCGGCCATGCAGCCGGTTCCGGCAGCCGTGATCGCCTGGCGGTAGTTTTTGTCCTGGGCATCCCCACTGGCAAAGACCCCCTTGCGGTTGGTGTGGGTGTTGCGGCACTGGGTGACAATGTAGCCCGTTTCGTCCATATCGAGGTAAGGCTCAAAGATTTGGGTATTCGGCTTGTGTCCGATCGCCACGAAGAACCCTTTGATCGGAATGGTAGTGGCCTTTTGCGTTTTGTTATTGACCACCCGCACTCCTTCTACTTCTTTCTCCCCCAGAATTTCCTGCGCCTCCGTGTTCCAGTAAATTTGGACGTTGCCGGTATTCATCAGCCGATCCTGCATGATGGCCGATGCACGCAGCTCGTCTCTCCGGACCAGCATGTGTACTTTCGGACACATCTTCGACAGATAAAGGGCTTCTTCTGCAGCCGTATCGCCGCCACCGACGATGGCCACTTCCTGACCTCGGAAAAAGAACCCGTCACAAACGGCACAGGCACTTACCCCTCCGCCCAACGACAGGCGCTTTTCGGACTCCAGCCCCAGCCATTTCGCGCTGGCCCCCGTGGAAATAATCACGGAATGGGCGTGGATCTCTTCGCCGCCACCCGTCCAGAGTTTGTGTACCGGACCGGTAAAGTCGACTTTTTCGATCTGCTCGTAGTGAATTTTAGTCCCAAACCGTTCGGCCTGCTTGCGCAGGTCTTCCATCATTTCCGGCCCCATGATCCCATCCGGATATCCGGGGAAGTTTTCCACATCGGTAGTGATTACCAACTGACCACCCGGTTGAGATCCCGTGTAAAGAACGGGCGCCAGATTGGCGCGTGCAGCGTAAATGGCTGCAGTGTATCCCGCGGGACCGGAACCAATAATGATGCATTTATGAATGGGAATACCGTTTCTTTCCATGATAATAGCACTTTTTTCAATTCAAAAACCGTCTCGTGGACTTCACGTTAGACGGCTTCTCCATTGAAACAATCGATCTTGCGCAGGGTTGAATATATAAGAAAGGTAGCAACTGCACCGGCAATTGCGTATATTCAGAAAAAGTTTGTCGAGTTATGATGTTCACGTTGTATAACCTAGCCTTCTACACCACCCTACTCGGCCTCGGGCTTTGGTTTGCCAATACCAACCGTCCGGAAGCCAGGATTTTTCGGTTTGTCACAATTGCGGGACTAGCCGCTTTGCTTCCGTTGCTGTTCCTCAGTCCCATCACCGCGGAAAACGCCCTGGAAGTTCGCCTGGTGCTCGCGGCTCGGGATCTCGCCATTCTCGCGGGTGCCGGGTTCATCTTCGGGTTTGGATTCGGAATCGGACGGCGCATTCCAATCTGGGTAGCCATCCTGCTCCTTCTGATGGGGCTGGCTTACTTCCTGCGTGAGCACATCCCGCTTGACGTGGCGCGGTACGCACCTGCCGTCAGCCATCAGCCCTCCCAGTACCAGGAGCTGGATAAGGACGGCGAATTTCTGGTAGAATTGAATCCGACCTACGAAGTATCCGACCTTAACGCCTGGGCTTTTCAGCGTGGATATTCCGTCAGCCGGGCTTTTTTTCCCGAATGGGAGGAAGTAACCGAATTGGATGATTACTACACCCTCAACGTACCTAATCAGCTTTCCAAAGAGGAGCTACAAGAATTAGAACAATCCCTGCTACAGGCAGCCTTATTCGATTGGGTGGAGCCCAATGAGTCAATTGTGCTCGATCTACCGCTACCCGCCACTCCCCAGCGACGGGGACGGTCGGTATATGCCAACGATCCTGACATCGCGCAACAATGGGCCTTCGAAGTATTGGAAATGGACCATTACTATCGCGTTCTATCCGATATCAAACCAAAGAAACAATCATTAGTAGTGATTCTCGATACGGGCGTAGACAGCAAGCACGAAGACCTGTCGGATAATTTCAAATCCATCCGCTCCCGCTACGACAATGATCCCCATCGCCACGGCACTCATTGTGCAGGTATCGCCAGTGCCGTGACCAATAATCAAACGGGCATTGCATCGCTCAATTTCGATGGTGCTTTTGTTCAGGTATCGAGTGTTAAAGTACTCAGTGCCAACGGCATGGGCACCCAAAAGTCCATCATCAATGGAATGATCGAAGCCGTTGATGGAGGGGCAACCGTCTTGTCGATGTCGCTGGGTGGATTTTCCAGCCAATCCAAACAGCGTGCCTACGAAAAAACCGTGCGCTACGCGCATAAAAAAGGTTGCATCGTAGTAGCCTCCGCCGGCAACTCCAACCGCGATGCCAAGGATTTCAGCCCCGTCAATGCCAAAGGGATTATCGGCGTAAGTGCTATCGACGAACGATTGCAACGGGCGGCCTTTTCCAACAAGGTGAACAATATTGAGATGGGTATCGCCGCACCGGGAGTCAATATCTACAGCACTGTTCCGGGCGATCAGTACAAATCTTTCAGCGGCACTTCTATGGCAGCTCCATTTGTGAGCGGTTTGGTAGGTATTTTGAAAGCAATTGACCCAAGCCTAACCACAGAAGAAGTGCATGCCATCCTGCACCGCACTGGCCGTCCACTGAACAGCGGCGAGGAAACCGGCCGCATGATTCAGCCCGCACGAGCCATCGAAATGCTGACTAATCAGCAGTAGCAATTAGTTGGAATCCGATTGCTCCGGTAGTTGAATAAACTGGAGCCTCGTACCTTTATTTATGTATCGACCAGCTGCTTCCGCTAGCAGATTCCGATCCAGAGTTTCGACCATCGACGGAAAGGCTTCGGGATAGAGTCCGGATAGAGGAAGCCCTAACTGGTAGCGTGCACGGAGTTGCCCCAACCAGTATCCGTTACGCTGCCTGCCGTCTTGGTAAGATTGCAGTTGAGTAGCCTGAATTTTGGCAATATCCACGGAATCAATCTGATCGGCAACCGTCAATTGCTGCAACGTACTGTCCATTTGTTCCAGCAGAGTAGGAATATCCTCCGGGTTCGCCGAAAAGGAGAGTTGAATTCGATAGTTGGCACTGGGTTCCTTCCACGTCGACCCTCTCACAGAGACTCCGTATACACCACCGGCTTCTTCGCGCAACACCTCTCGCAAGCGCAGACGCAGTAGTTCAACAAGAGAGGCAAAGGCGTATCGCTGTTGTCGATCCTGGTAGGGGAAAGCTGCGTGCCAATCGATATGCACTTGTGCCCGGGGCGTTTGCCCCCCTAGGAAAGTAGTATCGAGCGAGCCGGCATGTAACGGAGCTCCGACATCCTTCCAGGCGTTTTCCCGATCCGAAACCGGCAAATTTCCCAGATACGTTTGCCCCAGCTCCAGCAGACGAGCTTCCGGTATGTTCCCGACGAACAAGAACACAAAATCAGAAGCATCCCCAAAGCGCTCAGTGAATATCCGCCGGGCAGCACCCAGATCGATGCGCTCAAAGTCCTCACGGTCGCGAATTCTCCTGCGGGGATGGTCATCGTACCGGAGGCGGCGCATGAACTGGGCAAACTGAAATAAGGGATTGTCCGCCCGGTTTTCCAACACCGCTTGCATGCGCCGCTGGTAGGATCGCAGCGCCGTGGAGTCGAAAACCGTGGCCGAAAATTTCAGGTAGAGCAAGCGGAAAAAATCCTCCAGATCCCGCTGTGCCGTATTACCGCTTACCAAATCGTACAATTCTCCGATACCCAATTCCACGGATATGTCTTTGCCGGAGAGCAAGATGTTCAGGTCGGCCATGCTGAATGTGTCAAGACCGGAAAGGCTTGCTACCGTCATCATTTCACTAAAAGTAGCGTACAAACTATCCGGGTAGCTACTATTCCCTCCCGGCCGGAAGGCACTCACCAAAATGCGGTCCTTCTGGTGCTCAGTGGGGTACAACACCATGCGAATGCCATTCTCCAACTGAAATTCCCGCAGCCCGAGAATCGTATCTTCCCGCACCAGGGCGAAGCCGACGGGCGTCAATTCCGGAACGGGGATTTGCTCGCCGATCGCCTTTTCGCGGTAAGGTTCTTGCGACTGATCCAACATAGAGTCTATCCGCGCAACCAGTAAAGAACTATCGGGAAAAGCATCCCGGTCCGAATCAGGACCAGTGACCAGGAATGAACGGCGTCTGCTCTGCCGAAATTGATCAGTCATGGACTGAATATCCGTCAGCTCGATGCGTTCGAGCACCTGCGGCAACTGCTCCGTCAGCCTTTCAATATCCAAGGGTTCGCTTTCACGGAGGTAAGCACCGATGAGCTCGGAGGCCAGGGGGCCACTGCGACGTCGGTCAAGTTCGCGAACTTCCCGCTCGTAGTCCTCTAAAAGTTCTCTCTTAGCCCGATCTAATTCGGCAGGCAAAAAGCCGTGTTGTTCCGCGCGGCCAATTTCGGTCGTCACTGCTTGCAGTGCCTCCGGCAATTGCTCCGGACCGGTCAGTATATTGAACTCGAACACTCGCCGCTTGCCCAAGGATTGGCGGTAGCTGGCACCAGCAAACGTAAACGGAGGATTATCTTGTTCCAGCAACGAGACAAACCGACGGTTGAGCAAGGTATTGTATAAACGTATGATCAATGCTTCGCGAAAGTCCGACCAATTGCGGACTTCCTGCGCATCCTCCAGTTCGTACGCTGCTTGAAATCGCGTATACGGTGCCTCCGGATCGGTAGCGTAGAGTACCAGCTCCCGATCGGCCGAATCGAGGCGATAAGATTGGGGAAAGGGCGCATCGGGCCGATTGGAGAGCCGTGCGAAGCGCCGACGAATTTCGGCTTCCATCCACGCCGGATCGAAGTCACCTACTGCTACCACTGCCATAAGTTCGGGACGGTACCAGGCCTGATAGTAATCCAACAGCGTGGCCCGGTCCACCGTATCGATTAGTTCGGGAGAACCAATGGGTAGACGAACCGCATATCGGCTTCCTTCGAACAAATGCGGAAACGTTTGCCGCTGCAAGCGTTCCTGATAGCCCAGCCGGCTACGCCACTCCGCAATGACGACCCCGCGCTCCTTTTCGATTTCCACCGAATCGAACAACACGCCATCGGCCCAGTCTTCCAAAACGAGAAGGCCCGTTTCGAGTACCTCCTGTGAATCCGTTCGGACGGTCAGTTCATAGATCGTCCGATCAAAACCGGTGGAGGCATTGACGTCGGCTCCGAAGCGGGAGCCGCTCTGTTCCATAAAATCGATCAGCTCGCTTTTGGCAAAGTGCCGGGTGCCGTTAAACGCCAGGTGTTCCACAAAGTGAGCGACCCCCAGCTGCCGGTCGGTCTCCTGCAGCGACCCGGCTCGCACCACCATGCGCAACTCGGCCCGGTTGTCGGGCAGCGCATTGGGCAAAATGTAGTAGACCAGTCCGTTGGAGAGGGTATCACTCCGCACCTCGGTGGAAGCTGGCAGTGGATCGGCACCGAAGGCTAGTTGGGCCAATATACCGCTACCCGGCAGGCAAAGCAGCAGGGTAAGAAGAATTGCTTGGTTGTTCATTATCGCCGCCTTCCGCGTCGAATTTTGCGTCCACCACCCGGTGCGCCACCCATGGCGCCCAGCATAGCGGGGTTTTTACTGAATTTATGCATCATCTGACGCATTTGCTCGAACTGCTTGATGAACCGATTGACGTCTTCCATCGTTTGGCCACAGCCACGGGCAATGCGCTTCTTCCGGCTCTGCGATTTGAGTAACTCGGGGTTGCCCCGCTCGTTGGGTGTCATGGATTGAATAATCGCTTCTACCCGACTGAAGGCGCTATCGTCGATATCGAGGTCCTTCGTCACCTTGTTCAAGCCGGGAATCATGCTCATAAGGCTCTTCAAATCGCCCATGCGCCGCAGCTGGTTGAGCTGCCCGAGGAAGTCGTCAAAGTCAAACTTATTGCGTTTGATTTTCTTCTCGAGCCGTGCTGCTTCCTTCTCGTCAAATTGTTCCTGCGCTCGCTCTACAAACGACACGATATCCCCCATGCCCAGGATGCGTTGCGACATCCGCTCGGGGTAAAACACATCGAGCGTATCCATCTGTTCGCCCATGCTGACAAACTTGATGGGCTTGCCCACCGTGTACTTGATCGATAAGGCCGCACCACCGCGGGTATCGCCGTCCAGTTTGGTCAGCACGACCCCATCGAAATCGATGCGTTCGTTGAAGGCCTTGGCGGTATTTACCGCATCCTGACCGGTCATGGAGTCGACGACAAACAGCGTCTCATTGGGGGAAACCGCGTTTTTAATATTCTCGATCTCCTGCATCATTTCCTCGTCGACTGACAGGCGACCGGCCGTATCGACGAGCACGACGTCGTACTTTTCGTCTTGCGCGTGGGCAATTGCGTTGAGCGCAATTTCAACCGGGTTTTTATTTTCGGTTTCCTTGTAGATACCCGCTCCCACCTGTTCGGACAGCACCGTAAGCTGATTGATTGCCGCGGGGCGGTAAACGTCGCCCGCCACGAGCAGCACTTTCTTTTTCTTTTTTGTTTTCAGAAAGTGCGCCAACTTACCACTGAAGGTCGTTTTACCCGATCCCTGCAAACCGGAAATCAATATAACCGTCGGCTCACCACTTAGATTGATTCCCTCGGCCGTCCCCCCCATCAGGTCGATCAGTTCGTCCTGTACGATCTTGACCATGAGCTGCCCGGGCTTAACTGCGTTGAGGATGTTCTCAGTGCCGAGGGCCTTCTCCTTTATGTTATCTGTAAATTCTTTGGCAATCTTGTAGTTGACGTCGGCGGCTACGAGCGCCCGCCGGATCTCTTTTATCGACTGAGCGACGTTGATCTCCGTCAGTTTGTTATCACCAGTGAGGGTTTTAAAGGCACCTTCCAACCGATCGCTCAAGCTATCAAACATGGTGTAGTCGTTTCCTAGTCGTTTGTTTTTAAAAAACTCCGCAAATATACAAAGAGTTTTCCAGGGCTATTTTGACCAAAAAGTTTCTATCTTCCCTCCAATCAACCCGTAATGGCCTTCCCGCCATTTGAAGGGTCACCAAATCCATTCATCCTATGTCAACAGCAGTCAAAGTACTGATCATGTTGGTGATATGGTTGATTTATAGTGCCGCAGCCTATTTCCTCGCCATTCTGCCTTGCTGTCAGGATCAGGCTACAGGAGATTCGGCGGCCACAACCACCATCTCAACCGATTCAAACTTAGCACAGTACCCCATCACGTTCCGCGCTGGCTCCGCGCAACCTATTGCAGGTGATGATTTCACCCAATTCCGTGATAGTATTATCAATTCCCTGAGAGGAAACGATCGGCTTTTGCAAATTACCGGTCTGTACTACGAAAACGAGGTAGCCCCCGACACCTTTGTCAGCATGGGCTTCGCCCGAGCGGATAGTGTGCGACGATTGTTCGCAGGTGATCTGCCGCCCGATCGCATCAAGGTCCGCGCACAGGACCTGGTAGGTGAAATGCCTTCCGATACGACCACCTTCCCAGGGGTTCAATTGAGTATCCTCGATCCGGCAGCCCCCGAAACGGACGGCCAACCCGAAACAACCCAGATCGATACGATTTCCACGGATATTCCGGGCACGGCGGAGGCCCAACCTGTGCGTATTCTAGTGCGCTTCCCCACCAACTCGACCGAACGCATCGTCGATCCAACGGCAGAAGCCTTCCTGGAATCCGTTGCCGAACGTTTGCAGGAAAACGAACGCATCCGGATTATCGGCCATACCGACAATGAGGGAAGCGAAGCTTTCAATCAGCAATTGGGCATGCGGCGAGCCGAAGCGATTCGCGACGCCCTGGCTGAAAAAGGCGTTTCCTCCGATCGGATCTCGGTGGAATCCCGCGGAGAAACCCTACCGGTCGACACCAATGATACCGAAGAGGGTAAACAAAATAACCGACGAGCCGAAATTCGGATCGAATCCGCTACCGGCTCCGAGTAAACCCATTCATTCCAACCTATCAAGAAATTCATCATGTACGATATCATACTTCTCGAATGCGCTCCTTTCGGCCTTGACTGCTTTTGGTGGTGGCTGTTTTCGTTCATTGCCTTTCTGCTGGGGGCCTTGCTTTACTGGCTGCTTTTCTGCCGCTCGAAAGACCAGCAAATACAGAAACTCACCCAGGAGCGCGACAAGTACCACAACGAGCGCAATAAAATCGAAAGCGATTTCAACTCCGTCAAATACCAATTGGAAGAAGCCCAAAAAGAATTGGCAGACGCCAAGCTGGCACTGCGCCGCTGCGATGCCGATAAAGTCGTCTTGCAAACCAAATTAAACCGACTGAAAGCGGAAGCGGAAGAAGGCTCTGAAACACCCGAGGATGCTCCGGAAGATGGAAACGATACCGACGATAGCCCAACTTCGAATGCTCCAGACAATAGCGGCGCTACCGATACCGGTGCAGGTACGGGCACTGGAACAGCATTGGGTATTGCGGCTTTGGGTGGTCTGAACTTCTCAGACATGTTTGGCGAAGACAATCTACAAATCGTAGAGGGGATTGGCCCCAAAATTGAATCTTTGCTAAAAAACAACGGCATCACCACCTGGAAGCAACTCGCCAACGCCAATCCCGCCACCCTGACCGGTATTCTGGAGGCAGCCGGACCAAACTATCGCCTTGCCAACCCGGAGACCTGGTCGCAGCAGGCCAAGCTCGCTAGCGAAGGCCAGTGGGAAGAACTGGTCAATTTCCAGAAAAACCTCAGCAGAAACGGGGAGAATACCGGTGACAACAGCTCGAAAGTGCAAAAACTGGCCATGTCTCAGCTGGGCTACAACACCGACCCCAACGATCTGAAAATCGTAGAAGGCATCGGTCCCAAAATCGAGCAATTGCTGAAAAATGACGGCATTAATACCTGGGCAGAACTAGCCAATGCACCAGTCGACCGCCTGAAAGAAATCCTAAGCGAAGCCGGTGATCGCTATCGCCTCGCCGATCCAACTACCTGGTCTCAGCAAGCGGCGCTCGCCAGAGACAGTAAGTGGGGAGAATTAAAAGAGTATCAGGATTTTCTTTCCGGCGGCAGGGCGAAATAGCTACCGCACAAGGTACTGCTCCTCGTAATACTCCCGGTAGGCCCCGGAAGTAACCCGCGCGAGCCAATCGGTATGGTCGAGGTACCACTGAGCCATTCGGCGAAGGCCTTCCTCCACACCAACGGTCGGTTCCCAGCCGAGCTCATTCTTGAGCTTGGCCGCATCGATGGCGTAGCGGCGATCGTGCCCCGGCCGGTCTTTGACGAAGGTGATGAGTTGGCGGCTCGAATGGGCCGGGCGATCGAGCAAATCATCCATGATATCGCAAAGAGCCTCGATTAAATCGAGGTTTTTGCGCTCGTTGTTGCCTCCGATGTTGTAGGTCTCTCCTACGCGCCCCTGGTGGTAGATGAGATCGATGGCTTCTGCATGGTCTTCCACCCATAGCCAGTCGCGCACATTCTGCCCGTCGCCGTAGACTGGCAAAGGGCGTTGCTCCTTGATGTTATTGATCATCAAGGGCAAGAGCTTTTCGGGGAATTGATACGGCCCGTAATTATTGGAGCAATTGCTGATCACTACCGGCATCCCATAGGTATGGTGGTAGGCCCGTACGAAATGATCGCTGCTTGCCTTGGAAGCCGAATAGGGCGAACGGGGATCGTAGGCCGTTTCCTCCGTGAACAACCCGGTTGGGCCGAGCGATCCGTACACCTCGTCGGTACTGATGTGGTAAAACCGCTTGCCCTCAAAGCTATCCGCCCAGTGTGCTTTGGCCAGGTTCAGAAGATTAACCGTACCCAACACATTGGTCAGAATAAACTCCGTCGGGTTGGTAATCGATCGATCGACATGAGATTCGGCAGCGAGGTGAATAATCCCATCCACGGAAAATTCGTCAAATACGGCCTGTAAATCATCCGCCTGCTGAATGTCTACTTTGCGAAACACGTAGTTGGGGGCATCCTCGACGTCGCGAAGGTTTTCCAGGTTACCCGCGTAGGTCAGCTTGTCGATATTCACGATCCGGTAGTTCGGATAGCGCTTTACGAGAAGCCGCACCAGGTGGGAGCCGATAAAACCAGCTCCCCCGGTAAGGAGAATAGTAGAATTATAACTGCTCATGCAGTTGTAACGCTCACGGTTTTTTGGAAGTATTCAAAGGTGCGCTTAAGTCCCTCCGCCCGGTTTACTTTGGGCTCCCAGCCGAGAATTTCCCGGGCCTTGGTGATATCGGGTTTGCGTACTTTCGGATCGTCTACCGGCAGCTCTTTGTAAATGAGGTGTGCTTCCGGATTACCAACCAGCTCCAATACTTCTTCGCCGAATTCTTTGATGGTGATCTCATCGGGATTTCCGATGTTGACCGGCAGGTGGTAATCGCTGAGCAGCAATCGGTAAATGCCTTCCACCAGATCATCGACGTAGCAGAACGAGCGCGTCTGGGAACCGTCACCAAATACGGTGAGCCCTTCGCCGCGGATGGCCTGGGAGAAGAAGGCCGGCAGCACCCGTCCGTCGTCGGTGCGCATCCGGGGGCCGTAGGTATTGAAGATGCGGATAATGCGCGTTTCCAGTCCGTGGAAATTGTGGTAGGCCATCGTGATGGCTTCCAGGAAACGCTTCGCTTCGTCGTATACACCGCGTGGCCCGACCGGATTGACATTGCCCCAGTATTCCTCATGCTGAGGATGCACCAAGGGATCGCCGTACACTTCGGATGTGGAAGCCACGAGGATACGTGCTTTCTTCTCTTTAGCTAAACCCAACAAATTATGAGTACCTAGTGCACCAACCTTCAGGGTTTGAATGGGCATCTTTAGGTAATCGATGGGGCTGGCCGGGCTGGCGAAGTGCAGAATGTAGTCGATCGGTCCGGGAACGTGAACGAACTTTGTGACGTCGTGATGGTAGTATTCGAAGTCCTCTCGTTTGAAAAGGTGCTCGATGTTGGCCAGGTTTCCCGTTAGGAGGTTATCCATACCGACAACGCGGTAGCCTTCCTTCAGAAAGCGGTCACATAGATGTGAACCCAAAAAGCCGGCGGCGCCGGTGATAAGAATGCGGGGCATAAATGTTGATTTAATGAAATCCCTTGCGCGGTAAAGTTATCTCGTATGCGTACGATTACGAAATTTTGGCTGTGTTGTTGCCTCGCGGTTTGCCTGAATGTGCCGATGTGGGGCCAGCCCCCGGCCGTGCTTGTTTCACTGGGCTACGGCCCCCAACTCCCCTTGGCCGATTTGGACCAGCGCTTCGGCGGGAGCTGGTCAGTATCGGGTGCACTCGATTTTTTGCCGAAGGACAGGCCGATTCAGTTCGGCCTCCAGGGGAATTTCTTTTTCGGAACGACCGTAGAGGAGGATGTATTATCCAGACTACGCACCGACGATGGCTTCATCATCGGCAATGATCGCAGCCCCGCGGATATTCAACTGCGCATGCGGGGGCTTTACCTCGGCGCCCGCATTGGCACAATGATCCCATTGGGAAATACGAGTCGCCGACGGGGGCTTGCCCTGCGCGTGGGCGGTGGCTATCTGCAACACCGCATTCGTATTCAGGATGACCCTGTGCGGACGGTCAATCAGTTAGTGGGTGATTATCGAAAGGGCTACGATCGGTTAACCAGTGGCCCGGCTCTCTACCAGTTCGTAGGATACCAACAGGTCGATGTCGAAAACGCTCTCCGGTTTTTCATTGGAATCGAGGCCTGGCAAGGATTTACCAGCAACCAACGGGAATGGGATTTTGCCCTTAATCAGCCATTGAACGACCGTCGGTTTGACGCGCTGGTCGGGGTGCGAATCGGCTGGATTCTGCCGTTTTATCTCCGCAATCCCGACGACATTTACTACTAATCCACTGAAGAAAAATTTCCCGTACTTTTGTAGTCTTTTTACACAGAAGAAATCGATATGTTCCTCGACCCCAACCAACCACAGCTAAAAGGTGGCGTTGATCCGCTCGAGCTGGTGGAACGCTTCGGCGCACCTCTTTATGTGTACGATAGCGCCGTGATGGAAGCGCAGTACCGCCGGATGCTTCGGGCGTTCAATGTACCGCGGCTACGCATTAACTACGCTTGCAAAGCACTGACCAACGTCAACATTCTGAAGCTATTCAGACAATGGGGCTCTGGGCTGGATACGGTGTCTATCCAGGAAGTGCAGATGGGCCTTAAAGCAGGGTTTGCCCCAAGCGACATTCTCTACACGCCCAACTGCGTAAGCATTGAAGAAATTGAAGAGGCAGTGGCCCTCGGCGTGCGGATCAACATCGACAATATTTCCATTCTCGAGCAATTGGGCAGCAGCCATCCCGATACGCCTGTCTGTATACGTATTAACCCGCATATCATGGCGGGCGGCAACTCGAAGATCAGCGTGGGGCACATCGATTCCAAGTTTGGTATCTCCATTCATCAGATGCCCCACGTATTGAAAATCGTCGACGCTCTCCAATTGCGGGTAGAAGGCATCCACATGCATACGGGATCAGATATTCTGGACACCGAGGTATTCCTCCAGGCAGCAGAAATTTTGCTCCGCACCGCTCAGGATTTCCCGGACCTGGACTATATCGATTTCGGTTCTGGTTTTAAGGTTCCCTACCGAGAGAATGATATTTCGACTGATATCGAACAATTCGGCGATCGCCTGTCCGAACGCTTTAACGAATTTTGCCGATCGTATGGCCGCGAAGTGAGCCTCATGTTCGAACCGGGCAAGTTTCTCGTCAGCCAGGCAGGCTATTTCTTCGCGCGGGTGAATGTGGTGAAAACAACGCCGGCCACCGTATTCGCGGGGGTAGATTCCGGGCTAAACCACCTCATTCGGCCCATGTTTTACAACTCCTACCACCACATCGTCAATATCAGCAACCCCGGTGGGAAGCAGCGCATCTACACCGTTGTTGGGTACATCTGCGAAACCGATACCTTCGGCATTAATCGCCAGCTCCACGAAGTGCGGGAAGGCGATATCCTTTGCCTGCACAATGCGGGAGCCTACTGCGCTATGATGGCCAGCAATTACAACAGCCGCTTCCGCCCGGCGGAAGTATTAGTCCATCAGGGAAAGGCCCACCTCATCCGTCAGCGGGAGACGATGGAAGACCTCCTGCGCAATCAGGTGGAGATCACCTTCGAAGAGCCCGTATCCAACGTAGGTTAGATTCGGCCCTTGTAAGACTTGGTGTAGATTTCGATGACACCGTTGGACCCCAGCTCACCGTACTTATTGGTGGCCGATAACCCCCGAAGTACGCGAATCTGGGAGATGTCCGGGGGGGTTACCGAACCGTATATGTTGGAAAATCCTTTGCCCAGAGTAATCTTGTCGAGCACAAATAATACTTCCGTACTTTGCTGGATGGAGGTAGAACCTCCCCGGATGAATACAGTAGCATTTTGCCCCTGGCCTCTCACCTCTACGCCAAACTGCTGGCGCAGTACCTGGGTAAGATCCGTGTAATTGTCGTAAGCAAATGGATTGGGGCTGCTCCCTGATTTACTAGTAGTGTTGCAACTAACTACCCACAACCCAAGGGCAAAAACGAGGAGAAGTGAAAATCTTGCCATGTCCAATTTTTTAATGACTAGTTAAGTTAAAGCAATACGGGGTAGATCCGGCTTATTTAAGATTTTATTAACGGCCTACCTCTGATAAAACGAATTTCATACTGTTACGCTGCCATTGGTGGATCATTTTAGATCTACCACTAGCCGCACTTCGGTAATCTTCGGGCTCTATATACCTTTTAGGGTCACTTTTTTATTTTTTGTACGGTCATTTCTTCCTTATCTTTGAGCGCCCATTATTAGTAGTATCTGCCATACCACCCAAATTGCTACCAAATGCGGGCGGAAAATGTCGGAAAGGTCTCCGGAATCATTGCTCAAACCATCTCATCCAATACGCCACATGCTTTATGATTCTCGTTCCGATCTAATCAAATTAAAGGAAGAACTGCGCTTCCTGCGCAGCTACATCGACCTGCAACTGCAAAAGGACCCGGAAAGGCTCAACGTGACCGTCCACCTGCCGGAGGAAGTGGCCGACCTGAAAATTGCTCCAATGGTCCTCCTTCCATTTATCGAGAATGCCTTCAAACACTCCCAAATCCAAGACCAGAAGGACGGATGGGTCGACATTTTTTTAAAGGTCGAAGGCCAATCCATTGATTTTCGGGTACGCAATAGTGTTCCTGCTCAGTCGACCCCTGAAGATACACAAGAAGGGGTTGGTACAGAGACCGTTCGGCGACGCCTCAACCTCTTATACCCCAATCGGCATACCCTGTACATTTCTCGGAAAGACCTGGAATTCTCCGTCTTTCTGAAAATTTGGTAGCCGAAAATTGGCTTACTAAACCGTTGTCAATTATTCGGAATCTACTGGCACGAATAGCATCGCCGCACCGCCTCCAGGTACCAAGTCAAGCGTCAATTCATCCGATGCAGTTACCTGCTCGGTCTCGATCGTCAAAGCGCCAGGATTGGTTTCCCAATCCGCCCCTGGGCCGTCTTCGTAGCGGGTGAGTTCGTAGGTCACCCCCTCATCCAGGAAGTCGAGTGCGACGTTCAGGGTGCGGGCTTCTTCATTAGTGATACTGCCGAGAAACCAACGAGCTCCATCGCGTTCCTTGCGGGCGATCGTTACAAAATCGCTCGGCTCGCCATTGAGCACTTTTGTATCCGACCAATCGACGGCTACATCGCGCACGAACTGCATGCCGGGCTGCCCTTCCAGATGTTGCGGCAGATCGGATACCATCTGTAAAGGGGAATAAATAACGGTGTAGAGAGCCAACTCGTGAGCCAAAGTGTGCTTCACCCGATTGTCCGGCCGGTAGGGTGTCATCGTCAGATTGAAAACGCCGGGGGTATAGTCGATAGGTCCCGCCAGCATGCGGGTAAAGGCCACCGTGGGCAAGTGGTCGACGGGATTACCTCCCTCATTCGACCAGGCGTTGAATTCCTGACCGCGCAATCCTTCCCGCGTCATGAAGTTGGGCCACGTCCGCCGGATGCCAGTGGCTTTTATCGGTTCGTGGGCATCAATGGCCACCTGATAGTCGGCCGCCCTTTCCACTACTTTCTGGTAATGGCGAACCATCCATTGTCCGTGGTGGCGTTCGCCCTTCGGAATGATAGGGCCGACGTAACCGGTTTTAACCGCGTGCATGCCCAGCCGCTGCATCAGCGCGAAGGCCGTATCGAGCTGCTGCTCGTAGGTGCGGGGCGCGGCCGAGGTTTCGTGGTGCATGATAATATCCACGCCTTTCTCCTTCCCGTAGCGCACGACCTCCTCGATGTCGTAGTCTTCGTAGGGGGTTACGAAATCGAAGACGCCCTCGCGGTCTTCAAAACCGATCCAACGCTCCCATCCGGTATTCCAGCCTTCAATTAGCAGGCCTTCAATGTCGTTGGTTGCGCAAAAGTCGATGTATCGCTTGGCATTTTCGGTAGTGGCACCGTGGCGACCGCTGGCAAGCTCCCAGGTAGAAGCGCCAAGGTGCATCTCCCACCAGATGCCGGCGTATTTCATCGGCTTGATCCAATCGGTGTTTTCCAGCTTATTCGGTTCATTTAAATTCAGGATCAGCGTACTTTCAATCAGATCGCCGGCCCGGTCGGCGATTTGAATGGTGCGCCAGGGCGATTGAAAGGGAGCAGCCTGCTTCACCAGATCACCGTCGGCCCAAGCGACCAATGCACTTTCAAACCGCTGATCCTCCTTATTCACGCGCAGGGTCATACCGGCATAGTCATAAAGCGCGGCTTCGTGGATACTTAAGTACACCCCGTCGGTGGTCTTCATCGTTATGGGCGTATTGACCGCATTTTCGGGGATGTAGGTCTGTGCCAGATTCGGATGATCGCGTTTACTCAACGCATCAATAGCGCTAAAGGCAGTTTCGTTGTAGATGTGTTCGTAGATATCCCAATCGCCAGGTATCCACCAGCAAGTTGGATCGGAGGTGAGCGCAAACTCGGTGAGCTCTGCCGTGATGAATACACTATCCATACCCTCTTGCTCCGGAAATTCATAGCGAAATCCCAACCCGTCGTCAAATACCCGGAAAACCAAGTCCATTCGGCGGTCGAGGCTATCGGCCAGCGACAGGCGCAGCTCGTTGGCGTGATTACGCACCTCGCTGTATTCACCCCAGGGCATCGGCCAGGTCTCGTCGATGGTACGGCTTTCCGAGGTTAGAATGCGGAAGCCCTCGCGGAGCGGTGCCGCCCCGCGGAACTCGAATCCGAGGAAGGACGTATCGATAAGCGCTTGATCCGCAAATTGGACCCGATAGGCCGGTCGGCCCGTTTCGGACAACCAGGTTTCTACCTGGATGCGGGCGTCGGGAGAACTAACGCTGAATCGATCGGCGGTGGATGTTGAATCGGATTGGCAACTGGATAAAGCAAAGGCGGCTAATAGCAAACTGCCAACGATTAGACGGTGGATGGAGGTATTCATAACTGTTTGACTAGTTGGGGCCAAAATAAAAAAAGCCGACCAGACTCACGAAGAGCCCGGCCGGTACAAAATCCCTAAGCCAAACATTTTTCACCTAACAACAAATCGGTTTTTGTTCTTTGAGCATTCGCGGCTTGGCTAAAAGGGACCGGTGGTTCCACTTTTGGAACCCCGATCCTGAAAATCCCTAAGCCAAACACTCTTAGTGTACGCGAAAAAATTGCTCTGTTTATTCGTCAAACCAACAGTCAAATTCAAAATCAAAGCCGGCACTTTTGCCGTTGTATTTGCTGTTGTTTATTATTTCGTGCGTTCGGTTATTTAATTGCGAATTGTGTGCCAAAAATCGAAACCCTTTGAATTTAGTACTATTTGGGGCCAATTTCTTTGATGGCTTTCCCAAAACTGAAAGTACTTTTCGTTTTGGGAACCCCTGGGCGGTTACAACCGGTAAAGCACTTCGAGCTGGTCGCTGATGTCCGACCAATTAAATACTTCCCGAACCATCTGCCGGGCGTTATCCCCCAAGACGGGTAAGGCCGCTTCCGAAAAGAGTTCCTCCGACCGATGTAGTGCAGCAGCGATCGCCTCTACCGAGTTTTCGTGTAAGGGAATTCCCGCTCCGTACCGACTAATGAAGGACGGCAGGGCCGTAGGACTACTCACCATCAGAGGTAGCCCAATTGCGGCGGCCGTGAGCGCGTTGGCGGTAATGCCCCCCGCCCGTCGGGTGTCTATATACAGGTCGATCCAGGAAAGAAGGGAATGAATGCCCGTATTCACGGGAAGAATAGCTGGAAAAACTGCGGCTTCTAAATAGCGTTGTCGAATCAATCGATGCACTGTTTCGTATGCTGCCGGCCGACACGCCATCTGCAATCGACCACTACCTCCTTCCAACCGGTAACGTTGAAATCCATCAAATAACAAATCGATTCCGGAACGCACTACATCCGGCTGGCAGAATGCCCCAAATAGCAGGCCCCGCCCCGAACGCTTGCGGCCCTGAACCAGGCCAATTGCCGGGCAACCCGAAGGGATCACGTAATGCCGCGAACAGGAGTGCCATGATGCCATTTGTTCGTGTTCCCATTGGTCGATCAATTGAATCGCTTTAGCACCTGCCAGGAACCGATGGATGGGGCGGAGGTCGGAAAATGGGACTTCTTGCCCCCTGAAGTTCCACTCCCCCTCCAGCAATGTATGGTAAGGCGTGTAACAGTAACTTCGATCAACCAATCGCAGGTGCTGCACAAAAAAAGAAAAGTCCAGTTGGAAGGTTCCGTGGATATGGATTTGGGCGGCTTGGGGTAGCCGATCTAATGCCCGCCTGAGGTGGCCGTCAATACCAAAACCATCCTGCTTGCGCGGAAATTCTACGATTGGAACGGTTCGCTTACAATAACTCGAGCACGCACGGAAGCCCAAGTGCCAGACGGCCACTTTGTGCCCTCGGGATAATTGCATCTCCGCCAACTTATATACCGACTCGACTACCGGCCGAGGTGCCCCACTTCCCAGCAAATGAATGAGATGCAGTGGGGTATTAAATGAAAAAGAAATGGTATCTAACCAGGAGGCCAGATCCGTATTCCGGTTTCTACCAACCATAATGGGAAATGTTTGTACCAGTGTACCCCGTTTTAGAAATTACTTCCCAAAATGGGTTAATTGGATGGTCCGTGGATGTGATTGGATTAAATATGGGATAGTTCCGGGATTGCTACTGCATTCATACAAGAGCCGTGCCGCTTATTAATCAAACCTAGCTAAGCAAATTAATCCATTTATTATCAGATACTTACAATATATTTTCATTCAACCTGTTTTCCCAAAACCGGATTTTTTTTCCAGGTAATAGACTCCACCTTGTCAAGCTGTTAATTTTAAAGATAATCCGCTAATTACTTGTGTATACTGGTATCGTTTTTTAATATTGCAATTGTAAAGGCTTTCCACTCAATTCCGCCTTTATCTATCCCATCCAGTTTTAGGCACCGCCATTTACAACTTGGTCTTTCTGACCAACTATCCACCCGTTGGTTAGATCCCTTCCAGTAGCGGGCAATGCTCTTCCCACCTCAATTAAACAACTGTTTATGACTGCTTTCAAAACGGGAAGCTTTAGCCGCCGTACCGGCCTTCATCAGGTATTTGACAAAAAAGCCTTAGAAGACTTGTACGGAAACGACTTTGGGCATTTCTTTCAATTGCTAGAGATATTCAATCGTACGGTTCCTGGTGACTTGGATGAATTGGACCGGGCCATCAAGGCCAAATCGTACGCTGAAGCACGCAGGATCGCACACCGGATGAAGCCAAAATTCAGCATGATCGGTCTACCGCACTACCGAAAGGCTGCCCAGGAATTTGAGAACATCCTGGGACGACCCACGCGGCACAGTCAGTTGCATCGTCGCTTTTTGGCATTCCATCAACTAATTACCCAAGTATTGATTCGCACCAAACAACAGGAAAAGCTACTTTCCCGACGAAGAAGAGGGTAGCCTGAATAAAATAA